>NZ_BSBI01000004.1:0-655033 GCF_034961445.1 Streptomyces yaizuensis
TTTGTCGCGGACCGGCTGCCGTCGTACATGGTGCCGTCGGCGGTGGTGGTGCTGGACACCCTGCCGCTGACCGCGAACGGCAAGCTGGACCGTAAGGCGCTGCCCGCGCCGACGTATGCCAGTGGTGCCGGCCGGGCGCCGGCGGGGGCCCGGGAGGAGGTCATCTGCGAGGTCTTCGCCGAGGTCCTGGGCCTGGAACGGGCCGGTGTGGACGATGACTTCTTCGCGCTGGGCGGTCATTCGCTGCTGGTGGTGTCGCTGGTGGAGCGGCTGCGGCGGCGTGGTGTGTCGGTGTCGGTGCGGGCCCTGTTCACGACGCCGACCCCTGCGGGGCTGGCGGCGGCGGCAGGCCCGGAGCAGGTCACCGTTCCGCCGAACCTGATCCCCGAAGGCGCTGTCGAGATCACCCCCGACATGCTCCCCCTGGTCGACCTGACCGCAGCCGAGATCGACCGCGTGGTCGAACAGGTCCCCGGCGGCGCGGCCAATATCCAGGACATCTACCCCCTCGCCCCCCTCCAGGAAGGCATCCACTTCCACCACCTGATGGCGGACCGCGACGGCACCGACGTCTACGTGACGCCCACCGTCATCGAGTTCGGATCGCGCCAGCGCCTCGACGCCTTCCTCACGGCGATGCAGTGGGTGGTGGACCGCCACGACATCTACCGCACGGCGGTCGCCTCGGCAGGCCTCCGCGAACCGGTGCAGGTCGTCGTACGCCACGCGGACATACCGGTCGAGGAGGTCACCCTCCGTCCGGACGGCACCGACCCCGTCGAACAGCTCCTGGCCATGGCCGGCGGCTGGATGGACCTGGACCGGGTGCCGCTGATGGACGTACGCGTCGCCGCCGACCCGGGCGGCGAACGGTGGCTGGGCCTCCTCCGCATCCACCACCTGCTCCAGGACCACACCACCCTGGATGTGCTCCTCGACGACCTGCGGGCATACCTGGGCGGCCGGGCGGACCGGCTCCCGACGCCGGTCCCGTTCCGCGAATTCGTCGCCCAGGCCCGGCTCGGCACACCGCAGGAGGAACACGAGCGCCACTTCGCCGGACTCCTCGGGGACGTCACCGAGACCACCGCCCCCTACGGGCTGGCCGACGTCCACGGCGACGGCACAGGATCGGAACAGGCCCACCTGCGGGTCGACAACGCCCTCGCCGGCCGAGTCCACGAGGTGGCACGTTCCCTCGGAGCGAGCCCGGCCACCGTCTTCCACCTGGCGTGGGCCCGCGTCCTCGGCGCCGTCTCCGGCCGGGACGACGTGGTGTTCGGCACCGTCCTGTTCGGCCGGATGAACGCCGGCGAAGGCGCGGACCGCGTGCCCGGCCTGTTCATCAACACCCTGCCCGTACGCGTACGGGTCGACCAGCGGGGTGTCGGAGAGGCCCTCGGCGGCCTGCGGCACCAGCTCGCGGACCTGCTGGCCCACGAACACGCCCCGCTGGCACTCGCCCAGGGCGCCAGCGGACTCTCCGGCGGCAGCCCTCTGTTCAGCTCCATCTTCAACTACCGCTACAGCCCGGCCGGGCCACGGGAGACAGGGACCGAACTCGACGGGATGAGGATCGTCTCCGCCCGCGACCTCACCAACTACCCCCTCGCCGTGGCGGTCGACGCCGACGAGTCCGGCTTCGCCATCACCGTGGACGCGGTGGCGCCCGCCGACCCGGCGCAGGTGGGCGCGCTGCTCGTGACCTGCCTCGACGCCCTCACCTCCGCCCTGGCACAGGAACCGGCCACTCCGCTGCGTACGGTGGACGTACTCGACGGGACCGGTCTGTCCGCGCTCGTGGACGGGTGGAACGACACCGCGGTGCCGTTCTCGGACGTATCACTGCCCGAGGCGTTCGCGGCCCGCGTGACCGCGGGACCGGACGCGATCGCCCTGGTCCACGGCGACACTGAGGTGTCGTACGCGGAGCTGGGCGCGCGTTCGGACGCTCTCGCACGGGTGCTGGTGGCTGCCGGTGTGGGCGCGGAGTCGACCGTCGCGGTGGCGATGGAACGGTCCGTCGACCTCGTCGTCGCCTTCCTGGCCGTCTCGAAGGCCGGCGGGGTGTTCGTGCCGCTGGACGCGGGCTGGCCCGCGCCCCGGCTGCGCGCGGTGGTGGAGGACGCGAACGCCTGCCTGGTGCTGGTGCACGAGGCGACGGCAGGCCTCGAACTCGGCGTCTCCGCGGTATCGGTCCACGCCACATCGGACACGGCCGTCGGGCTGCCGGGTCCGGTGCCTGCGGGCGCTGCCGCGTATGTGATGTATACGTCGGGGTCGACGGGTGTGCCGAAGGGTGTGGTGGCGACCCATCGCGATGTCGTCGGCCTGGCGCGGGACCGCTGCTGGGGTTCGGCCTCCCGTGTCCTGTTCCATGCGCCGCACGCCTTCGATGCGTCCTCGTACGAGCTGTGGGTTCCGCTTCTGTCGGGCGGCACCGTCGTGATCGCGCCGGATGAGCGGCTGGACGCGGTGGCACTGCGGCGGCTGGTCGCGGAGCACGGGCTGTCGCACGTCCATGTGACGGCGGGGCTGCTGCGGGCGCTGGTCGACCAGGACCCGGGGTGCTTCACCGGTGTCAGTGAAGTACTGACCGGCGGGGATGTGGTTCCGGCGGAGTCGGTGCGGCGGGTGTTGGCGGAGAACGCCGGTGTGGTCGTGCGGCAGTTGTACGGTCCGACGGAGGTGACGCTGTGCGCCACGCAGCACGAGATCACCGACGCGGCTGAGGTGGACGCGGTGCTGCCGATCGGGCGGCCGCTGGACAACACCTCCGTCTATGTCCTGGACGACGGGCTGAACGTGGTGCCCGTGGGTGTGGCCGGTGAGCTGTACGTCGCCGGGGCCGGAGTCGCCCGGGGGTATGTGGGGCGGTCGGCGCTGACGGGTGAGCGGTTCGTGGCCTCTCCGTTCCGGCCCGGTGAGCGGATGTACCGGACCGGGGATCAGGTGCGGTGGTCTGCGGACGGCCGGCTGGTTTTCGTCGGTCGTGCGGACGAGCAGGTCAAGATACGCGGCTTCCGGGTGGAGCCGGGCGAGGTGGAAGCCGTACTCGCGGCCCACCCGGTGGTCGGGCAGGCGGCCGTGGTCGTCCGCGAGGACATCCCTGGCGACAAGCGGCTCATCGCCTACCTCGTCCCCGGCGAACACGGAGAGCAGGGGGAGCAGGGCGCTTCGATCGTCGGAACCGTCCGCGCGTACGCCGCCGACCGACTGCCGGAGTACATGCTCCCGTCCGCGTTCGTGGAACTCGACGTGCTGCCGCTGACCGTGAACGGCAAGGTGGACCGCAAGGCGCTGCCCGCGCCGACCTACACCACCGGTGGCGCCGGACGCATGCCCGCCGACGCCCGTGAGGAACTGCTCTGCCAGGCGTTCGCGGACGTCCTCGGGCTGCCGTCGGTCGGCGTGGACGACGACTTCTTCGCCCTGGGCGGCCACTCCCTGCTGGTGACCCGGCTGGTGAGCCGGGTACGCGTCACCCTCGACGCCGAACTGCCGATCCGCACGGTGTTCGAGGCGCCGACGCCCGGCAGGCTCGCGGCCCGGCTCGCCGCGGCAGGCGGCCCCGCCCGCCTCGCGCTGGTGGAACGCGAACGCCCCGCACGCCCCCCGCTCTCCTTCGCCCAGCAGCGCCTGTGGTTCCTGGGGCAGCTGGAGGGCCCGAGCGCGACCTACAACATCCCGCTGGCGCTGCGGCTCACGGGAGAGCTGGACCGGGAGGCGTTCGCGGCGGCCCTGCGCGACGTGATCGAGCGGCACGAGGTGCTGCGCACCGTCTTCGCGCTGGCCGACGGCGTGCCCTACCAGCGGGTCCTGCCCGTCGGGGAGACACCGTTCGCGCTGGACGTCGTGGAGGTCTCGCCCGACGGCCTGGCCGGCGCGGTCGCGGACGCGGCGGCGTACGCCTTCGATCTGATGACGGGGATACCGATACGGGCGTCGCTGTTCGCCGTCGCACCGGACGAGCATGTCCTCGTGCTGGTCGTGCACCACATCGCCGGTGACGCGTGGTCGATGGAGCCGCTGTCCCGTGATGTGGCGGTGGCGTACGCGGCGCGCCGCGGGGGCGAGGAGCCCCTGTGGGCACCGCTGCCGGTGCAGTACGCCGACTACGCGCTCTGGCAGCGCGAACTCCTCGGCCACGAGGAGGACCCCGGCAGCCTCATCTCACGCCAGGTGGACCACTGGCGGACCGCGCTCACCGGCGCGCCCGAGGAGCTGGAGCTGCCGTACGACAGGCCGCGTCCGGCGGAGCTGTCCTACCGGGGCCACCTCTCCGAGGTCGGGATCCCGGCCGAGCTGCACCGGCGGCTGCTGGAGGTGGCGCGCGCCGAGGGCGTGACGGTGTTCATGGTGCTCCAGGCCGCGCTGGCGACCGTGCTGAGCAGGCTGGGCGCGGGCACCGACGTTCCGATCGGGACCGCGGTCGCGGGACGCACCGACCAGGCCCTGGACGAGCTGGCCGGATTCTTCGTCAACACCCTGGTCCTGCGCACCGACCTGTCCGGGAACCCCACGTTCGCGGAGACCCTGGGGCGGGCGCGGGAGAGCCTGCTCGCCGCCCTGGCCCACCAGGACGTGCCGTTCGAGCGGCTGGTGGAGGAGTTGACACCGGCCCGTTCGCTGGCGCGGCACCCGCTCTTCCAGGTGATGCTGACACTGGAGAACACCGCGCGCGCCGGCGGCGGGGGCCTGGCGGAACTGCCCGGCCTGGAGATCTCCGTCCTGCCGACGGGCACCGTGCCCGCGAAGTTCGACCTCGACCTCGGTTTCACGGAGACCTTCGATCCGGCGGGGAACCCGGCCGGGATGCGCGGCACGCTCATCGCGGCCGCCGATCTGTTCGACCCGGACACGGCGGACCGGATCGCCGCCCGGCTCGTCCGCGTGCTGGACCAGCTGGCACACCGCCCTGAGCTGCGTCTCGGCGCGGTGGACATGCTGGACGCGGCCGAACGGTCCCTCCTCGTCGAAGGATGGCAGGACCCGGCGGTCCCGGTGGCGGAGACGACGCTGCCGGAGCTGTTCGAGGCGCAGGCGGCCCGGACGCCGGACGCGATCGCCGTGACGGACGGCGAGGTCCAGGTCTCCTACGCGGAGCTGGACGCGCGCGCCGAGCGACTGGCACGGCACCTGACCGACCGGGGGGTGGGCCCGGAGGACGTCGTCGGCGTGCTGATGGGGCGCTCCGCCGAGCTGATCGTGGCGGTGCTGGCCGTGCTGAAGGCCGGCGGTGCGTATCTGCCGCTGGACCCGGAGAACCCCGCCGAGCGGATCGAATCCGTACTGGTGGAGGCGGGGGCGGTGTGTGTCGTCACGTCCGTGGCGAGCAGGCACGCCCTCCCGGTGGCGGTGCCGGTCGTCCTGGCCGACGGTTCCGGGGTCGACGGTTCCGGTTCCGGTTCCGGTTCCGGGACCGTCGGTTCCGAGGCAGATGACGCGAGCGGCACGGCACGGCGCCGGGCCGTGCGCCCGGACCACCCCGCGTATGTGATTTTCACGTCGGGGTCGACGGGTCGTCCGAAGGGTGTGGTGGTGCCGCATCGGAATGTGGTGGCGTTGTTCGCGGCGGCTCGGGGGGTTGTGGGGTTCGGCGCGGGTGATGTGTGGAGTTGGTTCCATTCGCTCGCGTTCGATTTCTCGGTGTGGGAGTTGTGGGGGGCGTTGCTGCATGGCGGGCGGGTGGTGGTGGTGCCGTTCGAGGTGTCGCGGTCGCCGGGTGAGTTCGCGGGGTTGGTGGTGCGTGAGGGTGTGACGGTGTTGTCGCAGACGCCGTCGGCGTTCCATCAGCTGGTGGGGGCCGGTGCTGGTGTGGGTGTGGGTGCTGGTCTGGGTGGTGTGCGGGTGGTGGTGTTCGGTGGTGAGGCGCTGGAGTCTCATCGTCTGGCGGGTTGGGGGGAGCGGCTGGGGGGTGGTGGGCCGCGGTTGGTGAACATGTACGGGATCACGGAGACGACCGTGCATGTGACGCATGTGGATGTGTCCCCCGGGCCGGGTGTTTCGGGTGGGAGTGTGATTGGCCGGGGTCTTGCGGGGCTTTCGGTGGTGGTGCTGGACGAGTGGTTGCGTCCGGTTCCGGTGGGTGTGACGGGTGAGTTGTATGTGTCGGGTGCGCAGCTGGCCCGGGGCTATCTGGGACGCGCGGGCCTGACGGGTGAGCGGTTCGTGGCCTCTCCGTTCCGGCCCGGTGAGCGGATGTACCGGACGGGTGACCGGGCCCGGTGGTCGGCGGATGGCCGGCTCGTGTTCGGGGGCCGTGCGGATGACCAGGTCAAGATCCGCGGCTTCCGCATCGAACCCGGCGAGGTCGAAGCCGCACTCACCGCCCACCCGGACGTGGCCCGGGCGGCCGTGGTCGTCCGCGAGGACACCCCGGGCGACCTGCGCCTGGTCGGTTACGCGATACCCCGTGACGGTGTGGTCGCCGATGGGCTGGCGGAGGTCGTGCGCGGGTTCGCCTCGGACCGGCTGCCGTCGTACATGGTGCCGTCGGCGGTGGTGCTCCTGGAGACCCTGCCTCTGACGGTCAACGGCAAGCTGGACCGCAAGGCACTGCCCGCCCCGGCCTATACCGGTGGCGCGGGCCGGGCACCGGCGGACGCCCGCGAAGAACTGCTCTGCCAGGCGTTCGCCGAGGTGCTGGGGCTGTCATCGGTCAGTGTGGACGACGACTTCTTCGCGCTGGGCGGGCATTCACTGCTCGCGGTGTCGCTGGTGGAGTGGCTGCGACAGCGCGGCGTGCCGGTATCCGTACGGGCGCTGTTCACGACGCCGACCCCCGCCGGACTGGCCGCGGCGGCGGGCACGGGCGGGATCGAGGTCCCGCCGAACCTGATCCCGGAGGACGCGACGGCGATCACGCCGGACATGCTGACCCTGGTCGACCTGACCGAGGTCGAGATCGCCCGCGTGGTCGAGCAGGTCCCGGGCGGCGCGGCCAACATCCAGGACATCTACCCCCTCGCCCCCCTCCAGGAAGGCATCTACTTCCACCACCTCGTCGCCGACCGCGACGGCACCGACGTCTACGTGACCCCGACCGTGCTCGACTTCGACTCGCGGGAGCGGCTGGACCACTTCGTCGCCGCGCTGCGCTGGGTGATGGACCGGCACGACATCTACCGGACCGCGATCCTGTCGGAAGGGCTGCGCGAACCGGTCCAGGTCGTGTGGCGGCACACCGAACTCCACGTCGAGGAGGTCCCGCTCGACGCCTCCGGCCCCGAAGCGGTGGAGCAGCTCCGCACCGCGGTGGGCGGCTGGATCGAGCTGGACCGCGCGCCGCTGCTGCGGGCGCACATCGCCGAGGGCTCGGACGGCGGGTGGCTGATGCTGCTCCGCATCCACCACCTCATCCAGGACCACACCACGATGGAGGTGCTGCTGGAGGACCTGCGGGCATTCCTGACCGGTGCGGCCGACCGGCTGGCGCCGCCGGTCCCGTTCCGCGACTTCGTCGCCCAGGCACGGCTCGGGGCGTCGCGGGAGGAACACGAGCGCTACTTCGCCGGACTCCTCGGGGACATCACCGAGACCACCGCCCCCTACGGCCTCATGGACGTGCACGGCGACGGCGAAGCGGCCGCGCACGCCCGGCTGTGGGTGGACGACACGCTGACCGAGCGGATGCGTACGGTGTCCCGGACGCTCGGGGTGAGCCCGGCGACCCTGTTCCATCTGGCGTGGGCCCGCGTCCTCGGCGCCATTTCCGGCCGTGACGACGTGGTGTTCGGCACCCTGCTCTTCGGCCGGATGAACGCCGGTGCCGGCTCCGACCGCGCGCCGGGCCTGTTCATCAACACCCTGCCGGTACGGGTGGGACTGGCCGGGCGGAGCGTGTCCGAGGCCCTGACCGGCATGCGCCACCAGATGGCCGAGCTGATGGTCCACGAGCACGCGCCGCTGGCCCTGGCCCAGGCCGCCGCCGGCCTGCCCGGCGGCAGCCCGCTGTTCACCTCGCTCTTCAACTACCGGCACAACCAGGACGAGACGGAGCCCGGGGAGGAGATCGAGGGCATCCGGACGGTCTTCACCCGGGAGCACACCAACTATCCGCTCCACGTCTCCATCGACAACGACGGACCCCGCTTCGCGATCACCGTCAACGCGGTGGCGCCCGCCGACCCCGACCAGGTCTGCGCGCTTCTGCACACGAGCCTGAGGAATCTGGTCACCGCCCTGGCGGAGGCCCCTGACACGCCGCTCGACGGAGTGGACGTCCTGGACGCGCGGGCGCGGCACCTGCTGCACGTCGAGTGGAACGACACGGGCCGGGACGTGCCCGATGTCACCGTGCCCGCCGCGTTCGCCGCGTGGGCGGACCGTACCCCGGAGGCCGTGGCCCTGGTCTCCGGCGGCACGGAGGTGTCGTACGCGGAGCTGGACGCCCGCTCGGACCGGCTGGCGGCGCGTCTGGCGGCCGCCGGTGCGGGTGCGGAGTCGACCGTCGCCGTGCTGGTGGAGCGGTCCGTCGAGCTGGTGGTGGCGTTGCTGGCCGTACTGAAGGCCGGTGCCGCGTATGTGCCGCTGGACCTCGGATGGCCGGTGGCACGGATGCGGACCGTGGTGAAGGACTCGGGCGCGGGCTGGCTGGTGACGCACGGCCCGACGGCCGCACACGAGATCCTGAGCGGTGCCGGTCTCCCGGTGGTCCCGGTCGAGCCGGCGGCCGGGGCGGAGCCGGCGGAGTCGGCCCCGCCGCAGGAGTGGTCGCCGGGGCAGGCTGCGTATGTGATGTATACGTCGGGGTCGACGGGTGTGCCGAAGGGTGTGGTGGCGACCCATCGTGATGTGGTGCGGCTGGCGGGGGACCGCTGCTGGGGTTCGACGCCTCGGGTGTTGTTCCATGCGCCGCACGCGTTCGATGCCTCCTCATACGAGTTGTGGGTTCCGCTTCTGTCGGGTGGGACGGTGGTGATCGCTCCGGATGAGCGGGTGGACGCGGTCGTACTGCGGCGTCTCGTCGCTGCTCATGACCTGTCGCATGTCCATGTGACGGCGGGGCTGCTGCGGGTGCTGGCGGATGAGGACCCGGGGTGCTTCGCGGGCGTCAGTGAAGTACTGACCGGCGGGGATGTCGTGCCCGCCGAGTCGGTGCGAAGGGTGTTGGCGGAGAACGCCGGGGTCCGCGTGCGGCAGTTGTACGGTCCGACGGAGGTGACGCTGTGCGCCACGCAGCATGAGATCACCGACGCCGCTGAGGTGGACGCGGTGCTGCCGATCGGCAGGCCCCTGGACAACACCCGTGTGTATGTCCTGGACGGCCGTCTGTCTCCCGTTCCGGTCGGTGTGGCCGGTGAGCTGTACGTGGCGGGCGCCGGCCTCGCCCGGGGTTATGCGAACCGGTCCGCGCTGACGGGTGAGCGGTTCGTGGCGTGCCCCTTCGGGGCGGCGGGCGAACGGATGTACCGGACCGGTGACCTGGTCCGTTGGACGGCGGACGGTCGGCTGGTGTTCGCGGGGCGTGCGGACGAGCAGGTGAAGATCCGTGGGTTCCGGGTGGAGCCGGGCGAGGTCGAGGCCGTGCTCGCGGCCCATCCGGCGGTCGGTCAGGCCACGGTGCTGGTCCGCGAGGACACGCCCGGGGACAAGCGGCTCGTCGGGTATCTGGTGCCGGGTGAGCCCGGCGCTTCCGTCAGTGTCACCGTCCGCGCGTATGCTGCCGAGCGGTTGCCGGAGTACATGCTGCCGTCGGCGCTCGTGGAGCTGGACGCGCTGCCGCTGACGCCCAACGGCAAGGTGGACCGCAAGGCGCTGCCCGCGCCGGATTACGCGACGGGTGCGGGCCGGGCGCCGGCCGACGCCCGTGAGGAACTGCTGTGCCAGGCGTTCGCGGACGTCCTCGGGCTGCCGTCGGTCGGTGTGGACGACGACTTCTTCGCCCTCGGCGGCCACTCCCTGCTGGCCACAGTCCTCGTCAGCCGGATTCGTGCGACGTTCCGCGTGGAGATGGCGATCGTCGCCCTCTTCGACGCGCCGACCCCGGCGGCCCTGGCGCGCTGGCTGGTCCAGGCGCGGCCCGGACGGATCGCCCTGACCGCGTGGGAGCGGCCGGAGCGGGTCCCGCTGTCGTTCGCGCAGCGCCGTCTGTGGTTCCTCGGCCAGCTGGAGGGCCCGAGCGCGACCTACAACATCCCGCTGGTCCTGGAGCTGACGGGGGAGTTGGACCGGGAGGCGCTGGCTGCGGCGTTCCGTGATGTGATCGGCCGGCACGAGGTGCTGCGGACGGTCTATCCGATGGTGGACGGGGAGCCGTACCAGCGGGTCCTGCCGGTCACCGAAACCGGCTTCGACCTGCCGGTTGTCGAGATCGACGCCGCCGGGGTGACCGATGCGGTGACCCGGGTGACCGGGTACGCGTTCGACCTCGCGGTGGAGATTCCCGTACGGGCGTCGCTGTTCGCGGTGGCGCCGGACGAGCATGTTCTCGTGCTGGTGGTGCACCACATCGCGGGTGACGCGTGGTCGATGGCGCCCCTGTCCCGTGATGTGGCGGTGGCGTATGCCGCGCGGCGCGAAGGCGCGGAGCCCGTCTGGCCGGAGCTGCCGGTGCAGTACGCGGACTACGCGCTCTGGCAGCGCGAACTCCTCGGCGACGAGGAGGACCCCGACAGCGTGATCTCCCAGCAGATCGCCTTCTGGCGGAACACCCTGGAGGGAGCGCCGGCGGAACTCGCCCTGCCGACCGACAGGCCCCGCCCGGCGACGCCGTCCTACGAAGGCCGCTTCGCCCCCGTCGAGATCCCCGCCGAC
This sequence comes from Streptomyces yaizuensis, assembly GCF_034961445.1. Lineage (NCBI taxonomy): Bacteria > Bacillati > Actinomycetota > Actinomycetes > Kitasatosporales > Streptomycetaceae > Streptomyces > Streptomyces yaizuensis. Next base: position 10,759 of record NZ_BSBI01000004.1, read on the forward strand.
GTACACGCCCGGCTGCTGGAAGTGGCGCGGGAACACGGCGTGACCCTCTTCATGACGGTGCAGACCGCGCTGGCCGTGGTCCTGTCCCGGCTTGGTGCGGGTGATGATGTGCCGATTGGTGTGGCGGTGGCGGGGCGTACTGATCAGGCCGTGGATGATCTGGTCGGGTTTTTTGTGAATACGTTGGTGTTGCGGGCGGATGTGTCGGGTGATCCGTCGGTGGGTGAGGTGTTGCGGCGGGTGCGGGATGTGTCGTTGGCGGCGTTCTCGCATCAGGATGTGCCGTTTGAGCGGTTGGTGGAGGAGTTGGCTCCTGCGCGTTCGTTGTCGCGTCATCCGTTGTTCCAGGTGATGTTGACGTTGCAGAACGCGGGTGGCCGTGCTGGTGCTGGTGGTGGGGTTTCGTTGCCGGGTGTGGTGGCGGGGTCGTTGCCGTTGGGTGGTGAGGCGTCGGCGAAGTTCGATCTGGATCTGTCGGTGGGTGAGCGGTTTGATGCGGGGGGTGCGCCTGCGGGGTTGGAGGGTGTGCTGATCGCTGCTGCTGATCTGTTCGGGCAGGGGTCGGCTGAGCGGGTGGCGGGTGCTCTGGTGCGGGTGTTGGGGGTGATGGCCGGGGATCCAGGTGTGCGGGTGAGTGGTGTGGAGGTGCTGGATCCGGTCGAGCGTGGGCGGGTTCTGACGGAGTGGAACGACACGGCGGTGGTGGTGCCGGGTGTGGTGGTGCCGGGGCTGTTCGAGGCTCGGGTTGCTTCGGATCCGGGTGCGGTGGCTGTGGTGTCGGGTGGGGTGGGGGTGTCGTACGGGGAGTTGAACGGTCGGGCGAACCGCCTGGCGCGGTTGCTGGTGGCGTCGGGGGTTGGTCCGGAGTCGGTGGTCGCGGTGGTGATGGACCGGTCGGTGGAGTTGGTGGTGGCTCTGCTGGCGGTGTTGAAGGCGGGTGGTGCGTATCTGCCGATCGCGCCTGATCTGCCGGGTGAGCGGATCCGGTACATGCTGGACGACGCGAACCCCCGGCTCGTCCTCACCAACCACGAAACCGGAACCCGGATCGAGGAAACCGTCCCCTGGGCCGATTCCGATTCCGATTCCGCTTCCCACTCCCACTCCGAATCCGGTTCTGGTTCCGGGCGCGGGTTGGAGCGGGTGGTGGTGGATGATCCGGGGACGGTCGCTGCGCTGGCGGGGCTGGGTTCGGGTGATCTGCCTTCGGGTGTGATGGGTGGGCATCCGGCGTATGTGATCTATACGTCGGGGTCGACGGGCCGGCCGAAGGGTGTGGTGGTGTCGCACGCCGCGATGGCGAACTTCGTGGTGGCGATGGGCGGCCGATTCCCGATGGACGGGGAGGATCGTCTGCTGGCGGTGACGACGGTGTCGTTCGACATCCATGTGCTGGAGCTGTATGTGCCCTTGGTGTCGGGCGCCGGGGTCGTCCTCGCCGCTGAGGGTGAGGTGCGGGATCCGGCGGCGCTGGCCGGGCTCATCGAGCGGTCGGGTGTGACGGTGATGCAGGCGACGCCGGCGCTGTGGCAGTCACTGCTGGGCGGTCATGCGGAGGTACTGCGCGGGCTGCGGCTGCTGGCGGGTGGCGAGGCGCTGCCGGGTGCGCTGGCCGGGCGGATGGCTGCGCTGGGCGGTGCCGTGAGCAACTTGTACGGTCCGACCGAGGTGACGGTGTGGGCGACGGTCGCCGACGTCGAGGATTCCGTGGTCCGGATCGGGCGTCCGGTGGCGAACACGCGGGCGTATGTGCTGGACGGTGCGTTGCGTCCGGTGCCGCCGGGGTCCGTGGGTGAGCTGTATCTGGCGGGTGCGCAGCTGGCCCGGGGCTATCTGGGACGCGCGGGCCTGACGGGTGAGCGGTTCGTGGCGTGCCCGTTCGGGGCGTCGGGTGAGCGGATGTATCGCACGGGTGACGTGGTGCGGTGGTCCGAGGAGGGTGAGTTGCTGTTCGTCGGCCGGGCCGACGAGCAGGTCAAGATCCGTGGGTTCCGGATCGAGCCGGGCGAGGTGGAAGCCGTCCTCGCCGCCCATCCGGACGTGGTCCGGGCGGCGGTGGTCGTCCGGGAGGACACCCCGGGCGACAAGCGGCTCATCGCCTACCTCGTCCCCCGCAACCCCGAAACCGACGGGTTGCAGGACATGACACGGGGGTTCGCCGCTGATCGGCTGCCGTCGTACATGGTGCCGTCGGCGGTCGTCGTCCTCGACGCGCTGCCGCTGACACCGAACGGCAAGCTGGACCGTAAGGCACTGCCCGCGCCCGACTATGTGACAGGCGCGGGCCGGGCGCCGGCCGACCCCCGTGAGGAGGTGCTGTGCCAGGCGTTCGCCGAGGTCCTGGGCCTTGAACACGTCGGCGTGGACGATGACTTCTTCGCCCTGGGCGGGCATTCGCTGCTGGCCGTGTCCCTGGTGGAGTGGCTGCGGCAGCGTGGCGTCTCCGTATCCGTACGGGCCCTGTTCGTGACGCCGACCCCCGCCGGGCTGGCGGCGGCGGCAGGCCCGGAGCAGGTCGTCGTGCCGCCGAACCTGATCCCGGCGGACGCGACGGCGATCACCCCGGACATGCTCACCCTGGTCGATCTCACCGCAGCCGAGATCGACCGCGTGGTCGAGCAGGTCCCGGGTGGCGCGGCCAACATCCAGGACATCTACCCCCTCGCCCCCCTCCAGGAGGGGTTGTTCTTCCACCACCTGATGGCCGGGCGCGACGACGCGGACGTGTACGTCCTCCCGACCGTGGTCGGTTTCGACTCGCGGAACCTCCTCGATTCCTTCCTGGCGGCCCTCCGGCGAATCGTCGACCGGCACGACACCTACCGCACGGCGGTGGTCTGGGAAGGGCTGCGCGAGCCGGTGCAGGTCGTCGTCCGCAACGCCGAACTGCCGGTGGACGAAGTCGCCCTCGGCGCCGGCGGGGACCCGGCGGAACGGCTCATCGCGGAAGCGGGGGCGTGGGGCGCGCTGGACCGGGCCCCGCTGATGCGGGTGCGGATCGCCCCCGAGCCGGGCACCGGCCGATGGCTGGCCCTGGTGCTCATCCACCACCTGGTGCAGGACCACACCGCCCTGGACGCCCTCCTGGACGAGGTGCGCACGATCCTGTCGGGGCGCGCGGCCGACCTGCCCGAACCGGTGCCGTTCCGCGAGTACGTGGCGCAGACCCGGCTGGGTACGGCGCGTGAGGAGCACGAGCGGTACTTCGCCGGACTGCTCGGGGACGTCACCGAGACCACCGCCCCCTACGGCCTGACGGATGTCCACGGCGACGGCACGGCGACCGCGCGCGCCCAGCACTGGGTGGACGACACGCTCGCCGCACGCGTACGAGGGCTGGCCAGGTCGCGGGGGGTCAGCGCGGCCACGGTCTTCCATTTGGCGTGGGCCCGCGTCCTCGGCACCCTGTCGGGCCGCGACGACGTGGTCTTCGGCACGATCCTGTTCGGCCGGATGAACACCACGGTCGGCGCCCGGCAGGCGCTCGGTCCGTTCATCAACACGCTGCCCGTGCGCGTCCGCCTCGACCGGACCGGGGCCGGTGCGGCGCTGTCGGCGATGCGGGACCAGCTCTCCGAGCTGATGGTGCACGAGCACGCGCCGCTCACGCTGGCGCAGTCGGCCAGCGGTGTTCCGGGTGGCAGTCCCCTGTTCACCTCGCTCTTCAACTACCGGTTCACCGCGACGCCGGGCGGTGCGGGTGTACCCGCCGACGCCCGGGACACCTCCGGCGCCGCCCAGGACGGCGCTGCTCAGGACGGCGCCGGCGACGCTCAGGACGACGCGGTCGACGGGATCGCCCTGCTCGGATACCGCGAGCAGAGCAACTACCCCCTGACCGTGTCCGTGGACGACGTGGGGGAGCGGTTCCTCCTGACCGTCGACGCGGTCGCGCCGGCCGACCCCGACCAGGTCTGCGCCCTGCTGGGCACCTGCCTGGACAATCTGGCCGCCGTCCTCGACCGGGCGGAGGGCACAGGGCTCGCGGAGGTGGAGGTGCTGGACCCGGCCGGGCACCGGCGGCTCCTCGAAGACGGGACCGGTCCGGTCCTGGACGTGCCGAGGATGCCGGTCGCCGACCTGTTCGCTGCACAGGCGGAGCGGACACCGGACGCGACGGCGCTGGTCCACGGCACGGTCGAGCTGTCGTACGCGGAGCTGGACGTCCGGGCGAACCGCCTGGCGCGGCTGCTGATCGCACGGGGGGCAGGGCCGGAGTCGGTGGTCGCGGTGGTGATGGAGCGCTCGGCCGAACCGCTGGTCGCGTTCCTGGCGGTCATGAAGGCGGGCGCGGCCTGCCTGCCCGTCGATCCGGCTCTCCCGGCCGGCCGGATCGGGCTCATGTTCGAGGACATCCGGCCCGCGCACGTGCTGACGAGCCCGGGGTCCCGCTCGCTCGTGCCCGGAGACGCACCCGTGACGGTGCTGGGCACCGCGGAGACGGACGCGGAGCTGGCGGGCCTGGCCGGCGAAGCCGTCACGGACGGCGATCGCGTCACCCGGTTGCTCCCGGATCACCCGGCGTACGTGATCTACACGTCCGGTTCGACCGGGCGGCCGAAGGGTGTGGTGGTCACGCACACCGGGATCGCGGGTCTGGCCCGCGCCCAGGTCGAGTCGTTCGCGCTGAACGCCGACAGCCGGGTCCTGCAACTGGCCTCCCTCGGTTTCGACGCCTCGGTGATGGAACTGATCATGGCGTTCTCGTGCGGCGCGGCCCTGGTCGTTCCGGCGGCCGAGGGCCCGCTGATGGGGCGGGAACTGGCCGATGTCCTGCTGACGGAACGGATCACCCATACGCTGATCCCGCCGAGCGTCCTCGCCACCGTGCCCGATGTGACCGGCGACGCGCTGGTCACCCTGGTGGTGGGCGCGGAAGCCTGCCCCGCCGAGCTGGTGGAACGCTGGACGCCCGGCCGCCGCATGGTGAACGCGTACGGCCCGACCGAGATCACCGTGCTGTGCACGCTGAGCGACCCGCTCCGGCCGGGGGAGACCCCGCCCATCGGCCGTCCGATCGGGGATGTCCGGGTGTACGTCCTGGACGACCGCCTGGCACCGGTGCCGGTCGGTGTGGCCGGTGAGCTGTACGTGGCGGGTCCGGGCGTGGCGCGCGGCTATGCGAACCGGTCCGCGCTGACCGGTGAGCGGTTCGTGGCCTGCCCGTTCGGTGGGTCCGGGGAGCGGATGTACCGGACGGGTGACCGGGCGCGGCGGACCGCCGACGGCCGGCTGGTGTTTGTCGGGCGGGCGGACGAGCAGGTCAAGATACGCGGCTTCCGCATCGAACCCGGCGAGGTCGAGGCCGTGCTCGCTGCCCACCCGGCGGTCGGCCAGGCCACGGTGCTGGTCCGCGAGGACACCCCTGGCGACAAGCGGCTGGTGGCCTATGTGGTGGCCGGCGAGAACACCGTTGACGATCTGGCGGGGACGGTACGGGAGCACGCCGCCGGACGCCTGCCGTCCTATCTGGTCCCCTCGGCGATCATGGAACTGGACGCGCTGCCGCTGACGCCCAACGGCAAGCTGGACCGCAAGGCGCTGCCAGCGCCGGATTACGGCACGGGTGCGGGCCGGGCGCCGGCCGACGCCCGTGAGGAACTGCTGTGCCAGGCGTTCGCCGAGGTCCTCGGGCTGCCGTCGGTCGGTGTGGACGACGACTTCTTCGCCCTCGGCGGCCACTCCCTGCTGGCGACCCGGCTGGTGAGCCGCGTACGCGCGGTACTGGACGTGGAGCTGCCGGTCAGGGCGCTGTTCGACGCGCCGACCCCGGCGGCCCTGGCGCGCTGGCTGGTCCAGGCGCGGCCCGGACGGATCGCCCTGACCGCGTGGGAGCGGCCGGAGCGGGTCCCGCTGTCGTTCGCGCAGCGCCGTCTGTGGTTCCTCGGCCAGCTGGAGGGCCCGAGCGCGACCTACAACATCCCGCTGGTCCTGGAGCTGACGGGGGAGTTGGACCGGGGGGCGCTGGCTGCGGCGTTCCGTGATGTGATCGGCCGGCACGAGGTGCTGCGGACGGTCTATCCGATGGTGGACGGGGAGCCGTACCAGCGGGTCCTGCCGGTCGCCGACACCGGCTTCGACCTGCGGTTCACGGAGGTGGCGGCGGAGGATCTCGACACGGCGACGGCCACGGCCGTCGGGCAGGCCTTCGACCTCGCGGTGGAGATTCCCGTACGGGCGTCGCTGTTCGCGGTGGCGCCGGGCGAGCATGTTCTCGTGCTGGTGGTGCACCACATCGCGGGTGACGCGTGGTCGATGGAACCGCTGTCCCGTGATGTGGCGGTGGCCTACGCCGCCCGGCGCGAAGGCGCGGAGCCGGAGTGGGCGCCGCTGCCGGTGCAGTACGCGGACTACGCGCTCTGGCAGCGCGAACTCCTCGGCGACGCCGACGATCCCGACAGCACGCTGTCCCGCCAGGTGGAGTACTGGCGGAACGCCCTCGCCGGCGCACCGGACGAGCTGCCGCTTCCCACGGACCGGATGCGGCCCGCCGAGGCGTCCCACCGTGGACACCGGATCCCGGTCGTGGTCCCCGCCGACGTGCACGCGCGGCTCGTGGAGGTCGCGCGGGAACACGGCGTGACCGTGTTCATGGTGCTCCAAGCGGCGTTCGCGACCCTCTTGCACCGGCTTGGTGCGGGTGATGATGTGCCGATTGGTGTGGCGGTGGCGGGGCGTACGGATCAGGCTGTGGATGATCTGGTCGGGTTTTTTGTGAATACGTTGGTGTTGCGGGCGGATGTGTCGGGTGATCCGTCGGTGGGTGAGGTGTTGCGGCGGGTGCGGGATGTGTCGTTGGCGGCGTTCTCGCATCAGGATGTGCCGTTTGAGCGGTTGGTGGAGGAGTTGGCTCCTGCGCGTTCGTTGTCGCGTCATCCGTTGTTCCAGGTGATGTTGACGTTGCAGAACGCGGGTGGCCGTGGTGGTGCTGGTGGTGGGGTTTCGTTGCCGGGTGTGGTGGCGGGGTCGTTGCCGTTGGGTGGTGAGGCGTCGGCGAAGTTCGATCTGGATCTGTCGGTGGGTGAGCGGTTTGATGCGGGGGGTGCGCCTGCGGGGTTGGAGGGTGTGCTGATCGCTGCTGCTGATCTGTTCGGGCAGGGGTCGGCTGAGCGGGTGGCGGGTGCTCTGGTGCGGGTGTTGGGGGTGATGGCCGGGGATCCGGGTGTGCGGGTGAGTGGTGTGGAGGTGTTGGATCCGGTCGAGCGTGGGCTGGTGTTGGAGGAGTGGAACGACACGGCGGTGGTGGTGCCGGGTGTGGTGGTGCCGGGGTTGTTCGAGGCGCGGGTTGCTTCGGATCCGGGTGCGGTGGCTGTGGTGTCGGGTGGGGTGGGGGTGTCGTACGGGGAGTTGAACGGTCGGGCGAATCGGCTGGCGCGGCTGCTGATCGCACGGGGGGTTGGTCCGGAGTCGGTGGTCGCGGTGGTGATGGACCGGTCGGTGGAGTTGGTGGTGGCTCTGCTGGCGGTGTTGAAGGCGGGTGGTGCGTATCTGCCGATCGCGCCTGATCTGCCGGGTGAGCGGATCCGGTACATGCTCGATGACGCGAACCCCAGGCTCATCCTCACCAACCACGAAACCGGAACCCAGTTCAGCTCTGACGGGTTGGAGCGGGTGGTGGTGGATGATCCGGGGACGGTTGCCGCGCTGGCGGAGCTGGGTTCGGGTGATCTGTCTTCGGGTGTGGTGGGTGGGCATCCGGCGTATGTGATCTATACGTCGGGGTCGACGGGCCGGCCGAAGGGTGTGGTGGTGTCGCACGCCGCGATGGCGAACTTCGTGGTGGCGATGGGCGGTCGTTTCCCGATGGATGAGAGGGATCGTCTGCTGGCGGTGACGACGGTGTCGTTCGACATCCATGTGCTGGAGCTGTATGTGCCGTTGGTGTCGGGTGCGGCGATTGTGCTCGCTGGTGAGGGTGAGGTGCGGGATCCGGGGGCGCTGGCCGGGCTCATCGAGCGGTCGGGTGTGACGGTGATGCAGGCGACGCCGGCGCTGTGGCAGTCGCTGCTCGGTGGTCATGCGGAGGTACTGCGCGGGCTGCGGATGCTGGCGGGTGGCGAGGCGCTGCCGGGTGCGCTGGCCGGGCGGATGGCCGCGCTGAGCGGTGCGGTGAGCAATCTGTACGGTCCCACCGAGGTGACGGTGTGGGCGACGGTCGCCGACGTGCAGGAGGGTTCTGCGGTCCGGATCGGGCGTCCGGTGGCGAACACGCGGGCGTATGTGCTGGATGGTGCGTTGCGTCCGGTGCCGCCGGGGTCCGTGGGCGAGCTGTATCTGGCGGGTGCGCAGCTGGCCCGGGGCTATCTGGGACGGTCCGCGCTGACAGGTGAGCGGTTCGTGGCCTGCCCGTTCGGCGGTTCGGGCGAGCGGATGTATCGCACGGGTGATGTGGTGCGGTGGTCCGAGGAAGGTGAGCTGGTGTTCGTCGGCCGGGCCGACGAACAGGTCAAGATCCGCGGGTTCCGGATCGAACCCGGCGAGGTCGAAGCCGTCCTCGCCGCCCACCCGGACGTGGCCCGGGCGGCGGTGGTCGTCCGGGAAGACACCCCCGGCGACAAACGGCTCATCGCCTACCTCGTCCCCGGCGAACACGGAGAGCAAGGGGAGCACGGGGGTCAGGGCGCTTCGATCGCCGAAACGGTCCGCGCGTACGCGGCCGACCGACTGCCGTCCTACATGGTCCCGTCCGCGTTTGTGGAACTGGACGCGCTGCCGCTGACACCCAACGGCAAGCTCGATCGCAAGGCACTGCCCGCCCCGGTCTATACCGGTGGTGCGGGCCGGGCGCCGGCGGACGCCCGCGAAGAGGTGCTGTGCCAGGCGTTCGCCGAGGTCCTGGGGCTGGAACACGTCGGTGTGGACGACGACTTCTTCGCGCTGGGCGGGCATTCGCTGCTGGCGGTGTCGCTGGTGGAGTGGCTGCGGCAGCGCGGCGTCTCCGTATCCGTACGAGCGCTGTTCGTGACGCCGACCCCCGCCGGGCTCGCGGCGGCGGCAGGCCCGGAGCAGGTCACCGTTCCGCCGAACCTGATCCCGGCGGACGCGACCGCGATCACCCCGGACATGCTCACCCTGGTCGAGCTGACCGGGGCCGAGATCGACCGCGTGGTCGAGCAGGTCCCGGGCGGCGCGGCCAACATCCAGGACATCTACCCCCTCGCCCCCCTCCAGGAGGGCATCTTCATCCACAGCCTGATGGTCGACCGGGGCGCCACGGACGTCTATGTCACGCCCACGACGATCGCGTTCGCGTCGCGGCAGCGCCTGGACGACTTCCTCACGGCGATGCAGTGGGTGGTCGACCGGCACGACATCTACCGCACCGCGATCGTCTCCGACGGGCTCGCGGAGCCGGTGCAGGTCGTCGTGCGGCACGCGGAACTGCCGGTCGAGGAGGTGACGATCGACCCCGCCGCCCCGGACCCGGCCGAGCAGCTGGCGGCCGCCGTCCACGGCTGGATGGACCTCGACCGGGCGCCGCTGCTGTCGACACACATCGCCGCCGCCGATCCGCGGGGCGATCGCTGGCTCTGCGTGCTCCGCGTCCACCATCTCCTCCAGGACCACACGGCCATGCGGGTGATGCTCGACGAGTTGCGGGCGTACCTGGGCGGCCAGGGCGATCAGCTGCCGCCGCCGCTGCCGTTCCGCGAGTTCGTCGCCCAGGCGCGGTTCGGAGTGCCGAAGGAGGAGCACGAGGCGTACTTCGCCGATCTCCTCGGCGACCTGACCGAGCCGACCGCCCCGTACGGGCTCATGGACGTGCACGGCGACGGCTCGGCGACCGCGCAGGCCCACCTTCAGGTGGACAGCGCTCTGGCGGACCGGCTGAAGCGGGTGGCGCGGTCGCTGGGGGTGAGCCCGGCGACGGTCTTCCACCTGGCGTGGGCGCGGGCGCTCGCCGCGCTGTCGGGCCGCGACGACGTGGTGTTCGGCACGATCGTGCTCGGCCGGATGAACTCGGGCACGGGCGCCGACCGGGTGCCGGGCCTGTACATGAACACGCTGCCGGTACGGGTACGCCTGGCCGGCGCGGCGGTCGGGGAGGCGCTGAGCGGGCTCCGGCACCAGCTCGCCGACCTGATGGTGCACGAGCACGCGCCCCTGGCACTCGCCCAGGCGGCCAGCGGTCTGCCCGGCAGCCCCCTGTTCACCTCGCTCTTCAACTACCGGCACAACCAGGACGCGGGCCAGGGGTCGGCCGAGGCGCTGGACGGCATCGAGCTGCTGTCCTTCCGCGATGTCACCGACTATCCGCTCGGTGTGGCCGTCGACGCCGACGGGACCGGCTTCAGGATCGCCGTGGACGCCGTGGCGCCCGCCGACCCCGATCAGGTCTGCGCCCTGCTCCACACCAGCCTGGACCATCTGGTCACCGCCCTGGCGCAGGCCCCCGGCGGCTCGCTCCTCGCCGTGGACGTGCTCGACCCGGACGAGCTGTCCGAGCTGGTCGACAGGCGCAACGACACTGCGGTCGCGGTGGCGGATGTGTCGGTGCCCGAGGTGTTCGCGGGGCGGGTGGCCGCTGTTCCGGGTGCGGTGGCTGTGGTGTCGGGTGGCAGGCGGCTGAGCTATGCGGAGTTGGATGCGCGGTCGGACGGTCTGGCGCGGCAGTTGGTGGCGCGGGGTGCTGGTCCGGAGTCGGTGGTCGCGGTGGTGATGGAGCGTTCGGTGGAGCTGGTGGTCGCTCTGCTGGCGGTGTTGAAGTCGGGTGCCGCGTATGTGCCGCTGGATGTGTCGTGGCCGGTGGCGCGGATGCGTGCCGTGGTGGAGGACGCGGGTGCTGGGTTGCTGGTCGTGGATCGTGTGACGGCCGGGCATGCGCTGGTGGGTGAGGCGGGGCTGCCGGTGGTGCGGGCGGGTGCCCGTGGCCGCAGGTCGGTCGTCCTGCCGGGTCCGGTGCCTGCGGGTGCTGCCGCGTATGTGATGTATACGTCGGGGTCGACGGGTGTGCCGAAGGGTGTGGTGGCGACCCATCGTGATGTGGTGCGGCTGGCGGGAGACCGCTGCTGGGGCCCGACTCCCCGGGTGCTGTTCCACGCCCCGCACGCCTTCGACGCCTCCTCCTACGAGCTGTGGGTTCCGCTCCTGTCCGGCGGCACCGTCGTGGTGGCGCCGAACGAAGCGGTGGACGCGCCCGGGCTGCGGAATCTCGTCGCCGCCCACGACGTATCGCATGTCCATGTGACGGCGGGGCTGCTGCGGGTGCTCGCGGATCAGGATCCCGGGTGCTTCACCGGCGTCAGCGAAGTACTGACCGGCGGGGATGTCGTGCCCGCCGAGTCGGTCCGCCGGATCCTGGCGGAGAACAGCGGCGTCGCCGTACGACACATGTACGGTCCGACGGAGGTGACGCTGTGCGCGACGCAGCACATGATCACCGACGCGGCCGAGGTGGACGCGGTGCTGCCGATCGGCCGGCCGCTGGACAACACCCGCCTGTACGTCCTGGACGCCCGTCTGTCTCCCGTTCCGGTCGGTGTGGCAGGAGAGCTGTACATCGCGGGGGCCGGCCTCGCCCGGGGGTACCTCAACCGGCAGGGGCTCACGGGCACATGGTTCGTGGCCTCCCCCTTCCGGCCCGGTGAGCGGATGTACCGCACCGGCGACCTGGTCCGTTGGACCGCCGACGGCGGGCTGGTGTTCGTCGGGCGGGCGGACGAGCAGGTCAAGATACGCGGCTTCCGGGTGGAGCCGGGTGAGGTGGAAGCCGTGCTCGCGGCCCACCCGGCGGTCGGACAGGCGGCCGTGGTCGTACGGGAGGACACCCCCGGCGACAAGCGGCTCATCGCCTACCTCGTCCCCGGCGAACACGGAGACCCCGGAGACCACGGCGAGCAGGGCACCTCGATCACCGAAACCGTCCGCGAGCACGTGGCCGACCGACTGCCGTCGTACATGGTCCCCTCCGCGTTCGTGGAACTGGACACCCTGCCCCTGACGGTCAACGGCAAGCTGGACCGCAAGGCACTGCCCGCGCCCGACCTCGTGTACGGAGCGGGCGGCGCCGTCGCGGACGGACCCCTCGCCGTGCTGGAACAGGCCATGCGCGAGGCGTTCGCCGAGACCCTGGGGCTGCCCGAAGTCGGTGTGGACGACGACTTCTTCGCCCTGGGCGGGCATTCGCTGCTCGCGGTGGCGCTGGTGCACCGCCTGAAGGCGCGGGGCATCATCACCTCCGTACAGGATGTGATGGCCGCACCCACCGTGACCGCCCTGCTCGGCACGCTCACCCTGTCGTCGGTGCGGGACTCCCTCGGTGTGCTGCTGACGATCCGCGGTGGCGGTGACCGGCCGCCCCTGTTCTGCGTCCACCCGGCCGGCGGGCTGAGCTGGAGCTACATGCCTCTGGCCCGGCATGTGCCGGAGGACCGGCCCGTGTACGGGCTCCAGGCCCGGGGCGTCGACGGACAGTCCCCGTTCGCGGGCTCGGTGACGGAGATGGCCGCCGACTACATCGAGCAGATGCGGCGCGTCCAGCCGGCCGGCCCGTACCACATCGTCGGCTACTCCTTCGGCGCGACCCCGGCGCACGAGATCGCCGTTCAGCTGCGGGACCAGGGCGAGGAGGTGGCGGCCCTGGTCATCATGGACTCGTTCCCGCTCGACGACATCCTCAAGGAGGTCCGCGCCGCCGGAGGCACGCCCTCCGACGGGGGCGAGCCGTGGGAGGACGTGCTGCGGGCGGAGTACGGGCCCCTGCTCGGCGGATTCTCCGACGACGAGATCGCCGTGTTCGCGCGGGCCTTCGAGAACAACACCCGGATCAGGGGGGCGCACACCACCGGGCGGTTCGACGGCGACGCCCTGGTCCTCGCCTCGACCGACAACGCATCGGAGGACGAGCCGCTCACCGCGAAGTGGGCGCCCTACATCCTCGGCGGGATGACGGAAGTGTCCATCCCCTGCGGGCACGCGGACATGGTCCGGCCCGACATGATGGGCCTGGTCTGGCAGGCGATCGCCGCCTGGCTGGAATCCCGATGACCAAGCAACCGGAGGGAACTGACATGCGAAGGACATCCCTGGTGTGCCTCCCCTTCGCGGGGGCCGGCGCCTCGTTCTTCCACCCATGGGCGGCGCTGACCGACGGCAACCCGCGGATCGTGGCACTCCAGCTGCCGGGACGGGAGTGGCGGCTGTCCGAGGACCCGTACCGGAACGTGGCCCAGGCCGTGGCGGGGCTCCTCCCCGCCGCGGGCGGCCAGATCGCCCCCGGCGACCGGGTGGCGGTCTTCGGACACAGCCTCGGCGCCGTCCTGGCGTACGAGCTGGCCCACGCGCTGGTCGCCCACACCGGTGCCGATGTGGCACGGCTCGTCGTGAGCGGATCACCGGATCCCTGGACACCACGGGCGAGACGGGCGACCGGCCTCCCCGACGACGAGTTCCTGCTGCGCGTCAAGGAGTTCGCCGGCTACGGCCACGAGGCCCTCGCCGACCCGGACATGCGCGAACTCATCCTGCCGACCCTGCGGGCCGACGTCGAAATGCACGAGAACTACACGCCCGCCACGGACCGGCCGCTGCCGGTGCCCATCACCGCCGTCCGCGGCACCGGGGACGACCTGGTCACGGCCGAACAGACGGCGCGATGGGCCAGGGCGACCAGCGCCGGCTTCACCCGGGCCGAGGTGGAGGGCGGACACATGTACATCGCCGAGGACCCCGGCAGCCTGCTGCGCCTGATCGATGACGAACTCGCCCGCTGAGCGCCGAGGAGAGGCCCATGGAGCTGGACGGCAAGACCGCGATCGTCACGGGGGCCGCCCGTGGCCTCGGCCGGGCCTGCGCGGTCGCCTTCGCCCGCGCGGGCGCCGACCTCGTCCTCCTCGACGTCTGCGCGGACCTGCCGGGGGTGCCGTATCCGCTCGGCAACCCCGGCCAGCTCGCGCACACCGCCGACCTCTGTCGTGAGCACGGCGCCGCCGTCCTGACCCGGCACGTGGACATCCGCGACCTCGCCGCGCTGCGGCAGGCGGTGGACGAGGCCCACGACCGGTTCGGAAGCGTCGACGTGCTGCTCAACAACGCCGGGATCGCCGCTCCCTCCGGCAGGGCCACCGACGAGATCACCGAGGACGAGTGGCAGCTCATGATCGACGTGGATCTCTCCGGCGCCTGGCGCGCGATCAAGGCGGTCGGTGCGATCATGACCGGCCAGCGGTCCGGCAGCATCGTCAACGTCGCGTCGACGGCCGGGCTGGTCGGCTACCGCAACTTCGCGGGGTACGTGGCCGCCAAACACGGCGTCATCGGACTCACCAAGGCGGCGGCGCTCGACTTCGCCCCGGTGAAGGTCCGCGTCAACGCGCTGTGCCCGGGATCGGTCCGGGACGACCCGGCCGTGGAGGGCCGGATGCTGTCGGAGATCGCCAGGTCGCTGGAGGTACCGGTCGCCGAACACGAGGAGGCGTTCGTCCAGTCGCAGCCCATGAACGCCCTGATCGAGCCCGGTGACGTCGCATCGGCCGCCGTCTGGCTCGCCTCCGACGGCTCCCGGCAGGTCACGGGATCGGTCCTCACGGTCGACGGCGGGTTCACGGCCCGCTGAGCCGCCCCTTCCGCCGAACGCAGGGAGATGAACGTGGTCACGCCCCCCTCGCAGCCGCCCGGGAACGCCCGGCACTGCCATGCCCTTCGCCTCCGGCTCGGCACCCCCGCCGACGCCGGCGTCCTCGCCGAACGCTTCGCACGGCTCACCGCCCCGGGCGGATTCTGGTCCGAACGGGTGCCGTTCGCGAGCGACGACCCGGGCGGCGTCCGCCGCCGTGCCCGCGAGCTGGCCCGGCCCGTCGGCGCCGGCCGGGGCGCGCGCGCCGTCCTGATCGAGTACACCGACGGACGGGCCGACCTCGTCGTCGTCGCCCACCGGGCCGCGTTCGACGGCCGGTCGCTGCGCCGCCTCGCCGCCGCGACGCTCGACGGCGCCGCGCCGACCGACGAGGGTCCGCCGCCCGCGTGGACCGGGAACGGTACGGCCCTGCCCGAGGCCGACCCCGCACCCGTGTGGGGCCTGGGCGAACCGGGGCCCGGCGACGACGCGGTGGCCCGGTGCCTGCTCACCCTGCCCGCGGGCACGGACCCGGACCCGGAACGCTGGCGGGCGGCGTTCGCCGCGGTCCTCGGCCGGTACGAACCGGAGAAGCCGCCCGGACGGGCCCCCGGCGCGGGACTCCTCTTCGAATCCGACGGCGATCCCGACGGCGATCCGGGCGGCGATTCCGGCGGCGGTCCCAGCGGCGCGTTCAGCGGGAAATCCGGCAGGGCATCCGGCAGGGCATCCGGCAGGGCATCCGGCAGGGAATGGGAGTACGTGCCCTGCCAGGCCCCCCTCCACCCGCTGACGATCACCGTGGGACGCGGCCCCGGCGGCACGGTCGAGCTGCGGGCCGACCACCGGCCCGCCCGGATCAGCGAGCCGGTCGCGGCCCAGTTCCTCCGGCATCTGGCCGAGGCCCACCGCCGGGCCCCCGGCTCCCTCGCCTCCCCCGACTCCCCGGACACCTTCGACACCTTCGACATCTTCGACAGCGCGGAACGGGAACGGGTGCTGGCGCTCGGACGCCCTCCGCTCCCCCTGCGCACCACTCCACGGCGGATCCCGGACGTCTTCGCCGAACGCGCCGCCGAACACCCCGACGCCGTCGCCCTGCTGGACGAGGACACCCAGGTCACCTACGGCGAACTCGACCTCAGCTCCACCCGGCTCGCCCACGGCCTGCGCGCCGCCGGGGTCGCCGACGGCGCCCTGGTCGGCGTCTGCCTGGAACGCTCGGCGGAACTGGTGGCGGTCCTGCTCGCCGTGCTCAAGGCCGGGGCGGTCTACGTGCCGCTGGACCCGGCGTACCCGGCGGACCGTCTCGCCTACCTCGCCGAGGACTCCGAGCTGTCCGTCGTGGTCACCACGCTCGACGACTTCCCCGGCCCCCCGGATCTCAGGGCACTCACCCCCGACCGGGTACGGGAGCTGGGCGGCGACGGCACCGACACCCCGCCCCCGACCGGCGCCGGCCCGGCGGACGCGGCCTACGTCATCTACACATCGGGCTCCACCGGCCGCCCCAAAGGCGTGCTCGTCCCGCACGCCAACGTCGTCGCCCTCGTGGACGCCACCCGCGACGACTTCGCGCTCGGCACCACCGACGTCTGGACGTTCTTCCACTCCGTCGCGTTCGACTTCTCGGTCTGGGAGATCTGGGGCGCCCTGCTGACCGGCGGCCGTCTCGTCGTCGTCCCGTACTGGCTCTCCCGGTCGCCCGAGCGGATGCACCGGCTGCTCACCGACCGGGGGGTCACCGTCCTCAGCCAGACGCCCTCCGCCTTCGCCCAGCTCGCCCAGGAGGACCGGACGAGACCCGGGCGGCTGCCGGTACGACTGGTGATCTTCGGGGGCGAGCCGCTGGACACCCGGAGCCTGCTGCCGTGGCTGGACCGGTACCCCGAGTCCCGCTGCCGCCTGGTGAACATGTTCGGCATCACCGAGACCACCGTCCACGTCACCGCCGGAACGGTCACGCGCGGCCTCGCCCTCGCCGGTTCGAAGTCCGTCGGCAGACCGCTCCCCGGCTGGCGGGTGTACGTGCTGGACGAGACCGGGAGACCGGTGCCGCCGGGGGTCGCCGGGGAGATCCACGTCAGCGGTGCCGGAGTGGCACTCGGCTATCTGCGCCGACCCGGGCTGACCGGGGAGCGGTTCTGCGCCGACCCGTTCGGCGACGGCCGGATGTACCGCACCGGCGACCGGGGACGCCTGCTGCCGGACGGCACACTCGAACACCTGGGACGGCTCGACAACCAGGTCAAGCTGCGCGGCTTCCGGATCGAACTGGACGAGATCCGCTCGGTGCTGGCCGAATGCCCGGGGGTGGTCGCGGCGGCCGTGACACTGCGCCGCACCGACCCACAGGACGCGGCCACCAGCCGTATCGACGGGTACGTGGTGCTCTCCGGCGAGGCCGCGACAACCGCGAACCCCACGGCACACATACGGGAGCGGATCAGCCGCATCCTGCCGGACTACATGCTCCCGGCGACCGTCACCGTGCTGCCCGCGCTCCCGATGACCGCCCACGGAAAGGTGGACTTCTCCGCCCTGCCCGAACCCGGGACCCCCGCAGCCGCAGCAGGGGCAGGGGTCGGGGACGGCCTCCGGGCCCCCGAGGACGACATCTCCGGCGCGCTGCTGGACGTATGGCGCCGGCTGTTCGGCTCCACCGTGGGCGTATCCGACAGCTTCTGGGAGCTGGGCGGGAACTCGCTGCTCGCCATGCGGATCGCGGCGGCCGTCCGGGAGCGCGGCCTGCCCCCGCTGGATCTGCGGATGCTGTATCTCCACCCGACGGTACGGGAGCTGGCGGCCGCGATGGCCGTGTGACGGCTACGCGGTGCTCTCGACGACGCGGTTCTCCCAGGCCCAGACGGCGATCTCGGTCCGGTTGCGGACCCCCAGCTTGGTCTGGATCCCGGACAGATGGCTCTTGACCGTGCTGATGGAGATGAACAGTTCGGAGGCGATCTCCTGGTTGGTGCGGCCGCGCGCGATGGCCTGGACCACCTCGACCTCACGCCCCGACAACGGCATCGACCGCGCGGCACGCGAATGGGGCACCGAGCCCGCGTCGTTGAGATGCTTCAGCAGCCGGAGGGTGATCGACGGCGAGACGAGGGCCTCGCCGTTGTGCGCGGCGCGGACCGCCTCGATGAGCAGGGCGGGTCCGGCGTCCTTGAGGACAAAGCCCACCGCGCCACCGCGCAGCGCCCCGTACACGTACTCGTCGAGATCGAACGTGGTGACGACGATGACCCGGATCGGATCGGTCACCCCCGGGCCGGCCAGCGCGCGGGTGACCTCGATGCCGTCGAGCCTGGGCATCCTGATGTCCACCAGGCACACGTCCGGGCGCAGCCGTCTGGCCATCTCGACCGCTTCGGCGCCGTCCTCGGCCTCACCGGTGACGGTGATGTCGGGCTGATCCTCCAGGATCAGCCGCAGACCGCGCCGGATCATCGTCTGGTCGTCGGCGATCAGGACCTCGATGGACATCACGGCTCCCTGGTGGGGACGGGCAGGGCCGCCCGGACGGACCAGCCGGCACCGGGCCGGGGGCCGGCGTCCAGCGACCCGCCGAGCGTTTCGACACGTTCACGCATGCCGATCAGACCGTACCCTCCGCGGTGGTGCGCGCGAGGGGAACCCGGCGGGGCGTCGTCCGCCACTTCCACGGTGACACCGCCGGGTGTGCGGCCCACGGTGACCTCGATGGAACGGGCGTTCCGCGCGTGCCGCAACACGTTCGTCAGGGACTCCTGGACGATCCGGTACACGGTGCTGGTGACCTCCGGCGGCCACCGTGTGTCGGCTTCGCCGTCGGGCATCGCCAGGCTCACCGTCGGGCCCTGCCGGCTGAACCGCTCGACCAGGGCGCCCAGCTGCTCGGGGCCGGGTGAGGCGGGCGCCGCGTCGTCGGTGTCCCGCAGCAGGCCCACGACCCGGCGCATCGCGGTCATGGCCTCGCCGCCGGCGGTCTCGATCTCGGTGAGCGTGTCCGCGACCTTCTGCGGATCGCGCCGCGCGACGACCTGCGCCGCCTGCGCCTGGATCAGCATGCCCGTGATGTGGTGGGCGACGATGTCGTGCAACTCCCGCGCCAGCTCCAGCCGTTCCGCCCGGCGCACCCGCTCGGCGGCGGCCCGCGTCCGGCCGTCGTAGGTCCGCAGCGCCAGTCCCACGGCGACAGCGAGCAGCCAGCCCACGGTGGTGATGGCCGTCACGGCGGAGGACGGCCGGCCGGAGAACTGGCCGACGATCACCAGGAGTCCGCCCGCCGTGACGGCACCGGCCGGCACCGTCGGCAGTGCCCTGACCGCCGAGCCGGTGAGCACCGCCAGGCCCAGGGTCATGGCGGGCCCCGGCTCGGCGGGCAGCCGGACTCCGGGCATCATCCCGATCAGTACGATCAGGGCCGCCACGCCCAGGCCCGCCGCGGCCGTCCAGGTCAGCTCCCGGTGGCGGGCCAGCGCGAGCGCGCACACCACGGCGGTGGCGACACTGCCGGGGACCCAGGACGCTCCGCCCCAGGTCTGTGCGAGGGCGAACGCCTGGATCACGATCGCCGTGAGGAACACGGCACCGAGCCCGGCGGTCGAGGCACCCTTGACCCATCGGTGGGGAATGGTCACGGCGCTCAGGCTACCCAATCCCCGACCGCCCTCCGCGCCGTTCGGCGCGGCACCAGGGGTACCGCTCACCGTGTTCACGACCTCTCCACGCTCTCCGCGCCTCCGGGGCGCCGCTCGTTCCGGTGCTCCGGAGGCTCCGTGACCGCAGTGGACCGTCCGGGGTTACGGGGAGGACGGTCCAGAGCTACCGGGAGGGACGGTCCGGGATTACCGGGAGGACTGTCCGTTTCCGCCGCCCTGACGGTCCTGGACCCGCAGGGTCGCCCCCAGCGCGAGCGCGACGGCCATCGTCAGCGACGACAGGCCCGTCACGATGGTCCAGCCGTTGACCCAGACCGCACCGGCCAGGACGACGCCACCCGCGGCGATCGCGGCGGCCGGTGCGGTCGGGAGCTTCCTGACCGCGGAGCCGACGAGCACGGCCAGGGCGAGCGACGTGATGGGCGCGGGCTCCTGCGGCAGGTCCTCGCCCACGGCCAGGGACACCGCGACGGCGATGCCCGTCACCGCGAGGCCCGCGAGCGCGGCCGGCATTCTGTGCCGCTCACGCACCAGCGCGAGCGCGCTCACCACCACCGACACGGTGGTGCCGAGCACCCAGGAGGCGCCGCCCCAGCTGTCCGTGAGCATGTACGTCGTGAAGGAGATCCCCAGGACGAACACGAAGGCAAGTCCGATGTTGAAGGTGTTTCCGGCCGGTCGCACCGACCGTTCCGCTGTATTCATGCTGCTTAGGCTAGGAAGTACGGGCTCACAGCGGACCAGCCGAAAGTACGGAAGAGTGCCGGACGAGCCGTGCTTTGGACCGGTTCCGGCACGGTGGATCCGTTCCGCCCGGCCACGGGGCCCTCCTCAGGACGGGACGCGGCGGGCGGACAGATCGAGGAGACGGCTGTCGAGACACCGCTCGACCGCCAGGTCGAACAGCCGCCGCTCCACGTCCGCACGCTCCGCCGGCGTCAGCACCGGCGGCCCGCCCATGCGTCCCGTCAGCCGGTCCAGGACCCCCAGCAGCGCCGCAGCGGGGTAACGGGTGCCGCACTCCTGCCACACCCCCAGGACGGAGGCGGCGGCGAGGACGGCCGTGTACCGGTCGGCGAGCGCGAACGCGGCGGGCGAGGCGTCGATCGTGAGATCCTCCGGCCCGAGCGCCGCGCACCCCTTCCGCAGCGCCTCCAGCTCGTCCCGGCACCGCGCGGCGAACCGGCGGACCGGATCGGAGTCGTCCGCGCGGGCGCCGTCCGCGATCTTGAGGAGTGTGCCGATGACACCGTCGTGGCGCGGCATGCCGGGGCTCAGCCGGTCCAGGGACAGCGCCGGCAGGTCACCGCCCAGGTCGAACAGCGCCGGTGCGGCGGCCCGGCCGTCCGGCCATGCCCGGCGGGCCAGCCTCGGCAGCTGCGGAAGCAGGGTCACGAGGGCCGCCGCGAGCGAGACATGGGAGAAGGTCGCCGGGGCCACGTCCCGGGCCAGCTTCTGGAACATCGCGTACGGGCCCCGCCGCAGATACGACCGCGCGCCCAGGACCGCCCGCAGATCGTCGAACGCGTCCAGCAGGATCCGCGCGGTCAGGTACTTCGCCGCCGGGGCGTAGACCGCCATCGCCTCCGGCTCCAGATGCAGCGCCCGCAGGACCACACCCGAGAACGCGTCCATGGCCAGCAGATCGGCCCAGGCACGGGCGATCGCCGCCCGCACGTACGGCAGGTCGGCGACCGCGCCGCCGTACAGACGGCGGTCGAGCGAGCACCGGATCACCAGACGCAGCGCGGTGTCCAGCGGCCCGACGTACACCGCCGGGCCCACCGAACGGGTCGTCTGGTACGAGCGCAGGGCCACCTCGATGCCCTGGCCCGGGGAGCCGATCAGGGCCCCGGGGGGCACGGGGCAGTCGGTGAACTCCACCCCGCCGAGCTGGACACCGCGCATGCCCGAGCTGTGGAAACGCGGCAGGTCCCGCAGGGCTCCGGCCGGCAGCCCGTCCCGCAGGAGCAGGAACTGGCTGTGGCCGCGGCTGCCCGCGCCCGCACCCGTCCGGGCGAACACCACCATGGCCTCCGCCCGCCGTACGTTCGCCACGACCTCCTTGCGGCCGGACAGCAGCCAGCCGTCCGCGTGCGGCCGGGCGGCGAACTCGGCGTGCGCGAAGTCGTTGCCGTGCGCCAGCTCGTGGAACGCGACGGCGATGCGGCCGTTCGCCAGCAGCAGGTCCGCCGCCCGGCGCCGCTGCTCCTCGTCGCCGGCGGTCCAGATGTTGACGGAGGCGATGAGGGAGCTGAAGCCGTAGCCGAGACCGAGGCACGGGTCCCGCCGCCACAGCGTCCGCAGCACCTCGGCGAGCCGGTCGGCGCGCTCCAGCCGGCCGCCGTGGGCCACCGGCACGAACTCGGCGTTCAGCCCGTACGTGTCCAGGGCCCGCTCGCCCTCGGCGAGCATCTCCTGACGTTCGTCGGCGGCCAGGACCGCCGCGTGACCGACCGGGTTGTGGTCGTCCAGGGCATCGCCCAGGAGGGCGTCGAGCGCGGCGGCGGTCATGAGTGGCCCCCCTGGGGCATCGGCGCGCCGAACGGGGTCACCGGGGCGCCGGTCCGCGCCGCCTGTGCCACGTACCGCGCGAGCGGCTCGTCGATGCGGTCGTCGCCCGGGGCCGGGTCCGGCGGCGCGGTCCGCAGCCCGGCGGCGAGCGAGGCCCGCAGCGCGCGCAGTGCCGCCCGTACCCACAGGCCGTCCTGCCACAGCGGTTCGCCCTGGTGCCGGTGGCGTCCCGCGGACCATGCGTGCAGGCAGGCCGCGCCCGCGTAGCACAGTTCGTAGGCGGCGGCGATCTCGTAGGCGGCCATCGGCGGGCGGGCGGCCGGAGCCACCGCCGCCATCAGGTCGTGCACGGCCGCCGTGGTGGCCTCCAGCGCGGCGGCGTGCTCCGCGAGCCCCTCCGGGGCCGGTCCCGTGGCGAGGGAGCGGGCCAGCGCGGGGAGGGACTGCACCACCGAGCACCCCCGCCGGGACAGCAGGGTCAGGGCATCGCGGTCCAGCGGGCCCGGCGGGGCGCCGCCCACGGCCACGGCCTCCGCCAGCCCGGCCGCGTCCACGGATCCGGCGGCGTACCCCCGTACCAGGCGGGGGAACTGCTGGACGAGCGCCGCACGGTTCACCGGGGTGCTGCCGTCGAACACCGACACGATCCGGTGGTCGCGCCAGATCTTCTGGAAGGCGCCGTCCGCGTACACGCCGGTGAGGAAGGAACGGGCCCCCAGCAACTCGGCGAGTTCACCGAGCACCGTGTCGGTCAGCTCCGGCGCGACGGACTTGACCAGCGCGGACACCACGCTCATCTCACCGGTGAGGGAGTGGATCGAGCGGCTGCCGACCAGGGCCGCGGCCTCCGAGGCGGCCAGCAGCGCCGCGCACCGGCCGAGGGACGCCCGGGGGTGGGCGCGCTCCAGCAGCGGGCGCCGCTGGATGATCCGTTCGGCGGTGAACGCGGCCGCGATCCGCAGCGCGTGCTCACCGGCGCCCAGCGACAGGGCGGCGCACATGGTCCGGGTGAGCTGCAACGCGCGCAGCACGGTCTCGATCCCGGTGCCCTCGCCCCCGAGCAGCGCGCCGGACGGCAGTGCCGCCCCCTCGAACGCGATGCCGGAGATGTCGACGCCCCGGATGCCGTGGGTGGGTTCCTTGGGCAGTGCCCGCCAGGTGCCGGGGGCGAGCGCGGCGCGGTCCACGAGGAAGAGGCTGTGGCCGCGCGCGCCGCCCGCCGCGCCGGTGCGGGCCAGGACGGTCAGATACGGGGCCCGGGTGGCGTTGTTGACGGGCCATTTCACGCCGTCCAGCCGGTATCCGCCGTCCTGGACGGTGGCGGTCAGCTCCCCGTCGAGGAGGTCGGCGCCGTGGTCCGGCTCGGACAGCGCCCAGGCGACCGGGTGGCCCGCGAGGACCGCGTCCGCCGTGGTGCGGGCCTGTCCGGCGTCGCCGGCGAGCCAGACCGACGCGGCGCCGAGGTAGGTCTTGCCGTGCGCGACCATGGTGCTCAGGTCGTGCCGGGCGACCGTACGCCAGAGCCGCGCGAGGATTTCGTGGTCGGCTCCGGCGCCGCCCCACTCGGCGGGCACGTAGTACGCGGGCAGGCCGAACGCGTCGAGCCGGGCGACGAACGGGGCCGGGAACTCCTCGGCGGCGTCCAGCTCGGCGGAGAGCCGGCCGGCCGCGCCCCCGGGGCCCGGCGCCCCGTCCGGGCCGGGGCCGGCCGCCTCCAGCAGGGCCGCGTCGAGCGCGGCCGCCAGCGCGCGGCCCGTGCCGAAGACGGCCGCGGTCACGGCTTCGGTCCCGCCGGCGCCGTGCGCAGCGCGGGCTCCAACTCGGCGTGGAGCACCGGCACATCGCCCGCGAGGAACCGGTCCCGCAGGGCGGTACGTCTGATCTTGCCGCTGGTGGTACGGCGTACGGTGCCGCGCCGCACCAGCACGACGTTGCGCACGGGAAGGCCGAACGACCGGGTGAGCCGGCGGGAGACCGCGGTGGCGACGTCCGGCAGCTCGGACTCCGGGGTCCCCGGGCGCACCTCGTGGACCAGCACGACGCTCTCCTGCGGCGTGCCGACCCCGAACGCGACCCCGAGCTGGTCGCCGAGTGCCCGGTGCGCGGCGCGGGCCTCGTGCTCCAGGTCCTGGGGGAAGAGATTGCGGCCGTGGACGATCAGCAGTTCCTTGAGCCGGCCCGTGATGAACAGCTCGCCGTCGAAGAGCGCGCCCAGATCGCCGGTGCGCAGCCAGCCGGGCCCGTCCTCGTCGCCCGCGAGCCGGGCGTCGAACACCCGCGCGCTCAGTTCGGGCTTGCCCCAGTAGCCGCGGCCGATGCTCCCTCCGCGCAGCCAGATCTCACCCACCCTGCCCTCGGGCAGCGGTTCGCGTGTCCCCGGGTCGGTGATCCGCAGATCGAAGGCGTGCGCCCGGCCCACACCGATCAGCTGCCGCCCGGTGCCGCCGGGCACCGGCCGCAGCCGTGGCCCTTCGGCCGACTCCAGGAGCGCCTGGTCCACGGTGAGCACGGTCGGCCGGACGTCGTCGGGTACGACGGTCACGTACGCCGTGGACTCGGCGAGGCCGTAGCCGGGGGAGTGGGAGCGGTCGCCGAGCCCGATCCGGGCGAAGCGTTCCGTGAACGCCTCCGTGGTCGGTACGTGGATGGGCTCGGCGCCGTTGAGCGCGTAACGCAGGGCCGACAGGTCCAGGCCCGCCATCATCTCGTCGGTGACGAGGCGGGTGCAGAAGTCGTACGCGAAGTTGGGGGCGCCCGTGTAGGTGACCCGGTACCGGTCCAGCATGCGGAGCCACTCGACGGGCCGCCGCAGGAGCAGGGTCGGCTGCATCAGCGTGAGGGGCGCGCCGCACAGCAGTGCGCAGGTGAGCTTGGTGAACAGGCCCATGTCGTGGTGGAGCGGCAGCCAGCTGCCGAACCGGTCGTCCGGCCCGAGGCCCATGTGGGTGCAGAAGGCGGCGGCATTGGTCAGGATCGCGCCGTGGGTGAGGATCACCCCGTTCGGCGATCCCGTCGACCCGGAGCTGTACTGGAGGACCGCGTCCGTGTCCCGGTCGACCACCCGCCCGTGGACCGGCTCCCCCGCCCCGGGCTCCGGGGCCCCGCCCACGGGCCGTACCGCCTCCACGGGGAGCCGGTCGAGCCCGTGGGCGCGCAGCTGGTCGACCACGGCCGCGTGCGCGGCGTCCGTGGTGATGGCCAGGCCGGGCGAGCAGTCGGCCGCGATTCCCGCGATCCGCTCGTCGGCGCTCGCCGAACCGCCCGGCGTCGGCGAGGGCACGGCGATCAGCCCGGCGGACAGGCACGCGAGGTAGACCTCGGCGAACTCGATCCCCGACGGCAGGGCGATGAGCACCCGTTCGCCGGGGGCCAGCCGCCGGGCCAGGCCGGCCGCGCGCACCCGGGTCCGGCGGGCCAGCTCCGCGTAGGTGACACTCTCGTGTTCCGGAGCGGTGGAGCCCTGCCAGAGGGTCAGCGCGGTGCGTTCGGGATACTCGGCGACGCGCGCGGCGAACGCCTCCCCCAGGCTCCGGAATCCGGTGAGGTCGAGGGTCATGGCGTCAGCGCCGGCCTTCCATCGCCTCGATGAGGCTCTTGGGCCGCATGTCGGTCCAGTTCTTCTCGATGTAGTCGAGGCACTCCTGGCGGCCGGCTTCTCCGAAGACGGTGTTCCAGCCGTCGGGGACGTCGGCGAAGACGGGCCAGAGCGAGTGCTGGCCTTCGTCGTTGACGAGAACGAGGTAGGTGGCGTCGGGGTCCTCAAAAGGATTCGGCACAGCGTTGCCCTCTCGCGATGAAGGAATGGAGTGTGGGGGCGGCTCGACCGCGCCTCACTATGCCTCCGCGGTCCGCTGACCATCAATACCGAAGGAGCGTTCCCGCAGTTCCTCCTCGGCTGTCTGCTCGACCTTGGACATCGTGGCGCGCAGGATGGGCGGGGCCATCAGCGAGGTGACGATCGCGACCAGCACGATGATCGTGTACATCTCGGTGCCGAGTACGCCGAGACGCAGCCCCACCATCGCGATGATCACTTCTATGACGCCCCGGGCGTTCATCCCCGCCCCCAGGGCCAGCCCCTCCCAGTGACTGAGCCGGCTGAGCCGCGCCCCCGCGTACGCCCCGGCGAACTTGCCGAACACGGCGGCCGCGAGCACCCCGAGACCGGTGAGCAGGACGGCGGGGTCGGCGAGCGCCGTGAGGTCCATCCGGAGCCCGGCGGTGGCGAAGAAGACCGGTGCCAGGACCGCCACCACGAAGGTCTGGAGCGGGGCGATCGCCTTCTGGTCCAGCGCGCCGCTCGCGCGGATCACGACACCGGCGACGAACGCGCCGAACACCGCCTCCAGGTCCATGGCCTGGGTGGCGGCCGACGCGAGCAGCGCCAGGACGACCACGACGGTCACGGTCCCCCCGCTCCCCGGCGTCCGCGCGGCCGCCCGCAGGCAGAACGCGACGACGGGCCGCAGCAGGACCGCGCAGATCAGCACCACGGCCAGCCAGGTCACCGAGAGGGCCAGTTCGCCGGAGTGGAACCCGGTGGTCGCCATGGCCGAGACCATCGAGAGCAGCAGCCATCCGATGATGTCGTCGACCATCACGGCGCACAGGGTGAGCTGGCCGATATTGCGGTGCAGCAGCCGCAGATCCATCAGGGTCCTGGCGATGACGGGAATGGCACTGACCCCCATGGCGACGCCCAGGAACAGCGCGAACACCGGGCGCTCCCCCGGGACCAGGAAGGCGGGCAGCGCGAAACCGACGGCCACACCCAGCGCGAGCGGGACGGCGATCCCGGCGAAGCTGATACGGATCGCCGCGGTGCCGCGCCGGCGCACCATCGACAGGTCCATGTGGGCGCCGGTGAGGGCGACGAGCAGGAGCACACCGATCTGCCCGGTCGCGTCGAGGAGATGGAACTGCCCGGGGTCGCGTGGCAGCAGCCAATCGCTGAACCCGGGCGCGACCTGCTCCAGGATCGACGGGCCGAGCAGGACGCCCGCGCACAGCTCACCGACGATGGCGGGCAGGCCGAGCCTCACCGCCAGCCGGCCGAGCAGGAACGCGACCAGCAGCAGCGTTCCGACCTGGAGCAGGAAGACGAGCAACTGGTGGGCGGCGATGGTGGGTACCGGTTCGACGGCCAGCATCAACGAGCCTCTCTGTGAGCGCATCTCGTCCGGGCCCTGGCGGGGGACGCCGCTGCCCGCCGGCCGGTACCCCGGCTTCGGGACGGGCGTACCCGGCGGGCCACGGCAGCCGGGTGCCGGTGCTACCGGCAGGCCGGTGATCGTGGGGGGAGGGGGGAGGGGTTCATTCGACATGGTTCGGCACCGGGGTGTCCAACCGCACCCGGGTCCTCACTTGGACGAACGCGCGAGCGGTGCCCCGGGGCGGGGTGGCACCGGAGAACCAGGCCCTGGGGAGAGGGCCCGGGGCCGACCCCCACCGGCCAGGAGCGGTGGAGTGCGGCGGGCGTACCTTCGCCCCGTCGGGTCGTCGGCGTCAACTACCCCGACCCATCACGGAGATGGCCGGATCCGGTGCACACGGCCCGGCCGCCGCGGAGCCGTCCCGCCTCCGTCGTTGAACCGTTGCCCGGACGACAGCGTGTCGAAGGGCGACGGCCGTCGCCCGGTGGTGCGAGCGGGTGCCGCCCTGACCGTACGCGTGTGCCGGGGCGGCACCCGGCGGCCTGCGGAAGGGAGGCCACCCTCGCGCCACCTTCGCGCGCGTCGCGTCACATCGCGACTTCACGATACGGAGGGTCATGGGTCCTCACGCACGCCCGCTGCCGCAAGTGCGCGGCCGGGAACAGCAGCTGGCACAGATCGGCGCGAACCTGCGGGACGTGACGGGCGCCCGGCGGAGCCGGGTCCTCCTGGTGGAGGCGGCGTCCGGCACGGGCAAGACCCGCCTCCTCCTGGAGGCCGCCGGCATCGCCGCCAGAAACGGCTTCACCGTCGTCGGCGGTGTCGCGGCCGGTCACGACGGCGCACCCAGGGCGTCCCCGGCGGCGGCCGGTGCCCACCCCCACCCGCCGGGCACCGCCGAGGACGGATTCCACCATCCGACCGGGTCCCTGGCGATCGAGGCGGCGCGGGCCCGGCTGCGCACCGACGCGGAACACCACCGCACCGTCGTCGCCCTCGACGATCTGCACTTGGCGGACCCGCCCGCCCTGTCCGCCCTGTGCGACCTCGTCATCGCCCTCGGCGGCCGCCCGATCCTGTGGCTGCTCGCCTTCGCCCCGGACGGGGACGCCGCCCCGTACCAGCCGGTCAAGACCTGTCTGGGCCGGCTCCGGGGGAGACTTCCCACGGAACCCCTGCGGGAACTGGGACCGCTCCCGGGCGAGGCGCTCGCGCAACTGGTCGCCGACTGCGCCGGAGCCGCCCCCGGGCCGACGCTCCTCGCCCTCGCGGAGAGCGTCAACACCACGCCCCGCGCGGTGATCGAGCTGATGCGCGCGCTCGCGGAGGACGGCGATCTCCAGGTGGTCGACGGCATCTCCCGGGTGCGGACCGGCCCGCCCGGTCCCGGCCCCGGCGTCGGCGCAGGTCCCGGCACTGGCACTGGCACTGGAGTCGGCACCGGCGTCGGCGTCGGACCTGGTCGCGGCACCGGCGTCGGGCTGCCCAACCCCGTACCGAAACGTTTCTCCATGCTCATGCGCAGAGAGTTCCGATCGCTCTCCGCACCCACCATGAAGGCGCTGCGGCTGGCGGCCGTCCTCGGATCGCCGTTCGCCCCCGAGGACCTGTCGGCCATGCTCGGCGAAGCACCGGTCGGACTGCTGGCAGCGGTCGACGAAGCGGTCGGCCGGGGACTCCTCGTCTGCGGCCGGCACGACCTCGCCTTCCGCAGCGAACCGATCTGGCGGGTCCTGCTCGACTCCGTCCCCCTGCCGATGTGCGCGCTCCTGCGCCGGCAGGCGGCCGGCATGCTGCTCCCGCGCCCCGACGGCATCGAACGCGCCGCCCTCCAACTGGTCCACGTCGCCCAGCCCGGCGACGCGGAGGAACTCGACGTCATCGCCGAGGGGGCGCACAGGCTGCTGGCCACCGACCCCTCGACCGCGGCGTCCCTGGCGACCCGGTGCATGGAACTGCTGACACCCGGCCGGTCCGAGCGCGTACGCCTGGCGCGGACCGCCGTCGAAGGCCTCACCAGGGCGGGCGACCCGGGCCGGGCGATCACCCTGGCCAAGGACACGATCGACGAGGTCGCCAGGCTCGAAGCCCCGCTGTCCGCGCCGCTCGCCACGGACGTCGCCGGACTGCGGGCGTCGATGTCGACCGCGCTGCTGCGACTGGGGAACGCGCGGATGGCACACCGCGCCGCAGGCGACGCGCTCGCCGCGCAGGCGGGCGGACCCCCGCAGCAGGAGGCCGTGATCACCCATCTCGCGGCCTCCTACCTGACCGGGGACAGCACCGGGATCCAGCGCGCCCAGAAGATCCTCAGCGCGCCCGGCCGGCATGTCCAGGCCGTACGGGTCGGCGCGTTGACCGTGCACTCGCTCGACCAGTGGCGCGAGGGCCGCGTGGGCGACGCGGTGGAGACCCTGCGCAAGGCCGTCGCACTCGACCACGGCGGCGAGAGCACCCAACTCCTCGACCCGCGCTGGTTCCTCGCGTTCGCCCTCACCAGGACCGACGAGTACGACGAGGCGGCGGCGGTCGTCGAGTACTCCGCCCGGCCGACCGGCCCCGACGCGGGCAGGACGGCCGCCGCCGTCCCCGCCGTGCTCCGGGCGCCGCTCCACCTCGCCCAGGGACGCCTGGACGAGGCGGAGGAAGCGGCGCGGATCGGTGTCGCCACGGACGGCCTCTATGTCCCGATCGCGCCACAGGCATGGCTGGTCCTGGCCACCGTCGCCCTGCGCCGGGGAGCCCTCACCGAGGCCGAGGCCCACATCAAGGATCTGGACGAGAGCTTCCCCCAGGACGACGCCTCCCCTCCCTGGTGGCCCGCACGCCTGCTGCTGAACGCCCAGCTGGCCGAGGCACAAGTGGACGCGCGCGCTGCCATGGACGTCCTGATGGAGATCGCGGCCCACGCGGGCGCGCTCCGCGAACTCGTCCTGGAGGACCCGGCCGCCGCGGGCTGGTGCGTCCGCAGCGCGCTCGCGGCGGACCGGCCGGGCATCGCCCAGGCGGTGGTCGAGACGACGGAGTACCTCCGCACGCACAACCAGCACGTCCCCGCGGTGCTCGCCGCCGCCACGCATGCCCGCGCGCTCGCCGAGGGGGACGCCGACGCCCTCGCCCAGGCGGGCAGGCTGCACCGGAACCCGTGGGCCCGGGCCGCGGTCACCGAGGACCACGCCGGCCTGCTGCTCGACCGCGGCGACCACGAGGCCGCGATCAGCCGGCTGGACCGCGCGATGGGCGCCTACGGGGCACTCGGCGGCGAACGGGACGCCGCACGCGTACGGGCCAGGCTGCGCCTGCTCGGTGTGCGGCGCCGGCACTGGACGCAGGCCAAGCGCCCGGTCTCCGGCTGGGAGAGCCTGACGAAGACCGAGCGGAAAGTGGCCGAACTGGTGGCCTGCGGGCTCACCAACCAGCAGGCCGCACGCCGCCTGTTCATCTCGCCGCACACGGTCGGATTCCACCTCCGGCAGGTCTACCGGAAGATGGGAATCCGCTCCCGCGCGGCCCTGATCCGGCTCAGGACCCAGTGAGAACCACCCCGCCGCGCAGTCCCGCCGGATCCACTCGACCCGCCGCGGTGGTTCGCGGGACCCGCGCCGTCAGCGGCTCCCACCAGCGGCGGTTCGCCGCGTACCACGCCACGGTCTCGGCGAGACCCCGCTCGAACCCGGTCCGTGGCGCGTAACCGAGCGCCCGCAGCTTGTCGTCGGCGAGCGAATAGCGGCGGTCGTGGCCCTTGCGGTCGGGCACCCGCTCCACGCGCCGCCAGTCGGCGCCCAGCGCGTGCAGCAGCCGGCCGGTCAGCTCCAGGTTGGTCAGCTCGGCGGTGCCGGCGACATGGTAGACCTCGCCCGGCACGCCGCGCTCGGTGACCAGCCGGACGGCCCGGCAGTGGTCGTCGACGTGGATCCAGTCGCGCACATGGCCGCCGTCACCGTACAGCGGTACGTTCAAGCCGTCGAGCAGCCGGGTGGTGAACAGCGGGACGACCTTCTCCGGGTACTGGTACGGGCCGTAGTTGTTGCCGCAGCGGGTGATGCTGACCGGCAGCCCGTGGGTACGGGCGAAGGCGAGCGCGATCAGATCGCCGCCGGCCTTCGACGCGGCGTAGGGGGAGTTCGGGCCGAGCGGGGCCGTCTCGTCCCAGGAGCCGGCCGCGATACTGCCGTACACCTCGTCGGTGGAGACCTGGACGACCCTCGGGGTGCCGGCGTCGAGGCACGCCTGCATGAGGGTCTGCACGCCCAGGACATTGCTGCGGACGAACTCGCCCGCGCCGGCGATCGACCGGTCGACGTGCGACTCGGCGGCGAAGTTGACGACGACGTCATGGCCGGGAACCGTCTCCCTGAGCAGGCCGGCGTCGCAGATGTCGCCGTGGACGAAGGTGAACCGGCCCGCGACGGGCGCCAGGTTCGCCGGGTTCCCGGCGTAGGTCAGCTTGTCGAGCACGGTCACGTCGTACCCGTTCGCATACCCGTCGGCGTCCGCGTCCGCGACGCAGGACCGGACGAAGTGGGAGCCGATGAAACCCGCGCCGCCGGTCACGAGAATCCTCATGAGGCGACCTGCACCTTGCTGTGGTCGCCGAGGACGAGCCGGTGGGCCCTCGGGATCCGGGGCATCGACGGCACCGTCGCCGTGCCCGTGCCCGCTTCTGTGTCCGTCTCCGTCTCCGTCACCGTCACCTCGGTCTCGCGTCCGATCAGTGAGTGCTCGACGCGCCGCATCCCGACGATGGACGCGCCGCGCAGCACGATCGAGTTCGCGATCTCGCTGTCGACCACCGTGCAGTCGCTGTCGATGGAGGTGAACGGGCCGATGTGGGAATCACGGATCCGCGAACCGGCCGCGACCACCGCCGGGCCGACGATCCGCGACCCGGTGACGGTCGCGCCCGCCTCGATCACGACCCGGCCGACCAGTTCGCTGGAGTGGACCTCACCGGAGCAGTCGGCCTCGACGCCGTCCAGGACGAGACGGTTGACCTCCAGCATGTCGGCGACGTTGCCGGTGTCCTTCCAGTAACCGGAGACGACCGTCGACTGCACGCGGCAACCCGCGTCGATCAGCCCCTGGATCGCGTCGGTGATCTCCAGCTCGCCCCGCCACGACGGCTCGATCCGGCCCACGGCGTCGTGCACCCGGGCCGTGAACAGATAGACGCCGACCACGGCGAGGTCGCTCTTCGGATGCTCCGGTTTCTCCTCCAGACCGATCACCCGGCCCCGCTGGTCCAGCTCGACCACGCCGAACGCGCGCGGGTCCGCCACCCGGGTCAGCATGATCTGGGCGTCGGGCCGGCTCGTCCGGAACCGCCGTACGAGCGAACTGATGCCGCCGACGATGAAGTTGTCACCCAGGTACATCACGAAGTCGTCGTCGCCGAGGTAGTCACGGGCGATGCGCACGGCGTGGGCCAGACCCAGCGGTGCGTCCTGCCGGAGATAGGTGACCTCCAGGCCGAAGCGCGAGCCGTCGCCGACGGCGGCCTCGATCTCGGCGGCCTTGTCACCGACGACGATGCCGACCTCGCGGATGCCCGCATCGGCGATCGATTCGAGGCCGTAGAACAGGACCGGCTTGTTGGCGACGGGGACGAGCTGCTTCGCCGAGGTGTGCGTGATCGGCCAGAGCCGGGAGCCGGACCCGCCGGCGAGCACGAGCCCCTTCATCGGCGTCAGATCACCCGGACGGTCGGCGAACGGCAGATCACGGCCGCGAGCGCGGCAGCCGGCCGCCGGCAGCCGGAGGTTCCCGCTCCCGGGTTCGGCCGGTGCCGCCGACCCGGCCGGCGGCCGCTCGGTGGTCTCAAGGGTACGAGCCATCATCTCCCCATATCCGTGGAAGGGGTGCATTGGTGGTGGGTGCTCCGATGAACACGCGGGGGCGGGGGCAGGAGCGGGACCGGGGCGGATGTGCTCAGGCCAGCACGGCGGGCAGGACACTCATCCGGCGGATCATCCACTCCGACTCCCACGCGACGGCGGTACGGGTGCTCAGCCGCGCCCGGGGGAAACGGCGCAGGAACCCGCCCAGCGCGATCTGCGCCTCAAGACGGGCCAGCGAGGCGCCGATGCAGTAGTGCGCGCCGAGACCGAAGGAGAGATGTCCCTGCCCCTGCCGCTCCGCCGCGAAGCTGTCGGCCCCCTCGCCCGGCCGCCGGTTCGCGGCGGCGATGTTGACCTGCACCGGGGCGCCCTCGGGGATCAGATAGCCGCCGAGGTCGATGTCCGCGGTGGCGAACCGCCAGGTCGGGTGCGGGAACGGCGGGTGCACCCGCAGGGTCTCCTCGACCCACGCCCTGATCTCCTCCTCGGACCGCGGCCGCTCGTCGGCCGGCCGCCGCAGGGCCTCGTACAGCGCCGCGGAGATCAGGCTCCCGGTCGTCTCGTAGCCGGTGATGACCATCGCCAGGGCCCAGACGACGACCTCGCCCTCGGTGACCGCCGCGCCCGGCCCGTCGGAGGCGGCCAGCAGGCCCGTGATCACCCCGTCGTGCAGCGGGCCCGGGTCGCGCACCCAGCCCTCGACCGCCCCGTACAGCGCCCTGACCGCGTTGCCGCGTGCCGCGTAGTCGGAGGAGTAGAGGATGACGTCGGTGATCCCGCGCAGCCGCTGCTGCGCCTCGGGGGGCAGACCGAGCATCTCGGAGATGAAGGCCAGCGGAATGCGGTGCGTGTACTCCGTGACCACGTTGACTTCGGCAGACTCGCCCGAACCGGAACCGGAACCGGAACCGGCACCCGAACCGGCTTTTGGTTCATGAGGATCGGTCACCGCCGCGGCCTGCTCCAGCTCGTCCAGGAACCCGTCGACCTTGGCGCCGACCTCCGCGCCCCACTTCTCGGTGTTGCGCGGACTCAGCACCGACGCGTGCAGCCGCCGGATCCGCGCGTGGTGCTCCCCATCGCTCATGATCATGGTACGGGCGTACTCCGGGTCCGGCTGCGACCCCAGCATCAGGCCCGGCTTGCGCATCCAGTCGGGGACCAGGGTCACGTCCTTGGCGAGCCGCGGATGCGCGAGCGCGATCCGCACCAGCTCCCGGTCGCACACGACCCAGGCGTGCCTGCCGAGATAGGGGATCCGGACGACCGGCGCCACCCGGGCGGCCGCCAGCAGCTCCGGCATGCAGTCGAAGGGCCCCGGGTCCGTCGGCATGCCCGCCTCGGGGGCCTGGACCGGGCATTTCCCCGTCGTGGCGCTCGCTGTGACACGGGGTGTGGCGTTCACTGCGGCGTTCACTGCGGCGTTCACTGTGTGACACCTCCGGTGGGAATCCGGCCGTGGGATGCGGCCAGGGACTCGATCAACTCGGCGGCCCGTCGCGGGGCGTCGCGGCTCCGGTGCTCCCGGGCCAGCGCGCGGGCCCGCCGCCGGTAGCGCTCGTCGGTCAGGACGGTGGTCACCGCGGCCCGTACGCGGGACTCCGTCACGGCCCGCCGCCCGAGGACCACACCGGCACCGGCCCAGGCGACCCGGGCCGCGATGTCGGGGTTCTCCTCGGAGCCCGGCGCGACGACCAGGGGCACCCCCTGGGCGAGGGCCGCGTTGACGCCGTTGTAGCCGCCGTTGGTCACCATCACGTCCACGTGCGGCAGCAGATGGTGGTACGGGACGAACCGCTCCAGCCGGACGTTGCCCGGCAGAGGCAGCAGCTTGTCGGTGTCCAGGGTGCTGCCGGTGGTGACCACGGTGAGGACGTCCTCGCCGGCCAGCGCCCGCACGGCGGGCACGAGCAGCCGGCCGACGTCGTTGGCCGTGGTGCCCTGGGTGATCAGCACCACCGGCCGGCCGCCCCGCAACTCCTCCCACCAGCCGGGCGGGTCGAAGTGTTCCGGGGGGAGGCCGAAGAGCCCGCCCACGAAGTGGGTCCCCGGGAGCAGGTCGCGGCGGGGATATTCGAAGGAGGGCACCGTGCCCATCAGATAGAGGTCCGGCGGGCGGGCGATGTTCTCCAGGGCGCCCGTCCGCAGCCGTTCCAGTCCCACCAGGGCCCGGGTCCGGTCGGCCGCCCCGCGCAGGTCCCGCATCGCGACCTGGTCCCCGAGGAACCGGAGCAGCGCGTCGCGGACCCGTCCCAGCGGCCACGGACCCGGCCGCAGCCCCCAGCCGAGCGGCGGGGCGTCCCTGCTGCCGGGGATGTAGACCGAGTTGCTCAGCCAGGCCAGCGGGATGCCGGTGCGCTCACTGGCGAAGCACGCGCCGTAGCACATGTCGTCGGCGAGCACGCAGTCGGCGGGGAACCGTCCGAGCACCGCCAGCAGGTCCTCCAGCTGGCCGGGCGCGGTCCCGTAGAAGATGTCCCGGATGCCGGTCTTGAAGCCGGCGAGCCCGGTCAGTCCGGCATGGGCGGGGAAGGCCTCCTCCCTGCTTTTGCCGCCGAAGTCGAGCCCGGCGCGCATGGGTTCAAAGCGTGCGCCGGTCCGTTCGACCTGCTCCTGGAAGACCCGGCCCGTGTACCAGCGCACCTCGTGCCCGCGCCGGGCCAGTTCCCGGGCGACCTCGAACACGCTGACGACGTGCCCTGGTGCCGGTGTGGTAGCGATCAACACTCGTGTCATCGTCGCCTCCGTCGGGGTGGGTGATCGCTGGTGCCCGTTGTGTGCGTTGTATGCGATGTGCGCGTGACGTCCGTTGCGTCCGTCGCCCTCCGGCCCTGGACGTCAGCCATCCACGCAGGCCAGCATCGCCCCGCCCCGGCCACTGGATCGCGGTGCGGGAAAAATCCCGCGCGTTCGTGCGGGATGGCGCCGTCCCGCCGGCCCCTCCGCGTCGGCGCACCGGCGGCCGAACCATCCGTGCCCACGCCCGGTGAGTGATACGAACGCGCGGTCACCGCGCCAAGAATGGGTCGCAGAGCAATCCCCGGCATCGCCCTTCCAGAGTTTCAGGGCCCTTTCCGGAACGGGGAAAGGGAAGGGAAAAGGGAAAGGCGCCGGGTTCATCCAGGACAAGCTTCCGGCGTTGGACATCTCGTACTGGAGGAAACCTGTGGCGGAACTCTTGCACGAGATGGACGGAACGGACAGCGGAATCGACGGACCCAAGCGGATCACCGTCATCGGCGCCGGCATAGCCGGTCTGGTCGCGGCGTACGAGTTGGAACGCCTCGGACATCACGTTCAGGTCATCGAAGCGAGCCATGAGATAGGCGGCCGCATTCACACCCACCGATTTCCCGGCGGCGGCGGCCAGGCCGGCCCCTTCGCCGAGCTGGGAGCGATGCGGATCCCCGCGGGACACCGGCTGACCATGCACTACATCGCCGAACTCGGCCTCCAGAACCAGGTACGCGAATTCCGGACGCTGTTCTCCGACGCGGCCGCCTATCTGCCAGGACCCTCGGGATTCCTCCGGGTGCGCGACGCGCATGAAACCCTGGTCGGCGAGTTCGCCGCCCGGGTGCCCGG
Source organism: Streptomyces yaizuensis (assembly GCF_034961445.1). Taxonomy (NCBI): domain Bacteria; kingdom Bacillati; phylum Actinomycetota; class Actinomycetes; order Kitasatosporales; family Streptomycetaceae; genus Streptomyces; species Streptomyces yaizuensis. The sequence continues at coordinate 47,051 of NZ_BSBI01000004.1, forward strand.
CCGCCCGTACCGGGAGAACACCCTGCTGTTCGGCGCCTGGCTGGAGGCCAGTATCAGGGCCATCGCCCCCCGCCCGTACTACGAGCGACTGCGCAGCGAGATCGATGTCGAATTGCTGAACCTCATCGATCACATCGATCTGACACCGTACCGTTGCGGCAGCGCGGGAAACAGAATCGACCTGCACGCCTTCTTCGCCGACCACCCCCAGGTGCGGTCGTTCTGCCCGCCGCGCCTCGAACGATTCCTGGACGACGTACTGGACGAGACCAGCTCCACCATCGTGCGGCTGCGGAACGGGATGGACGCGCTCCCCCAGCGGGTCGCCTCCCGGATCCGGGGGAGAATCTCGACCGGCCACGAGGTGGTGGGCATCCAGGTCCGGGACGACGGGGTGACGCTGCGGATCCGCCAGGGCATCAGGACCCTCTCCAAGACCTGCGACTACGTGGTGTGCACCATCCCGTTCACGGTGCTCAGAAGGATGCGGCTGACCGGATTCGACCAGAACAAACTGGACATCGTCCAGCAGACGAAGTACTGGCCGGCCACGAAGGTGGCCTTCCACTGCCGCGAACCCTTCTGGGAGAAGGACGGGATCAGCGGCGGCGCCTCCTTCACCGGCGGGCATGTGCGGCAGACGTACTACCCGCCCGCCGAGGGCGACCCGGCGTTCGGCGCGGTACTGCTCGCGAGCTACAGCATCGGCCCGGACGCCGACGCGCTCGGCCGGCTCAGCGAGGTGGAACGGAACGGGATCATCACCAGGGAGCTGAGCGTGATCCACCCCGAGCTGCGCGAGCCGGGCATGGTCCTGGGCGTCGCGGGCCGGGCCTGGGGCGCGCGCCGGTGGTCCTGGGGAGCGGCCACCGTCCGCTGGGGCCAGGAGGCCAGCCTCCGCGAGGCCGAGCGGCGGGAGGCGGCCCGGCCGCAGAAGGGACTCTTCTTCGCGGGCGAGCACTGTTCCTCCAAACCCGCGTGGATCGAGGGCGCGATCGAGTCGGCGATCGACGTCGCGCACGAGATCCAGTGGTACCGGCCGCGCGCGAACCGGGTGTTCGCCGCCGCCGCCCGGCTCAGCCGCTCCGGCGAGCCCGCATGAGCGTCTTCGACCTGCCCCGGCTGCACTTCCACGGCTCGGCGACGACCCATCTGCCCACCGGCGCGCGCAGCGGTCTCGTCGACCTGGCGACCAACACGGCGCTCACCGACGACGGGCGGCCCTTCCCGGCGCACCGCCCGCCCACCGAGTACCACGACCACCTCGACCGGCTGGGGCCGAGGTACGGCAGCGACGGCCGCCCGGCGCCCGACGGGCCGTTCAGCGCCGCCAAGGGCGAGGACTTCGCCGGCAACGGGCACTTCTCGATCGACGCGCGGATCGTCGCCGCCGAGGGCCGTGCGGGCGACGTCGACACCACGGACCCGGTGGTCGGGCGCGGGGTCGACATGTGGGGCCACTACAACGAGTACCTGGCCACGACCGTCAACCGGGCCCGCGTCTTCGACGTCGATCCGTCCTCCGACTGGACCACGACCCTCATGGTCGGACAGTTCTCCTTCGGCCGCGACGGACGCTCCCACGACGTCGGGTACATGGCCACCGGCGCCGTCCACGGCTTCCACCCCCCGCGATGGCACAACTCCGGCCACGCCGCCGACATCGGCGACCACTGGCTGGCGGGGCGGCTGCGCCGGTCCGTCGTCCACCAGTTCGTCGTGGCCGGGGACGAGGAGCTGACCTGGCTGGAGGAGGCGGACGCCTCCCCGGCCGTGCGGCGGCTGAGGGCCACGGTCGCCACCGAGGGGATCGGCGGCCTGGTGGTGCAGTTCGCGCTCAGCCACCTCGCCGCACCGGACGCACCCGACCGGCCGGGCCGGTGGCGGCTGCGCGGGACGATCGCCCCCTGGCGCCCGCACGAGCCGCGCACCTACCCGGCGGGCCGGCTGCTCGTACCGGACCGCCGCCTACCGGGCAGCTGCGTACTTGACCGCGAAGTGCCAGACGGCCGCGTACTTGACCGCGAAGTACCGGACGGCCGCGTACCGGGCAGCTGCTCACCTGACCGGGCGGCCCCCGGCGGGCTGCACAACCTCACCGTCGAGGTGACGGACGAACACGTCACCCTCAACATGATCACCGCCCTGCCGACGACCGGGGCGGAGGCCGGTTCCCCCGTACCGGTCGACGTCGGAGACCTGGAGCTGCGTACGGCGGACACTGGCCGGCTGGTGGCCCGGATACCCCGGCAGGCCTACCTCGGGGATGCGTACGCCCTGGCCGGCGGCCTGGTGACGGTTCCCGCCGAGCTGCCGGCGAGCGCGGCGGCGGGGGAGGCGCTGCACCTGGTGGGCACCGCCCCCGGCGGACCGGCGGTGCACCTGCGGGAGAAGGAGATCAACGTCCAGACGGACGACGCGTCCCTCTTCCTGGAGCACCCGAGCAGCCCGGATGACGCCGACCACGATGTCGACGTGCTCGTACGGTCCTTCGTCCGGGGCCGCCCGGCCGCCGTCGCCGGGATCGGCGTACGGCAGTACTTCAACCCCCGTGCCCTCCCGCGCGACCCGGCCGCGCGCTCCCCCGAGGCGCGGTCCTCCGACATCGACATCGTCCGGCTGCGGGCAGGCCGCCGCGACGGCTCCGGCACCTGGTCGAGCACCTGCGCCCTGGAGACGGACGACGCGGGCCACGGATGGTTCACCCTGCGGGGCGCGGCGGCCGGCACCGCCCGCGTCCTGCTCTCCACCGGCGCCGGTGACCTGCCGTGCGACGCGGACCTCCCCGGCTCCGCCGCCCTCGGCCACGACCACGACGACGCCCTCGGCTACTGGCCGGGCGCGGGCCATCTCGCGGTACGGGTGCTTCCCGACGACCGGCGCCTGTCCGGCACCGGCCAGGACGAGGCGACCTTCGACCTGCTGTACACGGAGGTCTTCGCCTTCTACGAGCAGCTGTACTCCTTCATGAAGGCGGAGGTCTTCAGCCTGGCCGACCGGTGCAAGGTGGAGACGTACGCGAAGCTGATCTGGCAGATGTGCGACCCGCGCAACAAGGCGAAGACGTACTACATGCCGCCGACCCGGGACCTGTCCGAGCCGAAGGCACGGCTCCTGCTCACGTTTCTGCGCGCTCAGCAGGCCCCGGACGAGGTCCTGGTGACCGTACCGGCGACCTCCCGCCGCAGCGGAAGGATCACCACCAGGGGCGGGCTCGTCCGGGCGCTCCGCGACGCCGCCGCGCTCGAACTGGCCGTCATGCTCCAGTACCTGTACGCGGCCTACTCCGTGCCCACGCACGGCGCCGGCCTGGCCTACGTGCGGCAGGGCACCTGGACGCCCGAGCAACTGAGGCTGGCCTGCGGCGACGGCGGCGAGACCCGCGACGGGGGCATCCGCGGGACGCTGCTCGACATCGCCCGCGAGGAGATGATCCACTTCCTCCTCGTCAACAACGTCCTCACCGCCGTGGGCGAGCCCTTCCACGTACCCCGCATCGACTTCTCCACCATCAACCACCGGTCGCCGGTGCCGCTGGACTTCTCCCTGGAGCGGCTGGGCGCCGGCAGCGTCGAACGGTTCACGCTGATCGAGCGGCCGGACGGCCTCGTCGGCGAGGTGCGGCGGGGCGACCCGGCGGCGGCCCCCGCGTACGTCGAGTCCGGGGACGTCGAATCCGGGGATGGCGAGTCCGAGGACCGGCACCAGCACCCCTACGCCTCGCTGAGCGAGCTGTACGCGGACATCCGCGAAGGCCTGCGGCGCGTCCCCGGCCTCTTCCTGGTGGAGAAGGGCAGGGGCGGCGGGGAACACCATCTCTTCCTGCGGGAGTCGGTCAACCGGCACCACCCCGACTACCAGCTCGAAGTGGACGACCTCACCAGCGCGCTGTTCGCGATCGACGTCATCACGGAGCAGGGCGAGGGCGGCGTCCTCGCCGGGGCGCAAGGACCGCCGCGCACCGCCGCCGAGCCGTCGCACTACGAAGCGTTCCTGCGCATCGGCGACCTGCTGCGCGACCCACCGGCCACGGGTACGCGGCAGCACCACTCACGGTCCGGCCAACGGTCCGGCCAACGGTCCGGCCCACGGTGGAGCCCCGCCTACCCCGTCGTACGGAACCCGACCCTCGGGCAGGGGAACCCGGCCATGGAGACCGTCACCGACCCCGACGCCCGGACGGTCATGCGGCTGTTCAACCGTTCCTACTTCATGGCGCTTCAGCTCATGGTGCAGCACTTCGGCGAGCGCCCGGACGCGAGCCTGCGGCGGTCCGACCTGATGAACGCGGCGATCGACATGATGACGGGGCTGATGCGCCCGCTGGCGGAACTGCTGGTGACCCTGCCGTCGGGACGGCGGGGCACGACCGCCGGGCCGTCGTTCGAGCTGACCGGGCAGCCCGCGCCCACAGCCCGTCCGGACGTGGCCAGGCGCGGCATCGCACTCCGCCTCGACCACCTCGCGGCGGAGTGCGGCAAGTCCCCCCTGGTGCCCGACCGCGTGGGGCGGATGAGCGCGTTCTGGGCCGACCACTTCCGGCCACCGAGCCTCTAGGACACCCCGTCCCCAGGCGCCGCGTCCCCAGGACAGCCGCCGTCCCGCTGCTGCCGACCGAAGGAGAGCGCATGCCACCCGCGACGACGCTGCCGCGGTTCGACCTCAAGGGCTGGGACAGGAAGGACATCGCCCACCCGTACCCGGTGTACCGGCGCTACCGGGAGACCGCGCCGGTCCACCGCGGGGCCCCGCGCACCGGCGAGCCCGACACCTTCTACGTCTTCTCCTACGACGAGGTCGCCCGGGTGCTGTCGAGCCGCCGCTTCGGCCGGGACGCGCGGGTGGCGTCCGCCGGGGCAGCCGCCGTGTCCGGCCCCGTCCCCGCCGAGTACCGGGCCCTGCGGACCATGGTCGAGAACTGGCTCGTCTTCATGGACCCGCCGCGCCACACCGAACTGCGCTCCCTGCTCGGCACCGGGTTCTCCCCGCCGGTCGTCGCCGGTCTGCGGCCCCGCATCACGCGCATCGCGCGGGAACTTCTGGAACGGCTCGCCAGGCACCGGGAAACCGACCTGGTCGACGGCTTCGCGGCACCCTTCCCCCTCCTCGTCGTCTCCGAACTCCTCGGCCTGCCGCAGGAGCACCACCCCTGGCTCCGCGCCACCGCCGTCGCCCTCCAGGAGGCCGGCACCACCCGGTCGCGCTCCGGCGGCGGCCCCGCGCGGGCCGAGGCCGCCGCGCGGGACCTCGCCCGCTACTTCCGCCGGGAGATACGCCGCCGCGGCGGGGACGACGGCGGTGACCTGCTCTCCTTCCTCGTCCGTGCCCGGGACCGGGGTGCGTCGCTGACCGTGGACGGCATCGTGGGCACGGGTGTCCATCTCCTCACCGCCGGACACGAGACCACCACCAACCTCCTGACGAAGACGGTGCTGGCCCTGCGGGCGCACCCGCGGATCCTCGCCGAACTGCGCGGCACTCCCGCGCTGCTGCCGGGGGCGGTCGAGGAGTTCCTGCGCTACGACCCGCCGGTGCAGGCCGTGACGCGATGGGCGTACGAGGACATCCGCATCGGCGGGTACGAGGTGCCGCGCGGCAGCCGTGTGGTCGCCCTGCTGGGCTCCGCCAACCGCGACCCCGCGCGCTTCCCGGACCCCGACGCCCTGGACCTGCGCCGCCCCGCCGACCGGAACCTGGGCTTCGGTCTGGGCGTCCACTACTGCCTCGGCGCGACGCTGGCCCGGGCCGAGGCCGAGATCGGCCTCAGGGCGCTGCTGGACGGCCTGCCGGGGCTGGACCGCGGCGGTCAGCGGGTCGACTACGCCGACGACATGGTCTTCCACGGGCCGACCCGTCTGGTGCTCGACCTGTCCGACCGCCCACGCCCGTCCCCGTCCCCGTGATGGCGATCCGCAGCGACACATCGAAACCGACGAAACTGTGTGAAAGGCAGGCAGTCATGACGCAGAACCTCGACACCACCCCGGGCGATGTCGGCCGGGCGTACGACCAGTTCGCCGAGATCGGCGCCACGAGCAGCCTGGGCGGCAACATCCACGTGGGCTACTGGGACGACGTCCACGCCGCCGCCGACCCCCACACCGCCGCCGACCCCCACACCGCCCACGACACCCGCGAGGCCGGCGGCGCCCGCGACATCCCCATCGCCGAGGCCACCGACCACCTCACCGACCTCGTCGCCGACCGTCTCGCCCTCCGCCCCGGCCGCCACCTCCTGGACGTGGGCTGCGGCAACGGCTTCCCGGCGCTGCGCGTCGCGGAGGCGCGGGACCTGACCGTCACCGGCGTCACCGTCAGCGCCCAGCAGGTCGCCGAGGCGGCGGAGCGTGCGGGTCGCTCCGCCGCCCGCGACCGGGCCACCTTCCTGCTCGCCGACGCCATGGACCTCCCCTTCGAGGACGGATCCTTCGACGGGGCCTGGGCGATCGAATCGCTGGTGCACATGACCGACCAGGCCACCGCCCTGGCGGAGATCCACCGCGTGGTCCGCCCCGGCGGCCGTCTCGTCATCTCCGACCTGTGCCTGCGCCGGCCGTTCACCGGCGCCGACACGGCCGTACTGGACGGCATGAAGCGCGTCTACCAGCTCGCCCGGATCAACACGCCCGACGAGCACCGCGCCCGCCTGGCGGAAACGGGCTGGGAGCTGCTGGAGCTGACGGACATCGGCGAACAGGTCCGCCCCAGCTACCGGCACGGCGCCGCCGCCTTCCGGGAACTCGCCGCCTCCCTCGACGCCGAAGCGGCGCAGCGGATCACCACGGCCGCCGAGGTGATGGAGGCGTTCGGGAAGCACCCGGACACCGGCTATGTCCTGATCACCGCGCAGCGGTCCTGACCCGCCGGGAGTTCCCCATGTCGTCCTGTATCGGCCCCCCACCCGCCGCCCCCACCGCCGTGCGCCCGCGCGAGGACCGCGAACAGGCCGAACGCATCGCGCTGTCGGCCGCGACCCGCCACGGGGCGCACCTGCGCACCGAGGATGTCCACGCCTGGCTGGCCGAACGCCGCCGCGCCCACGTCTTCCAGGTGGACCGCGTCCCGTTCGAGGAGCTGGACGCGTGGCGGTTCGAGCGCGGCACCGGCAACCTCGTACACCGCAGCGGGCGGTTCTTCGCCGTCGAGGGCATGCATGTCGTGGAACACGACGGGCCCTACGGCGACGGCCCCCGCCGGGACTGGCAGCAGCCCGTCATCATCCAGTCCGAAGTGGGCATCCTCGGCATCCTGGGCAAGGAGATCGACGGGGTGCTGCACTTCCTGATGCAGGCCAAGATGGAGCCCGGCAACATCAACCTGCTGCAACTGTCACCGACCGTGCAGGCCACCCGCAGCAACTACACGCGGGCCCACGGCGGCACGGACGTGAAGCTGGTCGACTACTTCGTCCGGCCCGACCGCGACCGTGTCATCGCCGACGTCCTCCAGTCGGAGCAGGGCGCCTGGTTCCTCCGCAAGTCCAACCGCAACATGGTCGTGGAGACCGCCGACGACATCCCCGCGCTGGACGACTTCCGCTGGCTCACCCTCGGCCAGATCGCCGAACTGCTCCACCACGACGACCTGGTCAACATGAACGCCAGGACCGTGCTGTCCTGCCTGCCGTACCGGGACACGACACCCGGCGCGGCGCTCTCCGACGTACAGCTCCTGTCCTGGTTCACGGGCGAGCGCTCCCGCCACGACGTGCGCGTCCGGCGCGTACCGCTGGCCTCCGTGCGCGGCTGGAAGCAGGGTGCCGACGCGATCGAGCACGAGGAGGGCCGCCACTTCAGGGTCGTCGCCGTGTCCGTGAAGGCCGGCAACCGCGAAGTGGCCGGCTGGACCCAGCCGCTGATCGAACCCGTCGGCCTGGGGATCGTGGCGTTCCTCGTACACGACATCGGGGGAGTGCCGCACGTACTGGTCCACGCCCGCGCCGAGGGCGGCTTCCTGGACACGGTCGAGCTGGCCCCGACCGTCCAGTGCGCGCCCGGCAACCACGCCCACCTGCCGCCGGCGGACCGCCCGCCGTTCCTCGACGCCGTCCTGAGCGCCCCCCGGTCCCGCATCCGCTACCAGGCCGTTCACTCCGAGGAGGGCGGACGGTTCCTGCACGCCAGGAGCCGGTATCTCGCCGTCGACGCCGACGGGACGAGGGCCGCGCTCGACCCGCCACCCGGCTACGCCTGGGTCACCCCGGGCCAGCTCAGGGCCCTCACCCGGCACGGGCACTATCTCAACGTCGAGGCGCGCACGCTCCTGGCCTGCATCAACGCCATGGCGGCAGGCCCCGGGGGAGGTGCGGCATGAACCACCCACCACAGGCCCCCGGGCCGCCACCACAGGCCCCCGGGCCGCCACCACAGGCCGTCGGGCCGACACCGCAGGTCCCCGGGCCGCTGATCACCGTGCTCGGCGCCTCCGGCTTCGTGGGGTCGGCCGTCGTCCGGGCCCTGGCACAGCGCCCCGTCCGCCTGCGGGCCGTGGCGCGCAGACCCGTCGCACCCGTCCCCGGCCCCGCCGAGACCACCGTCGTCACCGCCGACCTCACCGACCGGGCCGCCCTCGCCGAGGCGGTCGCGGGCTCGGACGCGGTCATCCACCTGCTCCTGGCCGACGGCGGCTGGCGGGCGGCCGGGACCGACCCGGGAGCCGAACGCGTCAACGTGGGCGTGATGCGGGACCTCGTCGGCCTCCTTGGGCCGGTCACCGGCGCCGGTACGCCCCCACTGGTGGTGTACGGCGGCGCCGCCTCGCAGGTCGGCGTGCCGCCCCGGGAACCGCTCGACGGCAGCGAGCCCGACCACCCCGGCACCGACTACGACCGGCAGAAGCTGACGGCCGAACGGATCCTGAAGCAGGCCACGGCCGACGGCCGGGTCCGCGGCATCAGCCTGCGCCTGCCCACGGTGTTCGGCGAGAGCGCCGCGCCCGGCGCAGCCGACCGGGGCGTCGTGTCCGCCATGGCACGGCGGGCCCTCGCGGGCGAGCCGCTCACCATGTGGCACGACGGCACCGTACGGCGTGACCTCGTCCATGTCGGCGATGTCGCGGCGGCGTTCACGGCGGCGCTCGACCACCCGGACGCCCTGGTGGGCGGCCACTGGCTGATCGGCGCCGGCCGGGGCGACGCGCTCGGCGACGTCTTCCGGCTCGTCGCCCGTGCCACGTCCGAGCACACGGGACGGCCCCCGGTCGCCGTGGTGTCCGTGGACCCGCCCGCGCACGCCCCCGCGACCGACTTCCACAGCGTGACGATCGACTCCTCCCCGTTCCGGGCGGCCACCGGCTGGCACCCCGGGACATCGCTGCCCGAGGGGGTGCGCCGGACGGTCGCCGCCCTGGCCACGGGCACCTCCGCCGCGGAACACCTCTGATGAAAGGAAGGGCCGGCACATGACCGTACGTGTATGGGACTACCTGGCGGAGTACGAGGCCGAGCGACCGGACCTCCTGGACGCCGTGGAAACGGTCTTCAGCTCGGGACAGCTCGTGCTCGGCAGGAGCGTGCACGGCTTCGAGGAGGAGTTCGCCGCCTACCACGGAGCGGACCACTGCGTCAGTGTCGACAACGGAACGAACGCCATCAAACTGGGACTCCAGGCGCTGGGTATCGGACCGGGCGACGAGGTGATCACCGTGTCCAACACCGCCGCGCCCACCGTGGTCGCCATCGACGCGACCGGCGCCACCCCCGTCTTCGTCGACATCCGCGCGGACGACCACCTCATGGACACCGACCAGGTGGCGGCGGCGATCACCGGACGCACGCGGTGCCTCCTGCCGGTGCACCTGTACGGGCAGTGCGTGGACATGGCCCCCCTGAAGGAGCTGGCCACCCGGCACGGGCTGACCATCCTGGAGGACTGCGCCCAGGCCCACGGCGCCCGGCAGGGCGGCACACCGGCGGGCACGACCGGGGACGCGGCCGCCTTCTCCTTCTACCCGACGAAGGTCCTCGGCGCGTACGGCGACGGCGGCGCGGTGATCACCTCGGACGGGTCCGTGGCCGAACGCCTGCGGCGGCTGCGGTACTACGGCATGGAGGAGCGCTACTACACGCTGGAGACACCCGGCCACAACTGCCGTCTGGACGAGGTCCAGGCCGAGATCCTGCGACGCAAGCTCCGCCGGCTCGACACGTACATCGCCGGCCGCCGCGCCGTCGCCCGGCGCTACGCCGACGGCCTCGCCGGCACCGGCCTCGGACTTCCGCGCATCGCCCCGGGCAACGACCACGTGTACTACGTGTACGTGGTGCGCCACCCCCGGCGCGACGACATCATCGACCGCCTCAGGTCCTACGACATCCAGCTGAACATCAGCTATCCGTGGCCCGTGCACACCATGACCGGATTCGCCCACCTCGGATACGCCACGGGCTCGCTTCCGGTCACCGAGGCGCTGGCCGCCGAGATCTTCTCGCTGCCGATGTACCCCTCGCTCACCCCCGACCTCCAGGACAAGGTCATCCACGCGGTCCGCGAGGTACTCGCCACGCTCTGAGCAGCCGATCCGTTCACGAGTCGAGGGAGCAGCCATGAGAGCACGCCCACTTGCCGTCGAGGGAGCCATCGAGTTCACCCCCCGTGTCTATCCCGACGAACGGGGCCTGTTCATCTCGCCCTATCAGGAGAAGGCGTTCACCGAGGCGCACGGCGGCCCCCTCTTCCGGGTCGCGCAGACCAACCACAGCCTGTCCCGGCGCGGGGTGGTCCGGGGCATCCACTTCACCGCGACGCCGCCCGGCACCGCGAAGTACGTCTACTGCGCCCGTGGTGAGGCCCTGGACATCGTGGTCGACATCAGGGTCGGCTCACCCACGTTCGGCTGGTGGGACTCGGTCCTGATGAACCAGCGGGACCACCGGGCGGCCTATCTCCCCGTCGGGGTGGGCCACGCGTTCGTGGCGCTCCAGGACGACACCGTCATGTCGTACATGCTCTCCGAGAGCTATGTACCGGAGAACGAACTCTCCCTGTCCGTCCTCGATCCGGCGCTCGGGCTGCCCGTCACCAGGGACACCGGACCGATCCTCTCCGAACGGGACGGTACGGCGATCACGCTGGCCGAGGCGCGGCGGCAGGGCCTGCTGCCGGAGTATGCCCGCTGTCAGGAGATCGAGTGGGGACGCTTCCCGGCGGCTGGCGCGGCCGCTGCCGCGATCGCGGACGCCTGACGCACCGACCACGGGGAGCCCTCACCCCTCCATCCCTTCCATCTCTTCCGTTGAAAGGCAGTTGCCATGACCGACACCGCTCCGAGCATCCCCGTACCGGCAGCCGTCGGTGAGCTGTACGACCGGCTGACGCGGACCGCGATGAGCGACGGCACCTTCAACCCCAACGTCCACATCGGCTACTGGGACACACCGGACTCCGAGGCGACGATCGAGGAGGCGATGGACCGGCTCACCGACATCTTCATCGACCGGATGGGCGTGGACGGCTCGTCCCACGTTCTCGACCTGGGCTGCGGGGTGGGCGGGCCCGGCCTGCGGGTCGTCGCGCACACCGGCGCACGGGTCACCGGCATCAGTATCAGCGAGGAGCAGATCAGGACCGCCAACCAGCTGGCGGCCGACGCCGGGTTCGCCGACCGGGCCGCCTTCCGGCACGGCGACGCGATGAAGCGGCTCCCCTTCGCCGACGGGTCCTTCGACGCCGTCATGGCCCTGGAGTCGATCTGCCACATGCCGGACCGGCAGCAGGTGCTCACCGAGGTGTGCCGGGTCCTCGCCCCCGGCGGCAGGCTCGTCCTCACCGACGTCTTCGAACGCGCCCCGCGCAAGCCGGTCCGGCACCCGGGCATCGACACGTTCTGCCGCGGCCTCATGGCGACCATGGCCGACATCGACGACTACGTCGCCCTGCTCCACCGCTCGGGCCTGCGACTGCGCGGCATCCTCGACGTCACGGAGCAGACCACCCTGCGCACCGGCCGAGAGCTGGCGAAACTGGCGGCCGCCGAGGACCGCCCGGCGGCCATGGACGAGCGGAACTTCCTCTTCTCCGACGATGCCTTCCACCCGTCCGACCTGGCGGGCGTCGAGGACTTCGGCTGCCTCCTGGTCACCGCCGAACGCCCCTGAGCGCTTGAGCCCTGTGCGCGTGGAAGGGCCCGCGCGACGGACCCACGACGAAAGGCAGGAACATCATGACGCGTTCCGGTGAGTCGACGGATGTGCTGGTCGTGGGCGGCGGCCCGGTCGGCATGGCGCTGGCGCTGGACCTGACGTACCGGGGGATCGACTGCGTGGTCGCCGACGCGGGCGACGGACAGGTCCACCACCCCAAGGTGAGCACGATCGGCCCCCGTTCGATGGAACTCTTCCGCCGCTGGGGGGTCGCGGACGCCGTCCGGAACGCCGGCTGGCCCGGCGACCACCCCCTGGACATCGCCTGGGTCACCCGGGTCGGCGGCCATGAGATCCACCGCTACCGCCGTGGCACAGCGGCGAACCGCCCCGCCTTCGCGCACACCCCCGAACCCGACCAGATCTGCCCGGCACACTGGCTGAATCCGGTCCTGACACGGGCCGTCGGCATCCACCCCGAAGGCCCGCTGCGCCTCCGCACCACCGTCGACCGCGTCCAGCAGGCCGACGACCACGTCGCCGCCACCCTCACCGACCACACCACGGGCACGACCGGCACCGTACGGGCGCGGTACGTCGTCGCCTGCGACGGCGCCGCCTCCCCCATCCGCCGGGCGTGCGGCATCGACGCCCCGGCCCGCCACCGTCCGCAGGTCTTCCGCAACATCCTCTTCCGCGCCCCCGAACTGGGGGACCTGCTCGGCGAGCGCGCCGCCCTCGTCCACTTCCTCCTGCTGTCGTCCACGCTGCGCTTCCCGCTGCGCGCGCTGAACGGCAGCGACCTGTACAACCTGGTCGTGGGCGTGGACGACGACACCGCCGCCCGGGTCGACGCGCTGTCCCTGATCAGGGCCGCCCTCGTGCCCGACACCCCGGTGGAGCTGCTGAGCGACGGCGAGTGGCACCTCACCCACCGGGTCGCCGACCGCTACCGGGCCGGCCGGGTCCTCCTCGCCGGCGACGCCGCCCACACCCTGTCGCCCTCCGGCGGCTTCGGCCTCAACACCGGCCTCGGCGACGCCGCCGACCTGGGCTGGAAACTCGCCGCGACCCTGAACGGCTGGGCCGGGCACCACCTGCTCGACACCTACGACACCGAACGCAGACCGATCGCGCTGGAGAGCCTGGAGGAGGCCAACCACCACCTCCAGCGCACCCTCCGCAGGGAGGTGCCACCCGAGATCCACCTCGACGGGCCCGAGGGCGAGCGGGCCCGGAAGGAGATGGCAGGACGGCTGGAGAGCAGCGGCGTACAGCGGGAGTTCGACGCCCCGGAGATCCACTTCGGGCTGCGCTACCGGTCCCCGGCCATCATCGAGGACCCCGACGTGCCGGCCCGCCCCGGCGGACCGGACGCCGACTGGCGCCCCGGCAGCGAGCCGGGCTACCGCGCCGCCCACGCGTGGTGGGACGCCACCACGTCCACGCTCGACCTGTTCGGCCAGGGCTTCGTCCTGCTGTGCTTCGCCACGCCCGATGCCGGGGCCGCTGCCGACGGGCTCGCGGGAATCGAGCGCGCCTTTGCCGGCCGGGGTGTGCCCCTGACCGTCAGGACCGGTGGCGACGCGGAGGTCGCGAGGGTCTACGAACGGCCCTTCGTACTGGTCCGCCCGGACGGCCATGTGGCATGGCGCGGCGACGACCTGCCCCGGGACCCGGCGGCGTTCGCCGACACCGTACGGGGCGCCCGGGCGGGGTGACCGGCCCGCGCGGGCCGGGTCCTGACATCCGCGTCAGGCCCCGGCCCTCCCCCCCGGCCCTGACCCGTCAGCGGGGCGCGGCCGCCCGGGTGCAGTGCCGGCAGACGTACCGGGCCCGCAGGAGAAGCTGCATCGCCTCCGGATCCTGGTGCACGGCACAGAGCCACGAGGGCTCGGCGGCCGCCGGCAGGTCGTGCTTGAGGTACTGCCACAGGGTGAAACGGGGCCCGCCATGGCCGTCGGGCCTGCTGTCGCTGCTCATCGCCGCTGATGTCCTCGCTGCCACCGGCGCCCTCGCACGGCGCGACCGGGACGTCGGTCTCGCGCGCGCCGAGGCCGCGGCCGTTGGCGTCGTCGAAGGGATCCTGCCCATGGAAGGGCACTTCCCGTTGTAGCGGATAGCGCTGGAATGCGGGAGGGGGACGGCAGGATTCCTGCTCGGCAGGACGTTTTTCGGCCATGGTCGCCGGGGCGGGCGCGGGGCACGGTTCGGCTGCGAAGACCTCCCGGCTTCCCGGCTTTCCGGCTTCCTGGCTTCCCGGACGCGTCGCAGGATGTCGGTCCTCCGGCAGCAGGCCGTCGCCGTCCGGGACCACCACGACATCCGCGCCGCCGCGATCCCGCGGCCGGTGCACGCCGGCGTTCCTGCCACCGGGAACGCCGGGGGACGGAGAGGCCGGAGCCGAACGCTTCGCCGCCGGCATCGATGACCCGGCCCGCATCCTCCTGGTCGCGGACGGCCCGGTGACGCCGGCCCGGTGACGCCGGCCCGCACCGGGCTTCCCTGCCCCGACGGTCACGGGCACGTGGGGGCCTACCCCTTGGGGATCCTCCAGTCGACGGACTCGCCCTGCTCCGGCGCGTACACAAGGTGCTCGGGCCGCTTGTCGCCGGGTACGGGGAAGGCGACCAGGCCGCGCGCGCACTGGCCGGGCTTGAGGGATCTGTCCATCGGGAACTCCGGCTTCGGCATGTCACCGCCGGTGGAACCGGTGATCTCGATGGAGGTGCCGTCGCTGTAGACCAGCGACCACGGGAACTGGCTGACGGAGAACTTTCCGGCGATGTCGCAGATCTTGACGTCCGCCGTCGCCCAGGTGTCACCGCCCTGGAAGTCGGCGGGTGCCTCGGGCTGCGGCCCCTTGTAGGGCTGCTGATAGCTCAGCGCCTGGACGGTGAAACGGATGCCGTTCTCCGGCTCGGCGATCTCCCTCTGGGCGCCCATCCTGAGCGCGCCGACGGGCTCTGCCTCGGTGGGCGTACTCGGGCTCGCGGTGACGGTCTTCGTCACCGTGACGGTCGGTGCGGGCTTTGCTTCGTCGCCGCTGCTGTCACTGCCGCAGGCGGTGAGAGCGGTGAGAGCGGTGAGGGCGAGCAGACTGCCCGCGATCGCCGTCTTGGTGGTGCGCATGGTCCCCCCGGATGTGTGGTGCGGGGATCATGGTGCGACAGAGTTCACGGTTGCGGGGCAACAGTGATCGGACTGTGACTCACGAAGGGCGGCCATACAGGGCGGCGACTGCGGGGAAGCGCCGGCGTACCCTGGCGGACCCCGTTCGACGGGGCTCGACACCACTACCTGATCGGCCCGTTGCCGCTGCTGTCGCGGCCCCGGGCCGATCGGCTCGGCTCCGGTCCTACCGCTCGGCGGGCTGGTCGGCCGATGCGGGTGCCGGTGCGGGGGCGGCCAGGCCGAGGCCGAGGCGGTCCAGGACCGATTCGACGGCCGGGAGGGCCATCACGCGGGTCACCGCGCCCGCGATGGCCAGGGCGCCGGCGACCCAGGGGAGGGTGGCCGGGATGCCGGAGGCGTCGACCACGCCGGGGAGGACCGCCGCCACGGCGACGGCGGTCTGGAAGGTCGTGCGGATCGTGCGCTTCGAGGTGTCCTTCATGAGGATGTCCCCCTCAGGGTGGGCGGGTTCGCGAATTCGTGCGCGGCCGTCCCGGAGGGCTCGGGCCGCGGCAGCGCAGGCACGCGGGAGTACACGCGTTGGGACACGCGTGTGCACGCGACCGCGCCGCAGTGAGGTGGCGGAGGAGAGAAGAGACAGGGCGGCGGAATGGCACGCCCAGTCCTTTCATGCCCGTTCGGAGGGGGTTTGGAACGTCCCGGAGGAGTCTGTCTCCTCTCGTGCCCCGACGGGCACGGGCCCCCGGGGCGGCCGCCCGGCGCACCCCTGTCAGCCGTGCCGCTGGTCGCAGCAGCCGTCACGCGTCATCAGATCGGCCACCGCGCCCCAGTCCGTCCCGGCGGCACGCCCGGTGGGGCCGGGCGCCGGGAAGGCGTCCTCCAGTGCCGACCGTTCGTGGACCGTTCCGCCCCGTACCGCCGTGACGACGCGGATCAGCGTGTCGAAGTCCGCGAACGGGTCCCCGTCCACGATCGTCAGATCCGCCAGCCGGCCCGCCGCCACCGTGCCGAGGTCCCGTTCCGCGCCGAAGACCCGCGCGGGCGCGGACGTCACCGTCGTCAGGGCCTCCGCCGGGCTCAGCCCGTACCGGTGCAGCGCGCGCAGCCCCAGGTGCAGATGGAGCCCGACCGGCGTCAGCGGCGCGTCGGTGCCGAGGACGACCTCGCCGCCGTCCCGCAGCACACGGCGGTAGAGGCCCACCTCGCGCTCCAGCACCCCGAGTTCCCTCTCCGACGGCGGCTTCACCGCCCGCGCGTCCACGGTCTGCACGTCCCACGGCGGCATCATCCCCCGGACCCGCCGGTCGGCCGCGACCGAAGGGTCCGCTCCGATCAGCGGGATCGCCGTGAACGGGGTGGCGATCAGCTGGAACCGGCCCTCCGTGTACACGTGCTCGGTGTCCTCGTACGTATGTCCCCCGGGCGTGGCCCCGTGCCCGTACTCCGCCCGTTCGGTCGCGATCAGATGCGTCGTCAGGTCCTGCCCGGACTGGAGCCCCGCCGAGCACAGATGACTGCCGCTGAGCACCCCCAGTCCCTCGTGGGCCCGGTCGGCGGCCGCGGCCATGAAATCGTACGGGGCCCGTACATATGTCTTGACGAAGTCCCAGTCCAGCGCCGTGCCCCGGGCCAGCGAACGCGCGAGACCGGCCCGCGTGCGGTGCGCGCGGCCCATGCTGTAGCCGACCCGGGAGCCGTCCAGCAGCTCACCCGTCGCCAGCAGCCGGGGCGCCACCAGCGCGCCCGCCGCGATGTCGTCCCGCAGCCGCGCCTGCTCGTACGCGAAACCCCCCAGGGAGACGGTGGTGGTGATCCCGTACGCGAGGTACAGGGCGCCCTGCCGTGCCCCGTACGTGTACGGCCAGGGGTGCGTGTGCGCGTCCCACAGGCCCGGCAGGACCGTCTGCCCGGACGCGTCGACGCTGCGGGCCGCCGGCCGTCCGGGGCGGTGCGGTTCGACCGCACGGATCCGGCCATCGGTGATCAGTACGTCGACATCGGAACGGGGTGGCGTGCCGGTACCGTCCCACAGCAGCCCCGCGTGGACCACCGTGTCGACGGGGGCGGGCCGCCGGACGTCCAGCGACACCGGGACGGTCCGGGGCGGGCCGGCAGGGTGGCCCTCCGCGTCGACGCGGAGCAGCCGCAGCCGCCCGTTCGACTGGTACAGCAGCGTACGCGCGTCACCCGACCAGGAGGGGTGGTCCGCCGGCTCGTCGGTGAGGAGGAGGGCCGCGCCCGTGGGGGTGCCGTCCGCGTCCACCGGCAGCAGCCACAGCGCGGACTCGCTGACGCAGGCCAGCCACCGACCGTCCGGCGACCAGACCGGGCCCGACGCGTACCGGTCGGAGAGCGAGACGTACGGCCCCACCGCGTGCAGCCGGGACTCCGCGGTGACGGTGTCGACCACCCGGACGAGGTTGTGCCCCTCCCGGAAGCGGAAGTTCAGCCGGTTGCGGTCGCAGAGGGCGATCCGGCGGCCGTCCGGGGACCAGCTCGGGCGGCCCGGCAGCCCGCCGCCGCCCAGGGGCGCGGCGAGCGTCCGCTCGGTTCCGGCGGCGAGGTCCCGGACGACCAGGTTCCCCGCGAGGTCGAGGCAGGCCAGCCGGGTGCCGTCGGGCGAGGGCACGGCCTGTACCCGGCCGGCGGGCGTGAGCACGGTCTCGGTGCCGTCGGCGAGGTCCCGCCGGCGGACCGTGTTCAGGCCCGTGCGGTCGTCCGTCCAGATCAGGGCACGCCCGTCCGGACTCCACACCGGCCCCTGGACGTACGCGGTCGCCGGCGCGGCGACGATCCGGCGCGGCGTCCCGCCCGACGTGCCCACGGTCCACAGCGCGTTGAGCGCCGCGAACGCGATGTGGCGGCCGTCCGGCGACAGCTGCGGCAGATGCACCCCGCGCGCCGGACGCGGGCGCTCCGCCTCCAGCGCGTACGACTTCACCGTGTACCGGGGCCTGCGCACCCGCAGCGTCGCGTCCAGCGGCACCGCAGTGCCGCTGCTGGTGGCGGTACTGGTGCCGGTGCCGGTCCTGTCCCGGTGCGGCCGGACGATCCGGAACCGGCCGTCGACCGTCAGCAGCAGCCGCTCGTCGTCGGCCCAGCGCGGCGGCGCGGGCGCCAGGTCGCCTTCCAGCCGCACCGGCTCCCCGTCCACGAAGAGGGTGATCGTGTCGGTCCGGGGACCCGGCAGGGCGTGGAGCCACGCGATCCGCCCGGCCGGGGAGACGGCCGGGGTGAGCAGATTGCCCTCGGCGGCGGTGTGTTCCACGACGACCGGGCCCACAGCGGTGTCCCCGGGGGCCGCCGGTACGGAGGCGATCGTCCGCGACACCAGCGCGGGCGCGGTGAACCGGCCGCGTACGAACAGCACGCGCGAGCCGTCCGCCGACCACACCGGGTCGAAGTCCTCCCAGGGGCCGTCCTGCCCGGGGCCCGCCTGGCCCGGCAATCCGGTGAGCCGGGTGAGGCGGCCGTCGCGCACGTCGACCGTCCAGACGCGGTACGGGCTGCCCGTGACGGGGTCGCCGCCGCGTTCCGAGGAGAACGCCAGGCGGGTGCCGTCAGGCGACCACGCGGGCGCCCGGTCGTCGAAGGGGCCGCCGGTGAGGCGGCGCAGGCCCGAGCCGTCCGCGTGCATCACCCAGAGGGCGAAGAAGCCTCCCCGGAAGGCGCTCATCGCCACCGTGCGGCCGTCCGGCGAGAACACCGGACGGGTCGGTTCCAGGTCCGGTGGCGTCAACGGTGTCGCGGGCGAACCGTCCCGGGGCACCGCCCACAGGACGTTCTGCACCTCGGCGACGATCCGCCCGCTCCGCGCGGCCACGGTCGCGGCACCGTTAGTCGCCCGGGTGAAGCGGACGGCGACCAGGTCGGTACCAGGGGCGGCCGGGCCGGAGTGGACGGAGGGGGCGGTGCCCACGGCGTCGAGGGCGAGCCCGGCGGGGAGCGCGAGCCCGGCGGCCGCCGAACCGGATGCGGCCCTGAGGAAGTCTCTGCGGGGGAGGGGCGAAGGCTGCACGGTGTCTCCTCGCGTGAGCGTACGGCGTGCCCGGACGTCCGCCGGCCGCGCGGCGCGGAGCGCGGCGGCGGGCGTGTCGCCAGGGCCCGGGGCCGGCGTCCGTTCGCGGCCGTCAGCGTGGTGCGTAGGGTACGGGCGCGGCGGCCCGGGTACGAGGGCGCCCGGCACGCCGTTGACCGGGATCGCGCGGGGCGCCGTCGGCGGTGCACCGGGGACGACACGGTCCCTGCGACCGTCCGTCCGCTGCGCGCCGGGCCACCGGTTCCTCCAAAGGCGGATCCCCGGTGCACCGGTACGGGGTGCCGCGGACGGCCGGTTGACCGGGAGCGTCACCGGTACGGGGTGCCGGGTGTGGCCGGAATCCACCCCTGCGGGCGGGTGGCGCACCGGCCGTGGACACGCGGCCCCTCCGCCCTGCCCCGCCCCGGTGCGACCACCCCGTGCCCGTGCCTGGTCGACTCCCGTACTGACGTGCAGTCTTCACCACCACGACCAGTGACACCGCAAACAGACGTTCCCGTGGTTCCACACATTGACGACGTTTCAACAACTACGGTTCAGTGAGTGCGCAAACCCCCACACCACGGCGCACCCGCGCGCTCCCCCCAAGAGCCCCCACGCTCCGCCCGGGTGCGCCGTCAACGCACAAGGAGGACTCGTGCTCTCACACCGCACACGAGACCGCGTCAAGGCCCTGATCCTCGCGTTCGCCGCCGCCGCCGGACTCGCCACCGCGAGCCTCGCCCCCACCGCGACCCCGGCCGAGGCGGCCGTCGGAACCCGGGCCCTCGCCGCCGGCTTCTCCGTGAGCGAGGCCCAGTTCAACCAGATGTTCCCGAACCGGAACCCCTTCTACACGTACTCCGGACTCGTGGCCGCCCTCGGCGCGTACCCGGGCTTCACCACCACCGGAAGCGACGAGGTGCGCAAGCAGGAGGCGGCGGCCTTCCTCGCCAACGTCAGCCACGAGACCGGCGACCTCGTCCACATCGTGGAGCAGAACCAGGCCAACTACCCGCACTACTGCGACTGGAGCCGGCCGTACGGCTGCCCGGCCGGCCAGGCGGCGTACTACGGACGCGGACCGCTCCAGCTGAGCTGGAACTACAACTACAAGGCGGCGGGCGACGCGCTCGGCATCGACCTGCTGAACAACCCCTGGCAGGTGGAGAACGACGCGGCCGTGTCGTGGAAGACGGGCCTGTGGTACTGGAACACGCAGAGCGGCCCGGGGACGATGACCCCCCACGACGCCATGGTGAACAAGCGCGGATTCGGTGAGACGATCCGGTCCATCAACGGCGCGATCGAGTGCAACGGCGGCAACGCGGGACAGGTGCAGAGCCGCGTCGACAAGTACCGTCAGTTCACCCAGATCCTGGGCGTGCCGACCGGTGACAACCTGTACTGCTGACCACCGCCCCGACGAGTGACGGGTGACGAGTGACGGGTGACGAATGACGAGTGCGGGGCCGCGCATCGAGGCCCCGCACCCGTCACTCGCACCCGCATGACCGTCCGGGCCCTCCTCACAGGTGGGACCCCACCCCCACGTACGCCGCCAGCTCCCCCTCCCCGAGCGACCTCCCCCGGGCGTACCCCGCCGCGTACCCCGCCGGACCCAGCGCCCCACGCGCCCGGCCCGCCGCCCGGTCCACGTCCCCCCGTTCCGCCACCGGCAGCGGCGCACCCACCGAGTCCCGGGCCGCGCCCGCCGCTCCCAGCAGCACCGCGCAGCGCTCGTACGCGCCGGCCGCCGCACCCGCCGCCGCCAGGCCCTCCAGGGCGAGCGCCACGGCCCGCACGTCCCCGAGACCGCGCGCCACCGCCAGACCCTCGCGGTGCCGGGCCGCCGCGAGCGCCGGATCGCCCCGCAGCTCCGCGACGAACCCCAGCTCCGCCAGGACCAGCGCCGTACCGGGCCCGTAATCGACCTCCCGGAACCACCACAGCAGCTCCCGCAGATACCCCTCCGCCTCCGCGTAACCGCCCGACCGCCGCGCCCCCAGCGCCAGACCCAACCGGGCATCCGCCTCACCCGAGCGCAGGCCGTGGTCGCGGGCGAGCCGCAGCGCCCGCTCGTGGTGGTCGTGCGCCGCCGCGTGGTCGCCCGTCAGCAGCGCCAGCCGGCCGAGGCCGGTGTGCCGCTTCGCCGCCTCCGCCGCGAGACCGAGCCGTTCGGCGATCGCCAGACCGTCCCGGTGCAGCCGCGCCGCCCGCTCGTAGTCGCCCCCGACCTCGGCGAGCACCGCCAGCGGGAAGACCGTCTGGAGCCGCCCCCACGGATCACCGAGCCCGGTGAACAGCCGGGCGCTGCGCTCACCGTCCCGCCGCACCGCCGCCAGATCGCCGCGCGCCAGCGCGTGCCGCGCACGGACGCTCAGCGCCGCCGCCGTCCCCCAGTCGTCGCCCAGCGCCGCGAACCGCTCCAGGGCACCGTCGGCCAGCTCCTCGCCCGTACCCACGTCACCCGCCCCCAGCTGCGCCGCACTCAGGAACCACAGCGCACGGGCGTACCCCGCCGGATCGTCGCCGCCTCCGTCCGCCCGGTACGGGGCCAGTGCGGTGGCGATCGCCCCGGCCGCGTCCGGCGCGTCCCCGGCCAGGAGCGCGACACCGGTCCGCCACACCACCACGCGGGCCCGGACCCGCGCATACGCGACACCGCCACCACCGGCACCTGTTTTCGGTGGCATGGCGAGCACCAGGTCCAGCGTCCGGCGGGCCTCGTCCAGCATCCCCCGCAGCACCCAGTACCAGACCAGCGCGTCGACCGTCCGCAGCGCCCGTTCCGCCGCACCGCCGCGCACCGCGTGGGCGACCGCCTGCCGCAGCTCCGAGCAGGCGCCGTCGAGCAGTTCCAGCCACTGCCGCTGGCCCGGCCCGCGCAGCTCGGGCGCGGCCCGCAGCGCGAGCCCGGTGTAGTGGCGGCTGTGCCGGTCGCGTACGGCCCCGGTCTCGCCCGCCGCTTCGAGGCGCTCCGCACCGTACGCCTTCACCGACTCCAGCAGCCGGTACACCGGCCCTCCGGCACGGTCCGCGACCACCACGAAGGACCGGTCGACCAGCCGCGCCAGCAGATCGAGTACGTCCCCGGCGGCGATGCCACCGTCCCCGAAGCCGTCCCCCAAGCCCTCTCCGGGGCCCTCCCCGGGGCTGCTCCCGGAGCTGTTCCCGGGGGCGCCGTCGTCGGCGCACACCGCCTCCGCCGCCTCCAGCGCACAGCCCTCCGCCTGTACGGAGAGCCTGCGCAGCACGGTCCGTTCGGCCGGGGCCAGCAGCTCCCAGCTCCAGTCGAGCACCGCGCGCAGGGTGCGCTGGCGCGCGGGCCCGTTCCGGGGGCCGCCGGACAGCAGCGCGAACCGGTCGTCGAGCCGGTGCAGCAGACCGTGTACGCCGAGACTCCGCGCACGGGCGGCCGCCAGCTCCAGCGCGAGCGGAACACCGTCCAGGCGCGCGCAGAGGGCGGCGAGCGCGGCCGCGTCGCCCGGGTCGTCGGCGAAACCGGGCGGCAGGGCCGCGCGGGCGGTGAACAGCGCCACCGCGTCGGCGGGCCGCAGCGGCTGCACCGGCAGGACCGACTCCCCGGCGGCACCCAGCGGCTCCTGACTCGTCGCCAGGACCGACACACCGGACGCCCCCGGCAACAGGCCGCCCACGACATCGGCGACGGGCTCCACCACATGCTCGCAGTTGTCGAGGACGAGCAGCAGCCGCCGTTCGCGCAGCATCCGCCCCAGCCGCTCGCGCGGCGACAGGCGCGCCCCGCCGTCACCGGCCGCCCGGACGCCGAGCACCGTCAGCAGGGCCTCGGCGACCTCGTCCGGACCCGTCCCGGGGGCCGGGGCGAGCCCGGCGAACTCCGCCAGGACCACCCCGTCCGGGAACCGGTCCGCGCCCCGCCGCGCCACCTCGACGGCCAGCCGCGTCTTGCCCACCCCGCCGGGGCCGGTCAACGTCACCAGCCGGGAACCCGCCAGGCGCAGCGCCGCCCCGGCCACCGCCTCCTCCCGCCCGACCAGCTCCGTGACCGGCGCCGGCAGCCGGACACCACCGGACCACTGCGGTACGGGGGTCTCAGGGCCGTCCGTCCGCGCACGGGCCGCCACCGCCCCGCCGCCGCTGGTCTCGTGTGAAGGGCCGTCGCCGCTGCCGCCGAGCGAGGGGTCGTGCCGCAGGATCGCGCCGTGCAGTGCCACCAGTTCGGCCCCGGGGGCGAGCCCCAGCTCGTCGTCGAGGGTCCGCCGCAGGCTCTCGTACCCGGCGAGCGCGTCCGCCTGGCGCCCCGCCCGGTACAGCGCCCGCAACTGGACGGCCCGCAGCCGCTCCCGCAGGGGGTGCGCGGCGACCAGCTCCTCCGCCTCCCCGGCGATCTCCGCGTACTCGCCGAGGTCGGCCCGGAGGGCGAGCCGGTCCTCCAGGGCGGTCAGCCGGTCCTCCTCCAGCCGGTGGGCGGCCGCCCGCGCGAAGGGCCGGTCCGCGTACCCCGCGAACGCGTCACCGCGCCACAGCCCCAGCGCCCCGGTCAGCAGCGCCACCCGCGCTCCGGCGTCCGCGCCGGTCCGCGCCCGCCGCAGCAGCTCCGCGAACCGTTCGGCGTCCACCGCCCCGGGCTCCGGCCGCAGCCGGTAACCGGCGGTGTCCTGGACGACGAGACCCCGGGCCCCCGGCTCGGCCCGGTCCAGCGCCGCCCGCAGCCGTGAGACCTGGCCCTGAAGGGCGTTGCGCGGATGGTCGGGTACGGCGTCGCCCCAGAGGTCGTCCACCAGCCGGTCCGTGGAGACGGGGCGCCCGGGGGCCACCAGCAGCCGGGCCAGCAGGGCGCGCGCCTTCGTACCGGGCACGGCCACCGGCCCCCCGTCCGCTGTCCACACGGTCAGCGGACCGAGCACCCCGAAACGCATTCGATCACTTTAACCGGCTTGACCCGCGTCCTGCGGGCCGGTCCGCCGGGCGTGGGAGCATCGGCGCATGGGCGGTACGGAGGCGGCGGCGCCGGGTGACCGGGGCGACCGGGGCGACCGGGGTGACCGGGGTGACCGGGGCGACCGGGGCGACCAGGGCGAGAGAGTACGGGAGTTCCTGGCGGCGCTCCGGGTGGGCGATGTCGTCGGCGGCACGGTGGCGGAGGTGTCCCGGACGGTGTCGGTGACCCTGGACGGGTTTCCCGCGCGCCCGCTCGGGGTGATCGACTCGACGGGCCCGTTCTGGCGGAGCGGCGGACCGGCCACCGCCGCGGGGGCCGTGGCGGGGGAGCGGATCACCGCGGAAGTGGCCGACGCCGACCCGGACCGCGGCTGGGTACGGCTGTGGCCCGCCCCGACCGAGCACCGGGAACTCTGGGCGTTCCTGCGCTCGCTCGGCCCCGGCCGGACCCTGCGGGGCGCCATCGCCTCGATCGAGTCGTACGGCGTGTTCGTGGCGCTGGACGAGGGCCCCCGCCACCCGGCCCTCCCCGGCGTCGGGTTCATCGCGTACCCCGAACTCTCCTGGCTGCCCTTCGACACCGCCGCCGACGTCGTGGCGGTCGGGCAGCGGGTCTCCTGCGCGTTCCTGTACTTCGACACCTGGAACGGCGAGGCCCGCCTCTCGCTGCGGGCGACGCTGCCGGACCCCTTCGCCGCCTTCGCCGACAGCGTCACGGTGGGGCAGGAGCTGCGGGGGCGGGTGACCAAGGTGGTTCCCTTCGGCGTCTTCGTCGATGTCGCCGACGGGATCGAGGGGCTGCTCCGGCCGGCGCCGGAGCAGCGGTCCGCGCCGCAGGTCGGCGACGAGGCCGTGGTGGTCGTCGCCGGGATCGACCGGGAGCGGCGCACCGTACGGCTCGGCGCGGGCGGCCGCCCGCCGACGTAACAACGGCGGCAACGGTAAAGCGGCGGCGGGCATGCGGGTCACAGCATGCGGCGGTGACAGCGGCGACGGCGGGCAGTGGCAGCGGGAGTGACAGCGGTCAGTGACAGCGGGCGGCAGCGGACCGACAGTGCATCGGCAGCGCATCGGCAGCGCCCCCGTACACGCTGGTCCTGTTCCACCGCACCACAGCCAACCGCACCACAACCACCGCATCACAGCGGACCACCCAGGAGGCACCCCATGACTGCCACGCCCACCGCCACCGCCACCGCCAATGTCACCGCCACCCCCCAGCCGGTCACCGTGCTCGGTCTCGGCAATCTGGGACAGGCGATCGCGGCCGCCTTTCTCGACGCGGGGCACCCCACCACGGTCTGGAACCGCACGCGGTCCCGGGCCGACGCGCTGGTCGCCCGGGGCGCGCGCCGGGCCGAGGACCCCGCCGCCGCCATCGCCGCGAGCGAACTGGTCGTCGTCGCCGTCCTGGACTCCGACACCGCGCGGGCCGTCCTGGACCCGGCCGCCGACGCGCTCAAGGGCCGGACCCTGGTGAACCTCACCAGCAGCACCCCCGGCCCGTCCGGCGAACTCGCCGCCTGGGCGACGGACGCGGGCGCCGACTACCTGGCCGGAGCTGTGTACGCCGTACCGCAGACGCTCGGCACCGCCGACGCCTTCGTCCTCTACAGCGGCTCGGCGGCGGCCCACGAGCGCCACCGTGAGCGGCTCGCGCTCCTCGGCCGGGATGTCTTCGTCGGTACGGACCCCAGCCTCGCCGCCGTCCACGACGTGGCGGTACTGAGCGGGATGTACGGCATGTTCGCGGGGTTCTTCCAGGCCATGGCGCTGGCCCGGTCGGCGGCGATCCCGGCGGCCGATCTGACGGAGCACCTGGTGACCTGGTTGAAGGCCGCCGCCGACGCCCTCCCCGGCTTCGCGCGGGAGATCGACTCGGGTGACTACTCCACCGACACCTCCAGCCTGGAGATGAACGCGGCGGGCCTGGACAGCATCCTCGCCGCGACCGAGGCCCAGGGGCTGCCCACCGACCTCATCGCCCCGGTGCGGGCCCTGCTCGCCACCCAGATCGCGCAGGGACACGGCGGCCTGAGCCTGGCCCGCGCGGTGGAGTCGCTGCCCGCCCCGGCCGCGCGCTGACCCCTCCCCGGTCCCGCGGTCGCCCCCGGCCCCGCCGGACCGGGGGCGACTGTTGGACAATGGACCCATGAACGAGCGGAAGCCTCCGGGAGTCAGCTTCGAATCGTGGGTGGACAAGCAGATCCGCGACGCCGAGTCACGCGGTGACTTCGCGTCGCTGACGGGGGTGGGGAAGCCGCTCCCCGAGGAGATCGAGGCCCCCTACGACGAACTGTGGTGGATCAAACGGAAGATGGTCCGCGAGGGGCTGGCGGTCCTGCCGCCCTCCCTCGCGCTGCGCAAGGAGGCCGAGGACGCCCTCGAAGCCGCCTGGGCCGCGCCCTCGGCGACGGCCGCCCGGCGGATCGTCGCCGAGGTGAACCCCAAGATCCGCGACATGATGCTCAAGCCCCCGCCGGGCCCGCCGCTGGGGCTCAAGCCGTACGACCTGGACGAGATTGCGCGCGCATGGCACGCACGCCGCCGGGCCGCCGCACAGGACCCGCAGGATCCGGCCGACGGAGAGCAGCCACCCGGCTCCCCGAGGTGACCCCCCGGACGGCACTGGCACCGGCTGCCCGGCCGGGGCCGGCCGCTCCGTCAGACGTCGATCAGACGTCGATGTCGAGGCGGCCCGCCAGCTCCCGGGGCAGGGTGTAGAGCCGTTCCGGCGGCAGCAGCCGCTGGGCGTTCGCCGCCTTGCCGTTCCGGACCTGCTGCGCGATCTTCCGCACCTGGGGGGTGATGTCCTCCAGGCCGGTGACCCACTCCTCCGCGTACCGCTTGATCAGCCCCCGGCCGATACCCACCTGGATGCTGTAGTGGTTGAGGGCGGCTCCGCGCAGGGAGCGTTCGGGGTCCCACTGGACATGGACCGGAGCCTTGGCCACCAGATCCGGATGAGAAGTGGTCAGCACCGCCTGGGACAGCGCTTCCTCCCAGCCCTCCCGCGTGACGCGGATGGCGAGAATGCGCTCCTGGCCGGACTTCTGACCCCAGTTGCTGCGGTGCATGAGCCAGAGGAAGGACGGTTTGATCCAGGTCATGCGCTGGAACGAGAACGGCGGTACGAAACGGCCCTCCCGCAGGGCGGGATCGGCGATCGCGGACGAGTACGCCTGGTAGACGACGATCGTCCGGGCATCGTGCTGGGCGCGTATCTGACGTAGTGCGGTCATGACGGAAGGGTGCCACCGGGCGTCCGCCCCCGGCGACTCAATATTCAGGTCGACGGACTATTCCGCACATTCCGCAGACGTTTTGCGCAGTTCGTTCCCCGCAGGCCGTTCCCGGCGCGGGAGCCGCCCCGGACCGCTCGGTACCGACGCCCGGGGGTGTGAGCACCGGAATGAGTAGCGGGAAGGGTAGTGTGCCGTGCGGAGGTGCAAGGATGTCCCACGGCCAGGAGGCCCTGTTCGCCCGGGTCGACGCGCTGCTCGCGCGCCCCGACGAACTGCCGCCGCCCGCCGAGCGCAAGCGGCTGCGCGAAGCGGCGAAGGTGACCCAGCAGGAACTGGCGGAGATCTTCGAGGTGCGCCGGGAGTCCGTCCGTGCCTGGGAGGCCGGGCGCAGTGAGCCCAAGGCGCCCAAGCGGCAGGCGTACGCCCGGCTGCTGGAGGGCTGGTCCGCGAAGTATCCGGCGCCGACCGCGCCGGCCATCCCGGCCATCCCTGCCGCCCC
The DNA here is from genome assembly GCF_034961445.1 of Streptomyces yaizuensis. Classification (NCBI taxonomy): domain Bacteria; kingdom Bacillati; phylum Actinomycetota; class Actinomycetes; order Kitasatosporales; family Streptomycetaceae; genus Streptomyces; species Streptomyces yaizuensis. Next base: position 74,953 of record NZ_BSBI01000004.1, read on the forward strand.
GGTCGGTCCTGACACCGCCGGCGCTCCCGCGGCCGCCCCGGCCGCAACACCCCCCGCGCCGACCACCCCGGCGACCGTGCCGACCACTCCGCCGGCCGCGCCGACCACCGTGACCGCCACCGCGCCGGCCGCCCTGCCCGTACCGACACCGCCCGAGGCACCGGGCCAGGCCGCAGCCACAGCCACGGCACCAGCCACGGCATCGCCCCCGCCACTGGCACCGCCCCCACCCCCGGCATCAGTGCCCGCCACGGCACCCGCGTCACGTACCCCTGCCCCTCGATCCGCGCCCCGGCCGGCCCCCCGGCCCGCGCCCGCCGCCGGCCCCGGACGCGCCCCCCGGGACGCGGTCGCCCGCGACCCCCGCTTCCCCTCCGGCCCCCTCGCCGTCCTCGACGGCGACGGCACCGCTCACACCCTCGACGGCACCCTCCTGGACTGCCCCGCGACCACCGTCCCCGAGCTGGTCGAGTGGACCCTCGCCGAATCCGGCCTCGGCGCCCCCCGGCTGCACCGCCACGGCAAGGACGCCGATCCCCTCGTCGTCCTCACCGCGTCCGCCGCCGAACGCCTCGGCCTCCCCGCCGTCCTGGAGGACCGCCGGGGCCTGCGGCTGCCCCCCGACCACCCCGTGGTCAAGGAGATCACCCGGGCGAAGTGGAAGCTCACCCAGCGCGGCTTCGGCCCCTGGCCCCGTGTCTACCGCCCCGCGACGACCGGCGGCCGCCAGTGCGTCCAGCTCGCCGTCCTGCCCTGGGGCGCCCTCGACAGCCGCGCCTGGGCCGACGCCGCCGCCCTCCCCCCGGCCGACCTGGCCCGCGCGCTCGGCCTGTACGCCACCCGCGTCCTCACCCCCCGGGGCTCCACCGCCGTCAGCGGCCTGGAGCTGATGACCGCGCTCCGCCCGCCCACCCGGCCGGCGAAGGACGGGACGACCGGGGCCTGGGTCTCCGCGCCCAACCCGGGCGCGCTCACCCGCCCCGTCGACCCCGCCCCGCCCGAGGCCCCGGCCGAACACCCCGTCGCCCAGGGCTGGCCCGCCGACCGCTTCCTGGACGAGGAGGCGTACCAGTGGGTCCGCGACCCGGCGCTCCTGTCCGACGCGGAGTGCCTGCTCCCGTACGCCGTGGGGCTCGACATCAACACCGCCTTCCTCGCCGCCGCCTCCCGGCTGCCGGTCGGCCTCGGCGAAGCGGTCCGCGCCGACTTCCCCGCCTTCGACCCGAAGATCCCCGGCAGCTGGCTGGTCGACCTCTCCCACGTCGAACTCGACCCCCGGCTCCCGTCACCGTTCACCCCGACCGGCGCCCGGCCCGAGGGCCCCGCCTGGTACACCACGCAGACCGTCGCGTACGCGGTCGAACTCGGCGCCGACGTCCGCCCCCTGGAGGGGTATCTGCGGTACGGGACGGGCGCGTTCCTGGACCCCTGGCACGACCGCCTCAAGAGCGCGTACGTGACGACCATGGCCGAACTCGGCGTCCCCGTCGGCAAGGACACCGACGAACGTGCCTTCCTCGCCGCGATGGACGGGCACAAGCAGCGCGACCCCGTACTCGCCGCCGTGCTCTGTGCCGTCAAGTCCACCGTCAAGGGCGGCATCGGCAAGCTGCGCGAACGCCCCCAGGGCGCCGGCTACCGGGACGGCGAGCGCTGGCCCGCCCTGGAGCGCCCCACCTGGCGCCCCGACATCCGCGCCGCCGTCATCGCCAAGGCACGCGTCAACATGCACCGGAAAATGGCCAACACCGCCAGGGAGACCGGCCTCTACCCGCTCGCGGCCCTGTCCGACTGCGTCGTCTACCCCTCCGCCGGGCCGTCCCCGCTGGACTTCCTCCCCCTCACCCCCGAGGGCCGCGTCCTGCCGGGCGGCTTCCGGCTCGGCGCCACCCCCGGCCTCGCCAAGGTCGAAGGGGTCCAGGAGCTGGCGTGGGCCGTGGACCTGATGGAACAGGGCTACAACCCGGCCCGCCACATCAAGGGCGGCGACGCCGTCCTGGACGAAGGGGAGTAGCCCGTGGGGGACATCGACGACGCCCTGGTCCGCGCCGACCAGGTGCTGTTCACCCGCGAGCCGCCCAAGGGCACCCAGGCCCGCGTCCGCTTCCTGCTCGGCCGGCTGCGGACGACGAAGGCGGTCGCGGAGGCGATCGGGGTCACCCGCCGCTCCGTCGAGCGCTATCTGTCCGGGGAGCGGAAGACCCCGCCGGCGCCGATCGCCGACCGGATCGAGAAGGAGGTACGGGCCCGCTGGCAGCCCCGCGTCCGCGAACGCCGCCGCCGCGAGGCGGCCGCCCGTACCGGAATCACCGTCGAGACCCGCGCCCGCTTCGGCTACTCCGCCCCCATCGGCACCACCGACGACCCCCGGCTGCGCCGTCTCACCGTCCATCTCCCGCCCGACTACGCGGACCGGCTCTTCACCGCCCAGCGGCAGGGCGCCGACGACCGACGGCTCCGGGGGATCGTGGCCGAGGGGCTTCAGCGGGTGTACTTCCGCGACGACGGGGCCCGCGCCGCCGAACTGGAGGTCGAGATCACCGACATCGACTACCTCGACCTGTCCTACTGACCTGACCTGACCTGACCGTTCACGTGATGGGTGGAATAGGCCACGGGGCAGGGTGAGTTGGTGCGTTGCATGAGCAGCGACACCAGCGGTCAGACCACCACTGCCGGCACCACCGCCGTCACCACCGACACCGACACCGAGCCCGACACGGACACCGGGGCCGGGGGACCCACCGGCCGTTCGTTCCTCTTCGTCCTGGGCAGCTCCCGGCCCGACGGCAACAGCGAGATCCTCGCCCGCGCCGCCGCCGAACGGCTCCCCGCCGGCGTGCCGCGGCGCTGGGTGGACCTCTCCCGGCTGGACCTGCCCGACTTCCAGGACGGACGGCACGAGACGGGCGAGTGGCCCGTCTCCGGGAGCGAGGCGGAGCTGCGCGACGCCACCCTCGCGGCCACCGACATCGTGCTGGTCACACCGCTGTACTGGTACACGGTCTCGGCCCAGATGAAGCGTTACCTCGACTACTGGTCCGGCTGGCACGGCATTCCCGGTCTCCGTTTCAAGGAGCGGATGGCGGACCGGACCCTGTGGGGCGTGACGGTCATGGCCGACCGCGAGGAGTCCCGCGCCGGCGCGCTCGTGGCCACGCTCGACCACTCGGCCGCGTTCCTGGGGATGCGCTTCGGCGGCGTCCTGCTCGGCAACGGCTCGAAGCCCGGCCAGGTCCGCACCGACGAACGGGCGCTGGCCCGCGCCGCCACCTTCTTCCAGCGGGTGCCGCGCCCCGGCCGCTTCCCGCGGGGGGAACTGCCCGAGGCGGAGTGGGAGGAGTACACGGGGGCGACCGAGGCGGCCTGACACCGCGGCGGTACGCGGCGGCGCGCACTCCTCCCCTCCCGCGGGCCCGGCTATCCGCCGTGGTACGCGTCGTGGACGGTCACCGAGGCCGTGTTGCCCCGGACGTCCGCGAGCTGGGCACGGAGCGCAAGGGCCCTGCCCCGGCCGGGGTTGGTGAGGGTGACGGTGCCCCGGGTCACCGGGAGCTTCGTCCAGGTGCGACCGGAGTCGTAGGAGACCCGTACCGTCAGCGACTTCAGGCCGGCTCCGGCGGCGGGCCCCTGGACGGTCACGGGGACCCGCTGCCGCTCACCGGCCGGTGCGGTGCCGTCGAGCGCGGTCCGTACGCCGAAGCGGACCGTGGAGACGGGCAGCGCGACCTCCGTCCCGCCCGGCGGCCGCGCCGAACGGAAGGTCCAGGAGGCGTCGACGCGACGCGCGGCACGGGAGACCTCCGGCGCGCGCTCCACCGAGGTCGACAGGGTGTACGCGGCCTCCTCGGGGCCGACGGTGAAGGACCCTGCGGCCAGCGGGTCCTCGTTCTCGCCCACGGTGGTGCTCCCCCGCCGCAGGACGGTCCGTACCGAGGTGAAGTCGGAGACGCCGGGGTGGCCCGCGGCGTCCGCGACGACCGGGAGACGGCCCCGGATCTCGTCCCCCTGGCGGAGGACACCCTGTCCGGGGCCGACGGCCGGGCCGAACACCGGTGTGTTGAACCGTACGCCGGAGGTCCTCCCGGCCGGGAAACGCCGCGACTCCGCCAGATAACGGGCGGACGTGGCCTCGCCCCCGGGGTCGCGGAACTGCTCGAAATGCGTGTCCCACCGGGCCCGGGACCCCGAGACGTACAGCGTGCGGACACCGCCGAGCCGTACGTCGGTCATCGGGCCGAGGCTGCCGCGGACGCCGTCGGCCCAGCCGCTGAGGATCAGCATGCCGTGCCGTGAGGCTCCCGGCGCGCCGAGGCCGGCCCGGACCTTCGCCAGGTCCCGCAGGGCGAACTTCCGGGTGAATCCGGTGGCGACCCGGTCGACCCGGCCGCCGGTGGCGATGTGATAGGCGGTGCCGGATCCCCTCTCCCACTCCCCGTGCCAGGACTGCACCAGCGTGCCGTCGCCGACGCGCGGACCGAGATGGGCGAAACGGCTGAGGGCGAAGGACTCCAGATGGCCGCCGAAGAGGAGGTCCCTGTCGGGGTTTCCGCCGGGGTCCTGGCGTCCGACGAGCGTTCCGCTGTAGGTCTCCCTGGCCCCGGCGTCGGGCACGGTGATGCTCACCGGCCTGGTACGACGGGCGTCCAGGGTGATGGTGGTGTCCTTGCGGAGATCCACCTGGGGCTGGGTGAACTGGTCGATGATCCCCCGTTCGCCCCGCTGGACCGCGTTCAGGAAGTAGGTCCCCCGGGGAAGACGCACCGTCGCGACCCCCGACGGGCCCCCGCTCATCCGGTACGGGTCGTACCGGAAGGGCCAGTGGGCGATCTGGGCCTCGAAACCGCCCACGGGCCTGCCGTCACGGCCGAGCCCCTTGACGGTGAGGTCGTACGACTCCTCCTCCCGGTCGACGGCGGCGGCCGTGCGGACCGTCCGCCCGCCGCCGGTGGCCGTGACCGCCGCCGAGTAGTGGCCGTCCAGCGTGCCGCCGATACGGGTGTCTGCGGTCACGGTGACCGACGTGCTTCCCCCGGCGGGTACGGTCACCTCACGCGCCCCGAGGGTGAAGAACCCCGCCGGCGCGGGCCTGCCCGTGGGGCCGGTGCCGGACACGGACAGGGCGAGGGTGACGGCGGAGCCGCCCGTGTTGGTGTAGGTGATGGTCCGGGTCACGGGCCTGTCGTCGCCGTGCGGCCACGACTGGACCCCGAAACCGAGCGACGAGGGTCGCGCCAGCACGGTTCCGTCGAGCGCGCGGTCCGCCGCGACACGGCCCGAGCCCTGCTCGTACGCAGGACGGCCGATGTCCTTCGCCGATCCGGTCAGCGCCGCCTTGAGACGCTCACCGTTCCAGGACGGGTGCTTCTGCTTGAGCAGGGCGGCGGCTCCGGCGACATGCGGGGTGGCCATCGACGTACCGTCCAGCGTCACATACCCCGGAGGGTTCTCGCCCTCCAGCCGGGCCGTCGCGCTGCCGGCCGCCGACGCCGCCGTGATGGCCACACCGGGCGCGGTGACATCCGGTTTGAGGCCGCTGTCACCGGTGCGCGGGCCACGGCCGGAGAAGGCCGCCATCCGGTCCCGGTCGTCCACCGCGCCCACCGTGAGCGCGGCGTCGGCGCTGCCCGGGGAGTCGACCGTGCCCGGCAGGGGACCGCTGTTGCCCGCCGCGACGACGAAGAGCGTCCCCTGCTGCCGGGACACCCGGTCGACATGGGCTTCGAGGGGATCCTCCCCGGGGGTGTCGGCGCTGCCGAGGCTGAGGTTGACGATGTCGGCACCCTCGGCGACGGCCCAGTCGATCCCGGCGATGACGTCCGACTCCAGGCCGCCGCCGAAGTCGTCGAGGACCTTCCCGGCGAGCAGCGCGGCACCCGGCGCCACTCCCGTGTACGTGCCCCGTGACATGGCCCCCGTGCCCGCCGCGATCGACGCGACATGGGTGCCATGGCCGTTCCGGTCCTTCGCGTCCGGGTCCTGGGTGAAGTTCCGTTCCGCCCGGACCCGGCCCTGGAGATCCGGGTGGGTGGCGTCCACGCCGGTGTCGAGGACCGCGATCGTCACCCCGTCCCCCCGAAAGCCCTGCTTCCACACGGCCGGGGCGCCGACGCGGCCCACGCTGGTGTCGAGCGTGGCCCGGCGCACGCCGTCCAGCCAGATGCCGCTGATTCCGGCCGCCACCGTGCGCCGCCCGTCCCGCTCGCGGGTGAGCGTCTTCCAGAGCCGGGCCGGGTCCGCGCGCGGGGCGGAGAGCGCGTCCGCGCCGAGCGGTCCGAGGGTCCGGCGCACCCGGGTGTCCCCGGCGCCGCGCACACCGGCGCGGGCCGCCTTCGCGGCGCCGCCCCCGCCCTCGTAGGCCACGATCAACGGCAGTCCGCCGTCCGGGCCCGCCCGGTCCATGGCGCGGCTCAACTCGCCTGTGTCGAAGAGCCGCCGGTCCAGCTTCCCCGCCGTGATCAGCGGGGCGGCGTCCGCCGGGACCACGGAGGTGCGGCCCCCGGCGGTGCTGCTCCACAGGGGGATGCCCGAGCGGCCCCGGCCGGGCCTGACTCCCGCGACCCTTCCCCTGCCGTCGAGCAGTACCTGATCGCCGGTGATCAGCGTCAGCCGCTTCCCGGCGCGTTCCGCGCCTTCTGTGCCTTCCTTGCCTTCCGCTGTGTTCACGGCTGCTGGAGTGCCCGCGGGCGGTTCCTGCGCCGAAGCGGTACCGGCCGTGCCGCCGGCGGTCAGGGCCACGGCCACCATGGCGGCGGCGGACCGGCGGATACGTCTGTCGTTCCTGTGCAACTTGCTCCTCGGAGTTCGGTTCCGGGTGCACGGCAGCCCTCGGCACGGGCCTCGCGAGGCGGCAGAAGGCATACCCGCGCCCATTCGTGGGCCATAGACGTGGAATCCGATCACCGGGTTGACCGCCGCAGTGACTGGCCGAAACCTGAACTGACCGCTCCACGGGGGCCCGCCGGGACGGTCGGGCACGGCCCCGGCCGGCACCCGGTGGAGGCCCCGACTCCGGGGCCGCCTCGGGTGCCGGCCGGGATGAGCTGCGGAGACACGAACGCGCCGCCGGGTGCGCCGTACCCGGACGAGAAGCGCGCGGGCCACCGGGAGTTCCGGTGCCCAGGGGGGAGGACACCGGACGGTACGTGGCCGAAAAGCTGCGCAGCGCGGGGGGCGGGGGCGGGGGCACGCCGTCGGCCGCAGGCGGCGGAAGGCCCGGCCCGGTGATCCCGTCGCGACCGATCACGGGCACGCTGCCGACCACCCGACAGCGGCCGGAGTTAAGGTGGGCGACATGCTTTGACGCCTGCCCGCGCCCCGGGCACCCCCGCCGCCTCCTTCGTCACCGCGTTGCGCACCTCGCGTTCCCGCAGGACCCGACGGAGGAGTCCCCACCCATGTCTTCCCCCTTGCCTTCCCCTTCCCCTTTGCCGTCTTCCTCTTTGCCGTCTTCCCGTTTCCCGTCTTCCTGTTTCCCCGTCACCCCACGGCCGCCGATCGAGGTTCCCCGGGGGTTCCTCGACGCGTACGCCCTCCATGGGCCCGAGGCACGGAAGTGGCTGGCCGGTCTGCCCCGGCTCGGCGCCGAGTTCCTCGACCGCTGGCGGCTGCGCCCCGACGGCCCCGCCGGCCACGGCACGGCCTCGCTCGTGCTGCCCGTGGTGCGCGAGGACGGCCTGCGCGCCGCCCTCAAGCTCCAGCAGCCGCGCGAGGAGAACGCCGGCACGGCGGCCGGCCTGCTGGCCTGGCGCGGCGACGGCGTCGTCCGGCTGCTCGACCACGACACCGCGACCGCCACCCAGCTGCTGGAACGGCTCGACCCGAGCCGCACACCGGCCGCGCTGGACGACGACGACACCGCCATGGAGGTGCTGGCGGGCCTGCTGGCCCGGCTCACCTCCGTGGCCGCGCCCCCCGGGCTGCGGACCCTCGCCGCGACCGCCCGCGCGATGCTGGAGCAGACACCGCGGGCCGTGCCGGCACTGGCCGAACCGGGGGAGCGGCGGCTGATCGAGGTGTGCGCCGCCTCGGTCGCCGACGTGGCAGGCGAGAGCGGCGACCGGCTGCTCCACTGGGACCTGCACTACGGCAACGTGCTCGCGGGCGAGCGGGAACCGTGGCTGGCGATCGACCCCGAACCGCTCGCGGGAGACCCCGGCTTCGACCTGCTGCCCGCCCTGGACAGCGCCTGGGAGAAGGTCGTGGCCTCGCCGCACGGGGTGACCGGGGCGGTGCTGCGCCGGTTCGACCTGCTGACCGCCGCCCTCGGCCTGGAGCGGGACAGGGCGGTCGCCTGGACGCTGGGGCGCGTACTCCAGAACGCCCTGTGGGACATCGAGGACGGCAGGAACGCGCTGGAACCGGCGCAGGTGGCCATCGCCACCGCCCTCCTGGAACACCGCCGCATCCGCCGCACCCGCTGAACCTGCCGCACCCGCTGAACCGCCCCGCCCCGTACCCCGGGGGCACTGGGTACGGGGTACGGGGTACGGGGGAGCGGTGTCAGCGGATCCTGGTCATGACGGACGCGTAGCCACCGCCCCCGGGGTAGGTCCAGCTGCCGCTGAGCACGTTGCCGTCGGGGCTGAAGGTTCCCCGGTAGTACGCCGGGGAGCCCTTCTCCCCGGCCCAGATGGTCAGCGTGTCGCCGTCGGCGGAGGGGTCGTACACGTAGTCGAACGTGTTTCCCGCGTTGTCGTAATAACGGGAGTGGATGTCGGCGCCGGCCGCGTCGGCGCCGAACGGCTTGAGACGGCCGATGATCTCGACGCCGACGACCGGCTGCCCGTCCTGCGTCAGGTCGATGTCCTGGTGCAGGAAGTGCTCCCCCGGCAGCCACCGGTAGGTGACGGTCCCCTCGGCACCGCCGCTCACCTTCCAGGTCCCGGTCAGCCGGCGCAGGGAACGCAGCTCCAGATCGGACTGGGGGGCGGAGTCGGCGATGCGGTCAAGGTTGCTCATGGGTGGATATCCGTTTCCCTCGTGCGCTGTTGGTGCCCGTATGACGGCGGGGCACGGCAGGAGGAATCGGTGAAGGCGACGTGTCCTGCGTCACATCGCCGTCACAGCTCCGCGTTGGCGGGGTCGAGGGTGAGGGGGAGACCGGCCAGGGGCAGTACCTCCGGGCCGAAGGTGGTGATGCCGGTGATCACGCCGTGCTCGATCCGCAGGACATCGATGTTGACGGCGGAGTACTCCGCGTCGCCGGGCCTGCGGACGTAGTTGACGGCGGCGGGCTGCCGGTTCAGCGCCAGCGGTACGGAGTGCCACGCACCCCACGCGCTCTCGCCCTCCAGGACGGGCCGCCACATGGCGAGAATCGCCTCCCGGCCGGTGAAGACCAGATGCGCCGGAGGCATGGACTGGCAGGCGTCCTCGTGCAGCAGCGCGGTGAGCGCGGGCAGGTCCGCGTTGCGGCAGGCGGTGACGAACCGGTCCAGCAGGGCCCGTTCGGCGGCGGTCGGGCCGGTGGCGGCCTGCCACTCCGTGCGCTCCCCGGGCAGGTGCTCGCGCAGGGTGGCGCGGGCCCGCTGGAGCGCGCTCTTGACCGAGGCGACGCTCATCTCCAGGGTTTCGGCCGTCTCCTGGGCGGGCAGCCCGGCGGCGTCCCGCAGGACGAGGACGGCGCGCTGGCGCGGCGGCAGATGCTGGATCGCGGCGAGGAAGGCGAGTTCGATGGTCTCCCGCCCGATGGCGGCCGTCTCCGGCTCCGTCCCGGCGGGCGCGGCCAGGTCGAGCAGCCGGTCGGGGCAGGGCTGGAGCCAGGTCACCTCGGCGGTCGCCGACCGGGCCGGGCCGCCGTCGCTGCCGGCCGCCGCCACGGTCCGGCGGCGGCGCCTGGCCAGGTCGTCCAGGCAGACGTTGGTGGCGATCCGGTAGAGCCAGGCACGGAAGCCGGACCGGCCCTGGAAGCTCTGCCGCCGGTCCCAGGCGCGCAGCAGGGTCTCCTGCACCATGTCCTCGGCCTCGGTGAGGGAGCCGAGCATGCGGTAGCAGTGGACATGGAGTTCGTGCCGGTGCCGGGTGGCCAGCTCGGTGAACGTGCCCTGGTCACCGGCCCTGATCGCCTCGGCCGTCCGCTCGTGCTCGGCCCGCTGCCGTTCGGTCCGCTGCTGTTCGGTCCGCTGCTGTTCGGCCCGTTCCCGTTCGGCCCGTTCCCGTTCGGCCCGCTCCCGCTCGGCCTGCTCGCCCCCGGCCTGCTCGCGCTCGGTCCGCTCCCGCTCCGTGTGCTGCCGCTCGATCCGGTCCCGCGCCGCCGTCCCGCCGCTCACGTCGTCGTCCCCGCTTCCGTACGTCCGCTCCGGCCCCGCGCCGGTGCGGTGTGGGCTGTCCGTCCGCGTTCGACCGTAGTGCGTTACGTCCGCGTGCCGCGCAGGAGTACGGGTACGGGCCGGGCTCGCGCGGCCACGGCTGCTCGGGCGCTCGGGCGCTCGGGCGCCCGGACCGCTCGGGGGCCGTCGCCGGTCAGCGGCGGGCGAAGTGCGTGACGACCACGCCGTTGTCGAACGACGCACGGTCGGTGACATCGAAGACGGTGGGGTCGAAGGCCCCGCTGAACGCCGGGATGCCGGACCCGGCGACCACCGGGTAGCTCTTGATGATCAGCTCGTCGATCTCGGGCAGCAGCGCGCCCGCGAGGACACCGCCGCCGCAGAGCCAGATGTCCTGCCCCTCCTCCCGCTTGAGGCCGCGCACCAGGCCCAGCGGGTCCCCGGCGACCACGGTGACGGCGGGGTCGACGTCGGGCGCGAGCGTGCTGGACACGACGTACTGCCGCAGATGGGCGTAGGGGCTGGTGAAGCCGGCCGCAACACCGGGGCCGTAGGCGCCCCGGCCCATCAGTACCGTGTCGAAACGCTTGTTGGGGGCGTCGGCCAGGCCCTCGGAGGCGCGTCCGGGGGTGGGGACGGTCTCCGGGTAACGGGCGTTGATCCACCCGGAGTAGGCGGCCGCCTGCCGCTCGTCCCCGAGCGGGTAGAAGTCGAACTCCCCGCCGGGGCCGGCGATGTACCCGTCGATGCTGACGGCCACGTAGTACACGAGCTTTCGCATGAACACCTTCACCGTAGTACTTTGATTGAAGTGGTGTGACCGTAGTACTTCAAGTGAAGTGGTGTCAACGGAGATGCCGGATGCGGGGTGCCGGGATGGCGGACGCGATCCGTGGGCTATCCGCGCGTGCCGCCGAACGCGCCCGCCGCCGCCGCGAGGGCCGCGCTCCGGGCCGCCTGCGCCGGCAGCTCCGGGTCCGGCGGCGTACGGAGCAGTACCAGTTCGTGGTAGAGCGGCGCGGTCGCCGCGACCAGCAGCCGCCGTGCGTCCGTGTCCGCCGGCAGTTCGCCGCGCCGGACGGCCCGTTCGACGACGGCTCCGCAGCGCTCGTACCGGTCGTCCCAGAAGCGCCGCAGCGCGCGGGCGGCCTCGTCGGACCGGAACGAGGCCGCGATCAGAGCCTCGGTGATCGGCGGACGCGCGCTCAGGCCGGCCAGGATCTCCTGGTTCAGCGCCGTCAGATCCCCCGTCAGGTCGCCGGTGTCGGCGGGCCGCCAGCCGTCGCCGCCCGCCGCGTCGAGGACATCGGCGAGCAGCCCGCCGACATCCTTCCACCGCCGGTACACCGTGGTGCGGTGCACGCCCGCGCGAGCCGCGACCGCGTCGACGGTCAGTGCGTCGTAGCCGCCTTCGACCAGCAGGGCGCTGACCGCGTCGAGCACCTGCTCGCGGACGCGCGCGGTCCGCCCGCCGGGGCGCCGGCGGGCGGACGTCGGCTGCGTCTCCGGCGGGTCGGCCGCCTCTGCCGAGGGGGGCGGTGAAGGGCTTTCGGAGAAGGGGGTTGCGGGAGGGGGCGGGCTCATGCCAACATGCTAACACAACAAACGTCGCTTTAAGGAGTCGCCGTCATGCTCCACCGGAGTGCTCACCCGTCCCCGCATCCCCAGACCGCCGCGAGTACCCCGGAGTGCCTCCTTGCCTACGCAGATCACCGTTCGTTCCGTCACCAAGTCCCTGGGTGGCAAGCTCGTTCTCGACGATGTGACGTGCACGCTCACCGCCGGTGAGCGCACCGGGATCACCGGGGAGAACGGATCGGGAAAGTCCACCCTGCTGCGCCTGCTCGCCGGGGAGATCCGCCCCGATCACGGCGCGGTCGTCGTCCGGTCCGACGGCGGCGTCGGCTACTTCGCACAGGAGGGACGGCTGTCCCCCGACGCGACCGTGCGCCAGGTCGTGGACGAGGCCCTGGGCGAACTCCGCGCGATCGAGAGCCGCATGCGCCGCCTGGAGACCGCGATGGCGGCCGGCGACACCGACACCGACGCACGCACCGGCACAGGCCCCGACATCCACACACGTACCCACGCAGGCACCGGCCCCGGCCCCGGCCATGACGCGGTCAAAGACGCGGTCAGAGACGCGGTCATGGCCGAGTACGGCGAGCTGCTGACCGTCTTCGAGCTGCGCGGCGGCTACGAGGCCGACGCGCGCGTGGAAAGCGCCCTGCACGGCCTCGGCCTGGGCGCCCTCGACCACGACCGCACCGTCGGCAGCATGTCCGGCGGCCAGCGGGTCCGGCTCCGGCTCGCCGCCGTCCTGGCCGCCGCCCCCGAGGTGCTGCTCCTGGACGAACCGACCAACCACCTCGACGAGTCCGCCCTCGGCTGGCTGGAGGACCATCTGCGCACCCGCCGGGGCACCACCGTCGCCGTCTGCCACGACCGGCTCTTCCTCGAACGCGTCGCCACCACCCTCCTGGAGGTCGACGCCGACCGCCGCACCCTCGTCCGCCACGGCGGCGGGTACGCCGGACATCTCGCCGCGAAGGAGGCGGCCCGGCAGCGCTGGATCCACGACCACGCCCAGTGGCAGGCCGGTGTCGACCGGTTCCGCGAGGCCGCCGCGACCACCGCCCGCCGCGTCGCCCCCGGCCGCGCCATGAAGGACGGCAACAAGATGGCGTACGACCGCGCCGCCGGACGGGTGCAGCAGTCCCTCGCGGGCAGGGTCCGCCAGGCGGAGGAGCGGCTGAACCGGCTGCTCGCCGACCCGGTCCCGGCACCTCCCGAACCACTGCGCTTCACCCCCGTGCTGCGCGCGGGCCGGCTGCGCGGCGCCGTGCTCGACGCCGCCGGTGTCGCCGTCACGGACCGCCTCCACCCCGTCGGCCTCACGGTCACGGCGGGCGAACACCTGCTGGTCACCGGCGCGAACGGGGCGGGCAAGAGCACCCTGCTGAGCGTCCTCGCCGGGCGGATCCCACCCGACAGCGGCCGGGTCGCCCGCCGGGGCCGGATCGGCTACCTCCCGCAGCAGCCGGAGTTCGACCGGCCGGGCGACACCCTGCTGGCCGCCTTCGCGCGGGGCCGCGCCGGTCACCTTGACGACCACGCCGAACGGCTGCTCGCGCTCGGCCTGTTCACCCGTGACCGGCTGACCGTCCCCGTCGGTGGCCTCTCCACCGGGCAGCGGCAGCGGCTCGCCCTGGCCCGGCTGCTCAGCGAACCGGCGGACGTCCTGCTCCTCGACGAGCCCACGAACCATGTGTCCCCCGCGCTCGGCGAGGAGCTGGAAGCGGCGCTGGCCGACTACGCGGGCACCCTCGTGGTCGTCAGCCACGACCGCCTGCTGTGCCGGCGCTGGCAGGGGACCCGGCTCGATCTGACGGCGACCCCCGCCGCGAAGTCCGGAGCGGCCGCCGCCGTCACGGCCTGAGGGAGACGGCACGGGTACGGGGGCAGCGCCCGCCCCCGTACCCCCGCTCCTGTCCCGTCGTACGTGCGCACGCGCGCCATCTGCCATCTGCGCCATCTGTCATCCGCCGCATGCCAGCCGTCCGTCCATGGAAAGGACTCCGTATGCCCGACCGCACCACCACCTCCCTCCTGACCCGGATCGCCGTCTCCGAGCCGGGCGCGGGGCCTTACGCCGTCACCACCGGGCCCGACGGCGCGCTCTGGATCACCCTGGTCGATGCCGGGGAGATCGTCCGACTCGTACCGGGAGATCCGCCCGGCGGCCCCCACCGGCTCGACCGCCACGGACTCTCGGCCCCGGGCTGCGGGCCGACGGTCATCACCACCGGTGCCGACGGCGCGCTGTGGTTCACGCGCTACCGGGACCACAGCATCGGACGGATCACCGTCGACGGCACGGCGTCCTCCGTCAGCCTCCCGACGCCCGACAGCGGACCGTACGGGATGGTGTCCGGCCCCGACGGGGCACTGTGGTTCACCCAGCTGAACGCCGACCGGATCGGCAGGATCGGCACCGACGGCACGGTCACCGAGATCCCGCTGCCCGTGAGCGGGGCCTTTCCCTCCGCCATCACCACCGGACCCGACGACGCGCTCTGGTGCACGCTCCACCACGCGGACGCGCTGGGCCGCGTCGACACCGACGGCGGGATCACCGTCCATCCACTGCCCGCCACCGGCGCGGGCCCGGTCGGCATCACCCGGGGCCCGGACGGCGCGCTGTGGTTCACCGAGATCACCGCCGGCCGGATCGGCCGGATGGACACCGACGGCGCGGTCCGGGAGTTCTCCCTGCCGGATCGCGGCTGCCGCCCGCACGCGATCATCGCCGACCCGGACCGTGGGGTCTGCTGGTACACCGCGTGGGCGACCGGCCGGGTCGGATCCATCACCCCCGACGGACACATCGAGGAGTACGAGCTGCCGGACCCTGACGCCGGACCCCACGGCCTCACCGTGGGAACGGACGGCGCGGTCTACGTCACCATGGCTACAGGGGCGCTCGCCCGGCTGGAACCGTGACGCCGGCGGCCACCGCTCACCGCTCACCGCTCACCGCCAGAGCCAGCGCACGAAGCTGACGAGCCCGAACACCCAGACCGCGAAGAACCCGAGCAGCATCAGCACGATGCCGACGCCGGCCGGCAGACCGATGGCCGGGCCCCCATCGTCCTCCGGTTCGCCGCCGCCGTCGCCGTCCCGTTCGAAGGGAATCGTGGCCCAGTCGACCGGCCGCCCGGTGTGTTCCGAGGCGGCTTCGCGTACGCCGGTCAGCTGCCGGGCCGCGAACGCGGTACCGGCGAGGGATTCGGGCGCGTTCCAGGCCAGGGCCCGCATCCGCCGGAGCGGCGCTGAGTACCGTTTCTCGAACGCGGCGGTCTCCGCCGGGTCCCGGTCCTCCTCCAGATACATCCACCGCCCGGCTTCGGCGGGCTCGCCGTACAGCCGGTAGACCTCGCCCAGGCGCCGCCGGAGCGCCAGGTCCTCGGGGAAGGAGGACACCAGACCGCGCAGCCGCTGCCGCGCCAGGGGTATCCGACCCGCCGCGAGGTCCGCTTCCGCACGAGCCAGTGTTTCCATGAGAGCCATGGCTGCATGATCCCTCACGGAACGCGGCGGCCGTCCGGGCGGCCCTCGGGAACGAGGGGAGGCTCAGCGGGCGGCGGCGCCGAACCACTTGGGCAGCCGGCCGAGCAGTTCCCGCTGGTCGTCGCCGACCCACACCACGTGGCCGTCCGGACGCAGCAGCGCCGCGGGCACGTCCAGTTCCCCGGCGGCGTCGAAGACGTGGTCCACGCGGTCCTCCCAGCCCGCCACCGACAGCCGGCCGGTCCGGTCGAGCAGCAGGCCGCGGCCGCCGTGCGTCAGTTCGTAGAGGCGGCCCCGCTCCAGCTTCAGATCCCGCATCCGCCGCCCGAGCAGTTCCTGCCCCTGCCCCTGCCCTTGCCCCGGCCCCTCGCCCTCGCCGATGTCGTAGCGGACCGAGATCGCGCTGATCTTCTCGATCAGATACCGGTTCACCTCCTCGAAGTCCATCAGTTCCGCCAGCAGCCGCCGCACCGCCCGGGGCCCCGGCTCCGCCTCCAGCAGCTGGGTCTGCGCACGGGTGTTGTCCAGCACGTCGGCGGCCACCGGGTGGCGCTCGCCGTGGTAGCTGTCCAGCAGCCCGTCCGGTGCCCAGCCGTTGATCTCGGCCGCCAGTTTCCAGCCGAGGTTGAACGCGTCCTGGAGGCCCAGGTTGAGGCCCTGCCCGCCGGTCGGCGGGTGGATGTGCGCCGCGTCGCCCGCCAGCAGTACCCGGCCGACCCGGTAGCGCTCGGCCAGCCGCGTGGCGTCGCCGAACCGGGAGAGCCAGCGCGGCGAGTGCACGCCGAAGTCGGTGCCCGCGATCGCCCGCGTCCGCTCCTTGACCTGCTCCAGCGTCGGCGGGACCGTACGGTCCTCGGCCACCCCGTCGGCGGGCACGATGAGGCGGTACACCCCGTCCCCGAGGGGCATGGTCCCGAACCGCTTGTGCGTCCTGCGGACCTCGGCCACCACGGCGGCCAGCTCCTGTGGCGCCACGGCCACCTCCACCTCCGCCAGCAGGGTCTCGACCCGGGTGGGCTCACCCGGGAAGCCGACGCCGAGCAGCTTGCGCACCGTGCTGCGGCCGCCGTCGCAGCCGACGAGCCAGCGCGAGCGCAGCCGCGTGCCGTCGGCCAGCCCGACCGTCACCCCGTCCTCGTCCTGGCTCACCCCGACCAGTTCGTTGCCGCGCCGGATCTCCGCGCCGGCCTCGATGGCGTGCTCGGCCAGCAGCCGCTCCGTGACCGCCTGCGGGATGCCGAGGACATAGGAGTGCGCGGTGTTCAGCCGCTCCGGCCACGGTTTGTCGATGCCGGCGAAGAAACCGCCGACCGCGAACCGCTGCCCGATCGCGAGGAACGGCTCCAGCAGCCCGCGCTGGTCCAGGACCTCGACGCTGCGCGCGTGCAGGCCCAGTGCGCGGGACTGCCCGGCGGGCACCGCCTCCTTCTCCAGGACGACCACGCGCACACCGTGCAGCCGCAACTCGCCGGCCAGCATCAACCCGGTCGGCCCGGCACCGGCAACGATCACATCAATCATCACAACACCCATATCCGCATATCTGCGTATCCGCGTTCACCGTCTCCGGCTTGGATGGGCGATTCTGCGTCACGCCAGGGGCCTTGTGGCAAGCCCCCCGGTGCGCTATAAGTTAAGAGTGGCGAGGAGTGGGTGACCCCCTCGCCCTTTGTCATTTCCGGAGACTCCCGGGGATTCCTGGAGACTTCCGGAGACACTCGGCCAGATTCCTGGAGCGCATCCCCCGGCACGGCACCTCGTACGCGGTGATACCCGGTGGAGGCCTTATCGGCGCACCCATCGGCCCTGCCCGCCCCCACCGCTGCGATAGGTTCGTACCTTCCGTCCGGCCGCTCCCCGGTCCCGTCCGCCCGGGGTGGGCCGCCCGATGGACAAGGGGGACACCGTGGCCACTGCGGACAGCGCGTTTCTCACTCACGCGGCGGAGGTCGTCTTCGACCTCGGCCTCGACCGTTTCCGGCTGACCGCACTGACGGTCCCGACCCGCCGGATCGCGTTCGCCGAACTGCCCGGCCCGGCCCGGCCGCCGGTCTACCAGGCGGGCGGCCCGCCCGCTTCCGCCGCTCCGGAGGGCCGCCGCCCGCCCGACTGGCGACCGGCCGCCGACGCGCCGGCCTGGCTCCATCTCGCCTGGCTGCTGGACGACCTCGCGGCCTGGACCGTGGCCCTCGCCGAGGAGCGCATCACCGTCACCGGGCTCGAAGCGCCCCGGCCCGAGTGGTGCGACCTGCTCCTCCGCGATGGGGACACCTCCTGCCGCGCCCGGATCACCCTCGCGGACCGGGCGACGACGCTCGACTTCCCCGGCATGTACCTGTGCGAACTGCTCGCCGAGGGCCGCTACCGCGACCAGCTCGTACCCGCCCCGGGAACGGGCCGCCCACTGATCGACCTGCGCGGTGTCCTCTGAACCCGGCACCGGCCGCGCCCACCACCCGCCCGGGAGAGGTGCCGGGCTCCTACGCGGTGGCCCGCCAGTCGCCGCAGTACTGGATGTGCAGCAGATCGGGGATGTCCCCCCGGGCGCCACGCCGATGCCGGGAACCGGCGTCGAGTTCGACACAGCGATGGGACTCCCCGCCGCCGCCCGGATCCGCGTACCGCGGGGCCGTCAGCCGGTGGACCGTGGCCCCGGTCTCCCGGAACGCCACCGCACTGCCGGTCACGAACATCGTCTCCGCCGCCCGCGCGAAGGAGAGACGGTCCCGGAACTCCTCCGTCCAGTAACGGGGGTGGAGTTCGGCCCCGGGCCCTTGGAAGTCGCTCTCCGGGATCGTCACGGTATGCGGCACCCCGGCGCCGAGCCGTGCCCGTACGGCCTTCCACCGCGACGCGGGGAACTGCGACCGGTGGTGCACCAGGGCCAGATCCAGCGGTGCGACCGGCTCGTCCGGCTCCACCGGCAGCCCGTCGGGCGCCGCGTTCCCCCGTATCGGCAGATACACCAGCGACCGGGGGGACCGAGCCGCGAGCCCCCAGGCCACGGCGAGTTGCGCCGCCCCCTCGTCGTCGGCGTACAGATCGGCCGCCCACGCGGGACGGAGGAAGAGACCCCGGGCCGGCCGGTCGGGGCGTATCACGCGGTACTCGTCCGCGCCGAGCCGGACGCGGTGGATCCTCATACGGTGCTTCACGGAGCGTGACCCTACGGAGGAAACCAGCCGCAGCCCACCGAATTTGGCCACCGGGTCCCGACAGGGAGATTGCGGAGGTCACGGAGGCCCTGGGGTCCTCGGGAGGCATCAAAACGTGTGGAAACGCCCGTGCGGAGAGTGAAATGGATCTCAACAGGCCCTCGGTGGACGGAAGATGGAACGCCACGGACGATCTTCCCGTCCTGCTGCGCGGAGCGCGCGGTCGTACCGGCCGCGCCGTGCATCGAAGGGGGAACCATGCCCGTGTTCACCAAGCGTGCTGCTGCCGTACTCACCACCACGGCGCTCGCCGTGACCGGCCTCGCGGCGACCGCCGCCCCGGCCACCGCCATCCACGGCGGCCAGAACACCACCGTCACCGACCATCCATACGCGATGCTGTTCACCACCGCCGACAACCAGCAGGTGTGCGGCGGCACCCTGGTGGCGCCCACCAAGGTGCTCACGGCGGCGCACTGCGTCGACGACGCGACCTCCACCAATCTGAAGGTCATCGGCGGCCGTACCGACCTGTCGTCCACCAAGGGGACGGTCCGCGCCATCCGCTCGATCGCCCTCCACCCCCAGTACGACGGGACGGGGCTGGTCAACGACGCCGCCGTGGTGACCCTCTCCGCGTCGATGCCGTACGCCACGCTGCCGGTCGCCGGCCCGAACGACACCGCCCTCTACACCCTCGGCACCACCGCGAAGGCCGTGGGCTGGGGCAGGATCGCACGCGACACCAACGCCACCCGGCTGAAGTCGGCGCAGCTCACCGTCTCGCCGCTGGCGAAGTGCGACCCCTTCACCGAACCGACCGACTCCCTCGACCGCAAGGTGTGCGGCACGCCGCCCGCCGGTACGCAGAACAGCATCTGCCGGGGCGACTCGGGCGGCCCGCTCGTCGCCGGCGGCAAGGTGATCGGCGTCGTCACCTCCGGGAACAAGTACTGCGACACCGAGCACCTGAAGTCCGTCTTCACCCGTACCAGCTCGATCGCGGCGGATCTCGGCCTCCCGACCAGCTGACCAGCCCACCCGTTGACGCGGTGACGCACCGACACCGCACGCCCGGGGCCCGGCCCCTCCGCCCAGGAAAGCGAAGGGGCCGGGCCCCGGGCTCCAGTCAGCCGCTCACCAGGTCACCATGAGCCGCCGGGGGCTGCGGGAGCTGCTGCCCAGCCGCCATTCCACTCCCTCCGCCGGCTCCGCCAGGCGCAGCGTCGGGAAGCGGGCCGCGAGCCGGTGCAGGCCCAGCCGGAGTTCCAGCCGGGCCAGCCAGGCGCCCAGGCAGTAGTGCGGACCGGCGCCGAACGCCAGCGTCGGGGCCTCCAGCGGGGCGAAGAGGTCGTCGAAGGGCCGCGCGGAGAAGATGTCGGGATCCCGGTTGGCCAGTGAACAGTCGGCGAGCACCACCGAACCGGCCGGAATGACGACCCCGCCGACCTCGATGTCCTCGGCGGCGTGCCGGGCGCTGCCCCGGTCGTCGCCCAGCGGGATCAGATGGAGCAGCCGGTCCGTGAGCACCTCCGCCGCCCCCTCGTCCGCGCCCAGCCGCTCCCAGCAGTCGGGCCGTTCGCCGAGCAGATAGAGCAGGCAGTTGCTCAGCATGGTCATGGTGGAGTCGTGGCCGCCGATCGCCAGCCCGCACACCAGCTGCACGAGCTGCGCCTCGGGCACCCCGCCCTCCGCGTCGGCCGCCCGGACCATGCCGCTGACCAGGTCGTCCGACGGGGCCCGGCGCCGCTCCGCGAGCAGCGCGGAGCCGACCTCCGCGAACTCGGCCAGGGAGGAGGCCACTTCGGCGCTGTCGTGGGAGCCGTCGGAGAAGGCGTGCTCCGCCCAGTGGCGCAGCCGTGCCCGTACCGACTCGTCAAGACCCATCAGCCGGCTGATCACCATGACGGGCAGGGGCAGGGCGTACCGCTCCACGGCGTCGGCGGGCCGCTCGCACCGCGCGAGCCCGTCCAGGCACTGTTCCACGATGGCGGCGATCCAGGGCTCCCAGCGGGCGACGGCCCTCGGGGTGAAGGCCCGCCGCAGGGTGCGGCGCAGCCGCAGATGGTCGGGGCCGTCCTGGTTGAACATCAGATCCGGGTTGCTCACCAGATCCGGTACGGAGGACAGGGCCGGGCCGTCCGTCTCCCAGAGGCTGGAACGCCGGAAACGGGCGTCGGAGAGGACCTGCCGGACATCCCCGGGTCTGCTCACGAGCCAGCCGGGGGAGCCGTCGGAGAGTTCCGTGGGGCACGGGGGTCCCACCACCCCCTGGATCGCGTGGTGCAGCGGCGGACGGGGGGAGGGAACGGGGTCTGCGGCGGTCACGTGGGCCTCCTGCGCGCGGCGGCGGGCGACGGGCCGCTCCGCCGGGGAAAGCCTAGGGGCGCGCATGGGCGTGCCGTAACGGCGTACAGCGGCGTCACCAGCGCGGAATGTAAGCCTCCGCCGCGCCCCGGACCGCTGTTCGGACGGGCACCCTCCTCCCGGCCTCCCCACGCTGTCGTCGTCCCATCCCCCGCCGACGGTCGCTTCGGTCGCTTGAGTCGCTGCCGCCGCCGTATCCTGCCCGTTCCGGAGACCGGAGCCGCGACCGGTCGCAGAAGCAGAGGAGCATCCGCATGGCCGTCCTGCACGCAACCACCATGAAGCCCACCAAGCTGGAACTGCTCACCGCATGGCTCCCCCGGCAGAGCTGGTACGAGGGCGGTGCCGCCACCCCGGAGCTGGCCACTTCCGGCGGCTTCCGCCTGGACGACCCGGCGGGGGAGGTCGGCATCGAGATCATGGTCGTGACCGACACCTCCGGTCCCGAGCCGGTGGTGTACCTGGTGCCGATGGGCTACCGGGGCGCGGAGTCGGCGGACATCCCCGCCGAGGGCCTGATCGGCACCTCCGAGCACGGCGTGCTGGGCACCCGGTGGATCTTCGACGGTACGTACGACCCGGTGGTGACGGCCCAGTTGCGGGCCCTTCTGGACGGCGTCGCGGTGCCGCAGCACCAGCGCGAGAGCGGCAGGACGGAGCCGACCGTCGTGGTGGAGGGCGCCGTTCCCGCGGATGGGTCCGAGGTACGGATCAACCGCGTGCTGCTGCCGGTGGACTCCGCCGGGGAGCCTCGGGACACGACGGGTACGCAGGACGGGCACAGTGCTCCCGCACGCCTGGTCGCCGGGTGGACCGGCCCGGACGGGACGGCCGTACGGGGCGTGTTCGCGACCGCCGTACGCGGGTAGCCGCCCGTCCCCGGGGGCCGCGCGGCCGTACGCCCGCGCGGCCCCTCCGGACCGTACTCCGCTCCCTTCGCCCGCCGGATGTCACACTCCGGCGGGCTGTTCTGTCCCACCTGCGGAAGCCCGCCGGAACACCCGTACGGCAACGACAGGTACGACAGGTACGACAGGACGGAGCCAACCCATGGCCAGGATCCCGCTCACCCCGCCCGACACCCTCCTCAACCGTCTGGGCGCCTGGTACTCCCGGCGCGTCTACGGCAAGGTGCTCGAACCCGGTCTCGCCGTCGGGCACAACGCCCGCGTCCTGCGCGCCTATGTGCGGCACGAGCGCGCGGTGGCCAAGTGGAACACGCTGGACCGGGGACTCAAGCAGCTCGCCGTCATGGCGTCGGCGGCCCGGATCAACTGCTCGTGGTGCATGGATTTCGGCCATTGGGAGGCCGACGGCCTGGGCCTCCCCATGGAGAAGATCGCCAAGGTCCCCCGGTGGCGTGAGCACCGGACCTCCTTCACCGCGCTGGAACTGCTCGTCATGGAGTACGCCGAGGCCATGACCGAGACCGAGCCCGCCGTCACCGACGAACTCGCCCGTGACCTGCTGACACGGCTCGGCGAGGCCGCCTTCGTCGAGCTGACCGCCATGGTCGCGCTGGAGAACTACCGCTCGCGTCTCAACAGCGCCTTCGGCCTCACCAGCCAGGGCTTCTCGGACGCGTGTGCAGTACCGTCACGGGCGTGATCGACACCGCCACCTTTGAACAGAACCGGCGCATGCTGTTCGGCATCGCCTACCGCATGCTCGGCAGCGTCGCCGACGCCGAGGATCTGGTGCAGGACACCTGGCTGCGGTGCAGCCAGGTGTCCACCCGCGTGGAGAACCCGGCGGGCTACCTCGCCCGGACGGTCACCAATCTCGCCCTCAACCGGCTCACGTCCGCGGCCGTCACGCGCGAGCGGTACGTCGGCCCCTGGCTGCCCGAACCCCTCGTCACCCGGCCCGACACGGCCGAGGACGTGGAGCTGGCCGAATCCGTCTCCCTCGCGATGCTCGTCGTGCTGGAGAGCCTGTCACCGCTGGAGCGGGCGGTCTTCGTGCTCAAGGAGGTCTTCGGCTTCTCGTTCACGGAGATCGCGGGGATGCTGGAGCGGAGCGAGGCGTCCGTACGGCAGGTCGGCCGCCGGGCCCGTACCCATGTCCAGGAACGCAGACCGCGCTACGACACCCCCGACGAGGTGCGGCGGCGGGTCACCGACGAGTTCCTGGCGGCGTGCGTCGGCGGCGACCTCAACCGGGTGATGGAACTGCTGGCCCCCGATGTGACGGCGTGGAGCGACGGCGGCGGCAAGGTGCAGGCCGCCCTCCATCCGCAGCGCGGCGCGGACAAGGTCGCCCGCTTCTTCACCGGCGTACTCGCGAAGCTGGCGCCCGGCACCGACGCGCACCCGGTTCTCGTCAACGGCCGCCCGGGACTGCTGTTCACCGTCGACGGCCGGCCCGACACCGTCACCTGCGCCGAGATCGTGGACGGGCGCATCACCCAGATCCACGCCATCCGCAACCCGGACAAGCTCCGCCATGTGGAGCCCATCGGCTGAACGCCGCCGCGCACGACCGCTCCGGCACCGGGCCGTGCGCCGCCCGTTGCCGTTGCCGTTGCCGTTTGCCTTTGCCGTACGGGACTGCCGCCGCGCCCGCGTCCCGGCGGGAGGCGGCCGGCGAGGTCCGCGCCCATCCCGCCGGGCCCACCGGTCCGTGAACGGGAAGAGCCCTCGTACCCGACGCCCGGCCACTGATGTCCGAAGCCGGGCCGCCGACCGACACGATCGTCCACGAGATCGGCGGTGACCGGCTGCTGCGGCTGATCGGCGTCCGCCCAGGCGTTCTACGGCCTCGTCCGCCGGGATCCCGTCCCCCTGTCCGATCCCGGCGACGGGCACGGCGGCCCCACGCGCCGACCCCACGCGCCGCCCCGGCACGCCGACATGACGCACCGACATGACCCACCGCCATGACGCACCGACATGACGCGCCGACACGGCGGGCCCCTTTGACTTCTTCCGCTTCCGTCCTCCAGAATCACCACCATTCCACTAACTAACTAGTGGAAGCATGAGTGAAGCGGGGGACGCATGACCGACGACTCGTATCCGTACGCCCTGGAGGCCCGTGGCCTCGGCAAGAAGTACCTGCGCGGCCTGGCCCTCCAGGACTGCTCCTTCCGGCTGCCGGCCGGCACCATCACCGCCCTCGTCGGGCCCAACGGAGCCGGCAAGAGCACCTTCCTGCGGATCGCCGCCCGCCTGATCCGGCCGTCCACCGGCCGGCTGCGGATCTTCGGTACGGACGTCACCGACGCCGCCGCCCTCGACCGGGTCGCCCTGGTGGACCAGGACAAGCCCCTGTACAAGGGCTTCACCGTGGCCGAGACCCTGCGACTCGGCCGCGAACTCAACCCGCGCTGGGACCAGGCGGCCGCCGAACGGATCGTGGCCGCCGGGCAGGTGCCCTTCGATGCGAAGGTCGGAACCCTCTCCGGCGGCCAGCGCACCCGCGTCGCGCTCGCCCTCGCCTTCGGCAAGCAGGCCGAACTGCTCCTCCTCGACGAGCCGATGGCCGATCTCGACCCCCTCGCGCGCCATGAACTCTCCGCCCTGCTCATCGCGGAGGCCGCCGAGCGCGGCACGACCGTCCTGATGTCGTCGCACCTGGTCTCCGAGCTGGAGGAGATGTGCGACCACCTGCTCGTACTCGCCGGGGGACGGCTGCGGATGGCCGGTGCGACCGACGAGCTGCTCCCCGCCCATCTGCTGGTCACCGGGCTCGCCGACCCCGGCGCCCGGCCCGCCGGCGACGGAGTGCTGCCGCCCGGGTTCGCCGAGCGCCACACCGTGATCGACTCCCGGGTCACCGGGCGCCAGTTCACCGCCCTGATCCGGGCCGGGGCCGACCCCGGCGACCAGTACAACAGCGCGGAACCCACCCTCGAAGAGGTGCTGCTCGGCTATCTGCGCTCACCCGGGGCCCCCTCGTTGATCACGCCCGACACCGCCGTCACCACCGCGACCACCGCGACCACCGCCCCGGCGGGCACGACCACCACCGCCACCGGCTTCCGGAAGGACCACGCCGCATGAGCGCCACGACGACCACTCCCGCGTCGAGCCCTTCCACCGACACCCCGGGCATCGGCCGCCGCGGCCCGCTGCGGGGCGTCACCTGGGTGGTGTGGCGGTGCAACCGCACCGCGCTGCTGATCCTGCTCGGCGCGGCGGCCGCGTTCGCCCTCTACTGCGCCGTCGAACGGCCCGGCCTCCTGGACGCCCTCGCGCGGCTGGAGGCCGGACAGATCGGCCGGCTTCCCCAGGCGGACAACTCCGTACTCGACAACGGATTCCTGTTCGTCCAGTTCCTGCCTCTGGCGGTCGGCGTCTTCATCGGCGCCCCGCTGCTCGCGAGGGAGGAGGAACAGGGCACCCTCCGGCTGATCACCACCCAGTCCGTCGGGCGGACCCGGGTGGCCATCAGCATGCTGGCCCTGCCCCTGCTGACCGTGGCGGTCTGCACCACCGCCATCACGACGGCCTTCACCTGGCTGTGGCGCCCGGCCCACGCCGTTCACTCCGGCGGGGACTGGTGGGTGAGCGGAGCGTTCATGGTCACCGGTCCCATGCCTGTCGCCCTGACCCTCTTCCTGACCACTTTCGGTATCGCGGCCGGGGCCGTGCTGCGCCGTGCGGTCGCCGCCATGGGCGTGACCTTCCTCGTCTACGGCGTCTGGGACCTGCTGCTGGTGGGGCACATCCAGCGGATGGTGGCGACGCCCCGGTCGCTGACGTACCCTCTGGGCGGCGAGCAGCCGCAGCTTCCGGAGGGCGCCGCCTGGTTCGACCGGTGGGCCGTCTCCGCGGACGGCGAACTCCACGGCTGGGGCAGCTGCGTGTTGTCCACCGAGCAGGCGTCCGTGGCGTGCATGAGGGAGAAGGGGCTCGTCAGCGAGGTCGTCGAATACCTCGACTACGAGCAGCTGGGCGGTATGCAGTGGACCCTGGCGGCGATACTGCTGACGGTGTCGGCCGTCCTGGCCGGCTTCGCGGTGTGGTGGACGCGCCGCAAGTCGTTGTAATCGGTGCAAGCGCACAGTGGGGCGGTTTCCGTGGTCGAGTTCCGGATCGACCGGCGCAGCGGCGTCGCCACCTATCTCCAGATCGTGCAGCAGGTGAAGCAGGCCCTGCGGCTCGGCATCCTGGTGGAGGGCGACCGGCTGCCCACCGCCGCGCAGGTGGCCGCGACGACCCGGGTGAACCCCAACACCACCCTGAAGGCCTATCGCGAACTGGAACGCGAGGGACTGGTCGAGCCGCGCCCCGGCGTCGGCACCTTCGTCAGCCAGTCCCTCAGCCGGCTTCCGGCGCAGGACAACGACCGGCTGGCGGCGGGGCTCGCGGCCTGGATGGACGGGGCGCGCGAGGCGGGTATGGAACGGGAGGACGTCCGCGCGCTGATGGACGCGACGCTGGAAGAGCGCTTTCCCGCGGACGGGTGAGGCCGACCGCCCGGGAGCCCTGCTCGGCCGATCGCCCGGAGCCTGCCCGGCCGGTCGGAGCCCTGCCCGGCCGCCCGGCAGACGCCCGGCGGCCGGCCCGGCACCTGTCTCCCGGGGGTTCCTGTCCCCGGTCCGTGAACGGTGTACGGGACACCGGACCGGACCCGGCCGGGAAGCGCAACCATTCGTGTTCCCCGGCCGTCAAGCAGGGGCGTGGCACGGCGAGAACGCGCCACGCTCCCGACGACGATCCAGGGGGCTCCACCATGACCTCACGCAGCACGCTCCGGAGACCGGCGCTGGTGGCCGCGGCCACCGTCGTCTCCTCGCTCGTCTGCGCCCTCGCCGCGCCGGTGGCCGCCGCCGGCCCCGTACCGCAGGAACCGGCCCCCCGGAAGAAGGCCGTACCGATCGAGGACTTCAACGGCGACGGCCTGCGCGACGTCGTCGTCGCCGCGTCGTACGGGACGGTGCGGGGACGCACCGGGGCCGGGTTCGTGACCGTGCTGTACGGCGCGGAGTCCGGCCCGGCGAAGGCGCGGAAGCAGCTCCTCCACCAGGAGACCCCGGGGGTGCCCGGCGGCGCCGAGGCGGACGACTTCTTCGGCGGCTCCCTGACCACGGCCGACCTCGACCGCGACGGGTACAGCGATCTGATCGTGGGCGCGCACGGCGAGGACACCGGTACGGCGGCGGCGGGCAGCGGCGTCGGCACCCTGTCGGTGATCTGGGGCGGCAGGGGCGGACTCCAGGGGGCGGCGACCCTGCTGACGGGCTCCGGCACGGACGCGGAGATCGGTCGTCACACCGTGGCCGGCGACATCGACGGCGACGGGGCCGCCGACGTGGTCACCACGGAGAACGGGCGGCATCTGCAGGTCCTCTCCGGGCCGTTCGACCGGTCCGGGCGGCCCCTCGGCGGCTCGGACACCCTCCGCGACGACGGCGAGAACAGGATCACCGACCTGGCGGCGGGCGACATCACGGGCGACGGGCGGGCCGACCTCGCGGCCACCCGGCACGCGTACCCCGACGACGACTCCTTCCACACGGTCCACTGGAAGGGCACCGCCGTGGGGCCGGCCCCCGCGAAGGCGATCACACACGGCCCGAGTACCCGCCTCCAGGGCAGCAACCTCGACATCGGCGACATCAACAAGGACGGTTACGAGGACCTGGTCGTCGGCCGCCCCCACGACGGCTGGGCGAGCGACCCCGCCCAGGCCGCCGGCGGCATGATCACCTATGTGCCGGGCTCGGCCTCGGGCCCGGTGGGCACCCGGGTCCGCGTGTTCAACCAGGACAGCCCGGGAGTCCCCGGCAGCGCGGAGGGCACCGGCGTCCCGTACGGCCCCGACCAGTTCGGCACGGGCGTCACCATCGGCGACATCGACGGGGACGGCTACGGGGATGTCGCGCTCGGCGTCCCCCTGGAGACCATCGGTACGGACGGGAAGAGGCTCGGCGCCGGTACGGTCGTCACCCTGCGCGGCACCAGGAACGGCCCGACGGGCGCCGGGGCGAAGCTCTTCAGCCAGGACACGGCCGGGGTGCCGGGCGCGGCGGAGCGCTGGGACACGTTCGGTACGGCGGTGAAGCTGGCCGACACCGACGGCGACCGCAGGGCCGAGCTGATCGTCGGGGCCCGTGGCGAGAACCGGGGCGAGGGCGGGCTCTGGGTCCTCAGGGGCACCGGTTCCGGGATCACGGGCAAGGGCGCGTCCGCCTTCGACGCCCGCCACTTCGGCGCCGTCCGCGCGGGGGCCAACCTCGGGGACGTCATCAACCACTGACGGCGACCACGGACGGGGACCACGGACGACAACCACCGGGCGTCGGTGTTCACCCGACCCGGGCGGCGATGAGCCGCGCGCACGCGAGGGATTCGGTACGCGTGGTGTCGACCTCCAGGTCGTAGCCGACGCCCTCGTGGGCCAGGTCCGCCTGCGACGCGGCCATCCCCCGGGCCCGGTCCCCCCGGGCGATCTCCCGCCCGGCGGCGACGGCGCTCTCGCAGCGGACCCCGACCCAGAGGACGTCCAGCCCGTCGAGGGCCTGCCGCCACCGCTGCTGGGACGCGGCACCACCGAGGAACACGTCGTCGACGACGACCCGCGCACCGGACCGCGCCATGGCCGCGACCCCTGCCATCCACGCCGCTTCCAACCGCCGGAACTCCGGCCCGATGTCCACCCCGCCGTCCGCCGTGAACCCGATGCCCTCGCCCGAGGACTCCAGGGCCGGGGGCAGCGCGTCGACCAGCACATCGATACCGAGAGAGAGCCAGGGGTCCGGCAGGACGGCCTGGAGACACCGGACGATCCCGGACTTGCCCGAGCTGGACCCGCCGTTCAGAACGATCACTTGAGTTGGCACAGGAGCACAGTAGAGGGGCCCGCCGACCAGCCGGAACGCATTTCCGGCGGGCCCCGCCATGCCCCCGCCGGGCCTGCGGGGCTGCCTCAGGTCCGGGTGGCGGTTCCGCACCCGTCGCCGCCCGCCCCCGTGCGCATCCGCTCGGGCATCGACGTGCTGCGGTCGTACGGGTCGACTGCGGGGCCGGTCCCCGCCCCCGCCGACTGCCCGGAGCCGAACTCCGGGGCGAGCAGGCCCGCGCCGTCGCCCGTCCCCGTGCCTGCCCCCCTGCCCGTACCCGTGGCTGCTTCCGCTGCCGCCCCGCAGCCGCCGTTGGCCACGTCGACCGTGTACGAGACGAGCGAGAACGTCCCCGGCTCGGTATGCACCTTCGCGGGGTTGTCCCAGTTCAGCACCGTCTCGCGGCGCACGATCGTGCGCGCGACCTCGTCACCGCCGCGCGCCGGCGCCACCGCGTACACATAGGTGACATCGGCCGTCACCCGGAGGGCGCCGAGCGGACCCTCCCGGTATGTGATGCGGCCCCGGGTCCTGACGTCGTCCCCGATGAGCCGGACGCGTTCCGTGTCGAACCGGCTGAAGAGCATCAGCGGGTCGTTCTCCTCGTCCGGCGCGCGGAACGCGGCCGCCAGGAACTCCCGGGTGTCCTGCTGACGCGGGTTGATCAGCGCGATGGCCCGGCGGGGGCGCTCGCCGCGCAACACCCCCGGGTCCAGGTTGGACGCGGCGTGGAAGTCCCGGGTCCGGGCGAGGGCCTGCCGGACCTGCGCCGTGGTCATCCAGCCGGTGGCCCGGGCCGCCGGCAGGGAGATCCCGGCGGTGCCGCTCGCCCAGCGCGCGGCGGGCGACCCCCTGAACGGGTCCTTCGGCGTGGGCCGCAGGGCCGACTCCGTGGGCGGCGGCTGGGTGGGGCGTTCCGACTCGCCCGCGAGCGGCTGCCCGGCCCCGCCGCCCCCGCCGCCACCGCCGTCACCGAACAGGCCGGTCACCCGCCCCGGCAGCAGCGCGACGACGAGCAGGGCGACCGAGGCCAGCAGCCCGGCCACGTACCAGCCCTTCCGTGACTTCGGCCGGGCCGGTGAGTACGTGCGCCACGGCTCCGGCCGGGCGGGGTTCTCGCGCAGCCTGCGCGTCACCTCCCGGGCCCGCGCCGACGGCTCCTCGGGCGCTCCCCGCACCCCGTCCACCGATTCCCTGAGGAACCGCTCCCACTCCTCGTCGGACAGGGACGAACCGCCCTGCCCACCACCCACGCTCACACCCGACTCCTCACGCCGCCCACCGTTCCGGCGGCGTCCCATCCATGATCATTGACCGAATGATCCCATGGCGGCCCCGGGTCCGATCGGCGGCCCCGGCCCCGGACCGGGGCCCACCGCGCGGCCGATCACCCGGTGATAGCTTTCCGTCCGCTCACTGGTCCAAGTGCTCCGGCACCCCACCCCACCTGCGCTTTTCATCAACTCTCAGCGTTTCATGAGGACTTCTCTCAGAGAGATCTCATCTTTCTCTGCAACCGTCCGTCCCTCCCGTTTGTCTTGAACTCAGAGCCAACAGGCTGAAATTGGACATCCGGGCACCGGTCGGCGTGCGTCCCGCGCCGCGGAGCCCCCGGGGAACTGGGAATCACATGCGCTTTCGTCTGTCCGCTGGTGTCGCTTCCGGCGCGCTGGCTCTCTCCGCCCTCTCCGTTCCCGCCGCCCAGGCGGACATCGCCACGGGCGAGCGGGCGGCCTCGGCCGGGGTGACGGTCTCGAACGTCGTCGTCAACAAGGGCAAGCCGATTGTCGCGGGCACCCACGCGCGGCAGCGGATCGCCGTGACCTACACGGCCCGCGACGACTCCGGGATCTACTCGGCCGACACCACGCTGTGGCACGGCAGAGGCCCGGCCGCCGCGAACGACTGGATCTTCTCCGACGGTGACACGAAGTGCGGCGCCGGTACCGCCCCCACCTGCACGGCGTACTTCATCGTCGACCCGCAGGAGTTCTACCAGAACAAGATCGCGGGCAATGGCTGGAAGGTCGAGATCGACGTCTACGCGGAGGACTCCGACGACTACAGCAACGCCAACGCCAAGGGCTTCTCCATACTGCGGGCCGCCAAGCTCACCGCCAACGCGTCCCCCGAGCCGGTCCGCAAGGGCAAGACCATCACCGTCACCGGCAGGCTGACCCACGCCAACTGGGAGACGTACAACTACACCGCGTACGGCAGCCAGTCGGTGAAGCTCCAGTTCCGCAAGAAGGGCGCCAAGGACTACAGCACCGTCAAGACCATCAAGTCGGCCAAGAACGGCGACCTGAGCACCACGGTCAAGGCGTCCGCCGACGGCGCCTACCGCTACAGCTTCGCGGGCTCCACCATCACCTCGAAGGTCGACGCCGTGGGCGACACCATCGACGTCCGCTAGTACGGGGGCAGGTAGGTACGCGGTAAGCAGTACGCGGTAGGCGGTCAGGCGGTCACGGGAGATCGTGACCGGTTCCGGGGCACGGCCCCTGGGCGCACGGGGGCGTTCAGGGTCCGTGCCCCGGTCTGTTCGGTGCGGGGTCGGGGTCCGGGGTCCGGGGTCCGGGGTCCGGGGTTCAGGTCCGGGTCCGGGTCCGGCAGGGGAGCGGGCCGACGGCACCGGTGCCCAGGCCGCTGCTCAGGCCGTTGCTCAGGCGTAGATCGCGGCCATCTTCTCCGCGTACCAGCGGCCCGGCGTCATCCCCTCGCCGGGTGGTGCGACGGGTTCACCCGCTGGGACCGGCTGGACCGGCGGGACCGGGGGGACCGACGGTCCGGAGCCGCCGGGCAGGGGGACGGGATCGACCGACGCGTCGTGGTTGGGCAGATGGAAGAAGGGGATGGAGAGCCGGGCGCCCGTGCGGCCCGCCACCGGGTTCACCACCCGGTGCAGGGTCGACACCCACCGGCCGCCGGTCCAGAACGCCATCATGTCGCCGATGTTGATGACGAAGCTGCCCGGCACGAACGGCACATCGCGCCAGCCGCCGTCCCGGTGCCGCACCTGGAGACCGCCGGCGTCGTCCTGGTGGAGGACGGTCAGGTTCCCCCAGTCGGTGTGGGCGCCCTTGCGCAGCTGGCCGGGGAGCGGCGGCACCGTCTGCGGGTAGTAGTAGTTGGCGACGACGGTCGAGACGGGTGCGTCGGTCCGGTCGGCGAAGAAGTCCTCGCCCAGGCCCAGGGCCAGGCCGAACAGCCGCATCAGATCCTGACTGAGGGCCTCCATCGCCCGCATGTACGCGAGCCAGACCGGGCGGAACCCCGCCGGGTCGCCGGGCCAGACATTGACCCGCGTCCAGGGCGCGGAGTCGCCACCGGCCCGGCGGCGGCCCTCGGTGTCGAGATCTCCCAGCACATTCGCGGAGAAGATCTCGCAGAGGTCCGGGGGCGTGTCCAGCCCGATGCCCTTCGCCACGCTCCCGGCGGAGTAGCTCACTCAGTCCGCAGCTGTCGGGTCCCGCGAGGGCCCGGTCCTTCTCCTGCCGGGGCAGCTCGAAGAACTCCCGTGTGGTGGTGTACATGTCCTCGATCAGGGACGGGGACACCCCGTGGCCCACGACGACGAAGAACCCGGACGTCGTACAGGCCCGGTCGATGGCGCGGGCGACCGAGGCGCGGGCGACCGAGGCACGGTCGCTTGACGCACCGTCGCCGGTGGCTGCCGACGACAGATCGATGACGGGGACATACCCGTCCAGAAGGGTGTTATGGCTCATTCTCTTCGTCCTCCTCGGGAAGCGCGAGACGGCTCTCGCACGGGACCGGACCGACCGGGGCCACGGGACCGGACCGACCGGGGCCACGGGCAGGACCGGCCGGGGCCACGGGCAGGACCGGCCGGATGAGGACACTCTTCGCTCCCGTCCGTGTCACCCCCAAGCCCTAGGCTGGAACATGCGGCAATCCGGCGGACGGATGGAGGAGAACGGTGGATTCCGGCACTCAGGCAACCCCGGGCAGGCCGTCGGCACCGGCCGTTCCCAAGGGCGGGGGAGGCCTCGACGACCTCGATCACCGGCTGCTCCACGCCCTCCAGCTCGACGGCCGCGCCCCGTTCAGCCGGGTCGCGCGCGCCCTCGGCACCTCCGAGCACACGGTGGCCCGCCGCTACCGGCGGCTGCGCGGGCTCGGGCTGCGGGTCGTCGGCCGGCCCGTCCCCGCCCGGCTCGGCCTCAGCCGCTGGCTGCTCCGGCTGAGAACCGCGCCCGACGCCGCCGTCCCCCTCGCGGGGGCCCTGGCCCGCCGCCCGGACACCAGCTGGATCACGCTCGCCGCCGGGGGTACGGAGATCCACTGCGCGGTCACCGTCGACGGCCCCGAGGAGCGCGACGCCCTGCTGATGCGGCAGTTGCCCCGTACCCCGCAGGTGCTCTCCGTCGAAGCCCACTGTGTGACACGGTCCTTCATCGGTGACACGAGCACCTGGCACGCCACCCGGGTGACCGGCGCCGGCGCCGGGGCCGACGCGGACCTGGGCGCCGGGGCGGAAGCGCCGCCGCTGCCGCTGACCGCCACCGACCGCGTCCTCCTCGCCGAACTCGCCCGCGACGGCCGCGCGACCCTGCCCGAGCTGGGCGCGGCCACCGGCCGCGCCCCCTCCAGCGTGGGGCGCCGGCTCGACCGCCTCCGGGCCGAGGGCGCGCTGTCCTTCGCCGTGGACTTCGACCCCCGGCACCTCGGCTACCACATGAGCACCCTGCTGTGGCTGCGGGTGGCCCCCGCCCGGCTGCGGGCCGTGGGGGAAGCCCTCGCCACCCACCCCGAGATCCCCTTCGCGGCGGCCACCACCGGTCCCGCGAACCTGGCCGCCGGCGGGGTCTTCCGCACCCCCGGGGAGCTGTACGCCTATCTCGACCGGCGGATCGGCCCGCTGCCCGGAGTCCAGAGCGTCGAGACCTCGCCCACCCTGCGCGAGGTCAAACGGCTCACCGTCGGCTGATGCCGTCCCCGTTCGGTGGAGGTCACTGGGCGAAGGTACGACCCAGCTCGCTCCTCGGCGCGGCCACCGCGCCCAGGGTTCCGTTGCCGAAGGTGACCGAACCTGTCGCCGTCACCCCGGACCTGGTCCCCCTGAACGCCCAGAGCGCGCCCGCGCGCTGGTTCTCGCCGACGGCCGCCACGATCAGATCGGCCCTGCGGTCGCCGTTCATGTCGACCAGTTTGTTGTTCTCGCCGAAGACGTCGAACGCCTCGGACACGCCCGGAACGCCCCTGCTGCTCTGGGTGAGGCGCTTCGCACCGCTGCCGGTGAGGCCCTTCGCGGAACCACGCAGGGTGATCACCGCGCCGGCCCACCGCACTCCGTCCACCTCCTTGGCGAGGACCCCGGCAGCGACGTCCTCGTAACCGTCGCCGTCGATGTCGGCGATCGAGACGCCGGAGCCGAAGTAGTCGTCGGGGACCGCGACACCGGGGATCCCGGGGCTGTCCTGGTTGATCCGGACGGCCTTGCTGCCCACCAGGCCCTTCGCGGAACCGGGGACGTAGCTGAGCATGCCGCCCTTCGCCTGCGGGATGTCGCGGTCGCTGTCGTAGCCGTCGCGGCGGCCCATGACGACATCCGCGTGGCCGTCCCTGTTCACATCGCCCATGTCGAGGTTGTCGCCGCCTTCGAGTGTCCACTTGGCGTCCTTCTTGACCACCTCGTACGTGGGCGAAGGCCCCTGCGGAGTGCCCTTCCACACCGCCAGGTGGCGGGAGTCGGGATTCTCGTAGTAGGTACGTATGGCCGCGATGTCGGTACGGCCGTCGCGGTCGATGTCGCCGGCGGCCAGGTCGCGGTTGAAAAAGAGACCACCGCCGATCAGGCGGGCACCGGAGGCCCGGCCGTCGCGCTGGAACGGGCCCGAGAGCACGAGCAGATTGCCGAAGTCCTCGTTGACGGCGAGATCCTGGTCGCCGTCGCCGTCGAAGTCCCCGATCGCCATGTGCCTGCCTGCTCTGATGTACGGGCCCGGACTGGTCTTCAGAGTCGCCGAGCCGGAGAGGCCCTTCTTCCCACCCCAGATCACCATGACCGTGCCGGTTTCGTGCTCGTCCGTGCCGGTCCTCTCCCCCGGGGAGCTGACGATCAGGTCGGTGTAGCCGTCGCGGTCCAGGTCACCGGTGACCAGGGCCTCGCCGAAGCCGTCCCCGGCGTCGGCGGAGCCCGGGATGTCCGGCAGGTCCTGGTGGAACAACTGCCGCCGCTCGTGCGCGGGCCGTGACTTCGATCCGTACAGCACGGCGACGTGACCCGCCCGCTCCTTGCCGTTCACGGTCCCGCCGGGCGCGGCGACGGCGACATCGCGGTAGCCGTCGCCGTTGAAGTCCTCCGTCTTCGCCACCGCCTTGCGGGGGACGGCGTCGGACGTGGTGGCGGTGGTGGCGGTGGCGGGCGCCGGGGGAGCGGCCAGGGACAGGACGGCCGTGACGGCGGCGGCGAGCACCGGCCCACGACCCACTCGGTATGCGGTCATGTCGGTCCTTCGGGAGCGCGACTCCGGGCGGGCACGGAGGTGTGCGTACCCCGTGCGTACCCCGGCGGGGCGTCGCCCGTGTCTGCTGGACCACCGGGAGGACGAAAGGGTTGTCCGGGTTGCTGTCACGATCCGTATATGTCTTGTTCCGTACGGGTCACGTTCCGTCGGGCCATGTTCCGTGCGGGTGGTATCCCGTACGGGTGGTATTCCGTACGGGTCACGTTTCCTTCGGGTCGCGGGCCGGGCGGTCGAGTGCGGCCAGTCTGCGTTCCAGCACCGTCCGTTCGCGCTCGTTGCCGCACAGCTCCACGGCGCGCTCCAGTTCGGCGCGTGCCTCGCCGGTGCGGCCCAGCCGGATGAGGAGTTCCCCGCGTACGGTCGGCAGGAGATGCGAACGGGCCAGCGCCCCGGAGGCCACCAGCCCGTCCACGATCGTCAGCGCCGGGGCCGGGCCGCGTGCCATCGAGAGGGCCACCGCCCGGTTGAGGTCGACCACCGGCGACGGCGCGAGCCGGCCCAGGGCCTCGTAGAGGAGGACGATCCGCTCCCAGTCCGTCGCGGCCACCGACGGCGCCACGGCGTGGCATTCGGCGATCGCCGCCTGGAGCCCGTACGCGCCCAGGCCCCGGCCGGAACGCTCCGCGCGGGCCAGGGCGGCGCGGCCCCGGCGGATGGCGGCGCGGTCCCAGCGGCGGCGGTTCTGGTGCTCCAGCAGGACCGGTTCGCCGTCCGGTCCGGTACGGGCGGGGAAGCGCGCGGCCGTCAGTTCGAGGAGCGCCAGCAGGCCATTGACCTCGGGTTCGTCCGGAGTCAGCCGGCTCAGTACGCGGGCGAGCCGCTGGGCCTCGCCCGCGAGGTCGAACCGGATCAGCCGGCTGCCCGAGCTGGCCGACGAACCCTCGGTGAAGATCAGGTAGAGCACGCTGAGGACCGAGCCGAGACGTTCGGCACGCTCCTCGGGCGGGGGCACCGCGAACGGCACCCGGGCCGCAGCCAGGGTCTTCTTCGCCCGGGTGATCCGGGCCTGGACGGTGGCGGTCGGGACGAGGAACGCGTTCGCGATCTCATCGCTCGTCAGCCCGCCGACGACCCGCAGGGTGAGCGCCACCCGGGCCTCCCGTGACAGCACCGGGTGGCAGGAGACGAACATCAGCGCCAGGACGTCGTCGTCGATCTGGTCCGGGTCCCACAGCACGTCCCCGCCGCTCCGGTCCTCCCGGTCGTTCCGGTATCCGTCCGGGGCGGCCGAGCCGGGTGGGGCACCCGTGACGATGCCGCCCTCGCCCAGGCCATGGGCGAGGGCGGCGTACCGCTCACCGAGGGCGGCACGTCGGCGGAACGTGTCGATGGCGCGGCGCCGGCCGACGGTGAGCAGCCAGCCCGCCGGGTGGCGGGGGACGC
This sequence comes from Streptomyces yaizuensis, assembly GCF_034961445.1. Taxonomy (NCBI): domain Bacteria; kingdom Bacillati; phylum Actinomycetota; class Actinomycetes; order Kitasatosporales; family Streptomycetaceae; genus Streptomyces; species Streptomyces yaizuensis. Next base: position 111,482 of record NZ_BSBI01000004.1, read on the forward strand.
CGTCGCGCGGCCAGGCCACGAGGGCTTCGGCCAGTGCCTCCTGCGCCAGGTCCTCGGCGAGCGCGAAGTCGCCGGTGTAGCGGGCGAGGGCGCCGACGATCCGCGCGGACTCGATCCGCCAGACGGCGGCGACGGCGTCACGGCCGGTGGGTGCGGTGGGGCCGGTGGGGTCAGCAGGCTCGGTGGGGCCGGTGGGGTCAGCGGGCCCGGTGGTGTCGGTCATGGCGGGCCCTCACGAACGTGGCCCGCGCGGCACGTGCGGCCCCTGTGCCTCGTACGGCCCACGCCGACGGTGCCGGCCCCGCCCCGTCCCCCTGCCCCGGAGACTCGGCCGGGACCGGGACCGGGACCGGCACCCCGATCGGGGGGTGCCGGTCCCGTCCGGGCCGCTCAGAGCTGGCCCGTCGCCTCGCGCCACGCCCGCTCCTTCTTGATCCACTCGTTGTCCTGCGGGAACTCGTCGATCGACGACACCCGCCGGATCTCCGTCACAAAGCCGGGCCCGGTGATCGGCGAGCGCCTGGCCCACTCGATCGCCTCCTCCTTCGATGCCACATTGAGGATGTAGAAGCCGCCGAACAGCTCCTTGGTCTCGCCGTACGGGCCGTCGGTGACCACGGGCGGCTCCGACGCGTGGTCCACGACCACTCCCTCGGAGGGGTCGGCGAGCCCTTCCGCCGCGACCAGCACCCCGGCCCGGATCATCTCGTCGTTGTGCCTGCCGACCGTCTCCAGCATCTCGTCGAAGTCGATGGCGCCCATCGCCGCGTAGGCCTCGTCGGTGGCGCGCATGATCAGCATGAACTTCATGGCCGGTCTCCCTGGACTGTCCGGGTCCGCTTCTCGGTCCCTCTCATCCCTAGGTCGAACGGCGGGTGCCGTGGATCGACACGGCCGCCGTTCCCGTGCCGCGAACTGTAACCGCAGGGCCCCGCCCGCGAGCCCCGACGCCCCGGGGGCCTGCCGGAACCGCGCGCCCGGACCCCGCAGTCACGGACCCGGACCCCGCAGTCGCGCGCCGGCCCCGGGAGCGGCCCGTCGCGCCTACCGGCTGAGCGCCCGGAAGCGGCCCACCGCCAGCGGGAAGAAGACCGCCAGCAGGAGCAGCGGCCAGCCGACCGCGAGCAGGACCGCGTGGTCGGCAGCCCAGCCGCCGCCCGTGTCCAGGCCGCCGAGGTCGCGGACCGCCGTGGCCGTCGCGGACAGCGGGTTCCACGGGACCACCGCGCCCAGCCAGCCGGGCATCGCGGTGGGCGACGCGAACGCGGTCGAGAGGAAGCCGACCGGCCAGACGAGGATCTGGACCGCCTGCACCAGCTCCGCCCGGCCCGCCAGCAACGCCAGATGGATCCCGATCCACAGCATGGCGAACCGCATCAGCAGCAGCAGGCCGAACCCGGCGAGGAACGCCGCCGCGCCCCCCTCCCAGCGCCAGCCGAGCGCGGCGCCGACACCGGCCAGTACCAGCAGCGACACCGCCGACTGGAGCATGTCGGCAAGGCTGCGGCCGACCAGGACCGCCGACGAGGCCATCGGCAGGGACCGGAAGCGGTCGATGACGCCCTTGTTGAGGTCCTGGGTCAGGTTCGTCATCGTCGCCTCCAGACCGAAGGCCACGGTCAGAGCGAGGATGCCGGGCATCAGATAGGTGAGGTAGTCACCCGTCACACCCCGGCCGCCGCCCATGAGATAGGCGAACATCAGCAGCATCATCACGGGGAACACGAGCCCGACGAGGACCTGCCACGGCATCCGCGCCCAGCGGGACAGCTCCCGGCGGGTCATCGTCCAGGAGTCGGCGGCGAAGTGCGCGATCATACGGGGACCTCCTGTGTGAGGTGCAGGAACACCTCGTCGAGCGTGGGGCGGCGGACCGTGATGTCCTCGGCTTCGACGGACGCGGCCGACAGACGGCGGACGGCCTCGGTCAGGGCCGCCATCCGGTCGGTGACGGGCACGCTCAGCAGCCGCCGGTCCTCGTCCACGGCCGGCGCCCCGCCGAAGGGCGGCCGCAGCAGATCCGCGACGACGGCCAGATCGGCGGCGTTCCGGAGCACGATGTCGATGCGGTCGCCGGCGAGCCGGGCCTTCAGCTCGTCGGCGGTGCCGTCGGCGATGACCCGGCCGGAGGCGATGACGCTGATCCGGTCGGCGAGTTGATCGGCCTCCTCCAGATACTGGGTGGTCAGCAGCACGGTCGTGCCGCCGCCGACGAGCGAGCGGACCGCGCTCCACACCTCGGCCCGGCCGTGCGGGTCGAGACCGGTCGTCGGCTCGTCCAGGAAGAGCACGTCCGGGTCGGTGATCAGGGAGGCGGCCAGGTCGAGCCGCCGCCGCATGCCGCCGCTGTACGTGGCCACCGCCCGGGTTTTGGTGTCGGTGAGGCCGAACCGCTCCAGCAGCTCCTCCGCCCGGGTACGGGCCCGGCGGGACCCGAGGTGGTGGAGCCGACCGAACATCTCCAGGTTCTGCCGACCGCTCAGCTCCTCGTCCAGCGCCGCGTGCTGCCCGAGGAGCCCGATCCGGCGCCGTACGTCGGCGGCCCGGGTCCGTACGTCGTACCCCGCGACCCGCACCACGCCCTCGTCGTGCCGGAGCAGGGTCGCCATGATGCGCACGGCGGTGGTCTTGCCCGCCCCGTTGGGGCCGAGGACCCCGTGCACGGTGCCGCGCGCGACCGTGAGGTCCAGCCCGTCCAGGGCCTTCTTGCCGGCCTTCTTGTCCCCGTACCTCTTCCGTACGCCCTCGACGGTGATCGCGTCGTGGTCGGTGGTCGTCGTCCGTCCGCCCATCCGTCCCTCCATCCTTCCGGCCGCCCCTCCGCAGAGAGAAGTCAAATTTGACTAATCGGTACCGTAGGGTCTCGTCCGGGATTAGTCAAACTTGATTACAGGGCCGCCGGGGGTGGACCTCACGGGGCGCCCGCCGGGCGGACGGCGGCGCCGGCCGTGGTGACCTCGCCCGGCGCCAACGCCTGCGGACCCGCCAACGCCTGCGGACCCGCCGGGGCCGGCGGCATCCCGGTCAGCAGTGTCGCGGTCTTGCGGTCAACCCGCCGAACCCCCGAGGATCTGTGGCGTCCCCCGACTCCGGTGGACCGGTGACAGGCGCCCGTCCGTACGGCGTCCCGCCCGTACCGCGTCCCTCCCGTGTCCGCCCGAGGAGCCGCCGCCTTGTCCTTGCGCTATCGCACCAACGGCCCGGAATTCGACTTCCCGCCCTTCCCCGGGCCGCCGCCGGTCCGCTATGTCCTGGCGTCAACACCGCGTTGCGGCAGCAATTTGCTCGCCCGTGCGCTCTGGCACACCGGCGTGGCCGGCTTTCCCGAGGACTATCTCGCCGACACCTATGTCCTCGACTACTTCGAACGCTGGGGTTTCACCGCCGAGAACGCCGATGAACTGCCCGCGAGCCATATCCGCGCCCTGATGAAGGTCCGCACCAGCCCCAACGGCGTTTTCGGTATCAAGATCCACGCCGGTCATCTCGCCGATCTGGAGACCGACCCGCACACTCTCCTCTCGTCCCCCCTTTACGTTCGCGTCGAACGCGCGGACCGGCTGCGCCAGGCGATCTCGTACACGATCGCCGAGCAGACCGGCGTATGGATCGTCGACGGAACCCATCTCCCGGCGAGCCGCGCCAGGTCCGAACCCCGCTACGACTACGAGGAGATCGGCCGCCGGCTGCGCATGCTCGACGGCGACGCGGAGACCTGGGACGCGTATGCCGAGCGGTACGGAATCACCCCCCACGTCGTCGTCTACGAAGACCTCGTCGCGCACTACGAGGAAAGCGTCCGCGCGTGCCTCGCCTTTCTCGGCGTGGACGCTCCCCAACACATTCCGCCACCCGGAATCAGCCGCCAGGCCGACGGAACGACGGAGGAGTGGGTCGAGCGCTTTCACCGCGATGCGGGCCGGGACGTGGGCCGGGACGTCGGTCGGGATGCAGGCCGGGATGTGGGCCGGGATGCAGGATTCCGCTTTCCGAGGCGCCGTTGACGCGCGGATTTACCGCGCTATCGTGCCAGATACCCATCACCGTATGCAGGGAGGGACCCATGAGCGCTGTCATGCCCGAGGCCACGATGGACGCCATAGCCGACGAATTCGCCGAGCTGGACGGGCTCGAAGTGATCGAGTCCAGCGAGCTGAAGATCGGCGGTGCGTACCACTCGTACACCTACATCACGTCGAACAACGAGGACGACGTCATCCGCTAGATCCCGTAGCGGATCCCACCAGTTCTCACCGGATCTCAGAGCAGATCCCCACAGCGAGGTGCGTCGAGTGTCGTCCGACGAACAGGCAGACGGCGGTGGCCCGGTCGACACCCTGCTGATTTTTCCGCCGCAGACCGAGGCCAGGTTCTTCCCGTATCTGAGCCTGCCGTACCTCGCCGGTCATCTGCGGCGCCGTGGCCGCCGCGTGCACCAGGCCGATCTGAACATCGGGCTGGTGCACGACGTGCTGCGGCATCCGTGGACGCTGGCCGACGCGGTCGCCGCCCGAGGGGTCACCGGCCTGGCGGGCTGGTACCAGCGGGCGCTGGCCGATGTCGTGATCCGGCACGCCGGCGAGGTCCGCGCCCAGGTCCTGAAGGAGACGGCACAAGCCCGTGCGCAGGCCCAGGCGCAAGCCCGTGCGCAGGCCCGTACGCAGGCTGCGCAGGCCCACGCGCAAGCCCCGGCACCCGCGCCGCACCCGCCGGAGACGGCCGCTCCCGCCGGGGCGTTCGACGCCCTGCGGCTCGCCGGGAACGCCGTCGAACTGCTCGTACGCGACACCTTCCTCGCCCGGACCTGGCCCGACCTCGGGCGACTCGACACCGCCGTGCGCGCCGCCGCCACCGGACCCCCCGCCGCCCACGGGATCGCCGTGGACCGACTGCACCGGCTCCTCGCCCCCCTGCTGACCCGCCACCGGCCCCGGACCGTCGGCCTGTCCGTCGCCTTCTTCAGCCAGCTCGGCCCGGCGCTCCTCATCGCCGCCTGGGTCCGGTCGCTGAGCCCCGGCACCCGCGTCTGCCTCGGCGGCCAGCAGGTGATGCTCCGCCATGAGGACCTGGCCGCCCTCCCCTCGGTCCGCGCGAGCGTCGACGCCCTCTGCTGGACCGCAGGTGAAGAACCCCTGGAGCGCTGGCTCGACGCCCTCGACGGAGACCTCCCGCACGCCGACGTCCCCGGCATGACCTGGATCTCCCCCGACGGTCCCGCCCACCGCGCCACCCGCCCCGTCCGGCTGCGCTTCCGCGACCTCGGCCCGCCCGACTTCGGCGACCTGCCCATCCACGGCTATCTCTCCGGAACCACCCAACTCGCCCTTGTGTCGTGCGTCGGCTGCTACTGGGGCCGCTGCGCCTTCTGCGCGTACGGCAACCGCTCCCTCGCCCCCGGCGCGTACCAGCAGGGCACCGCCGAGCAGATCGCCGACGCCGTCGAGGACGTGGTCCGCGCCACCGGGGTGGAACTCCTCGCGATAGCCGACGAGAACACCAACCTGCGGCTCGTCGCCCGCGCGATGCGACTGGCCAGGGAGCGGGGCATCCGCGTCCGGTTCGATGTGCGCGGCCGTCTCGAACGCTCCCTCACCGACCCGGAGTTCTGCCGTGAACTCGCCGACCTCGGCTGCGCCCAGATCGCCGTCGGGTACGAGGGAACGTCGCAGCGCCTCCTCGACCTCCTGGACCGGGGCGTGCGCGCCGCCGACTACCAGCGGATCCTCGGCAACCTCGCCGACGCGGGCATCACCGTACGGCTCTCCGTGATGGGCCATGTGCTGGACGAGAGCCCGGCGGAGTTCGAGGACTCCCTGACATTCCTCGTGGCCAACCAGGAGCGGATCGGCATCGACGCGCTGGAACTCCTGGTCGCCGAGCCCGGCAGCCGGCTCGCCCGCGACCCCGGGCGCTTCGGCCTCGCCCTGGACACCTCGGGACCGCTCACCGGCAACCCCGAGCTGAACTACCTCTCCGGCCGTGTCGGCTACCCCATGGCGGTCGGCGGCGGCCCGGCGCGGGCCGAGGCGCTGGACCGGCTGGAGCGCGTCTTCCGTACGGTCACCCCGGGCCGCGCGGGCAGGCTCGCCCCGCCGCGCACCGCACCGGGGGCCGGCCCCGGCGCGACGGGGCCGGTCCGACCGTACTCCTGGGTGCGGACCGTCCCCGCCGACGCCGGTCCGACCGGAGCCGGTGCCGGAGCCGGGGGCGCGGCGGACGACCGGATCGTGGTCGCCGACCTCGTCCGGGAGGAGTTCTACGGGCTGCCGCGCCGCGATGTCGAACAGCGCGCGGACGGGCTGCTCGCGGCACGCACCCCGCGCGGGCAGCGGCTGCTGGCCCGGCTGGTCGCCGCGTCGGCGGCCGAGCCCTGCCCCGAGCCCCGTTCCGGCCCCGACCCCGAGTACCAGGCAGTACACCAGGCAACACCCGTGGAGGGGGATGCCGCGTACATGAGGAGACCGTCGTGACCACAGCAGCGCCCGGCACGGTGACCAGACTGGGCCTCGGCCTGGTCATGGACATGCCCTGGGGTGGGGGGAGTCTGGGCAGCCGGGGCGTCGGCTTCGTGGAGACGCCCGACGGCGGGGACATCTCCCCCCGCGTACGTGCCTTCCTCCAACGGCACGGCGGCGACTTCGCGTACGCCTGCCCCTCCTTCCAGCCGCGTTCCCGGGCGGCCGTCCGGGCGGACGACTACCTCCCCGCGTACGACCGCTTCTTCGCCGAGCTGCCCGCCGGGACCGTCCGGGCCCTGCACCAGACCGAGCTGAACATGGGGACCCCCGAACCGTACGACCGGGGACCGGCCATCGACTTCACCAACCGGCTCGCCGAGCGGTACGACCTCGCCTGGGTCGTCGAGGATCTCGGCATCTGGAGCCTGCGCGGCTGCCCGCTGCCCTATCCGCTGCCCCCGCCGCTCACCGGACGCGGCCTGGAGATCGCCACCCGCAACACGGCGGAGGCGGCCCGCCGGCTGGTACCGCCGCTGCACGTCGAGTTCCCCGGGTTCACCGAGGGCGGATCGTTCCGCCTCGGCAGGGCCGACGCCTTCGTCTCCTTCGCCCGGCTGGCCGAGGACGCCGACGTCCACGTCACCCTCGACGTCGGCCATCTCCTCAGCTACCAGTGGCTGCGCGGCCGCACCGGACGGCACATGCTCGACGGGATCGACGCGCTGCCGCTGTCCCGCTGCCGCGAGCTGCATCTGTCGGGATGCCAGATCGTCGGCGGCAAGTTCCGCGATCTGCACCACGGCGTCCTCCTGGACGAACAGCTCGAACTCACCGAGTACCTGCTGCCGCGCTGCCCCGACCTGGTCGCCGTCAGCTACGAGGACCCGATGTTCCGGGACGACGGCCGGCTGGTCGAACGGTCGCGCCGGAACTACGAACGGCTCCGCGCGCTCGCCGGGGCCTGGCGGAAGGGAGAGACGGACCGCCCGGAGACCGACCGCCGGGAGACGGACCGCCGGGAGACGGACCGCCGGGAGACGGGCCGCCCGGAGACCGACGTCCGGGAGGCCATCACCCTCGCACCCCCCGCCCCCCACGCCCCCCACCCCGACGAGGTGCCCCCCGCCGAACAGCTCGACGGCGAACGCCTCACCGACCTGCTCATGCGCCTCTTCCTCGACGGCGACCTCCGCGCCCGCCTCGCCACCGAAGGACCGGCCGCCGTCGCCGCCGACGCCGGTGAGCGGGAGTGCCTGGAGACCGTCGACCTCGAAGAGCTGGACTCCGCCGTACGCCGCTTCCGTTCGCAGATCCGGCGACTCGGCCGCGACGGCGGACTCGCGGCCACCTTCCCCCGCAGCGTGCGCGCCCTCGGACACGACCGCTACAGCGAGGCCGATCTGCTCGACGGCTTCCTCGCCTCCCGGCACTTCGGCGGCTTCCGGCTGCTCCCCTACTGCGGCCCCGGCCTCTCGGCGGAGGAGGCGTACGCGCGCCACCTGCTCGACCTGCCCGAGGCGGCGGACGACCCCGCCGTGCGCGACACCGTCGGCCACGAACTGCTGCTCTCCCTCTTCCCCGCGCTCTGCCACGAGCAGCCCCTGTCGTTCGTGGTCGAAGCCGGGGGAGTCGTCGCGACCGAACGCGGCCACGCGGCCCTCCGCCGGTACGCGCCGGGGACCGTCGCCGGCTGGAACCCCGCGTCTCCCTCTTCCTCGCCTGGTACGACCGACTCGGAGGACACCGTTCCGTACGCCTACTTCGCCACGCCCACCGGCTTCGCCCACGGCCCCGTCTCCGCCCGCGTGGCCACCGCGTTCGAGACCACGCCGACACCCGAGGGCGCCGCCGCGCGCGCCGCGCTCGTCCGGCGCGGGCTGTGGTGACCGGCATGCGCCTCGTCCTGGTGGACATGCCGTGGTCGTCCATCGACATGCCCTCGCTCGCCCTCGGCGTCCTCAAGCGCCGGGTCCTCGACGTCTTCCCCGACGCCGAGGTCACCGTCGTCCACGCCAACATCGACTTCGTGGACTGGCTGGTCGCCCGCACCGGCTTCACCCCGAAGGAGTACGAGTTCTGCGCCAACTCGTACTTCTCCGGACTCAGCGAATGGATCTTCTCGGCGGCGCTGAACGACCGCCCCCGCTGGCAGGTGCCCGAGTTCGCCGCGCGCCTCGCCGGCAAGGTGTCCGACGACGTCCTCACCCGGACCCGCGAACTGCACGAGCTGGCACCGCTGTTCGTACGGGAGACAGCCGCCCGGATCATCGCGGCCGGGCCCGACATCGTCGGGTTCACCACCATGTTCGCCCAGAACGCCGCGACGCTGGCCACCGCCCGCGCCGTCAAGGAACTGGACCCCCGGGTGACCACCGTGCTCGGCGGCGCGAACTGCGACGGACCGCAGGGGGCGGCACTGCACCGGAACTTCCCCTACGTCGACGCCGTCGTCCGGGGCGAGGGCGAGGCCGCGTTCCCGAAGCTGCTCGCCGCCCTCACCGACCCCGGAGCCACGGACACGGGGACGGTCCTCGCCGGCATCGCCGGGCTCTGCTGGCGCACCCCCGACGGCACCTCCGTCGTCAACCCCATGGAGGCCCGCCCGCTGCCGCCGGGAGCGCTCGTACCCCCCGACTTCGGCGACTACTACGAACGGCACGCCCGCTCCGTCGCCGGCTCCTGGGCCGAGCCGAGGCTCGTCCTGGAGGGCTCGCGCGGCTGCTGGTGGGGCGAGAAGCACCACTGCACCTTCTGCGGGCTCAACGGATCGTTCATGACCTTCCGCAGCAAGGACCCGGGCCGGTTCGTGGACGAACTGCTCGCCCTGGTCGAACGCCACCGGATCCTCAATGTCTGGGTCACCGACAACATCCTCGACATGGCCTATCTCGGCTCCGTCGCCCCCCGGCTCGCCGAGTCCGGATACGACCTGCGGATCGGCTACGAGATCAAGTCCAACCTGCGCAGGGAACAGCTCGCGACCCTGCGCGCCGCCGGGGTCAGCCATGTCCAGCCCGGCATCGAGAACCTGAGCAGCCGGGTGCTCGGACTCATGGACAAGGGCGTGACCGGCTGCCTCAACGTCCGCCTCCTGCGGGACGCGGAGACCGTCGGCACCAACGTGAGCTGGAACTACCTCTACGGCTTCCCCGGCGAGGGGGACGACGACTACGCCGGCGTCATCGACCAGCTGCCCGCGCTCCACCACCTCGTACCACCCGCCGGCGCCACCCGGGTCAAGGTCGAGCGCTTCAGCCCGTACTACGAACGGCCGGAACTCGGCTTCGGCCCGCCCCGGCCCGCCGCCCACTACCGGCACATCTACGACCTCCCCGAAACGGAGCTGGCCGACCTCGTCTACATCTTCGACGCGCCCCGGCGCGGCATCACCGACCCCTGTCTCGACCGGCTGCGGCGGGCCGTGGACGACTGGGCCGACGCGTACGAGAGCAGCCGGCTGACCCACTGCGACCTGGGGGAGCGGATCGTCCTCGTGGACACGCGGCCCGGTTTCGACTGGCATGTGCTCGATATCGCCGACCCGTTCGAGGTCACCGTCTTCCGGCTGCTCGACACCCCGCGCAGCCCGGCGGCGCTGGTCCGCAAGGCGGGGGAGGCCCACGAGGGCGTCACCGCCGCGCGGATCGACGGCCTGCTCGCGCGGTGGCGGGCGCTCGGCGTCGTCTTCGAGGAGGGCGGACACGCGATCCACGTCGCCCCCGCCGGCGCCAACCAGGACCTGATGCGGCTGCGCCGGGGCCCGGCCGGGCCGCGCGGGACCCTCGTACCCGCGCTGGCCACGGGGGAGTGTGCCGATGACCGCTGACACATCGGTACGACTGGCGCTGTGGCGCGACCGGGACCCGGCGGCCCGGCGCATCCCCGGCATGTACCTGGGGGAGACCGACCTCCTCGGCGACCCCCTCGACGCGGTGGAGCGGCTCGCCGCGAGCGGCGTCCGCTTCGCCCGGCTGCGGGGCACGGTCGACCTGGCGCAGGCCGAGGCCGGGTCCGGTTCCGGGTCCGGTTCCGGCGGCGCGGCGGCGGTCGCGGCGCTCGTCGTCGTCCGCGAACTCACCGGCCACGGCATCGCCGTCGACTGGACGGTCCGACTGCCCGCCGGGGGCCCCGGCTGGCGCCCACTCGGCCATCTCCACCCGCCGGCGGACGTCCTCGGCGCCGGCGGGGGCGGCGACGTCACGGCCGCCTGGCGGGACACCTTCCACGCCGCGAAGTGCGGCTACCGCCACGGCCCCGGCTTCATCGAGGTCCGCGACCACCGCATGGACACCTTCCGCCGCCTGGTCATCCGCAATCCGCAGCACGAACAGATCGTCGAACCGCTGCTGCGCGGTGTCCCGGCGACCGACCTGGCCGAGGCGGTGTCCACGCGCTACCAGCGCGCGGGCCTGCTCCACCGGGCGGGAGGCCATCTGTGGTGGGCGCCGTACCGGCTCCGGCGCTGGCCGCTCAGTACGACGGTGTCGTAGGCCGGCACTCCGGCACTCCGGCAGTCCGGCAGCCGGACTGCCGGGCAGCCGACAAGCACCGGGAACTGCGCCGGCGCCCGGCGGCCCGGCAGCCCGCTCAGAGCGCCACGAAGGACCAGATCAGGAAGACCACCGGAAACACCAGCAGCAGCTCCGGCACACCCCACCGGACCCACCTCCGGGCCGGATCCGCCCCCTCCGCCCCCTCGTCCCTGTTCGCGGCGAGCCGCTCGCGCAGCTCCTGGCGGGCGGCTCGGGCCCGCGCCCCGTCGAAGACGGAACGCGAGAGCACCCAGGGGTGGATCACCCCGACCCCCTCGATCCACAGCCCCAGGGCCCCGCCCCGCCCGTGCAGCCGGACCCGGGAGAGCGGCGCCCGGTACGAGAAGACCGGATTCCGCACGACGATCGTGTCCTCCTCGCAGTCGACCACCGGCTGCACACCCACCCTGACGAAGAGCCACGAGGTGAACAGGAACAGGGCGATCAGCGCGGCGGTGTCCTCCGCGTTCCCGGAGAAGACCTGGTCGAAGAAGACGATCCAGACGAGTACGGCGGGCTGGGCGACGAGGCCCGCGACCGCCAGGGCGAAGACGAACGAGTTCCTGTAACGCAACGGATTCCTGCAACGCATGGATGGTGTCCCGGGTCGGGCGGGGGTGGCGCGTGCCGCGCACACGCTACCCCCGCTGTCGGAAGGGTCGGTTCAGCGGGCCCCGCCCCCGGTCGGGCCTCGGCATGACGAGGCCCGACCGGGGGCGGGAGCCGGGCTCAGCAGTAACGCATCTTCCAGCTCATTCCGCAGGTGAGCGTCCCCGTCCACGCGTTGGCCGCGTAGTTCAGGCCGGTCCGCCGGTACGAGAAGCGCTTCGCGTGGCTGCTGCGCCCGGCCGCGTGCCGGCCGCCCCTGGAGAAGCCCCGGCTGGACTTCCACCAGGAGCCGGCGGCGAAGCGCCCGGCGCCGACGCCGAACGCGGTCCAGGCCGCGTTCCGCGCGATCGACCCCCGGGACTTGCGCCAGCCGTGCCGCCGGACGTCCGCCGCCGACGTGGCCGCGAAGACGGCGACCGAGGCGACGGCACAGGTACCCGCCGAAGCGACGATGCAGGCGGCGGTCGCGCCGTACCCGGCGTACGTGCGCCAGTTCTTGCGGACATGGCGCTTCGCCCGCTGGAAGCCGCGCTTCACCTTCTTCCAGCTCCACCGCTTGCCGTCGAGGTCGTAACGGTTCAGCGGATCGCCGTTGACGTACTCGTACGCGTTGGCGCCGCCGCCGTACACCGGGTCGACGGAGAGGAACCGGCCGGTGGCCGCGTGGTAGAGCCGTACGCCCATCAGGGTCAGCCCGCTCAGGGTCTCGCTGGAGCGCTGCTTGCCGCCCAGCCAGCCGTAGCGGGTCGCGTCCTGCCCGGCGCGCGGATTGCCGTACTCGTCGCTCTCCAGCGCCACGGGCGCCGCGCCCCCGGACAGCGGCAGCTGGAGCGCCACACCGCCGTGGACGGTGGTGAGGTGGAGCACGGTGTCGCCGCTCTTCCCGGTGGTGGCGGCGAGGTCGCCGGACGCGGACTCGACCATGCGGGTCAGCGCGCCGGTGGTGGTGTCCTCGACGATCCAGCGCGGGTTGTCGCCGTCGCCGTCGTAGTGGTTCACCTTCGCGGCCGTACGGGTCCAGGTGGTGCCGGAGCCCGTCTCGACCGTCCAGGAGCGGAACCGCTGCGCGGCGTCCAGCTGCCAGGTCTGCCGCTGGCCGCCCACGGTCTGGCGGTGGACGAGGTCGTGGGCGTAGTAGCCGATGGTCCCGTTGCCGGGGACCGCCGTGGTCCGGCCGAACGCGTCGTACGCGTACCCGGCGTCCACGATCCGGTCGGCGCTGTCGTAGGTGTGCCGGGTGGTGGTCCCTCCGCTTGTGGGGCAGTCCGCGCCCGGTGTGCCGGTGGCGCTGGTCAGCGCGGTGCGGTTGGTCCGGGCGTCGAAGGTGTAGCCGCGCCGGGAGCACTGCGTGTTCCAGGTGTCGTCCACGCCGGTGAGCCGCCCGGTCGCGTCGTACCGGTAGGTCTGGTCCGACCAGCCGCTGTGGCCGGTGACCTGGCCGTGGACGGACTCGGTGGTCGAGTCCGCGTAGACGGTCGTGCCGTCGCCGTCCCGGGTGTAGACGCGGCCGACGGTGGCGCCGGTGGTGTCCTCGGTCTGCCGCAGGGTGTAGCCGCCGGGCAGCTTCTCCTCGGCGACCGACCCGTCCGCGTCGTACGTGGCCCGGAAGGCGCCCGCGACCGAGTCGGTGACGGTGGTGGCCAGACCGCGCGGCTCGGCGGCGTGGTCGTAGGTGTGGGTCACGGTCGACGGCACCGAGTCGGTGACCTTCACCGGCCGCCCGAGCAGGTCGTACTCGGTCCGGGTGGTGCCGCCGTCGGCGTCGGTGTACGCGATCTGCCGGCCGAGGCGGTCGTACGCCCGCGTGATGGTCCCGCCGGTCGGCGACACCGTCCGGACGGCCTGCCCCGACGCCGGGTCGTACTCGGTGACGGACTCGGGCGCCGCCTGCCCCACGCCGCCGGTGATCGCGGTCCTGGTCTGCCGGCCCGCTTCGTCGTAGGTGGTCGTGGTGGTGCGGGTGACGCCGTTCGCCGTCTCCGTGACCTTCGCCGGGTTGCCCCACCAGTCGTACTCGGTGGTGGTGGTCGGCAGGTTCGCCGGGTTCGAGCCGCCGCCGGTGATCGCACCGGCCGGGCCGGTGGAGCAGAGCAGGTCGGCCCACTCCGGGCGGCCCTGGCAGGCGCCGGTGCCGGTCGCGGACCAGTACGCGGTGACCCGGGTCGCCGCGTCGGTGCCGGTGGCGCCGGGCAGCAGCTGCCGGACCACCCGGCCCTGCCCGTCGTACTCGGTGCTCGTCGTGATCGCGAGCCCGTCCGGGTCCTGGACCGTCCTGGACGGCTGGCCCTTCGCCCAGTCGTAGTCGGTCCGCGTCACCCGCCGCTCACCGTGCACGGTGGGGTGCTCACGCACCTGCGCGCCCGTGGTGACCCGGGTGACCTGGTCCTTCACCTTGGCGGTGCCGTCGGTGGGACGGCCCTGGTCGTACGCGTTGACCGTCCACGAACGCGCGGTCACCGACGTGCCGGACGGTACGAGGGCGGTCGGCCCCGACACGAGGTCGGCGGTCAGGTCGACGCGCCGCAGCGGGCCGAACTCCTCCGTCTTGCGCGTGCCCGCCTCGTCGTACACGGAACGCGTCGCCAGCAGGGCCGCGCGTTCCGCCGTGCCGAGCGCGCCGATGCCCAGGTCCGCCTGGACGGCCCGGTCGGCGGCGGTCAGACCGAGGGCGACGGCGCGGTTCGCGGCGGTCAGCTCACGGACCGTGTTGCCGAAACGGTCGTACTCGGTGGTGGTGATGTGCCCGCCGGGGCTCACCGCGTTGGTCTCGCGGCCGGAGGCGCCGAGGTAGTGCACATCGGCCCGCCGGTAGTCGCCCGCGTTCAGCGCGGCACCCGAGTGGGAGGCCGGCACCGCGTCGGCGGGCAGGACCGCGGTGGCGTCGGTGGGCGTGTCCGTCTGCCCCCAGCCGGCCACGTCCCCGTCGCCCATCCGGTACGGGGCCCGGGCGCCGGTCAGCGGCACGTCGTACACGAGCGAGGTGGACGCGGTGCCCTCCTCGGTGTCGGCGCTGCCCTGCTTCAGACCGGAGCGGGACGCCTTCAGCAGCATGCCGTCACCGGCGGTGGCCGCGTTCCCGGCCCTGCCGTAGGTGAAGCTCCAGGGCAGTTCCCCGGGCGGCGCGAAGGAAGTGACCCGGCCCGCCGTGTCGTACCCGTACACCGACTTCTGCGCCGGGGAGATCTTCGGGTTCCACGCCTCGCGCAGCCGCCCGTTCCCGTCGTACGCGTACACCTGCACGGGCTGCGCGGTGGCGGCGGTCGCGCCGGGCGCGGTCGACCAGAGCCGGATCTCCCTGACCCGGCCGGTGTAGTCGCCGTGGGCGGTGCCGGTGGCGGTGGTGGTGTTCGCGTAGACGAACTCCAGCGCGCGGCAGCCCCGGGTGGCGGGCGTCGCCGTGCAGGCGGCGGCCGTGGCGGCCGAGGTGGGGGCGATGACCCGTCTGGGGCGGGCCAGCTTCTTCCCGTCGACGGTCACGGTCTCGGAGACGACGGTGGTCGCGGAGTTGGCGAGGCCGTCCAGCAGGGTGCTGGAGACCTGCCAGGTCGTCGCCGTCGCGTCGGACTTCGTGAACTCGGTGACGGTGCCCTCGGTGTCCGTGAGCGTGAAGGATCCGGAGACGGCGCCCGTGAGCGTCAGATCCTCCGAACCGGGCTCGGGGATCCACTTCTTCCGCGCGGCGTCGGCGGTGAAGTGGGTCTCCTCGCCCTCGGCGTCGACCACCGCGACGGCCGTGTCCGAGACCCGGCGCAGATGCGAGAAGTCGGAGTCCGTCAGTTCGGCCGCCGTGCCGGCCACCCACTCCGGGCCGAAGATCGCGGCCTGGCCCTCCTGCCGGGCGCCCTTGTCGGGGGTGCGGGAGGAGGCGGTACGGGTGAGGGCGAGATCGAACGCGGAGGCGTCGGTGGCGGAGAGGGTGTAGTCGCCGGTGAGCAGGTTCACCGAGCCGGGGCCGACGGTGTCCGTGGCGGCGCCGGAGGCGTTGCGGTCGACGACGACCGTGAGGGGCTGGGTGCTGCCGCTGCCGGTGCCCGTGAAGTCGGCCTTGATCTGGACGGTGCCGTCGGGGTCGACGGTGTCGGTCGCGTTCCAGACCAGCGGCGCGTTGCGGCCACTCGTCAGCGGGACGGGCCAGGCGGTGACCGGGCTGCCGCCGGAGGTCACATGGCCGGTGGGGATCGCCGTCCAGGGGTCGGCCTCGGAGCGGCGCCAGGAGAAGGCGACGGCGTCGTACTTGGTGCCGTCGGCCTCGGCCGCGAGGGTCAGCCGGCGTGCGGTGCGCTCGCCCTCGGCGGGCTGGACGAATCCGCCGGGTCCGGCGTGGAAGGTGTGCTCGACCGGCTCGGACTTGTTGTCGGCCTTGTCGACCGAGCGGACCTGGAGGGTGTGGGTGCCGTCCTTGGGCGGGGTGAGGGTGAGGTTCTTCGCTCCGGCGGTGCCGCCGGTGGGGACCTTGGTCCAGGTCACGCCGTCGAGCGACCACTCCAGCCAGTTGTGGTCGGTGCCGCTGGGGGTGACGGTGAAGACACCGGGCTGTCCGGCGCCCTTGACCCACTGCCCGGCCGGGTAGTCGGTCGAGCCGATGGCGGTGGGCGCGGAGGGGGCGGCCGTGTCGACGGTGAACGTCTTCCACGCCGACCAGCCCGTGTTGTAGTGCACCCCGTCATAGGGGTTGGTGCGGAACTTGTACGTCTTGCCGTTCGTGAGGACCCCCGCCGGGACGGTCACCGAGGCGGGCTGCCCACTGGGCACGTACTTCGACACGATCACATTGCCGACCTGTGCGTTGGTCGCGCTGTCGAAGATCTGGAAGGTGCCGTTGACCTGGTCCCCGTTGGCGTCCACGAAGGTGTCGCGCAGGGTGGGGGTGAGGGTGTTGACGGTGTAGGCGCCGCCGTAGGAGAAGTACGGCGGACCGGCCTCCTGCTTGGTGCCGGTCCGGGGCCGGTAGTTGTACGTGACCGTCAGCTTCGGCGGGTTCGTCGCGGCGTTCGCGGAGTTGACCCGCTTCCACTGCGCCGTCACCGTCTCACTGGTGGCCCGCAGACCCATGTGCCCCCGGGTCGCCTTCGCGGACGCCCACTCCTGCACCAGGGTGGCGACATCGGCCTCGATCCAGCCGTCCGGCGCCGCCGTACACGCGGGATTCCCCCGAGTCTGGGTCGACGTGGCCTTCTTCGCGGTCCACGCGGGCTGCGCGGTCCACCGCGAGGAGGTCGACGCGGCCCCGGTGGACCACACCTCCCACGGGTACGCCTTGCAGTCCGTGTTCCCCGAGTGGAAGTTCCACAGGGACAGCTTCGCGCTCGTCACCAGCGCGTCCTGGACCGGCGTCGTGTTCCACGAGATGAACGAACGCGCGGTACGGGGGGTGCCGTCGGCGTTCTTCGTGCCCGGGTTGCCGAGGTCCAGCTCGGTGTCCGTGGACCAGTCGCGGGTCTCGCCCTGCTGCACGTAGGTGTCGAAGACGTTCGACAGCGCCGACGTGGAGGGGTCCACCGTCACCGGGTACTTCGTCTCCGGGTCCGCGAGGAAGTCCGCGTCCGGCGTGACGACGAGGTCGATCGAGCCCTCGCGCCGCACCACCTCCATCGCGACGGGGACCCGGCGGGTGTGCTCGCCGGAGACCTTGTCGACGGTCGCGTCCCACATGATTGGCGCGGGCATGACCGCGCTCGTGTGGTTCTTCCGGTCGGTGAACAGCACACTGCCGTCGGGCTGCGGCTTCGCCGTCAGGCCCTTCGCCTTCAGCGGCAGGGTGTAGGTGTACCCGGCGGTGGCGGGCCGCTGCTTGATCTCGACGAACTGCTCGAACCCGGTACGGGTGGCCTCGACCACCACATCCGCGCCCGGCACGGCGTCCGTGTACTCGGCCCGGGTCCCCCTCAGCTTCGGCGCGGGCAGCCCGCCCTTCCACTGGAGGGTGATCCGCTCGTCGCCCTCGCCGAGGGTCACCAGATCCGTCGCCGCCGACGACCGCGCGGCCCGCAGCGAAGCGGCCGGGACTCCGGTGCCGCCCGCGAGGGTCAGCCCCTCGGGGTGCGCCCGGGGCCGGACCGAGCCGTCGGCGCTCTCGACCAGATCGAGGTCGACCGCGCGCCAGCTGCCGGCGCCGTCCTCGAACCGGACCGGACCGGCCGACAGTTCACTGGTCAGCGAACTGTCCTTGTTCACCCAGGTGGTGGAGGTCTCCGTACGCTCCGACAGCGCTTCGACCCGCTGGCCCGCGAGCCGGGCGGCCACCCGGGCGGAGGGTATGTCGGCGGCCGTGGTGGGCGGCTCCGGGGTGCCCCGCCCGTCGCCGGCGCCGGCCGTCACCGGGGCGGCGAGCGCCTGCTCGGCTCCGTACAGGCCCGACAGGGACATCACGAGCGCGAGCCCGGCGGCGATGGCGCGGGCCCCCGTCCCCTGTCCGAGCAACGGGTGATGGCGTTCCGGCAGCTGTCTGCGCCCGGGTTCGGGCTCTGCCGCGTGGCTGTTCACGTTCTCCCTGATCCTTCTCTGTGTCTCGTGTGTTGTGTGCTTTGCGTGGTGGTCTCGGTGCCGGAATCGGGCGCGGCGAAGCAGCCGCCCGGCGGGGCGGCTGACAGGTGCTTCGGAGCGGTGGGGGGAGGTGGAGCTACGGTTCGATCAGGCCGACCCTGATCGCGTAACGGGTGAGCGCGAGCCGGTCGCGCAGCCCCAGCTTCTGGAGCAGGTTGGCGCGGTGCCGCTCCACGGTCTTGGCGCTGATGACGAGGATCTCGCCGATCTCCTTCGAGCTGTGCCCCTCGGCGACCAGCTTCAGGATCTCCTCTTCCCTGGCGGTGATCGCCTTCTCCGGCAGGGGCAGCCCCTGCCGGGCGCGGTCCAGGTACTTGCGGATCAGGGTGGTCTCCGTCCCCGGATAGATGAACGGCTGGTCGCGCACCGCCGCCCGGCAGGCGGCGACCAGATCGCGGTCGGCGACGGACTTCAGCACATAGCCGCAGGCCCCCACCCGCAGGGCCTCGAAGAAGTACTGGTCGTTGTCGTACATGGTGAGGATGAGGATCCGCAGGCCGGGCTGGATCCTGGAGAGTTCGCGGGCGGCCTGGAGACCGGTGAGCCGGGGCATGGCGATGTCCAGGACCGCCAGGTCCACGGGCACGCTCCGGGCCGTCGCCACGGCCTCCGCGCCGTCACCCGCCTCGGCGACCACCGTCAGGTCCGGTTCCGCGTCCAGGATCAGCCGTACGCCCTGCCGGAGGAGGGCGTGGTCGTCGGCGAGCAGCACACGGACGGGGGGTGTCGTCGTCATCGGGATTCCCTCTCCACCGGGACGAGCAGCCGTACGGTGGTGCCACCCGTGCCGTCCGCGCCGCCTGTGCCGTCCCTGCCATCCGTGCCGCCTGCGCCGTCCGTACTTTTCGCGCGGCCGGCACCGGACTCCACGAGGAACCGCGCCCCGACCAGCAGCGCGCGCTCCCGCATGCCCCGCATGCCGAAGCCCTCGTCGGCACCCCGGAGGCCGTGCCCGTCGTCCTCGATGACGAGTTCGACGACTTCGACGAGTTCCGCGTCACCGTCGGCGGCGCGGCGCAGCCACAGCTCGATCCGGGAGGCGTCCGCGTGCCGTACGGCGTTGGTCAGCCCCTCCTGCGCCACGCGGTAGACCGCCAGCTCCGCCTCGTGGCCGAGCGGCGGCAGCCCCGGGCCGAAGTGGTGCCGTACGGTGATCCCGGGCGCCGCGAACTCGTCGAGCAGGGCCCGCAGCGCGCTCACGAGCCCCAGGTCGTCCAGGACCCCGGGGCGCAGCCGGCGGGCGATCCGCCGGATCTCGTCCAGGCTGTCGCGGGTGGTCTCCTGCGCCGTGCGCAGCCCGTCGCGCAGTTCGTCCGGCGCGGTGTCGGCGAGCCGCTTCAACTGGAGCAGGACGGCGGTGAGGGTCTGCCCGACCTCGTCGTGCAGCTCCCGGGCGACGCGGTGGCGTTCGGCCTCCTGGGCGCTGACCACCCGGGCGCTGCTCGTGGCGCGTTCGGTCTCCAGCCGTTCCAGCATGGTGTTGAACGTCTCGATCAGCTCCGCCACCTCACCGTGCCCGGTGACCTCCGGCCGACCGCCGGGGCGCAGCAGGTCGGCGGAGGCCATGGCCCGGGAGAGCCGCTGGAGCGGGGCGAGTCCGACCCGCAGCAGCAGCCCGTTGGCGACGAGCATGCAGAGCACACCGGCGATGACGACCAGGGCCTCCCGCAGCACGACGGGGGAGGAGACGGTGACCCAGGGGCCGAGCAGCAGGACGGCGGCCACGACGAGGACGGCGGCGTTCATCGAGAAGATCCGCCAGAACAACGACACCGCCGTCAGTCTCCCTGTCCCTCATCCGCTGTCTCCAGCTGCCCGGTTCTCACATCTCATGCTGCTTGTTGCTTGTCGCTCGCTGTCTGCTGCTCGCTGTCTGTTGCTCCGAGCCGCCCACCGGGACAGCCTCCGTCACAGGGCGCGGCCGGTCCATACATGCCGACACCCATCTTGGCGGCCCGGCCCGCGCGGGTGCCGGAGGCCGCGCGGGTCGCGGGGTTCGATCTGACGCCCCTGCACCTCTTCCCCGCGGGGTGAGCGCGGGCTCCATCCGCTGGTTCGAGGGCGGGGCCACCGACTGGTCTACCGGGGGACCGAGCTGGTCGAGGCGGGTCAGCCCGTACGCATGCCCGCGGTCATGCCCGCGGCCCCGGCTCCGGTTCCGGTTCCGGCCGTGGTCCCGGTTCCGGTTCCGGCCGTGGTCACGGCGGCGCGGTGGGCGGACGGGCTGACGCCCCGGACGCGTTTGAAGGCCGCGCTGAAGGCGAAGCCGTCCGCGTAACCGACCGCCCTGGCGACCGTGGTGACGGTGGCGCCGGGCGCCCGGAGGCGTTCGGCGGCGAGGGTCATGCGCCACTCGGTGAGGTAGGTCAGCGGCGGCCGTCCCACGAGGGCGGTGAAGCGGCGG
The DNA here is from genome assembly GCF_034961445.1 of Streptomyces yaizuensis. NCBI lineage: Bacteria > Bacillati > Actinomycetota > Actinomycetes > Kitasatosporales > Streptomycetaceae > Streptomyces > Streptomyces yaizuensis. The sequence continues at coordinate 132,028 of NZ_BSBI01000004.1, forward strand.
GCGAAGGCCGTACGGGACATGCCCGCCTCGGTCGCCAGCAGGGCCACGGTCCACGGATGGGCGGGGTCCTCGTGGAGGCGGCGCAGGACATGACCGATCTCCGGGTCGGCGAGGGCCCGGTAGCCCGGCGGCGGAGTGGCGTCCGCGCGGGCGAACCACGACCGCAGGACACGGACGAGCAGCAGGTCGAGGAAGCGGTCCAGCACCACCTGCTGGCCCGGTTCCTCGTGCTCCACCTCGGTGGCGATCAGGTCGAGCAGCGCCGCCAGGCCCGGATCCGGCCGGACGACAGCGACCGGCGGCAGGGCGTCGAGCAGCGGTCCGCTCAGATCGCTGCCGACCCGGTAACCGGCCGTCAGGAGAAGATCCGTGCCGCCGGGATCCGTGGTCTCGCCGACGGTACGCGCCGTGATCCGCCAGGTCCGCCCGTCGCCCTCCCGCGTGGGGCCGCCGGTGAGTACGCACCGGTTGGCGCCGTCGACGTACACCCGTGGTTCGCTGTCCGGCCGGTCGGCGACGGTGAACGGGGACGCCGTGCGGACGAGGGCGATGTCCCCCTGCTCCAGCCGTACCGGGTCGGCGCCCTCCGTCAGCAGCCAGCCGCTGCCGCGTGCCAGGGCGCCGAGCGCGAGCGGCGCGGGATCGGTGAACCGCAGCCCCCAGGGCGGGGTGCTCACGGCGTTGCAGAACGCCGCCCCCTGGGCCCGGACACCGGTCAGATAGTCATCGAGAAGATCCACCCCGGGACGATCACACAGGTAATCGGCCTTTTCAACCATGGAACGTCCGATTCCACGCAGGTTGACTGATGTCCATGACAGAGATCCTGGTTCTGGGCGCCACCGGCAAGACCGGCCGCCGCGTCGTTCCCCTCCTGAAGGCCCTCGGCCACACCGTCCGCTCCGCCTCCCGTTCCGGCACCACCCGCTTCGACTGGGACGACCGCACCACCTGGGACCCGGCCCTCGCCGGGGTCGCCGCCGCCTATCTGGTGCCGACCGAGACCCTGGGGCTCGCCGAACGCGCCGAGTTCGCCGCGCGGGCCGCGGCCGCCGGGGTCCGCCGCATCGTCCAGCTCTCCGTACGCGGCATCGACACCGGCGGGGGCGTGCCGGAGACGGAGGCCGCCGTCCGCGCGTCGGGACTGGAGTGGACCATGGTGCGGCCCTGTTGGTTCTCGCAGGACTTCGAGGCACCGGACTTCTTCCTCGCGGGCGTGGCCGACGGAGTCCTGACGACCCCGGCGGGCGAGGGCCGCGAACCGTTCGTCGACGTGGCGGACATCGCCGGCGTGGTGGTCGCCGCGCTCACCGGCGAGGGCCACCACGGCAGGGTGTACGAGCTGTCCGGCCCGCGCGCGCTGACCTTCGGCGAGGCCCTCGGCCTCATCGGCGACGCGATCGGCCGCCCGGTCGTCCACCGCCACCGGGCCCCGGACGCCTACGCCGCCGACCTGGTCGCCGCCGGCTACAGCGCGCGGGACGCCGAGGCCGTCGCCGGCTACCTCGACGGCATCGGCCGGGGTGAGGACGACTACCTCAGCACCGGGGTACGCGAGTGCCTGGGCCGGGAGCCGCGCTCCTTCGAGGAGTACGTGAAGGAGGCGGCGGCGACCGGGGTGTGGGGGCGCGCCGAGAGGTGACCGTGCCCCGGACCCCCGGCCCCGGCCGTGGGTGACCGGCACGACCGCGCGGGCCCGCTCCCGGGCCCGCGCGGTCGCGTACCCTGCGTACCCGCCAGCCCGTGTGTCCGCCCCTCCGCCTGTCCGCCCGTCCGCCCGTCACTGGAATCCGAGGCCCGCCATGCCCGTACGACGCGTACCCGTACCCGTCCCCCGTGAACTCGCCGACCTCCCCTACGCGCACCATCTGGAACCGCTGCGGGACGACCCGGTACGGGAGGGCGACTACGACACCGTCCACGCCGACGGGAACACCTTCGAGGACACCGACGCCGGCGGCGCCCGCTTCACCGAATCCGTCCTCTCCTCCGTGACCTTCGCCGGCGGCCGTATGCGCCGGGCCCGGTTCAACGACGTCTGGCTGCACTCCGTCCGCTGGGTCGGGACCGACCTCGCCGAGACCGACTGGCTGGACGCGGAGATCATCTCGGCCGCCCTGGCGGGGGTGGAGGCGTTCAGCGCCCAACTGCGCCGGGTGACCTTCTTCCACTGCAAGTTCGACTCGGTGAACCTGCGCTCCACCACGCTGCGGGACGTCGCGTTCGTGGACTGCCTCCTGCGCGACGTCGACCTCGGCGGCGCGACCCTGGCCGGGGTGACCTTCCCCGGCTCGACCCTCGACGGCGTACGGCTGGGCGGGGCGCGGCTGAGCAAGGTCGACCTGCGGGGAGCGGCGGCGCTCGGGATCGCCGACGGGTACGAAGCGCTGCGGGGCGCCACCATCGACAGCGTCCAACTGCTCGACCTCGCGCCGATGTTCGCGCAGGCCCTGGGCGTCACGGTCGCGGACCGCTGACCCGGGGTCCCCCGACCGGCCGCCCGCCCCACCGGGTCGCCCCGACTCACCCCCGCAGGAAGTCCTCCAGGACCGTCAGCAGCGCCACCGGCGTCTCCTGCGGGGGATAGTGGCCGGCGCCGGAGAGGACGCTGAGCGTCGCGTTCGGGTACCAGGCCAGCCAGGTGGCACGCATCAGATCGGGAGTGAGCGCGAGATCGTACTCACCGGCGACGACCAGCACCGGGAGTTCGCTGCCGATGAGCGTGTCCACCAGATCCAGCGTCTGCCAGCTCGCCAGGTACGAGGCGAACGCCTCCTCCCGGGAGTCCTCCAGGGAGGTCCGCACCATCCCGTCCAGCCACCGCCCGCTCGCCCGCAACCCGGTGACCTGGTCGAGAATGGCCCGCCGCCGCGCCGGGTCCGTCGCCGCGCCGTAGAAGAGATCGCGGGTCGCCCCGTCCATGGGGTACGGGGAGGCCGGCACGGGGGCGATGCCCGCCAGCCGCCGGACGCGGCCGGGTGCCTTCGCCAGGACCTGCTGGGCGACCTTGCCGCCCATGGAGAGGCCGACCACCGAGAAGCCGTCCCAGCCCAGCTGGTCGGCGAGGGCCAGGGCGTCGTCGGCGATCTCGGGTACGTCGTAGCGGCCGGCGACGTCCTTGCGGTCGCCGTAGCCCCGGAAGTCCAGGAACGCGTAGGTGAAGGCGTCGGTGTCGAGGAGCCCGAGGAACGAGCCCCAGTGCGCCGCCGTGGCGAACCAGTCGTGGAGGACCAGCACCCGGTGCGGGCCGGTGCCGATGGTGCGGTGGGCGATGGCCGCCCCCGCCGCCGTACGAGCAGCCCCTCCGCCGCTCCCGCCGTCACTGCCGTTCGTACTCGTACTTGTACTCGTGTTGGTACTCATGAAGAAGTCCTCTCTCCGCCGGACGGGTCCGTGTTGATCGTGATCGGGTACGTACTGCCCGCGCGAGGTGAGAACACGCCAACCGGCGGTCGGTGGCCTCAGCGGGGCGGCAGGTGCCGGGCGAAGAAGGTCCGCACATGGTCGCGCACCCGGGGCACCGAATCCGCCGGGTCGATCGCGCCGACCAGCGCGATCCGTTCGGCGGCGGACATCAGCCCGGCGGCCTGCAACTGGGGCGCCATGGCGGCGTAGTCGGTGAACACCCCGTGCGAGGCGCCGTCGAGCTGCCGCCGGCGGGTGCGTCCCCCCGGGTGGGCGAGCATGGCCGACCAGGTGCGTACGATCCGGGCGTCGCGGAAGCCGTCGGTCCCGAAGAGCGACAGCGGCCGGTCCACCCCGTGCCGGGCGACCGGGAGCAGCTCGCCCTCCTGTCCTGGCCCGTCCGGCGGCCAGTCCAGATACCCCTCCAGATTGACGGCCGCGCCGATACGCCGGTCCTCGTACATCGTCTGCGCGGCGGCCGCCCCGCCCGCGGAGTGCCCGTACATCCCCACGCGCCGCAGATCCAGGGCGCGGCCGAGATCCCTGGGCAGTGGGCTGGCGTCCGCGTCCGGATTCCGGCCGGCCGCGAGCGCCGTCAGCTGGTCCAGGACGAACTGCGCGTCCGCGCTCCGGGTGCCGAGCATCGTGCGGTAGACCTGCGGGTCCGTGGGGATGCCCGGCAGCTCGTACGTGCGTACGCGGCCGTCGGGGAACTCGACCGCGCCGGGCTCGCCGGGATGGTCGATGGTCACCACCGCGCAGCCGTGGCCGGCCAGTTCCTCGGCGAGGCCGGTGCCGACCGTACGGGGGTCGGCGCCTCCGGGGGAGTACAGCAGCACCGGCCGCCGGACCGGCCGTGCGGGCGCACTCGTACGGGAGTGGGTCATCGTGGCCGCCCAGTCCACGCCGCTGTCGGGCAGCTCCTTGTGCACGTGGACGGGGTCGAACGCCGCGAACCCCGCTGCCGTCAGGGCGGTCATCTGCGGTGCGACCGGAAAGCCGTCGACGGTGCGGGCCGGGTAGAACACCGAGACCATCACCTCCCGCACGGAGCTCCCGTTCCACGGGTCGCGCCGGTGGTGATCGACCAGCCGCAGCGTGGTGACCCCGACCGGGTAGGGACCGGTCGGCGCCGGCAGCCGTACGGTGACGCCGCCCGTGGCCCGAGCGCTGCGGGCCCGTGCGTCGTGACCGCCCGCGAACAGCGTCCCGGCGGCCAGGACGGCCGACGCGGTGACGACGGTCCGCCGGTCCATGCCCCCGGGACCGGCCCCCGGGGCCCGCCCGGACGCACCGGCCCTGTTGTTCTTCCTGTGACCCATGGTTCCCCCTGTGTCCCGTTGTCCCGTTGTCCCGTGCGTCTCTGTGACGTCGGTTTGTGTCTTCAGGCGCCCCCTGAATGAATGAGGGAGGGGACATGGCTGAATGCTGGCGCTCGGCGGAGACACGGGCGAAGGTTTCGGCCCTGTCCGAAACGATGGCGCGGTCAGGGGGAGCTGTGGTCCGGATCCATTTCACGGCAGCCGACTTCACCCAGGTCCGGTTCGCGCCACGGCCGGCCCCGCTGGCCGAACTGCACACGGCACTGATGACGATGTGCCGCCCGGACCAGCAGGTACTGTTCGGCCGCTGGAGACAGCGGATGTTCCGTTGCCTGCCGGGCGCGGCCGGACCCCTGAGGGACCTGGTCCCGGGCGCGGAGGCCCCGCGCTTCCTCGACGTGTTCAGTGAGACGCTCCAGGACGCACGGGACACCGTCCGGGCCTTCCCCCCGGACCTGGTCCGCTCCGAGATCGAACGGATCCACGCCCCGCACCCGTCCCCCGTACCGCTGTGGATCCGCGATCTGCACCAGGGCGAACCCGCCGCCTGGCACCTCCTCCACCGGGCCCAGCACGCGGCCTTCGAAACGGTGGTGCGCCCCGTGTGGAACCTGGTGCAGGACCTGCACCGCACGGAGTTCACCCGCCACGCCCTGACCGTGGCCGAACACGGCATCGGCGCCGCGCTCACCGGCGGCGTCCCGGGCGCCCGGCTGCACGGGGACGTCTGGGAACTCGAAGGACCGGAGCGGGACATCACCCTGGCCGGGCGCGGTGTGCTGCTCCGGCCGACCTTCCACTGGACCGGGCACCCCCTCGTCGCCGACCTGCCCGGTCACCCCCTGGTCGTGACCTTCCCGGCCGGCCCCGGCCTGCCCCTCGCTCCGGCCGGCGCGAAGGACACGACCGAAGCCCTGGCCGGCGTACTCGGCCGGACCCGCGCCGACATCCTGCTCCGGCTCGCGGATGAGCACACCACGACCCTCCTCGCCCGCCGGCTGGGCATCAGCAACGCCACCGCCTCCGCCCACACCACCGCCCTGCGCGCGGCCGGCCTGATCACCACGGTCCGCGCGGGGCGTGCGGTCGTGCACCGGCGCACCGCCCTGGGCAGCCTGCTGGTCCACCACCGTACGGGGCCGCAGGGCGCGCCCGACGGCTCTGGAGGTGAGCCGATGGGTCAGCCGAGCGGGGAGGCGTTGCCCGGCCGGCACCCGTGAGGGACGCTGTTGCCGCTGATGTTGAAGTCCCCGCAGGTCAGAAACACGTCGTTCAGTCTGCCGAGCGTGAAGGCGAGCAGGCCGACGACCGCGATCGCGCCGACGATCCTCCGCTGCTGCCGCGCGGAGAGTTCGGCCTCCCCGAACAGCAGGATCCGCAGGAGCAGCCAGGTCAGCAGCGGGGTGCCGATGATGCTGAGGATGCCGCCCGCCAGGAACAGCAGCTCTCGCGATGTCCCGCCCCGGTGGGGCACGAGGGCGGCGATGCCGAGCCATACGGTGGGCAGCGCGAGGCAGGCCGCGTACACCCACCCGTGCGACGGCAGGCGTTCGCGCAGCAGCAGGGCACTGACCAGCACGCCGGTCGACACCGCCCAGAGGCTGAGCAGCTGATAGTAGAAGACGACGTCGTAGGCGCCGAGCGTGAAGGCGGGCTCCCAGACCACGAGGGCCCCACCGCCCGCGACCACGGCCGCCGTCCCTTCCCACCGTCCCCCGTCGGGCGTGCTCCGGGTCGCGGAGGAGGCTGGGCCCGGCGGGCGATTCTCGTCATCCATGATGATCCATATCCGATATGGCTACGCTTTTCGGACATCGTAGAAGTGACAGCCGGGAGACCGGGGTCGACGGCCCGCATGTTCTGGATGTTTCGCGGCGCGGTGGTGTCAGGGTCGCCCTGCGCGGCCTCGGGGAGGTTCGGGTCGTGACCGAGTGTCCCTGGGTCGTTCACCCATCAGTTGGCAGCCGTAGGGGGCGATGAGGCACCGTCGTCCCCTACGGTGGGCGCCGCGTGCAGTCCGCCGGTGAACGTATCGCTGAGACGGAGCGATCGGTTCTGGCCAAAGTTTGGTCCTCGTGCTGTGCCGTGGGTCGTTGCGCAGCATGGCGGAATCTGCCGAGAGGGGCTCGGTCGCAGCAGGGAATGGAGGAGTTGTGCCGTGTTGGCCGCATCGGGATCCGCGTGGAGTTCGTGCAGGTAACGGCACCTGCGTGTAGTGGTGGAGCCGCTGGATCTTCCTCCTGACGCGTGCTTCGCCGACTCTGCTCGCTGGTCGAGATGTTGACTCGGTCAAGATCCGGCCGGTAGTAGATTTTCAGAAGTAGAGATGTCTTATCGAACTTGATCATCGAGGTGGGTATTGGCGCGATGACGATCGGTGCCGTAAAAAGGTTCTGCCGACTGAACGGGTACGGCCGGATGTGTCATGGCATAGCCCCGCATTCGCGGGGATCACGTGCCTTGATGCGAACGAGCCCATCTCGGCAGTGGAGCATCCCCGCAGTGCGGGGTCGGGCAATCATATGTGAATTCTGCGTCTAGGTGCGAACCTTGGAGGTTGCTGATGTCTGATTCACCCTCTGCGCCCAAGCCCGGTGCCCCTGTGTGGCCACCCAAAAGCAGCGACTACGTCATGGTCATTGATGCCTACGTCCGGGTGATGGACTGGCGTCTCCTGGTGGACGGCATCCCTTGCGCGAAGGAAGAAGTCTTTCTTGCTCATAAAAGTCGGCCTGTCGCTGTCATCAGCACGGTATCCGAGGGATTCGATGAGGTCAGGATCCCGGTGGAGGTAGGCCGCCAAGTGTTGATGCGCATGGAGGGCAGCTCGTATCCAAATTGGGATGAGAATGATGTACCCGCTCTGCGCAGCCAGAAAACGTTTTCATTCCTCGTGCGCGTAGGATCTGCGAAAGCCTTGACGAAACTCCCGGAAGTGCAGGTGGTTTCGGAGGGTGGTCGGCTGATTCTGCCGCCCACCGAGAAGGTGCATTGGAATGTTTTTCCCTGGCGTACTGATCGTCCCGAGCCACGTACCTTCCCAGAATCCGGTGATCTGATGGCCGAACTGGCTGAGATCCTGCGCAAGAGGCGTGCCAGTCGTCGTAGAAATTCCTCCCGAGCCGTCTCCGCCGGCGGGGGATCCGAGGAGCCGTCCCGGCCTCGCCGGACCACGTGTGCTCCCTCACAGGGCAACGCAGTCACGAGCTGACGGAAACAGCGCGCGCGGGCTCAGCCCGGCGAACGTGGCTGTCCAGGAAGGCTCCAACGCCGTGATCACACGAGACATACCAAGATAATTTCACCGTGCCCGGCAGCTACGGGACGGCCAGGAGTGGTGTCTCACGACGTTGGTTCCACGGAAGTCGTCCAGGCCGGCTGAGCCGAGCCGTCCGATCGCTCAGGCCGGACCATTCGCGGCATCGCGCAGCAGTTGCCGCACTCCGCGAACGGGTCGGTAACCGAACGCGTTCGCTGCGGCAGTCGAGTCGTACACCCGGTCCAGGCGATCGGGCACCGGCCACCCCCGGTCGCGGAATGCCTGGACGACATCCGGAACCCGTTCGGCGAGCACCGCGCCCGCATCGTGGGAAAGGGCAGGGCAGTCCTCGCGGTGAAACGGGTGCGGCCCGGAGATATTGAACCTGCCGGTCACGGTGGGGTGTGCCACGGCCAGGACCCCCGCCGCCGCTACGTCGGCAACGTCGACTGCCCGATGGAGCAGGTGGCGGGCCCGCACCGGCAATGGCTCCGGAAAGCATCGCGCTATGCGCAGCGTGACCGAAGAAACGGCGCAGTCGGCGACCAGCTCCTCCGCGGCCAGTTTGGTCTCGTCGTAGATGTCCCTGGGAAGCGGCGTGAGCTGCTCGTTCACCCAGACAGCACGGTCGGTGGGCTCCAGGGCGTGTCCGTACACACTCGTACTGCTGATGTAGAGAACCCGCCGGGCGCCGAGGCGGCCGGCGTCGTCGAGCAGGCCCGCGGTCGCGTCCACGTTCACGGCTCGGAACTCTTCATCGGGCAGGCGACCGACATGCGGGGCGTGCAGCGCGGCACTATGGACCAGGACATCGGCCGACTGCAATGCGGCCCGTCGCACCGGCCGGCTTCGCAGGTCTCCGACGACGCCCGTCCAGCGGCCGGGAATCCGGTCCACCCCGCGGACCACCCAGCCGGCCGCGTCCAGTGCCTCGGCCAGGGCCGCTCCGACCTGGCCCGAACTTCCGGTAACCGTAACCACCCCAGCGGGGGCTCGTCTCGTCGCTGAGTGCACGCGTCCGACTGTACGGCGTGGAACCGATCTCCTGAGATGGAACAGCCGAACAGGGAGGCGGACTCAGCTCGCGGTCTCGGTCGCGGTTCGAATCCCCAGGGTGATCAGCACAGCTCCCGGAGTGGTGACGAAGGGGTCGTACCGGCCTGGCTGGTCCGGCTGGTGTCGCCGGGTATGCCCTGGATACGGTGCCCGACCGCGCTGTGCCGGAATCTGCCAGAATCCAGCGCATGTCCGTTCGATATCCCCGCCCCCTGCGTCCCGGTGACCGTGTCGGTGTCACCTCCCCGTCGAGCGGCGTCGCGCCGGAGCTGAGCGCGCGGCTCCAAGTGGCCTTCGGCGAGGTGCGAGCACGCGGCTACGAGGTCGTCGTCGGGTCGTGCATGGACGGCACCGGGCACGTCAGCGCCCCGGCGGCCGACCGGGCCCGTGAGCTGACGGCGATGCTGACCGACCCCACCATCCGGGCCGTCGTGCCGCCGTGGGGTGGCGAGACGGCGATCGACCTGCTGCCGCTGCTCGACTTCGACCGGCTGCGGGAGGCGGAACCGACCTGGCTCGTCGGGTACTCCGACATCTCGACCCTGCTCACCCCCCTGACCCTGTTCACCGGCGTCGCGACCGTCCACGGCAACAACCTCATGGACACGCCCTACCGAGTGCCCGAAGGACTGCTGTCCTGGCTCGACATCGTCACCCTGCCCCCGCGGCACCGTTTCGCGCAGACCCCGCCGCGCCGTCACCGGTCCCCGGGTTTCGACGACTTCGCGGCCTTTCCGGACGTACGCGCGTACACGCTCGACACCCCCGGGACCTGGACCCGGCTCGACGGCGACGGTGACGTGGACGTCCGGGGCCGGCTCATCGGCGGCTGCGTCGAGACCCTCAGCAGCATCGCCGGAACGCGTTTCCTCGACGCGTCCGCATTCGCCGCGGCGGAGGCCCCGGAAGGGCTGCTCGTGTATGTCGAGGCGGCCGAGGACAACGCGTTCACCATCTGCCGGAACCTGCACGGCATGCGACTCGCCGGGTTCTTCGACCACGCGAACGCGGTCCTCGTCGGCCGGACCCACGCCCCGGACAACGGCTCCCTCAGCCAGCACGAGGCGGTACTCGACGCGCTCGGCCCGCTCGGGGTGCCGATCGTCGCGGACGTGGAGTGCGGGCACGTACCGCCGCATCTGCCGATCGTGAACGGAGCACTTGGCCGGCTCGTCCACTCGGCGGCCCGCAGCGAGCTGACACAGACCCTGACCTGACGGAGCCGGGCCCCGGCACGCACACCGTGCGGGCCCCGGAACCTCGTCGGCTCCGGGGCCCGCACGGGGCACTTCGCTTGACCACCCCGTTCAACGACGGGCTGAGCCGGGCGTCACGGCCGGCCCTCCACCCGTTCCACCGGGGGGAATCCGCCACCCGTGCCCGCCGGACGACCCGGGTGCGCAGCGTGCGGATTCAGGGTGAGCCGGGGCAGGCGGGGCAAGCAGGGCAGCCGGGGGTGGCTAGGCTGTCACGCCCCTTCCTGTGATGGCCGACTCGGGGGCGCTGCGCTGGGTACGGTGAGTGGAGCAGTCTTGGACCTCGCTCGAAGTCGGAAATGGCAGACGTGTCGGATATGCCGGAGTCGATGGAAGTGGGTAAAAACCGTGCTCCGCCGGGACAACGCCGCAGGTGGGGTCCTGTGCTCCCCGCGCGTGCGGGGATGGTCCCTCCTGGGCATCTCGCAAAACGCCGGTGCCGGTGTGCTCCCCGCGCGTGCGGGGATGGTCCCTCCTGGGCATCTCGCAAAACGCCGGTGCCGGTGTGCTCCCCGCGCGTGCGGGGATGGTCCCTCCCTGTGCCGGGCCCCTTCCAGAGCAGCGAGGTGCTCCCCGCGCGTGCGGGGATGGTCCCGCCTCGGCCCAGCCGCACGGTTCGGGCGGGCCCGCCGAGTTCCACGCGCTCCTCGTCGGCCAGAGCGTCCCGGAGTGGCGGGCGGTCGTGGACGCGGTCCAGGGGATCGATTGTGTCGGCGTCGGCCCGGTGGGGTATTGGGGGCTGTCGTTGGGCTGCGCGATCGGCGTTCCGTTCATCGCCGCCGAGCCCCGCGTCCGCGCGGCCGTGCTGGGGCTGCACGGGGAGGAGACCTCGGCCGGGGCCGCCGCACGGATCACCGTCCCGGTGGAATTCCTGATGCAGTGGGACGAGCGGGTGTCACGGGCGGCGAGCCTGGCGCTGTTCGACACGTTCGCCTCGACGGAGAAGACGCTGCACGCCAACCCGGGCAAGCACGCCGAGGTACCGGCGTTCGAGCTGGACAGCTCGCTGCGATTCTTCACCCGGCAGCTGGCCTGACACCCCTGGTGTCCGCGACACGACGCCGACCGGGGGAGCGGAGGTGGCGCTTCCTCTGTCGCCGTACCGCCGGGCCTCCTACGCTCGCGAGGTTTGGCGCGGGGCCCACGGGCCGTCACCCCGTCCCGCCATCGCCCCGTCCCGCCGTCACGCCATCACCTCGGCACAGGAGGAAACTCATGCGGATCACCCGTACCGCACTCGCCGGCGCCACCCTCGCGGGCGCGTTGCTCGCCGGTGTCGCGAGTCCGGTTCACGCCTCGGAACCCGTACGCGCACCCATATCCGCACCCGCACCCGCACCCGCACCTGCACCCGCACCCGTATCCGGGACCGTCCCGTCGGAAGGACCCGCACGGGCCGCCCTCGGCCGTTGGCACGACCACGACTGGTACTTCCTCTACGACCGGTGCATGGCCCAGGGGAAGGATCTCTACGGCAGGAACAACGTCCCGTACCGCTGCCTGGACATCGGGTTCGGCAGATACATGTTGCAGTACTACGTGTAGGCCCACGCACAGGCGCTGACCGCCGGCGGCCCCGTTCCAGTGAGACGGTTCCGTACCCCGGCGGGTTCACCGGCAGCGGGGGGATCGTCCGAAAGACCGTGTGCTGTCGTGTCTTTCGGACAGATCCGGGCCCGCTGTCCAACCTGCGGCAAGGGCATCCCGCTTTCCCTGTCAGAGACGGGGGCCGCTCGTGGCCCCCGGACTCCCCACAGGAGGTCGGATGTTCACCAGACATCAACACACCGGAGCCGCCGCCCTGACAGCGGCCGTCTCGCTGGCGCTCGTCGCCGGACTCACCGGAGCCGGACCGGCCGGCGCGTCGGCCCCCGCAGCCCCGTCGGCCCCGGCGGCAGCGACGCCGTCGTTCCCGGCGACGACGGCGACGACGGCGACGACGGCGGAGACCGCGACGGCCCGTGGCGCCGCCGCCGGGACGCACTGGGTCACCCTGATCACCGGGGACCGCGTCCGGGTCGACGCCAAGGGCAAGGTCACCGGCTTCACCCACGGCGCGGGCCGGGACGGCATCCCCGTACAGACCTATGTCCGGAACGGTCACACCCATGTCGTGCCGCTCGACGCACGTGACCTCATCGCGGACGGCACCCTGGACCGGCGGCTCTTCGACGTCACCGAGCTGAGCCGGCCCGCGAGCCGGAAGGCGTACGGGAACGGGCTGCGGCTGATCGTGGCGTACGGCGGGCACGCGGGGCCGGCCGCCCGGGGCGGGGTCCGGGCCACCGATGGAACGGAGGCTGTCCGTCCGCTCGTCTCTCTGAACGCGGACGCGGTGACGGTGACCAGCCCGTCCGCGCTGTGGGACACGCTCACCACCACGGGCACGGAAGGCAGGGCGCGGGCCGCCGCGTCCGGTATCAGCCGGATCTGGCTGGACGGCATCCGCAGGGCCACCCTGGAGAAGAGCACCGCACAGATAGGCGCCCCCAAGGCGTGGCAGTCGGGACTGGACGGCAGGGGCGCCAAGGTCGCCGTCATCGACACCGGCGTGGACGGCGACCACCCCGACCTGCGGGGCAAGGTGGTCGCCGCGAAGAACTTCACCCCTGCCCCGGACACCGCCGACGGCCACGGTCACGGCACCCACGTCGCCGCCACGGTGGCCGGTACGGGAGCCGGGTCCGGGGGCAGGTACAGGGGCGTCGCGCCCGGGGCCGCGATCATCAACGGCAAGGTCTTCGACGAGAGCGGCGAGGCAACCGACTCCACCATTGTCGCGGCCGTCGACTGGGCCGTCGGGGAGGGCGCGGACATCGTCAACCTCAGTCTCGGCGGCCAGGACACCCCGGAGACGGATCCGCTGGAAGCTCAGATCAACCGGCTCACCGCCGAGAAGGGCGTCCTCTTCGCCGTCGCGGCGGGCAATGAGGGCCCGGGGGTCATCGATTCGCCGGGCAGTGCCGACGCCGCCCTGACCGTCGGTGCCGTCGACGCGAAGGACGCGATGGCGTACTTCTCCGGCACCGGCCCCCGGACCGGTGGCGGCGGGATCAAGCCCGACGTGACCGCGCCGGGCGTGGACATCGTCGCCGCGGCGGCCAAGGGAACGGCGGCGGCCAAGGGGACTGCGGCGGCCAAGGGGATGTCGGGCGCCGAGAACCCGCCCGGCTACACCGCGATGTCCGGTACGTCGATGGCGACCCCGCACGCGGCCGGCGCCGCCGCCCTGCTGAAGCAGCGCTACCCGGCGTGGAAGGCGCGCGAGCTGAAGGGCGTCCTCACCGGTTCGGCGCAGGACGGCGGGCACACCCCGTACCAGCAGGGCTCGGGCCGGATCGCCGTCGACCGGGCGATCACCCAGGACGTCTTCGCCGAGGAGACCTCCGTCGACTTCGGCGAGCAGCTGTGGCCGCACAGCGACGACAGGCCCGTGGTCAAGAAGGTCACCTACCGCAACGCGGGTACGGAGCCGGTCACCCTCGACCTGAAGGTCACCGGCACCGGCCCCCAGGGCAGGCCCGCCCCGGCCGGATTCTTCACGCTCGGCGCGGACCGCGTCACCGTCCCGGCCGGCGGCACCGCCTCCGTCGACATCACCGCCGACACCCGGATCGGCGGCGGTGACGACGGCCTCTACACGGCCGCGCTCACCGCCTCCGGCGCGGGCCGGAACGTGCGTACCGCCGCCGTGGTCGAACGCGAGGTCGAGTCGTACGACCTGACCGTCAAGCACATCGGGCGCGACGGGAAGCCGGCCCGGCACTTCCGGACGATCCTGGAGGGCATCTCGGACCACCGGAACAGGCACTGGATCGAGCCGGGCACCGGTGACACCACGATCCGGCTGCCCAAGGGCGTCTACGCGCTCGACTCCAGCGCATCCGCCGACCCGTCGAACGTCAAAAGCACACTGGATGTGGTCCTCCAGCCCCGGCTGGTCGTCGACAAGGCGCGGACCGTGACCGTCGACGCCCGGACGACCAGGCCCACCAGGGTCACCGTGCCGGACGGCGGGGCGAAGCCCGTCTACGGCATGCTGGCGTACGACCTGAAGCGCCCCGGCCGCTTCTCCGCCGGCAGCGCCTACCAGGTGAAGTCCTTCGACGGTCTGCGGGTGTCGCACCTCGGTCCCGAGGTCACGGACGGCTCGCTGGTCCAGGAGTGGCGGGGCAGCTGGCGCAAGGGCACCGGCACGGAGTACAACGCCACGTCCGGCGGCCCGGCGAAGCGGATCGCGGCCGGTCACACCCGGCACTACAAGGCCGCCGAGTTCGCGAGGGTCGAGGTCGGCTTCGGCTCCTCGGTCACGGGCGCGAAGGGCAATCTGGACACGTACGGCGGGGTCCCCGGCATCCCGTGGGCGCACAGTTCCACGGTGGTCCCGCAGCCGCTGCCCGGCAAGCGTGTGGTGTACATGTCCACCGGCGACAAGGCCGAGTGGGCGATGAACGCCGATCAGCTCGGCGCGAGGGACCCGGTGACCGGCGACCAGTTCTACGAGAGCTTCCTCATGGGCGACCTGAAGCGGTATCGCGCCGGGAAGACCTACCGGGACACCTTCAACACCGGCCCCTTCGGGCCGCAGCTCGACTGGCAGTCGGGCATCTGGCGGGTCGGCGACGTGCTCGGGAACATGATCCCGCTCTTCTCCGACGGCCAGGGGCACTCCGGCACATCGGATGTCGAGTCCGCGCGGACCGTCCTCTACCGGGACAAGACGAAGATCGCCGAGAACGACGACCCGATGAGCGGCGGGGGCCCGCTCCCGATGGGCGGGTACGAGGCCGGTGACTTCACCCTCACCACCTCGGCCCAGCGCAAGGCGGGGGCGGCCCGGGCGGGCAGCCGCGTCGACGCGAGCTGGAGCTTCCACGCCGCCAAGGCGGTTTCCGACGACTGGGTGGCGCTGCCGGTCTCCACGGTCCGGTTCGCCGGCGCCCGCGTGGCCCTGGACAGCACCGCTCAGGCCGGGGCCACCCAGAACCTGTCCCTCGTGGTCCAGGGCGCGGCGGCCAAGGGCAACACCAGGGCACTGACCGCCGAGGTCTCCTACGACGGCGGGAAGACCTGGCGGAAGCTCACCGTGACCCGGGGCAAGGTCACCGTGAAGAACCCGGCCAAGGGCAAGGCGATCACCCTCCGGGCCCAGGTCACCGACAAGCAGGGCGGCACGGCCAAGGTGACCTCGTACAACGCCTGGTTCGGCAGGTAGGCACCGCCCTGTACTCGGCCGTACCGGGCTCTCCTCCCCGGGGGTGGCCGTGCGGCTGCGGGGAGACTCGTCCGGGCGTAGAACGGGAGAGGCGTACCGGGCACCGGGCCGAGGGCGGCGCGGGAGCCGCATGAGTGGTGCGGGAGCCGGAGGAGTGGTGCGGGAACCGGAGGAGCGGTGGTGCCGGATGCTGCGGATCGTGGTCGACCTCAATCGCTGTCAGGCGTACGCGCAATGCGTGTTCCTGGCGCCGGGCGTGTTCGCGCTGCACGGTGAGGAGTCGCTGATGTACACCCCGGCCGTACCACCCGACCAGGAGGAACGGGTCGGCCGGGCGGTGGCGGCCTGCCCCGTGCAGGCCATCACCGCCGGCGGGGCGGCGGGCGCCGATGCAGGGTGACCGGATCGTCGTGGTGGGGGCGTCGCTCGCCGGGCTGCGGGCGGCGGAGGCGCTGCGCGACGAGGGCTTCACCGGCACCCTGACGATCATCGGGGACGAGCCGCGGCCCCCGTACGACCGGCCACCGCTCTCCAAGCAGGTACTGCTCGGACGGGCACGGGCGGCCGACGCGGGACTGCCGGCCCACCGCCCACTGGACGCCCGGTGGCTGCTGGGCACCCCGGCGACCGGGCTCGACCCGGTGGGCAAACGGGTGCTGCTCGCCGACGGTCGCGACGTGCCGTTCGACCGCGTCCTGATCGCCACCGGGACCCGGGCCCGGCCCTGGCCCCATCCGGGCGAGGCCGCGCTCGAAGGGGTACTGACCCTGCGGACCGCCGCCGACGCGGACCGGCTGGCCCGGCTGCTGGACGCGGGGCCGCGCAGGGTCCTGGTGATCGGCGCGGGCTTCACCGGCTCGGAGGTCGCCTCCGCCTGCCGTGAGCGCGGCCTCGCGGTGACGGTCGCCGAACGGGGACCGGCACCGCTGGTCGGCGCGCTCGGCGGCACCTTGGGCGGGTTCGCGGCGGAGGTACAGCGGTCCCACGGCGTCGATCTGCGCTGCGGAGTGACCGTCACCGGACTGTGGGGGAGCGGGAGCGGTGGCGACGGCGGCCGGCTCACCGGCGCCGACCTCTCCGACGGCTCCCGGATCGACGCGGACATCGCGGTGGTCTGCCTGGGCGCCGTCCGCAATACGGAGTGGCTCGCCGGCTCGGGGCTGGCCGCCGGGCCGCGCGGGGTGGCCTGCGACGCCGGCTGCCGCGCGTTCGACATGTACGGCATCGTCACCGACGACGTCTTCGTCGCCGGGGACGTGGCCAGGTTCCCGCATCCGCTGTTCGGGTACCAGCTGCTCGCCCTGGAGCACTGGGGGAACGCCGTCGCCCAGGCCCGGGTCGCCGCGCACAACATGGTCAGCCCGCCGCCGGCCAGACGCCCCCACCTGGCGGTGCCCGCCTTCTGGTCCAGCCAGTTCGGCCTGAACATCAAGTCGGTGGGGGTGCCCACCTACTCCGACCGGGTGATGATCGCCCAGGGCTCGCTGGAGCAGGGGCGGCTCGTCGCCGTCTACGGGTACCGGGGACGGGTGACGGCGGCGGTCAGCGTGAACCGGGCCAAGTGGCTGGAGCACTACGAGCGGCTGATCGAGACGGCGGCGCCGTTCCCGCCGGCGGGCGCCGTCGACGGGCCGCTGTCGCCGAGCCCCGTCCCGTCGGACGTGCCCGATCCGCGGGTGCTCTCGCACGGGCCGACCGTCGCCCTCACGGGGCATCTTCCCGACCGCCGGCTGCAATGGGTCCAGCAGGAGGAATGAGCGCGGTGGCCGCCCTTTCCCGTCCCTTCCCGTCCCGTGCTATCGCTGCCGGGGAAGCCCTGCCGGGGCGGTCCGGCTCTCGCCCGCCCGCCCAGCCTCCGTTCCGGAAGCCTCTCCGCGGCCCCTGAGAAGCCCCTCGACGAGTCCTGAAGCCGAAGTCCTGAAGCCGAAGTCCCGAAGTCCCTACGTCCCGAAGTCCTGCGGAAGCCTTTCCAGGAGCCCCCGATGCCCACTGACGACCACCGCCCCGGGACCCTGCTCCGGCGCATCTCCGACTACGCCAACCGAGCCGACCCCTACCCCCTCTACGCCGAACTGCGCGAACACAAGGTCGCCCAGCAGGACGACGGCAGCTATCTGGTCGGCACGTACCACGAGATCGTCTCCCTGCTGCACGACCCCCGGATCAGCTCGGACCCGCGCCACCGCACCGAACCCCCCGAGCAGGAACCCGGCGCCCAGAACCTGCCGCCGTCGTTCATCGCGCTGGACGACCCCGAACACGACCGCCTGCGCCGTATCGCGAACCGCCCCTTCGGCCCGCCCCACACCCCCGGCCTGATCGACTCGCTCACGGACGACATCACCGCCATTGCCGACGAACTGATCACCGCGCTCGCCAGCCGGGACCGGATCGACCTGGTCGACGACTTCGCCTTCCCGCTCCCCGTCACTGTCATCTGCCGACTGCTGGGCGTACCCGCCGAGGACATCCCCCAGGTCCACGCCTGGACGACCGACATCATCGCCAGCCTCGACTTCGACGCCGGCGACGACGTCGACCAGCGCCGCCGCACCGCCCTGGCGGCCCGCGACGAGATGGCCGACTACCTGGGGAGACTCGCCGGACAGCGGCGCGGCCACCCCACCGGCGACATGCTCTCCGCCTTCGTCGGAAACCCAGGCGGCTCCGGCGATCCCGGTGACCCTGGCGCCCCCGGTGACCCCGGCGACGGCCGGCCCTACAGCGAACCCGAACTGAAGGCCACCACGCTGCTGCTCCTCATCGCCGGCCACGAGACCACCGTCAACCTCATCACCAACGGCATGCTCACCCTCCTGCGCAACCCGGACACCCTCACCCTGCTCCGCGAGACACCCGACCTCATGCCGGCGGCGGTGGAGGAAATCCTGCGCTACGAGCCACCCCTCCAACTGCTCCCACAGCGCACGCCCCTCACCGACATCGACATCGCCGGGGTCACCGTCCCCCAGGGCGTGCCCCTGATCCTCGCCCTCGCCGCGGGCAACCGCGACCCGCTGCGCTTCGCGGACCCGGACCGCTTCGACATCACCCGCGCGGACAACCAGCACCTCGGCTTCGGCAGCGGCGTCCACAACTGCTACGGAGCGCCACTGGCCCGGGTGGAGACCCGGATCGCCCTGACCCTGCTGCTCACCCGCTTGGACCGGCCGAGCCTCGCCGAGGACCCGCCGCCGTACCGCCGCAGCCCCATCCTCAGGGGCCCGCGCCATCTGCCCCTGGCGCTGGGGAATCGTTCGTGAGGGACCCGTAGGGGGTCAATCCACCCACGTACGCACGGTGCCGCCGCCACGCGTCGCGCCCAGGGCGAGGAGATCGCGGAGCGCGCACAGCACGGTCGACGCGGTGCCGGGGTCGGTCCGGTCGTCCTCCGCCACCTCGGGGGACAGCCGGACTCCCGATCATCTGCCCCTGGGAGTCGACCGGATACAGCGTGGGGATTGACCAGGAGGGTGCCGCCGACCCGGGCGGGGATGCGGTTCGATCTGCCGGGGTTTCGTGATCGCCGGTGCTGGTGGGGTTGTGATGGATCCGGTGAGGGTGACGATCCTTGGTTTCGTTCGAAGTCGGAGGTGCCGGTTGTGCCGGAGTCGGTGGCAGTGGGTAAAAACCGTGCCCCGCCGGGACAACGTTGCAGGTGGGGTGCTGTGCTCCCCGCGCGTGCGGGGATGGTCCCAGGGCCGGTTCGAGAACGGTGGGTGTCCCGGAGTGCTCCCCGCGCATGCGGGGATGGTCCCTCTTCCCACGCGAAGGGGGTTGGGGATCTCGAAGATATCGATCAGGGATCCGGCCCGAACCTCCAGTGGGGGCGGATCGCGCGGTGCCCCCTGTCCTGAGTCGGCAAGGGCCGCCCCCCCCGCTCCAGACCGGCACCGAGTCCTACCGGGACCAGGCCACCGAAGCCGAACGCCGAAACCCGTCCTGATCCCGGTAGTCGGCTCGCCTGGCACCCGGGCGAGCCGACCGGGTCGGCCTAGGTACAGGCGCTGACGTGAACCGTCCTGGTGGAGGAGCTGTCGCCCCACGGACCGGGCGGGTTCCAGGTGGGGCTGTCGCCGTACTTGCGGTGGGTGGCGGACTGTTCGAACTTCCAGTCGCCGACCACGCAGGGGACCTCGGGGGTCCCGTAGTTGTCCCAATAGGTGCCCGTGCCGTCGGGCATGGACCCGTTGTGGAC
This sequence comes from Streptomyces yaizuensis, assembly GCF_034961445.1. NCBI lineage: Bacteria > Bacillati > Actinomycetota > Actinomycetes > Kitasatosporales > Streptomycetaceae > Streptomyces > Streptomyces yaizuensis. Next base: position 151,739 of record NZ_BSBI01000004.1, read on the forward strand.
CTGGCCGTTCGGGTCAGTGAGCCTGAACCGCAGGTCCTTGGCATCGCACTGGGACGGGGCCCAGCCCCAGTTCCCGTTGAACTTGCACTCCGAGGTGAGTGTCGGCGTGAGCTGCCCGAACTTCTCACCCAGGCACAGGAGCGTGCGCACCTCGAATGTGCTCTGCGGGTAGTGCCACCCGGAATCGCCGGCGCAGTGCCAGGCGAAGTTCTGCGCGCTCGCCGGCGCAGCCTGGACAGTGACCGGGAGGCTCAAGACCGCGGCGCAGGCCACAGCGCCCGCAGCCGCAACCATCCGCGAACCCCGCCCCAGACCTACACGTAACGCTGTCATCCGTTGCTCCTTCTGCTCAACCCGCTGGAATCACCGGTCACGGGAAACAACATCGCGTCCCGGAAGCCGATGCTTCCGCTCGGTCGGCGGTCGCAACCCGACGGACCCCGCGTTTCACCTCTCCGCGTGAACGGGTGGAACAAAGATGGGATTCATTCTCGTGGGCCACAGTCGGCTCCAGTATGAATTTCCACGAGGGCGCGGACCGTAGCAGCCACCCAGGACAGTGTTCGAGGATCACCCGCCGAACCACCGCACGGGACCGAGCGCCGGTGCCGGCGCAAGTCGTTTTGGGCCGCTTCTGTTGAGACCCCTGACATACGGCCCGGAACCCTCTGCTCCGCGCCTGTCGGGGACACGGACCAGCAGGGCTCGGCAGCAAGGCCATCGCCCCGCGTTCCTTCACCACCGCAGGACTCCCGTACGCGACCCGGCACCCGCCCATGTCATCCCGTAGATGGATCTCACTCTCGCCGCCGATCATGGAGCTGTGTCTCTGCCCATCCCTTCCGCATGACGGGCCAGAGCGGCCAGGCGGCGATGGCGGGCCCGGTCCGCTGCAGGTGTGCGCGCCCGTGGTGGTGACGGTGAGGACGACGGCCCTGGGTTTCGCTCGAAGTCGGAAGCGCCGGTGATGTCGGAGTTGAAGGAAGTGGGTAAAAACCGTGCCCCGCCGGGATATCGTCGCAGGTGGGATCCTATGCTCCCCGCGCGTGCGGGGATGGTCCTTGGCCTACCCTGCTCGCCATCCTGACAGGGCCATGCTCCCCGCGCGTGCGGGGATGGTCCCCGCTTGATCTCGTAGTACTCGCCCCAGGGGTGGTGCTCCCCGCGCGTGCGGGGATGCGGATGGGTCAGGTGGGCAGGACCCAGCTCGGGCCGTCCGGGGTGCCGAGGTCGACCCGCTGTTCGTTGGGGTTGACGGTGAGAGTGAAGGCGGTCTGCGGCGGCGAACCGGCAGCCCGCCATGCATCGACAGCCGCCTCGATATCGTCCCAGAGCCGGTTTGGCCCGCCTTGATGTACGAGGAACGCGTCGTTGCCATCAGGGGCCAGGGTGGCGAAGGAACCGTCGCGGATGTCAATGGCATGGGTCAACCAGGGGCCCCCGGCCACTCTCGTTCGCTGGTACTGGGCTCCAGGCGCCGCGACCTGGGCGAGGAACCGTGGGACCCATTCCTTCAGCACCTCCGGGCCGTGGCGCGCGGGGCGCATCTCGGCCGGTTGCCGCAGCTGGTGGGAGATGTCGCCGAGGCCGGGGGCGGCCTGAGGGCGGGCGATCATGAAGGACACCGTCCCCGGCAGAAACCGGCCCTCGGCCGTGTTGTTATCGCCGACGGTCAGGCGGACGAGGCCGGAGCCGTAGAGCCAGCCGGACAGCGTGGTCAGGATCGTGCCTCCCGGTTTGACCTGGTGCAGCCAGGGGCCGGGGATGGTTCGTACGGAGCAGGTAGCAATCAGACGGTCGTACGGTGCGCCTTCGGAGTCGCCGAGGAGACCGTCGCCCTGCACCAGTCGAGGGGTGTATCCGGCTGCGGTGATCGCGGTGCGGGCGCGGGCAGCCGCCGCCGGGTCGTACTCGATCGAGGTGATGTGATCGCCGCCGAGACGGTGGCACATCAGTGCGGTGGAGTAACCCGTCCCCGTCCCGATCTCCAGGATGCGGTCACCGTCCTGCGGTTCCAAGTCCTCCAGCATCCGGACGACAAGGCCGGGGAGGGTGGAGGACGAGGATGGTGACCCAGTGACAGGACCGCCGACGTCGCCAGGATGCACCCCGCCGTCGAGCTGGGTGACCAGGGTCTGGTCCTTGTAGACCTCCTCCAGCAAGGTGTCGGCGCCTTCTGTGGCCGGGGTGACCGGGGTCCACACCGTGCCCTGAGGGCCGCTGCCCTGGCGGAAGAACTCGGGGGCGAAGACCTCCCTGGGTACCGCTGCGACGGCTGCCCGCCAGGCGCCCGAGCGCAGCAGGCCGGCGTTCTGCAACTGGTCGGCCAACTGTTCGCGAAGGCGGGCCGCGAGCCCGCCGGGCGCCGGGTTGATGGGGGCTGTCATGCCGGGGGTCCCTTCTTGAGTACGTCGGCGATGGCGCTGGCTATGGCAGTACGGGTCGGAGGATCCACGAAGGCCCACTGCCCGCTCGGGTTGCATTCGTACATCCACCAGCGGTCATCCTGACCGATCCCGAAGTCGAACGCTCCGTAGACCAGCCCAAGCCCGGTCATGAACCGCTGGATGCCGGTTCGGACATCGGAGGGTAGCTCGATGGGGCTGAAGGAGATTCGTTCGTAGTCCCACCGCCAGTCCAGGTGGTCGCCGTCCACGTTGATACGACTACCGAACATCTTGTTGCCGACGACCGCGACTCGGACGTCTGCCACCTTTTTCACCATCTGTTGGAACAGGTGCGGGCAGACGGACACACGGCTATCTATTTCCTCGGGATCGACCTCTTGGACCCAGATGGTCCGGTGCTCCCCGTCTTTGACGTACGTGGTGGAGCGCAGCGGCTTGTAGACGACGGGGCCGTGTTGCTTGGCGAAGGCGTGAGCCGCGCCGGGATTGTTCGTGATCAGCGTAGGCGGGACGGTCAGGCCGGCCCGTGCGGCTTCGGCGATCTGGCGTGGCTTGAACTCCGCGGCCAAGTTCCGGTGCGGATGGTTCACGTACAGGCAGTCAAGCGCTCCCAGGACTCCACCCAGGCCATGCCGGGCATGCGCTGTGACGAAGGACCGTTGCTGGGTGTCCAAATGGTCCGGTGCGGCGTACGGGGACGGCCTCCGGTGGTAAACCGCACGGACATCGCCGAGAAACAGTTCGCGGTCCCCTGTCATCAGGGAGCCTGTCCATGGGCGCCCGGGCGACGAGGACGCGGAGAACGTCACCGCGTCCTTTCCTGGATCGAACCGGACTACGGGTACGTTCCGTTCGTTCAGCTCGCGGATGACGTAGTCGGCCGTGGGGTCGTTCAGCTCCGTGAGCACCACCACCGGACGACGAGCGCTCCTGATCAGGAGCTCTCCTCGGTTTCGTCCTGCTCCGTCCGTTGGTCGTGATCCTGGTCCGACATGTCGGGGCCGGCGCCGTCGCCGGGGCTGGTCTGGGTCTCCGTCTCGACCCCACGGTGTGTCGAGTGCCTGCCCATCTCCAGTCGCTGTCCTGCGGTGTCTTCGTAAATCGCTGTCTGCGTCTGGGGATCCAGCCCGACTACCCTCGTGGTCGGTTTCACCAGCGTCGGGTACGGCTGCATCCTGCTGAGGCCCCACGGCACCATCCGATCCATATTGCTGCTCCTCTGGGAGAGGGGGTGCGACCGCCGCATTCTCCTCGTGGCGGGCTCCTGTGGGTACTTGTGGTAGTCGCTTTCGGCCACCCGGTGCTCGGCCGCAAACGCCTTTACCCGATCAGAGAGGTTTCGTGAGTGCCGGTGTCGGGGCGTTGTGGTGAATATGGTGAGGGTGATGGTGCTGGGTCTCGCTCGAAGTCGGAAGAGTCGGTTATGTCGGAGTCGGTGGAAGTGGGTAAAAACCGTACCCCGCCGCGACAACGCCGCAGGTGGCGTCCTCTGCTCCCCGCGCGTGCGGGGATGGTCCCGGCAATCCGACGCCTGGCGTCGTCCAGCGCCGCTGCTCCCCGCGCGTGCGGGGATGGTCCCCTGCTGCTGGAAACCGACGACCCCGCCACGGTCTGCTCCCCGCGCGTGCGGGGATGGTCCCAGGGCGGGCAGGGACTCCTCTCCGGCATGCGCCTGCTCCCCGCGCGTGCGGGGATGGTCCCGCCCGCAGGTCGCTCCCGCTTCCCTCGTTGTACTGCTCCCCGCGCGTGCAGGGATGGTCCCGTGTCTACCTCCTGCGCCGGGCCGCCCTGATGCTGCTCCCCGCGCGTGCGGGGATGGTCCCGGCTGGCTCGCCCGTGCCCTCGCCGAACGCTCCTGCTCCCCGCGCACGCGGGGCCAGTGCCAAACCCCCGCCACCCAGCCCGGCCCCCTAGCCACCCAGATACCCCCATGGGTATTTGACAGCGCCCATTCCCCGTGCCTACTGTCGACACGGAAAATACCCCAAGGGGTATAGCCCGCCCCGACTCGCCTCCCCCCTGCGCCCCCCGGCACCACCCCCACCCCGACCAGCGCGCCAACCCCCGTCCGTCCGCCCAGAAAAATACCCCCCAGGGTATTCCCCACGACGAGGAGGACCCCATGTTCTTCACCCAGTACTACCTCGACTGTCTCTCCCAGGCGTCGTACATGATCGCCGACGAGCGCACCGGTCAGGCCGTCGTCGTGGACCCCCGGCGGGACGTCGGTGAGTACCTGGACGATGCCGAAGCCCGGGGCTTCACCGTCGTCGGGGTGATCAACACCCACTTCCATGCCGACTTCGTCGCCGGGCACCTGGAGCTGGCCGCACGCACCGGGGCGTGGATCGGATACGGGTGGCGGGCCGAGACCGAGTACCCCATACGGAAGCTCGCCGACGGCGACCGCATCGTTCTCGGAGACATCGTCCTGGAGATCATGGAGACCCCCGGGCACACCCCCGAGTCGATCAGCGTGCTCGTCCGGGAGCGTGCCGACGACCCCGTTCCCTACGGGGTGCTCACCGGCGACGCCCTCTTCATCGGCGACGTCGGGCGGCCCGATCTGCTCGCCTCCGTCGGGGTGAGTGCCGAGGAGCTGGGTGGCATGCTGCACGACAGCGTGCAGCGCAAGCTCATGGGGCTGCCCGACGACGTGCGTGTCTTCCCCGCGCACGGGGCCGGGTCGGCGTGCGGGCGGAATCTCTCCGCCGAGAAGCAGTCCACCATCGGGGAGCAGCGTGCCACCAACTACGCCTGCGCGCCCATGAGCCGGGCGGAATTCGTCGGTCTCGTCACCGCCGGGCAGGCCGCCGCGCCCGGGTACTTCTCCTACGACGCCGACCTCAACCGCCGGGACCGGGACCTGTACGACCCGGCCGCCTCCGCTCCCCGGCCGCTGGCAGTCGCCGACTTCCTCTCGCGGCGAGCCGGTGGCGCGGTCGTGGTCGACGCGCGCGGGCCGCAGGAGTTCGGGGCCGGGTATCTGCGGGGCGCCGTCAACGTACCCCTCGACGGGCGGTTCGCCGAGCAGGCCGGGACCGTGCTCGACCCCGGGTGGGAACTCCTCGTCATCGCTCCCGACGGCCGTGAGGAGGAAGTCGTCACCCGGCTCGCGCGGATCGGGTTCGACCGGGTGGCCGGGTACCTCGCCGAGTCCGACGACGTCCTTGCCGGGCTGCCGCACGACGTCACCCCCGCCAGCAGGCTCACCGCCGCCCGGCTCCGTGCCGCGCTCCGGGAGGCCGGAGCGCCCCTCGTCATCGATGTCCGCACCTGCGGCGAGCGGGCCGGCGGGGCCATCGACGGGTCCTGGCACATTCCCCTCGGCGAGCTGCCCCACCGACTCGCCGAGATCCCCGCCGACCGGCCCCTCGTGCTCCACTGCGCCGGTGGCCACCGCTCCTCCGTCGCCGCCAGCCTGCTGCGGCACCACGGCTTCACCGACGTCTCCGACATCCTCGGCGGCTACACCGCCTGGGCCCTGACCGGCGACGACACCCCGCACTCCTGACCGTGAACATGAGCATGAACGGAAACAGCCCCATGGCCGACCCCACCGTCACCTCCACCGTCACCCCCGCCGCCCTCCAGCTCCTGACCAGCGGCGGACGCGGCCCCCTGCTGCTCGACGTCCGCACCACCGGTGAGTTCCGCACGGTCCACATCCCCGGCGCCCGCAACATCCCGCTGGACGTCCTCCGCGCCCACCGCGACGACCTGCTCGACCACCTCGACGCCGAGACCGTCCTCGTCTGCCACTCCGGCGCCCGCGCCGCCCAGGCCCGGGAGCTGCTCGCGGACGCCGGCCTGTCCGGCCTGCCCGTACTCGACGGCGGCATGGTCGCCTGGGAGCTGGCCGACGCCCCCGTGGAGCGCGGCCCCGCCCGGTGGACCCTGGAGCGGCAGGTCCGGCTGGTCGCCGGGTCCGTCGTCCTGACCACCGGCCTCGCCGGGCTGGTCGTACCCGGGCTCCACCTCGTCGGCACCGCCATCGGCGCCGGACTCACCTTCGCCGCCCTCACCAACACCTGCGCCCTCGGCATGCTGCTTTCCAGGCTCCCCTACAACCGGGGGCCGCGCGCCGACCTGTCCACGGCCGTCACGGCGCTGCGCGCACCGCGCTGAACCCATACCCCATGGGGTATCCTGGTAGGTCCGTGTCACGACGTCGCGACGCCACGGCGCGGCGCCACGAGACCCGCCACGACAAGGAGAACCCAGGTGAAAGTAGGAGAGGACGTCTCCGGGGCCGTCCTGAACCGGCTGCGCCGCGCCCAGGGCCAGCTCACGGGTGTCATCGCCATGATCGAGGCGGGGCGCGACTGCAAGGACGTCGTCACCCAGCTCGCCGCCGTCTCGCGCGCCCTCGACCGGGCCGGGTTCAAGATCATCGCCAGTGGGATGCGGCAGTGCCTCGCCGACAGCGACGCCGACGCCCCTCCCATGAGCGAAGAGGAACTGGAAAAGCTCTTCCTCGCCCTCGCCTGACCGGCCCCACCGGAGGCCGACGATGACATGATGACGATGGCCTGTACGACCCGATCAGGTCGTACAGGCCATCGTCACGTACGGATCAGCGCGCCACCGGCACCGTGGCCGCGCTCACCGCCGAGCCGTCGGCGTGACCCGTCCGCCGCGCCGTCACCTTCACGGTGATCTTCTTGCCGCGCTGGGCCGACTTCAGCGTCAGCGTCGACTTCGTGGCGCCCGAAATCGCCCGGCCACCGGCGTACCACTGGTACCCGTACGACGTCGGCGCCGGCGTCCACGTGCCCGGCTTCGCCGTGAGCGTCCTGCCCACCTTCGCCGCACCCGAGATCACCGGAACCTTGGTCGCCTTCGGCGCGCCGCCCTTCCCGACAGCCGCCGCCGACGATGTCGCCGGCTTGCTCACGGCGTGCCCCGCGCGGAGCGCCGTGACCGTGACGCTCACCTTCCTGCCCAGCAGGTTCGCCGGAACGGTGTACGTCGGACCGGTCGCCTTCGCGATGTCCTTCCCGTCCGCCTTCCACTGGTAGCGGTACGACGTCGGCGCCGGCGTCCACGACCCCGGCCGCGCCGTGAGCTGCGCCCCCACCTTCACCGCGCCGCTGATCGACGGCGCCTTGGTGTTCACCGGGGCCGGGTGGGTGACGGTGAAGACACCCAGCGGGGTCCGGGTGCCGTCGTACGCGACGACGCTCATCCTCCACCGCTCCGGCGCGGCCGTCGTCAGGTCGAGCCGCGCGGTGAGCGACGTGCGGTCGGCGGCGACCGAGACCGTGGTCGACTCGATGCTCCGGCCCGCCGACTCGATCAGGATCCGGTCCTTCTCGTGCAGCGATTTGCCGAGCAGCTTGACGGTGACGCCGGCGCCGGTCGGCCCGGTCGGACCCGTCGCCGGCGTCACCGCGTCGAACCTGCGCGACTCGGCGCCGCAGGGCTCGTACGAGCACGTCAGGGTTGCGCGGTAGGAACTCTTCGACGCCGTGCCGGCCAGACCGATCACCAGTGTGCGGGGGCCGGATCCGTTGGTGTGGCACCGGTAGCCGCCGGGGCGTCCGGTGTCGGTGCACTCATTCCGCATGTTGGCGTCGTACAGCGCGAGCGCGGCCGTCCCGGCGGCGTCCGTGCCGTCGGCGACCGTGGCGTCGAAACTGTCACCCGTCCCCGTGGGCAGCACCGCGCAGTACGCGGTGCGCCGCTCGTCCAGGGTGCCGGTGACCGGCCCGAGCCCGAAGGCGACATTGGGCACCTGGACGCATTCGCGCACCGGTCCCTTCCTGGTCCCGACCCGCAGGGCGTCGAGACGGTAGGAGTCGGCGGCCCGGTGGCCGGACCGGACCTCCATGACCACCTGGTAGTGGGTGGAACCGTTGGTTCCGCAGGGAGTGGCGGTGCACGCGGTCCCGCCCCAGGCGTCGTACACGGTGGCGCCCAGGGTATCGAGCGGGTCACGGACATTCAGATGCAGGCTGTCCTGGCTTTCGGGTGTGATCACTTGACGGCAGATCAGCGTGCCGGGCGCGCCGGGCCTGCCGATCGTGGACGGCCCGCCGACCGGGACGACCGGGGCCGCCGTGCACCCCTTCGCCGTCCTGGTCACATCGCGCCGGGTGAGGGTGTAGCTCGCGGGGTCGTCGATCCCCCGGAACAGGACGGTGTACGCGGTGCCCTTCTTGAGGACGCAGTTGCTCAGGAACCAGTCCCACCGCTTGTCGATGTCGCAGACCTCGCCGCCCTGTGGGTCGAGGACGAGCACATCGGCCTTCTTCGGCTCCCCGGAGAGCCTCCGGAGCTGAAGGGCCTCCACGGTGCTGTGGTCCGAGGCCGGAATGCTCAGGCACTCCGCGAAGGCACCGCCGCCCGTGCTGATCCGGGCCGACGCGCTCGTGGCGGTGAAGTCACCGGCCGGGAGTACCCGGCAGCCGGTGGGGCTGTCCGTACGGGTCAGATGGAAACGGTACGAGCCGGTGCCCGGTTCGTCGTCCCTCGTGTAATAGGAGACCAGTACGCGAAACGGTGTCCTGCCGGTCAGCTCGCAGGTGCCGTTCTCGGGTCCCACCAGGTCGCAGGTCTCCTTGCCGTCGGCATCGACGACTCTGGTGGAGACGTCCAGATCGGGACCGGCGCCCGGCAGGGTCAGGGCGATCCGGGCCCGCGCGGGCAGCGGCAGGGTCAGGCAGTCCATCTCACCCGGGGCCGAGATGGAGCCCTTGTCGACCCCCAGGCGGGCGGGCTGACAGCCCGCGGTGGAGGCGTGGTCGAGAATGAGGGTGGGGCGGGTGGTGTGCAGGACGTACTCCACGCCGGCGGTCAGGGCGCACCGGTACTGCCAGTCTTGGCAGACGGTCTTCCCGGCGCGGTCGAAGACGGGTCGCGGGGACCTGTTGCCGTCGACGATGACGTTCACCGAATAGTGGCCGGTGGCCGGGACGGTGAAGGTCTTGCAGCCGATGGCCGGGTCACCCGCCGTGGGCGCGGAGCCGTAGCGGTTGACCGGGACGGGCTCGCAGCCCTCCGGCTCGTTCAGCCGCTGGATCCGCAGCGTGTACGCGGCGGGGAAGCCGCCCTCGGGAGACAGGGCACGGGCGATGATCCGGTACGGACCGCTGCCGGGCAGTACGCATCCCCGGCCGCCCGTGCCGAACGGGCAGACGGCCGCCCCGGTCCCGTCGGTGATCCACGCGAAGGTGTTGGCGTTCCGGACAGTCTTGAACTCGTGGACGATCCGGTCGCCCGGCTCCCCGGTGAACGGCTGGCAGACCAGCGCCAGCGGACCGGGCACGGCGCCGGTCAGGGGCGGCGCTCCCATCGCGGTGCCGGCGGGCGGCAGACAGCCGGGAGTGGCGGCACCGAGCGGGACGACGGTCACGGAGACCGTCCTCGGCTCCGGGCTCCGGTTGAGGACCTTCAGCGTGAAGTCGCCCGTACGGGGCAGAAGGCACTGGCTGCCGCAGTCGAGCCGCCTCTCGCCGTCGTAGAACTCGGTGTACGTGTCGCCCCCGTTGGCGTCGTACACGGCATTGTGCAGTCCGGCCCGTTCGACGGTGAAGGCGAAGCAGGCCGAGCCCCGCTCGGGGACGGTCACCGTGCCGACGGCCGCGCCGGGGTCGCCGAACGCCGCCGGCGGCAGCGCGGCGCACTCCCCGGGGGCGGGTGCCCGGGCGGCCGGGGTCTCCCTCGGCTGGGCGGCCTTGCCGGCCCTGGCGGCGGGGCTCCTGGGGTCCGACCGCTCAGAAGTCCCCGACGACAGAGGTGGCGTGCCGGCGGGGGCCGACGCCCACGCCGTTCCCGCCGGGAGCAGCAGCGAGACCAGGACCGACAGGGACAGCAACAGCGCGGTGTACGCCGCGGGTCTCGCGGCCGTACACGGTTGAGCAGGCATCGGGATTCCCCCCAGGGCATGCGGGACAGGACGCGCCGGGCGGTCCGCCGGAATCCGGTTGTGCCGGGCGCGTGAAGATCGTCGTGATGATCGCACAGCGCTCCGACAGCCGGCGCACAGATACGCCCCTGCTCTCCTGTTCCGCTGTTCCTCTGCTCCCCTGTTCCGCTTTTCCCTGCCGCCCGGTTATCCGGCCGTACGCCCCGGAGTGCGGCCGGCCCGGTCCACCGCCGCCGTCGTCAGGACGGCCGACGTGCCCACCACCGTCCCCGCCGGACCCGCCGCGCCCGACTCCGTCAGCACCGTCCGCTCGCCGAGGAACGCGTACGTCGTCCGGTCGAAGATCCACTGCGTCTGCTGCCCGTACGCGGTACGGGCGACCGCCACCCCCGTGCGCCCGGAGGCGTCCGTGGCGGAGGGGATCACCGTGACCCCCGGGATCCTCGCGGCCGCCCGGTAGAGCGCGGCGCTGACCTCCGGCGGCGCCCAGGTCTCCGTCAGCAGCTCACCGATCGCGGTGAAGGCCCGCTGGTCCGGGTGCTGCCCCTGGCCCCGGGTCTCCTCCCGGATCAGCCGCAGCAGCGCGCCCGGGTCCGTGGGCAGCGATGCCACGTACCGATGCGTCGGAGCGGTGACCGACGGCCTCTCCGGGCGCGGGTGCACCGGTCGGGGCGTCGCCCCCGGGCCGTCCACGACATGGACCGGCGGGCCGTCGCCGAGCACGGTGTCCGGGCGGCCCTCCTCCCGCAGCAGACCGGGTCGGCTGCCGTCGGCGGACAGCCAGATCCGGCGGGTGCGGACCGGTTCCAGGACCGCCGCGCCGCCTCCCGCGTTCTGGGCGGTGTGCGCGACCCTGCTCTCCACGTACACGAACTGGTCGGCACGGACCGCAGGTCGGCTCCGCTCGGCGGCGGCGAGCGCGACCCGGTCGAGCAGCCGGGCCGCCGGGTGAGCGCCCGGAGTGCTGTCCCCCGCGACCGGCGCGGCCTCGCGCGCGGACCGGTCCGGGGCATCGAGGTCCAGGACCAGCACGCCACCGACGGCCAGCGAACAGGCCAGCGCCGGGACCAGCACCGTGAACAGCCGCCGGCGCGGGGCCCGCGCCTCGCGCCTCCCCGGTGCACCCGGTGGCACGGTCGCGGCCGCCTTCCGCAGCACGGCCTCCCGCAGCATCAGCTCACGGTCGGGAGCCAGTCCCGGGACCGGCGGCGGGGGCAGCAGGCCTCCGAGTTCCCGCAGTTCGCCGTCGTCGAAGGGGGGTCGGTTCATCTTCATCCGTGGTTCTCCTGGGGCGAAACGCGGGATATGCGGGATACACGGGGTACGCGTGATACACCGGATACACCGGATACACCGGATGCGCCGGACATGCGGGCCACAAGAGCGTGGCGCGGTTCCTGACGTCTGTGGGCAGGGCTGGTGGTTTCCGTACGAGGGAGCGGGGTACTGAGGGCTGCCGCGTCGCTGCGCCGGTCCCGCCCCCGCGCGGACCGGGCCTCCGCCTCCGTGAGTTCGCGCAGCCGGCCCCGCGCGCGGGAGAGCCGCGAACGGACGGTGCCGACCGGTACGCCCAACGCCTCCGCGGCGGCCGTGTAGTCCAGGCCCGCCCACACCACCAGGGTGAAGACCTCCCGGTCCCGGCGGCGCAGCCGGGCCAGCGCGGCATGCGTGGCGCGCAGCTGCTCGGTGTCCGCGAGCCGGCCGACCAGGTCGTCGGCGAAGTCCGGGATCGAGCCGCGCTCGGGGACGCGGGCGAGCGCGATGTCGCGGCGCCTGCGCGCGCGGGCGTTGCGGCGCATGATGTTCGTCGCGATCCCCAGCAGCCAGGGGCGGAGATCGCCCCCGTCGGGGTGCAGCCCCTCCCGTCCGCGCCACGCTTCCAGGAAGGCCGCCGACACGACGTCCTCGGCCTCCGCCCAGTCGCCCGTCACCCGCAGGGCGTACCGGTACAGCACCTGGGCGTGCGCGTCGTACACCTCGCCCAGGGCGGTCCGGTCTCCGTCACGGAGGCGATTCCTCATGAGTGATTCCACACTCGGCACTGCCCGGACCGTTGCACCGGTTCCGGTGAGCTGCGCCACACCCGTACCCAGGGCCACATCCGCATCCAGGACCGCACTCGTACGCGTTCGCCACGACGAACGACCGGATGTGCCGATCCTGGCGTGCACGAGGAGCACGGCACCGCCCGGGTCGACCTTCCACCGCGAGCGGACGAACTGTTGCAGCGCGAGCGCCGCCACCGGCCCCGTGTTCGCGCGCAGGATCACGTACGCGTAGGTCCGCTCCCTGAGACGGATGCCGGGTCCGGCGACCACGCCGGCGTCGTGGACGGAGGGGTGGGCGAGGACGTGGCTCTCCGCCGCCGCGATCCTGTTGCCGCCCCCCGGGCGCGTTCCAGTAGCCCCGGATGGTGTGCGGACCATGGGTCGACGGATGTCCCGTGACACCCTCCACAGCTGCGTCGTCCACGTCGTCCACGACCCGGATCTCGTCGCCGGGGGAGAGCGGACGGCCCTGGGCGGTGACCACCGTCGCCGGGGCGCGGGCCGGTCTCCCCTGTGCGAAGGCCCGCTGTCCGGCCGTGCCGGCCATGGACACTCGTCCTCTCCTCCGCACCTCGGTACTGTCTGCGGCGCGGTGAATGATTATCAGCCAGATGAGGTTGGCCAGGCAAAGCTTGCCCAGCTAGCCATTCTTGGTCGGAGTCAAGCCGGCGCACTGGCCCGACCAGGTGGCCGGCGACTCCCGACTCCACGAGAGAGAGAAGCCGATGTCCACGGCGATGTCCACGGCGATGACCAGCGAGACGGCCGATTCCGGGCTCCGCCTGACACACGCCACCACGCGGGACGCGGAGCGCCTGTACCGCCTCTCCCGCCCCTTCGTGCGCTCCGGCGCACTGCGGGAACGGACCCTGGAGCGGTACGCGCGCGACGCGGGCGACTTCCTGCTCGCGACATCCGGGGACGGCGCCCTCGCCGGCTGTGTGGCCCTGCGCCGCCATCCCCCGTACGGCACCACGGCGTGCCCCGGCCGGCCCGCGGTCCTCTACAACTTCTGTGTGACGGGCGGCGGTCAGGGCCGGGGCGTCGGTTCCGCGCTGCTCACGGCGGTGCTCGCCGAGGCGCTGGAGCTGTCGGTCACGGTCGTGTACACGGCGACGACCGGCGACGGGAGGCTCTTCCTGCGGCACGGCTTCACCGTCGGCGACGGCTCGGGCGCTCCGGCGGAGTGGCTTGCCGCGCTCGACCCGAGCAGGGGTTCGCGGATCCTGAGCCGGACCCTGCCCGGGATGGACTGACCCGGCCCCGCCCCGGGCCCCGCCCCATTGTTCGGAAACCGCGCCCCGACCTGTCCGGACAATGCCTCCGCACGCTTCGATGGCCCCACCGACCCGGTCCCGGCCCGGAGCCGGTGTCCGCGACCGCCGGGGTACGCGAGAGGGTGGGGCCGATGGCGGGGCGCCGGGAACGGCCGTTGGACCGGGAGGCCGGTCCGGTCGAAGCGTTCGCGTACGAGCTGCGCGGACTGCGGGCGGCGGCCGGCGGGCCGACGTACCGGGAGATGGCCCGCCGGGCCGGGTACTCGGTGACCACCCTCGCGGCGGCAGCGGGGGGCGACCAACTGCCCTCACTGCCGGTGCTCCTCGCCTACGCGGCCGTCTGCGGCGGCGACCCGGACGAGTGGGAGCACCGCTGGCAGGAGGCGGCCCGTGCGCTGGAGGAGCGGACCTCGCCGGTGCCGGTGCGGGACGACGACGGCGCAACGCCGCCGTACCGGGGCCTCTCCCGGTACGAGTCGGGCGACCGGGAACTCTTCTTCGGCCGCGACGACCTGGTCGACCAGCTTCTGCGGACCCTGGGCGACCACCGGTTCGTGATCCTCACCGGCGCCTCGGGCAGCGGCAAGTCCTCCCTCCTGCGCGCCGGGCTGATCCCCCGGCTCCAGCACGCCGACGGCGGCACCCCGCGCTGCGCGGGGATACGGATCCTCACCCCCGGCGACCGGCCCGCCGCGACCCACGCCCACGCCCTCACCGCCCCCGGGCAGGCCCCCGGGCAGGCCGGCGTCGCGGGTGCTCCCCGGCCCGGGGACACCGTCGTCGTCGTGGACCAGTTCGAGGAACTCTTCACCCTCTGCCGTGATCCGGCCGAGCGGACCCGGTTCCTCGCGCTCCTGCGGGCCGCGTGCGAGCCCGGCAGCGGCCTGCGGGTGATCGCGGCGGTACGGGCCGACTTCTACGGCCACTGCGCCGAACACCCCCACCTCATCGAGGTGCTCCGCGAGGCCCATCTGCTCGTCGGCCCGATGACACCGCAGGAACTGCGCCGGGCGGTCGTCGGCCCGGCGCGCGCGGCGGGACTGATTGTCGAACGGGAACTGACCGCCCGCATCGTCGAGGAGACCACGGGCCGCCCGGGCGCCCTGCCCCTGATGTCCCACGCCCTCCTGGAGACCTGGCGCCGCCGCCGTGGCCGCACCCTCACCCTCGAAGCGTACGAAGCCGTCGGCGGGCTCCACGGCGCCGTCGCCGACACCGCCGAGGACGCCTACACCCGGCTCACCCCCGCGCAGGCCACGCATGCCCGCCGCATCCTGCTCCGCCTCATCACTCCCGGCCAGGGTGCCCGTGACACCCGCCGCCCCGCCGCCCGCGCGGAACTGGCGGCCGAGAACCCGCAGGACACCGCCGCCGTACTCGAACACCTCACCCGGGCCCGGCTCGTCACCCTCGACGGCGACACCGCCGACCTCGCCCACGAAGCCGTGATCACCGCCTGGCCCCGGCTGCGGACCTGGATCGCCGAGGACCGGGAGGGTCTCGGCATCCACCGGCGCCTGACCGAGGCCGCCACCGCCTGGGCGGAACTCGACCGGGACGAGGAGGCGCTCTACCGGGGGACCCGCCTCGCCGTGGCCGCCGAATGGGCCGCCCGGGACGGGCACACCGCCGATCTCAACCCGCTGGAACGGGACTTCCTGGACGCCGGCACCGCCCGACGGGACGCGGAACAGGCGGCGGCCGCCCGCCGCGCCCGCCACCTGCGCCGGCTCTCCGCGAGCCTGGCCCTGCTCCTGCTGGTGGTCACGGGCGTCAGCGTGATCGCGTGGCAGCAGAGACGCGTCAGCGAACAGCAGCGCGAGAAGGCGGCCGCTGCCCAGCGCACGAGTCTGTCCCGGCAGCTCGCCGCCCAGTCGACCGCACTCCTCGACACCGATCCCGACCTGGCCTCCCTGCTGGCCCTGCACGCCCACCGCACCGCGCCCACCCGGGAGTCCGTCGCCGTCGTCCACCGGGCGGCGGCGCTCCGGCTCCTCGGCGAGCGCCCCGTCCCCCTGATGGGCGCCGCCACCGCGTTCAGCCCGGACCTGCGGACCCTGGCCGCCTCGGGGGGCATGCACGAGACGGTGCTCCACGGCACGGTCGCCGGCAGCCGCAGGATCGCCCACCCCGCGTATGCGGGGTCCGTGCTCGCCCTGGCGTACAGCCCGGACGGTGCGACGATCGCCGCCGCCGGCGACGACGGCACCGTACGGCTGCGGAACGCCGTCTCGGGGGGCCTGCGGGCCTCGCTCACCGGACACACCCGGGCCGTTCTCCTCCTCGCGTTCAGCGGCGACGGACGCACCCTGGCCACCACGGGCGACGACGCCACCATCCGGCTGTGGGATCCCGGGTCCGGCCGGGTCCGCTCCGTCCTCACCCCTGCCACCGGACCGACCGGCGGCGTCACCGCCCTGGCTCTCGGGCCCGATGGCGGCACCCTCGTCACCCAGCACGCGGACGGCACGGTCCGGCTCTGGAACACCCGGACCGGCCGCCACACGGTCCTCACCCGTAACGCCGTGCGGATGACCCACCCGGTGGACGTACCCCGCCACCCCGATGAATGGACCGTGCTCCGGAACGGATTCCCCCTCGCCTTCGACCCGTCCGGCGACACCCTGGCCACCAGTCACGAGGACGGCACGGTCCGGCTGTGGGACATGGCCACCCGCACCGTGCGCCGCACCCTGTCGGAGCACACGGACCGGCCCCTGTGGACGGTGTTCAGCCCGGACGGGGGGACGCTGGCCACGGTCGACGGCGAAGGCGGCGGCGTACGGCTCTGGGACGTGGCGGGCGGCCGGTCGTTCGCCACCCTGGGGGGCCACAGCCCCTGGGGCGTCACAGCGCTCGCCTTCGGGCCGGACAGCAGGACCCTGGCCACCACCGACGACACGAGCATCCGCCGCTGGAACGTGACCCGTCCCCTCCAGTGCGAGGTCAAGGGCACCACGGGCAGATTCCACTCCCTCACCCACCGACCCGCCGGCGACATGCTCCTCACGTCGGAGGTCTCCACCGGTCCGGTGGCGCCTCGGGGGAACCCGTCCCGGACCCTGCGGCTGTCGCACGCGCGGACCTGCCGCACCCGGCTGGCCCTCGACGCCGTGGAGCCGTTCGCCCTCAGCCCGGACGCCAGGACCCTGGCCACCGCCGACGACCGGGGCACCGTCCGGCTGAGGAACACCGCGGGCGGCCGGTCCCGGCTGATCCTCCACCGCACCGCCGGGCCGCCCCTCCACCTGCTCTTCAGCCCCGACGGCCGGACCCTGGCCACCGGCGACGAGGACACCGTACGCCTGTGGGACCCGGCCTCCGGGGCGCTGCGCGCGACCATCGGCGCGGGTACGCGGGAGTTCGTCTCCTTCGCGTTCAGCCCCGACAGCAGGTTCCTCGCCACCGGCGGGGGCGGTGCGGTGCGGCTGTGGGACGCCGCCACCGGCAGACCCGGCCGTACGCTGAGCACGTCCGTGCACCGGGACGCGGACGTCACCTTCAGCCCGGACGGCCGCACCCTGGCCGTCACCACCGGGTACTTCCGGGACATCACCCTCCTGGACCCGGCGTCCGGGAAGGTCCGTGCGACCAGCCGGGCCGTGCGGCAGGAGTTCACCTCCCTCGCGTTCAGTCCGGACAGCAGGTTCCTGGCCACCGGCGGGGACGGCGTGATACGGCTGTGGGACGCCGCCACGGGCAGCCCCGGCCGCGTGCTGAGCAGGTCCGACTCCGGCGAGGTGGCCCTCGCCTTCAGCCCGGACAGCAGGACCCTGGCCACCGCCATGACGGGCATCCCGGACATCACCCTGTGGGACACGGCGTCCGGCGTCTCGCGCGGAGCCCTGGAGAACGACACGAGGAGCGTCGGGAAGCTCTCCTTCGGCCCCGGCGGACGGACCCTGGCCGTCGCGGCCCTCGACCGGCCGGTCCGCGTGTGGCGTACCGACCTCCCCGGTCTGAAGGAGTCCATCGCCAGGATCTGCCGGGCCGCCGGCCGCGACCTCACACTTGCGGAACGCGCCGAGTACCTGCCCGGTGGGCGCCCCGGCCCCGGCTGCGCCGACAGGGCCGGAAGGTGACGGCGGTCAGCGCTCCTGGTGCCGACGGCCGGCGCGACTCACGGAGCCGAGTCCGTGTACCCCGATCCGCCCGATCTTCAGCTTGGCGTTCGCCCGGCTGTAGCGGAGGTATTCCCTCATGAGTACGGTGCTGTCTCCGCGCGGGACCGGGAGCAGCCCGATGCCCACGATGATCGGACCGCCCCGGAGCGCGTGCCGACGCCAGGCCGGCCCGGGCTGGTCCACCTGGAGCAGATACTCCGGATGGCCGTAGTCCATCTCCACCACGACGCCTCCGACGAAAAGCCTCGGCCCCGAACCGATGAACGTACTGTCCAGGGGCCTTTCGGGATCCTCGGGGTCGTGCAGTCCCATGGCCTGGCACATGGCCCGGAGATGCAGTTCGCTCTGCTCCCGCTGATACCGGGGCTCGCTCTCCCGCACCGGCCGTCCCACCAGCAGCCACGCGATCGCCGGGTGCCCGATGTCGTTCCGCAGCCAGGTGCGCGTGATCAGCCGGTCCACGAAGGCCTTTCCGGGGATCGGCAGCTCGGGCAGCTTGTCCGTCCCGGTCATGCGGCGCACCCGCACCGACCGCACCGGCACCGCGGGTACACCGACGTCACCATGACCGTCGCCGGATGCCCGCTCGGGGTCACGGGGGCGACCGACGGGATGTCCTCCCGGCCGCCCTCCCCGCTCGTCCGGTACACGCCCATGGTCATCCGTACGGGATCCCCGGCACGCTCGTGCGTGTCCTGCGGGGAGTCATTACGATTCATCTGTCGCCCCAGTCGTCTGGTCAATGTGGGCCGGCCACGTCCCGGGGCGCCTGCCAGCGCCGCCGGGACACCTTCGTGTCGCGCTATCCATGGAACGCGCGAGTTCCGAGGTTGGGTATGCGTAGTGTGTTGCTTACGCTGAGCATCAGAAGACAACACCCATCCGAGGTGAACACGTGCTGACCGGAGTCGAGTTCGCTAGCATCGCGCGCCGCGCCATGGCTGCCGCCGGGCTCAGCCTGCGCGCCACGGCCAGAGCGGCCCACTTCGACGTCACGCATCTCTCCCGCGTACTGAACTGCCATCGCCCCCCGTCCTACGCCCTCGCGTGCGCCTTGGACGACGTACTCGGCACCGACGAGGCACTCAGGTCACTGGTTCCGGACCCCGACGCCCCACCACCGAGTGAGGCCGTGCAGCGGATCCGTGACTCCGTGGCGGCGCTTCTCCGCCATGACAACGAGTACGGGCCGAACCATGTGGCGTCAGCCGGCGTCCAGGTGTGGAAGTCCGCCGTGCGCAACATGATCGTGGACGACCGCAATTACGTGACTGCCGCGGCGGAGGCCGCCCAGGTGGCCGGCTGGCTGCTGCACGGGGCGAACCGTCCTGCCGAAGCGTGGCGGGCACTGACAGAAGCTCTGGCGCTGGCGGCTGACATCCGGGACCGCCCGATGATGTGGTTCTGCAAGGACTTGCTGGCGATGGCTGCCATCGCCGATCAGCAGCCGCGTGACGCGTCGGCGCTGGCCGACAGCTTGCTGACCGACGCCCGTGTGCCGCACCGCGTTGCTCTGATGGCCCATGTGCGGCAGGCGCGCGCCCTGGCGCAGTCCGGCGACACCGTACGGGCGTCGAACACCATGGCGCGGGCACTGGGCGGATTCCAGGATTCAGACAGTGACCGGGATCCCCAGTGGACCTGGTGGATCGACGAGGGAGAAGTGACGCATCACCACGGGCTCATGCTGGTGGACGCCGGCGACGCCCGGGGAGCGCTCCCGTACCTGGACGCCGGGCTGTCCCTGGCACTCAGTACCAATCCGAAGCGCAATCGGGCGAAGCAGTACGCGGTGGGGTACGTAGGAGCGCTGGTGTCCGTCGGTGCGTGGCGGGACGCCGAGGAGATCATCACCCGCCATATCGCCCCACTCGACTACGTTTCGGGGCGTGTCGCGCTGCGATGGGAGCGGACATTGGCACTAGCCGATCGTCATGGCCCTGCCTGGTTCAAGGATCTCGCTTCCTCGGTCAGTATCTGACCGGTCTACCGCAGGAAGGTGACGGGGGTCAGCTCGGGGACGAGGTCGCTCCACCGGTACCGCTCGACCCGCAGATGCCAGTACACGTACCCGTTCATGTACGTGGCCAGGTAGGGCCGCTGGGTGTCGTCGGCGCAGGCGAGGGCCCGCCGTCGGCTGAGCAGGGCGCGTTCGAGGGTCCGCCGGTAGGACTCCGTGTACGGGATGCGCCGCCGCACGGCCTCGCGGTAGATCGCGCTGGTGGTGAACTCCCGTTCGTCCAGGGACTCCTTGTAGAAGGAGAGCGCGTCGTTCATGTCCGCCAGGTACAGGGACGTCCAGGGCAGGACATGGGCCCAGAAGGACGTGTTGCGGCAGAAGTCCAGGCCGGGATGGAGGAACTGGATCATCCCCGACCAGAAGGCGTTGTACCCGCTCCGGATGCGTACGCCGTCGGTGTCGATGGCGTCGTCCGCGTCCGGTGCGAACTCCGCCTCGAAGAGGACTCCCACCAGCGCCTCGATGAGGAACCCCCGGTGGACGCCGAGGAAGACCGGGTCGCAGAACGGCTCGAACGCGCGCAGCGTCCGCTCCATGTACGCGGCGTGGGGGGAGTGGGTGGGAGTGGTGCCGAGGCCCGCGAGGACGGCACGGGTCAGGGCCCCGTCCTCGTTGCACATGTTGTCGAACGCGGTGACGAAGACGTGGGTGCGGGCGAGTGCCAGGGAGAGGGCGTCGTCCTCGGTGGGCAGGATGAGCTGCTGCATGGTGACCAGGTCGCGTGCGGTGCCGGGAGGGCAGGGCAGCCCGGCCTCCTCCAGCTCGCGTGTGACGACGGCGAGGTTGCGCTCCCCCTGCGCCCGGTCGAACCGGGGCTCGAAGCGCCGGACCTCGGCCAGCAGGGGTTCCAGCAACCCGGCTTCCAGAACGGACTCCACCAGGGTTCGGTGTCCGCTGTCCGGCACCTCGCCGGCCGGCCGTGCAGAGTTGAGGCCCATGCGCTGACGGATCCTTCCGTGGAGGTCGGCTGAGCGTCGTACGGCTGAGTTCCCCGTACCTCTGTTCGCACGGCGGGTCATCCCCTCGGCGTCCGGGCGGCACACCCCGGGGGGATGCCTGTGCCCTGATCTCTATGGGTGCGTCTGTACGAAGACCGAAAACATGTGTGATCTGCGCGGCGGGAGGGCGGGCCGGTCCTCGACGCGACATTTTTAGGTCGGGTGACCTATAGTCGTTCTCATGAACACCGACCAGCTCATGCACGACCCCGACGGCCCCGTCCTCCTCGTCGGCGGATACGGAACCGTCGGCACCGAATTCGCCCGCGCCGCACACGGCCGCTGGCCGCTGCTGCTCGCCGGGCGTTCGCCCGGGAAGGCGGCGGACCTGTGCCGGGAGGTGTCCGCCGAGGCCCGGCGGTGGGATCTCGCCGACCCCGAGCCGTTCCGGGCCGCCGTCCGGGCGGTCGTGAGTCTCGTCAACGACCCGGACGACCGCGTCCTGCGCGCATCCCTCGCCGCCGGTGTCCCGTACGTGGACGTCACCCGCTGGACGGCCCGCGTGCAGCGCGCCGCCCTCCTCGTCTCGGTCGGCTCGCCCACCGCGCCCGCGCTCCTCTCCTCCGGCTGGATGGGCGGTGTGGTGCCGCTCGTCGCCGCCGTGCTCGCGGGGCGGGTCGGCGGGGCCGAGAGCGTCGACACCGCGATCCGCTACGACCTCGCCGACCGCTCCGGAGCCGACTCGGTCGAGTTCATGGACCGGCTCGGCGTCGACTTCGAGGTACTCCAGGACGGCCGCGACACGGTGGTGAGCCCCCTCAGCGGCGCCCGCACCCTCGACATCGGCCCGGACCGCACCAAGGTCGTCAGGATCGACACCCCCGAGCAGTTCACCCTGCCCCTGACCCTGGGTGCCCGCACGGTCACCACCCGGCTGGGCTTCAGCAGCGCCTCCACCACGTCCGCCCTGGTCGCCCTCGGCCGGACCGGGTTCTTCCGGCGGGCCCGGGGCGAGTTCTGGCGGCCCCTGCGCCGCCGTATCCTCCACTCGCCGGGCGAGGGCGGCACGGCCACCGTCCGGATCGAGGTGCGCGGGCCCGGCGGCGCCCTGACCGCGACCGTGACCGACGCGCGCGGCCAGTCCCACATGACCGCCGTCGGCGGGCTCCTCGGGCTGCGGCGCGTCCTCGGCGACGACGGCGCCCCGGCGCCCGGCGCCGGGCTCGCCCTCCCGGAGGCGCACCCGCTGCCGGAGACCGTACTGTCCGCGCTGGCGGCGGAAGGCGTCGTGGTCGACATCGTCCCGTCCCCTGCTGCGTCCTCTCTCCGGGCGGCCGCGTGACCACCGCCAAGGGCGCCGCCCGCCGCACGGCCCTCCTCGACGCCGCCGAGGCCCTGCTCGTGTCCGGCGGCCACACGGCCCTCTCCCTCCGCGCCGTCGCCGACGCGGCGGGCGTGCGCCTCGGCCATCTCCAGTACTACTTCCCCTCCCGGGACGGCCTCGTCGCCGAACTCCTCGCCCGGATCCTCCAGCGCTCCCTGGACCACCTGACGGAGAGCGCCACCGACGGAGGAAGCGGCAGCGGCACCGACGATGTCGGCCTCGACGCGCTCGTCGGCATGGTGCTCGGCCAGCAGACCGACACCGGACTCGTCCGCGTCTTCGCCGAACTGTGGGCCCTCGCCGCCCGCGACGAATCCGTCGCCACCGCCGTCCGCGCCTTCTACCGCCAGTACGTGGACCTCGTCGCCGACCGGATCGCCACCCACGCCCCCGGCCTCCCGCCACCGGAGCGGCGGGCCCGCGCCGAGGTCTTCATCGCCCTGGTCGAGGGCGCCTCCCTGATGCGCTCCGGGATCGCCGGCACCCCGTCGGCGGCCACGGACGCCCTGATCTCGGGCACGGCCCTCGCGATCCTCACGGGGAAATGAGCCCCTGGGAGCCCTCGAAGTCCGGTCACCCGCAGGCGGCGAGCGGGGTGCCGCCCGCGTCGGTGATGGTGTGGTGCTTCGAGCCGAGCGGGAGCGGACGCCGCTGCCTGACCGGCAGCAACGGATCGATCCGCCCCCACGGGTCATCCGGCACCCTCCACGGCTCCACGGAGGACCGTTCCCCTTCCCCATGAATCGTTCAACGAGCCGGCCAGGACGGGAATACGGCGACGACCAGGCTTTCCATGAGCTGCTCCCAACTCCCGCAGCTGACGGCCTGAAACAGAGGGTGCGTCGGCTGAGCCTGGGTGATAGGCAGGCGATGTGACAGAGAGCCTTGAGTTTTCCGCCCTGCTGCAACTGATCGACGAGCGGTCGGCCGTGTTCCGCAGTGCGGTCGCCGCCGCGCCCAGCCTGGATGCGCCGGTGCCGTCCTGCCCCGAGTGGACGTTGTTCGATCTGGTGCAGCACCTGGGTACGGGCCAGCGCTGGTGGGCCGCGGTCGTCACCGCGGGCCCGGCCGGGGCTCCGCCGGCCAAGGACGCTTCGGAGGCGCCGCGCGAGCCCCGGGCACTGCTGGCCTGGTACGCCGAGTCGAACGAACTGCTGCTGAGTGCGCTGCGCGAGGCCGGCGCGGAGCGCGAGTGCTGGGCGTGGTGGGGCGCCGGCGTATCGCCGGCGAACGCCTGGGGCGTCGCCCGGCGCCGGGTGCACGAGGTGCTGGTGCACACCTACGACGCCCAGCTCGCCGCAGGCGCCGTGCAGCCGATACCGGCGGACATCGCGATCGACGGCGTGGCCGAGTTCCTCGACACCTGCAACTCCACCCCGGCGGCCTGGCCGCACGAGCCGGCCACCATCCACTACCACGCCACCGAGGGCCCCTCCTGGCTCCTCGCACTGGACGGCACCGGCGCCTGGCCCGCACCCCTCACGGACGACACCGTGCCCGCCTCCGTTTCGGCCACGGGCACCGCCGAGCAACTGCTCCTCTTCGTCTGGGGCCGCCTCACGCTGAGCGACCTGACGGTCGAGGGCGACCGGCAGGTGTTCGAGCGGCTGATCGCCTGGGAGCCCGAGGAGTAGCCAGTCCGTACCGCTGGCGGACGGCCGGTACGGCCTCGTACGGCTCGGGCCCGTGCGCCTCCCGCAGCCCTGCCGACTTCGGAGGCCTGGAACCGCCGCCGCCCGGGGACGGGGCCGTCAGCAGGTGGACGCCGGCCACGTGCGGTGCGGTGCGGTGCGGTGGGGTGGGGTGTGCGGAGGGGCCGGAGTCAGGAGAGCCGCAGGTCGATCCAGGGGATGGTGTCCCCGGGAAGCAGGTACCGCTCGGTTTCGGCGAACCCGTGCCGGTGCGCGAACCGCAGCCCCTCTTCGTTGGAGGACAGGACGACGGTCTCGATGATGCCGGCCCCCAGCTCCCGTGCCCGGTCGAGCCCTCGCGCGTAGAGGGTCTCGCCGAACCCCTGACGCCGGTGGGCGCCGAGCACACGGGCGATCACCGTCGCCGTCCGCGTACCGTCCACCGGCGGGCGCACCGTACTGCACCCCACGAGAACGCCACCCAGATACGCGACTTCCAGATGATGACGCCGGGCACGTTCCCGTACCTCGTCCAGCGACAGAGGGTGGGTGGGGATGATCACGTTGTGGACGTACCTCCACTCCTCAAGGGCGGCGTCAGTGTCCGGTTGCAGGATGCGAAGGTCGGGCATCGCAGCAGGACACCCGAAGACCCCCCGGACGTCAACTCCGGGCGCCGGACGCCCACCACCGTCGACAGGACGGAAGCCGGGCGCGGGCAGAATGACTCCCGTGCCCACTACCGTTGTCGAGATCCATGTCCCGCTGACCCCGGCGCCCGGCCTGCCGGACGGTGCCTACCCGTTCCCCTGGATCGACGCGGTGGAGGACTTCCTCACCGGCCTGGAGGAACGGGGCCCCGTCCGGGTCCACGACGACGGCGAGGAGGACGGCGACGCCTACGTCTTCTTCGTCACCGGAGCCGGCGAGGAGGCCCTGCTGGCGGTGGCGTCGCGGGTCGCCGCCCTGTCCGGAGTCCCGGCGGGCGCCTTCGCGGTCGTCGGCGACGACACGGCCGAGGAGCCCGGACAGGCCAGGCGGATCCCCCTTCCCCTTCCCCTTCCCGGAGTGGGCCGGTGACCCGGCGGGAACCGCTCAGGGGGCGTGCGTCCCGGGGCCCGGGGCGCCCTTTTCGCCTCCTTCGCCCCCGCCGCCCCCGGGTGGCGCCTTGACCGGGCACGGAGCGGAAAAGAGGCTGATTCCCCGTACTCCTCACTCCTCCGTTTCCCGAACCACTCCCCGGGTGTGTCCATGACGACGAACAGCAGCGAGGGCGGCGACACCGCCTCCCCGGAACCCGCCCCGCGACCGGCAGGCCGTCGCCGTCTGCTGCACAGTCCGGGGTTCCTGGCCTTCTCGGTGGCCGTCGTGGGCGCCGTGCTGGCCGCCGTCGTGACCCCGGTGGGGGATCACGTGGTGAAGGCGTTCCTCGACGAGCCGACCTGCCCCGGCGAGGCGTGCGAGGGCAAGAACCCGCGCGACCAGGGGTGCGGCGAGGGCGCCCGTACGTTCAAGCCCGGGTCGGGCAACCCCGCCCAGCTCCAGATCCGGTACAGCGAGGACTGCCGGGCGCTGTGGGCCCGGATCCAGCGGGGCAGCCCCGGGGATCTCGTCACGGTGCGGGTCGACGGCGGCACCGAGCGGAGCGCGGAGATCGAGTACGACGACGACCAGTTCACCCACATGGTCGGCGCTCCGGACGGCGAGTTCCGGGTGACGGCCTGCGCGGTCCCCCAGCAGGGCGGCGAGAGCGCCTACGAGCGCTACTGCATCCATGCCACGGAGGCCACCGCCTGGCGCTGAACCCGGACGACGCCCCAGAACGGCATCACGGCGCCGAGCCGGGCGAGTCAGCAGGTCTTCCGGTAGCGCAGTCCGGGCATGTACGCGGTCCATTCCCGTCGGGTCAGCTCACCGGAGTGGGCACAGGTCGCCCGGGCGAGAGCGGGAGGGCCCACATCGTACGAAAGCGACGCTGTGTCCGCCGTAGCGGCCCGTACCCTGCCGTCCACGACGACAAGATCCCGTATGGGGCCGGAAGCCCTGGCCACCAGGGCGCCGTCCAGTTGGGGCGCGGCTGTTTCCCAGACGCGTATCGAGCCGTCCGCGAGGCCGACGGCGATCTGAGTGCCGTCGGAGGAGAACGCCAGCGCGGGTCGGCCGTTCGGGTTGCTGGGGCGGCCGTTCTCCTGTTCCTGAAGCACGGCGAGTCGTTCTCCGGTTCCGCGGTTCCAGAGGGTGACCCGTCCGACGTAATCACCGACCGCCAGATACTGGCCGTCGGCGCTGAAGGACACACTTTCCAGATTTCTTTCCCCTGGGGTCGCTGGTCGTGTGGGGCCGGCATCCATTGAATGGGATCGGCCGTCGGTGGTCAGTACGGTCCTCAGGTCCGGCGCGAGGAAACTGTCGTACGCGGTGATGTCGATGTCGGCGGCGAGCAGCCGACGGCTGCCGTGCTGGTCGAACCTCCACACCATCAGACGAAGGTGATCGCCTTCGCCGTTCACCACGATGCCGACGGAGGAGACGGTCACGAAGCTCCCGCCAGGACCGACAACCAGGCTCTCCGCGCCGGAAAGCCGCGCCGTCCAAAGGGTACGGCCGGTGGCCGTACTCACCACACGCAGATCTCGCGCTGGTACACCGGTGGCGTACGCGAGGGCGTCGCCGCGTGGCGAGAAAGCCAGCCTCAGGGGGCATTCTCGGCAGGTGGGGCTGGGGAGTCGGCGTATGAGGGCGCCGCTCTGGGCGTTGCGCAGCATCGGTCGTCCGTTCTCCGAG
Organism: Streptomyces yaizuensis; assembly: GCF_034961445.1. Taxonomy (NCBI): domain Bacteria; kingdom Bacillati; phylum Actinomycetota; class Actinomycetes; order Kitasatosporales; family Streptomycetaceae; genus Streptomyces; species Streptomyces yaizuensis. The sequence goes on from NZ_BSBI01000004.1 coordinate 178,223, forward strand.
GTAACCGCGAGGCGGCCGTCCGGGCTGAGACGGATCTCCCGGACCTGGGGCAGAACGGGGGTGGTTTCCAGTGTCCTGCCGAGGAAGAGGGTGCGCGTCGTCACGCTTGCGCGGCCTTCCCGGTAGCGCACCATTCCTACGCGTTCGTCAACGCGGATCTCATAGACGCTGTGGTTGACAGGCGGGCTGATATAGACCGGGCTCCCGGGGTTATGGGTTCGCCAGATTCGCACGGTGCCACTGGTGTGCGCGGTCAGCCAATCACCGGACGGGCTGAACGCGAGGTTCTCGGCGTCACGGGCTGGCACATGAGGGCGCTCGCGTCCGGAGCGCAGATCCCAGGTGCGCACGCTGTTCGGCGTGGGTGCGGCGAAGGCCCGACTGTCCGGAGTGAAGGTGATTTCATCAGCCATGCAGGCCGCCCGCGATAGGTCCCGGGGCGGAGCGTGGACCGTCCGGCCGGTCAGATCGTGGATCATCAGACGGCCCTGATTGCACCAGGCCACCAGGCGATTGTCGTTCGTGACGGCGTACGGAGGGCCTCCGTTGCGGGCATTGCGGGTAGTGAACAGAGGCTTGCCGGTGCGGGTGTCCCGCACTTGGAGCAGACCACCACCATTGTCGCCGACGACGAAGAGCTGTCCGTCAGGACTGAAGAAACCCCTGTCAAAGCGGTGGGCACCCAGAGGGATACGGACTTCCCGCCCGTCGGGAGCGCGGCGCAGGACCAGGTGGCCGCTGTCCCAGGAGGCGATTACCCCGCTGTCGGGCGCGAGAGCGAAGAATTCCTCTCCGGGTATGCGGTCGTCTGCGATGTGTCGGTGGGAGGCGATGTCCCAGCGCATCAGCCGGTCCTTCACCACGACGGTGAGGGTCGTGCCGTCAGGACTCAGCTGGCGTTTGACGGGCTCTTGGTCGAGCGCGGGGGTGAAGAGGTCGTGGTCGCTCTGCCCCGCTCCGGCCCGCACCGCTTCACGGGTCTCCGGCAGATCGGCGATGCGGTACGCGGCCACTCCCAGGCGCAGGGCGACGCGTGGGTCGGTGGTGCGCAGGGTGGCGGCGACGGCGGCGATCCGGCGGGCCTCGGACTCGTCGCGGCGCTTTTCGATGGCCCGGCTCTGCTGCCAGGCAGCGGTGCCCGCGAGTACGGCGGTCACCAGTAGTGCGGCGAGCAGGCCGGTCAGGCTCCGGAGTCTGCGGACGGCCCGCCGCGCCGCTCTCTCCTCTCTTCGCAGCGCTTCGACTCCGGCTGTCAGGAAGGCGCGCTCGCCGTCGGTGAGGTCCGTGGCGTCAGTGAACGACTGACGGGCCAGGGCCAGCCGTACGCCCCGGTAGAGCGCGCCCGGGTCCCGGTCCAGCTCCAGCCACGCCCTGGCCGCGTCGGTGAGATGGCGGTGCCGTCGCAGTCGCTCGCGGTCCTCGTCGATCCAGGTACGGAATCTGGGCCAGGCGGTGAGCAGAGCCTCATGGGCGAGTTCGATCTCGTCGCCGTCGGTTGTCAGCAGCCGGGCGGTGATGAGGCTCTCCAGGATCCGGTTGGCGGTGGGTGAGGTGTTCAGTTCGGCGCGGCCGGCGCGGCGCCGGGTGTCCGGGGTGCCGTCGCCGGGGGCGACCAGCCGCAGCAGGAGGGCGCGGGCGACGGCGGCCTCCTCGACGGTGAAGGCGGCGCAGGTCTCCTCGGCGGTGTGGGCCACGGCCCCGTGGATACCGCCGATCGCGTCGTAGGCGGCCTCGGTGAGCCTGCGGCCGGCGCGGCGGCGCCACACCTCCCGCAGGGCGTGCGCCATCAGCGGGAGCCCGCCCGGCTCGCCGTCGGTGTCGGAGACGATCCGGGCCGTCAGCGCGCGCTCGACGATGACCTGCCGGGTGGCGGCCGGCCGGATCACCGCTTCCCTGAGCTGATGCGGTGTGAGAGGCCCGACGAGGAGGGCCGCGTCCCGCAGGGCTTCGGCGAAGGGGCCGTACTCGGCGCAGCGCCCCGAGAAGTCGGCCCGCACGGCAAGGACCGCGCTCAGCCGGCGGGCGGGGTGACGGGCGGCGAGGAGCAGGTCCAGGAAGGCGATGCGCTCGGCCGGGTCGTGACAGAGCGTGTAAAGCTCCTCGAACTGGTCGACCACGAGCAGGGTGCGCCCTCCGCCACCGACCGGGGTGAAGCGGGCCCGGTGAGTGTGGGCGGGCCGCTGACCGGGGGTGAGTACCTGGACGGTGGTGAAGTGGTTCGGGCCCTGTCCCCGGTCGCGCAGGGCGGGTACGAGTCCGGCGTGCAGCAGTGACGACTTCCCGCAGCCGGACGCGCCGACCACGATGGTGAGGGGCCGGCTCAGGGCGAGCTGGGTCAGACGGGCGGTGAGTTCTTCCCGGCCGTGGAAATGTGCCTGCTCGGCGGTGTGGAAGCGGGCCAGGCCGGGATAGGGCGAAGGGGAGTCGTCCGCCGACGCGATCTGGTCGCTGTGCTCCCTGGACACCTCGTGCCAGCGGGCCTCCCAGGCCACCGGGTCACCGCCGCACGCCTCGACGTAGGCCAGGGTGACATTCAGCGACGGAAGTTGTTCACCGGCCGCCGCCCGCGAGAGCGTCACCGGCGAATACGCCACCCCGCGTGCCATGGTCCGATAGGGCGGACCGCCCGCCTCCGTACGGAGTTTCCGCAGGTCGTGCGCGAACCGCTGCACCGGCCCCGCCGACGGGTCGACAGGCCCCTCACGACGCCCCACTCGTCACTCCCCTCCTGCTCCTCCTGGTGAAACCAGCCCCCGACCGAGGCTAGGAACCTGCCGAACAGGCGCACAAGCCCCCATCCGGCCCGCCCCTGGGCGGGATCCCCCTGGGCACACGGATTCGCGGATTCGCGGACTCGCGGACTTCGTCGGTTCCGTACCGACGCTGTACGCCCTGCTGTACGGTCGTGCCATGTCGAAGTCAGTGACGATCAGGGTCCCCGAGGAGCTCTACGCCCAGCTGCGGGAACGGGCCGACACCGAGGGCACCACGGTCACCGCGCTCATCACCGAGGCCGCGCGCAACGCGGTCCGCGACCCCCGCTTCGAAGGCGCGGCCGAGGTCTTCCGGCGGTTCGTCTCGGAGAACGCGGACGCGTTCGACACGGCCTTCCCCGAGGACGCCCCCACCCGCCAGGACGCCGCCGGGGCTCCCGGGCGGGCGGCCTGACGTGGAACTGCACATCGACATCCGCTGGCTTCTGGAGCGCCAGGCCGAAGTGCTGCCCAAGGACCCGTCGGTGCACGACTTCTCCACCCTCGTGGCCGCCGTCGCCCGCCACCGCGTCAACACTCCGCAGGTCGGAGCCACCGTCGACAACGCCTGGCGCGCGGCCGCCCTGCTGCACTCCGTCATCCGGCTGCGCCCGCTCCCGGCCCGCAACGCGCTGTACGGGGCCGCGATCGTCGTCTCGTACATGGACGCCACGGGCGAGGCCATCGACCCGCCGTACGGGGCGCTCATCGACCTCGCCCGCGACATCGACGCCGGTCGCGCGGACGGGTACGACGCGGCCGACCGCATCCGTTCCTGGCGGATCTGAGGGCGGAGACCTGAGGGCGGCGCGGAAAGCAGTCCCGCAACCAGTTCCGCAACCAGTCCCGCAAGCGGCGCGGAAAACGATTGGTCCCCATCAAGGCGTTCGTCCAGAATTGCCGGCATGCCAGAACCCACCTACCGGATCCGTGCCCTCCACACGGCGTCCACCGTCACCGTCTACCAGGCGTACACACCGGGAATCGGCCTGCCCGCCGCCCGGACGGGCCGCTTCCCGGCGGCCTGGAAGCGGGACCGGATGACGTGGATCAAGCCGTCCTTCCTCTGGATGATGTACCGCTGCGGATGGGCCACCAAGGAAGGACAGGAGACCGTCCTCGCCGTCGAGATCACCCGCGAGGGCTTCGCCTGGGCGCTGGAGCACGCCTGCCCCGCCCAGTACGAGCGCGGACTCCACCCCGACAGCGCCACCTGGCGACGCGCGCTGAAGCGGGCACCGGCCCGGGTCCAGTGGGACCCCGAGCGCGATCTCTCCCTGCGCCCCCTGCCCCACCGTTCGCTGCAACTCGGGCTCACGGGCGAGGCCGCCCACCGTTACGCGGACGAGTGGACCGTCTCCATCAGGGACGTCACCCCCCTCGCCCACGAGATCCGCGCCCGGGTACGGGACGGTGACGTCGACGGCGCCCGGCGACTCCTCCCCGCGGAACGCCCCTATCCCGAACCGGACGGGCTCCTGGACCACCTGCGCCCCTGAGCGGAGCCGAGGCCCCAACTCCCGTACCCGGCCGCGGTAATAGGCTGCTGCGGTGACGATCGAACTGACCGTTCTCCCCACCGTCTCCTACCGGGGCCACGAGATCACCGCCCCCCGGCTGCGAGGGCTGATCGCCCTGCTGGCCGGCGACGAGCGGTCCGGGTGCGGCACCGGGCGGCTGATCGAGGGGCTGTGGCCCGACGAGCGGCCCGCCAACCCGGCGAAGGCGCTCCAGGTCCTCGTCGCGCGGGCCCGTTCCCTGCTCGGCCCCGAGGTCATCGTCAGCACCCCCACCGGCTACCGGCTCGCGCTCGGCCCGGACCGGATCGACGCCTCCGCCCTGCTGCTGCACGCGGCCGCCGCCGCCGAGAAGTCCCGCGCGGGGGACCACGCGGGCGCCCTCGCCGAGGCCGAGGCGGGGCTGGAGCTGTGGGACGGCGCGGGCGCGGCGCCCCCGGACGGGACGGCCCCGGACGCGGCGGCCGGCGACCCGGTGGCGGAGCTGCGTGCCGGGTGCGCGGCGGCCCACCGTGGCCTGCGGCGGGCCGGCGCTCTCGCCCTGGCCCGCACCGGCGGCCGGGACGCGGCCGTCGCCCCCCTCACGCGCGCCCTGGCCGACCACCCCCGGGACGAGGAACTGCTGCTGGAACTGATGCGCTGCGAGGCGTCCGTCAGCGGCGCCGCCGTCGCGCTGATGCTGTACGACCGGCACCGCCGTGCCCTGCGCGACGAACTGGGCACGGACCCGGGCCCCGCGCTGCGGGCGTTCCACCAGGAACTGCTGCGCGGCGAGCGGCCCGCGATCCGGCGCGGAGTGCCGCACGAGCCCAACCAGCTGCTCGGCAGGGAGGCCGACATCGCGGCCGTGGAGCGGCTGCTCGGCGTCTCCCGGGTCACCTCGATCGTGGGCCCCGGCGGCCTGGGCAAGACCCGCCTGGCGGGGGCGGTGGGCCGGCGGTCCGGGGCGCGTTCGGTGCACATGGTCGCGCTCGCCGCCGTGACCGACGACGCCGATGTGGCGGATGCGGTCGCGGAGGCCGTGGGGGCGCGGGACCCGTCGCGCTCCCCGCAGCACCCCCCGGGTTCCCCGGCGGGCGGCCGGCGGACCGCCGACCTGGTCGGCGCGATCGTCCCGGCCGTCGGTTCCGGGCCGGCGCTGCTGATCCTGGACAACTGCGAACAGGTCGTCGCAGGGGTGGCCGACCTGGTGGGCGCGCTGGTCGCCGCCACCCGCGAGCTGCGGATCCTCACCACAGGACGGGCGCCGCTCGGCCTGTCGTCGGAGTCGGTCCACCTGCTGCCGGAGCTGGACCCCCGGGCGGCGGTGGAGCTGTTCGGCCGGCGTGCCCGCGCCGCCCGCCCCGGGGTGGAACTGCCCCGGGACGAGGTCGCGGAGGTGTGCCGCCGGCTGGACGGCCTTCCGCTGGCGATCGAGCTGGCGGCGGCCCGCGTACGGGTGATGACGGTCGCGGAGATGGGCCGGCGGCTGGAGGACCGGTTCGCGCTGCTGCGGGGCGGAGCCCGGGACACCCCCGAACGCCACCGCACCCTGCACGCGGTCGTGGACTGGAGCTGGAACCTGCTGGAGCCGAGGGCACGGGCGGCGCTGCGCGTGATGTCGGTGTTCCCGGGCGGATTCACGGCGGAGGCGGCGCGGGCGGTGCTCGGGAACCACCCCCGCTTCACCGGCCCCGGCGGCGACGACGTGCTGTCCGTCCTGGAGGACCTGGTCGACCAGTCCCTCCTGCGGGTCACCGACACACCCTCCGGTGCCCGCTTCGGGATGCTGGAGACGGTACGGGAGTTCGGCGCGGCGCACCGCGGCCGGGCGGGGGAGGACGCGGCGGTGGCCACCTGGTTCACCGCCTGGGCCGCGGACTTCGGCAGGAGCCACCACGAGGGGCTGTTCGGCCCGGACACGGCGGCCGTCCGGCAGCGGGCCAGGGCCGAACAGGACAACCTCGTACGCGCTCTCGCCCTCGCCCTCGCCGCGCGGGACGGGGACGCGGTCGCCGCGGTCGCCGCCGTCCTCGCCGGGCTGTGGACGGTGGAGTCCCACTACGCGCGGATCGGGACCCTGGTCGAGACCACCGCCCGGCTCTTCTCGCACCACCGCCCCGGCGCCGCCTCCGTCGAAGCGACCCGTACCGTGGCGACGCTGGTCTGCGTCGGCTCCCTGCTGGGCACCGGGCGGGCCGAACCACGGTTCCTGCTGGCCCTGCGCCGGCTGCCGGCGGCACCGCCCGACACCCTGGTCCGGGCCGCCGCGACGGTGCTGTGCGCGCTGCCGGGCGTGCTCGGCCCCGACGGGGCCGTACTGCGGGAGCTGCGGGCCGGCGATCAGCCCCTGCTCGCGGGTGTCGCGGACGGGTTCGCCGGGTTCGCCGCCGAGAGCGGGCAGGACCCCGAGCGGGCGATCGCGGCCGTGAGCGGCATGCTCGCCGCCGTCGAAGGGCTGGGCCTGCCGTGGCTGGAGGTGGTGGCGCTGTCCCGGCTGGCGGAGCTGTACCTCCACCACGAGCGGGGCGCGGAGGCACGGGAGAGCATCGGGCGGGCCATCGCGATCCTCGACGGCTCCGGCGCGTGGACGGACACGATGGGGCTGCGCTGGGCGATGGTCCTGGCCACGCTCCAGACCGGCGCGGTGGACGAGGCCGGGCACTGGCTGGAGGCGGCGGTGCGCGAGGAGCCCGGGGACTCGATCGAACTGCTGGCGCCGGACCTCGCGGCCCGCGCGGAGACGGCGCTCGCGCGGGGTGACACGGACCGTGGGCTGGCCCTGTGGCGGCAGGCGGTCGAGCGGCTGGCCGGGGGCACGGTCCCGGCCGCCTACGGCGCCGAACTGGACCTGGAGCCGTGGAGCCTGGAGGTACGGGCGGTGACGGTGGCCGCGCACGCGCGGCACGGCGCGCTCCACGCGGTGGGGGAGTTGCTGGCGGACCTTCCCGGCCGGCTCGCGGCCCGGTTGGAGAGCCGTCGGGGCCCCGCTCACCGCCGGCCGCCGGCGGGAACGGCGGTGAGCGGGGCGCTGGCGCTCGCGCTGGGCCTGGCGGACCTGGCGTCCCCTGCTCTTCCCGTCGGCCCCGCGGATACGGTCGCGGCGGCACGGCGGCGCGAGCGGGGCATCCGGCTGGTCGTGCTGGCGGACCGGCTGGGCTGTCCGCGCACCTTCCATCCGACGATGTCGTCGGCGGCCTCCGAGCGGCTCGCCCGTGCCGCCGACGGGGCGGTGTACGCGGCGGCGGTGGCGGAGTACGCCGGGCTGGACCGGGACGGGCTCGCGGCGGCGGGACTCGCCCTGCTGGCGGGGGAGGAGCAGGACGGGGCCCGCTGAGCCCCCGCCGTGAGCCGTTGCCGCAAGCCCCTGCCGTGAGCCCCTTGCCGGTACGGGGCCGGGGGCTCAGAACCGTACCGGCAGGCTCTTCAGGTGGAACCCGTCGCCGGGCCAGTGTCCGAACTCCAGCGCGTCCCGGGGCACGGCCGGTCGCAGGCCGGGCCGCCCGATGAGCATCCGCTCGAAGACGGTCCTGGTCAGCATCCGGCCGAGGGCGGCGCCGATGCAGTAGTGGGGTCCGTGCCCGAAGGCGAGATGTCCGTCGCCACGCCCGAACCGGCGCGAGATGTCCAGGTGTTCGGGGCCCTCCCCGTACTCGTGGGGGTCGTGGTTCGCGCCGAGGAGGGCGACCGCGACGGCCTCGCCCCGGACCAGTTCGGTACCGGCGAAGGTGAAGTCCTCGGTCGCGTACAGAGTGGCGCCGATACGGACGAGGGAGACATACCGCAGGAGTTCGGCGACGGCCCCTTCCAGCAGGTCCGGCCGGCCGCGGAGCAGGTCGAGCTGGTCGGGGTGGTCGAACAGGGCGAGAACGGCGTGCGCGAGGAACAGGGCGGGCGGTGTGATGCCGGTGTTGATGAGGAGCAGGACGGTGGAGACGAGACGTTCCTCGGTGAGGGGGGAGCCGTTCTCGTCGGTGCTGCGGATCAGGGTCGAGATCAGATCGTCGCGGCCCTCGGCGCGGCGCCGGGCGATGAGGTCCTTGAGATGCCCGACGATGCCCTCCAGCGCGGCGCCGACACCCGTGCCGTCACCGTAGGCGAAGTCCCGTATCCAGCCGCACACCTGGTCCCGGTCGGCGGCGTCCACACCGACGAGTTCGCAGATCAGGGAGGTCGCCAGGGGATAGGCGAAGTCGTGCAGGAAGTCCGCCTCGCCTTGGGCGGCGAGGTCGTCGGCGAGCTGCGCGGTCCGCTCCTCCAGGAAGGGGCGCAGGGCGGTGACCCAGCGGGCGGTGAAGGCCCGGGTGAGGGGCGCCCGGCGGCTGGTGTGCTCCTCGGCGTCGAGGAGGGCGAGATGGTCGTTGACGAACGCGATGTACTCGGGCGGGAGGTCGCTGAAGGCGTCGGTCAGTTCGTCCTGGTGATCGGTGACGCCCTCGGTGCCGGGGATACGGCCGCGGTCGCGGATCAGCCGGGGCTCGGTCAGGGCCTCCTTGACGTCGGCGTAGCGGGTGACGAGTCGTACGGGGGTGGTGAGGCCCGGCAGGACGACCGGGGTGAGCGAGGGCCGGTCCCGGAGGTCGGCGTAGCCGCGGACGGGGTCTTCGAGGAGTTCGGGGGTGAGGTGGCGGACGGGGCACTGCGACATGGGGTCCTCAGCCTTCCGGGATCTGCGGTCGGTTGCTTGCCCGAAGCCTGCGGGGAGCCGGTTTCAGCCCGGCGTCAGCGCGGTTTCACTCCTGACGCCCCCGGTGGTCGGGCCGGCGGGCGGGCAGGCGCGGCCGGACGGCGCTTTCCCACCCCTCCGGTAGCGCCCACCGTGCCCGCGCGGACCTGGTCCGCGTTCCCCCCCGGCGGGTGCCGCTACGGGCCCGTATCCGCCTCCACCGGATCCACCGGGTCCACCGGGGGTACGGGGTCGGCCCGGCGGACCGCCGCGGCGAAGGCGGCCGGGGCGTCGATGTGCACCAGGTGCGTCGCACCCGGGACGACCTCCGTCCGCATCGCGGGCAGCGCCCGCGCCAGCCGCCGCCGCACCCCGTGGAAGAAGGGATCGCTCCGCTCACCCAGCAGAAAGGTCACCGGGACCCGGACGCGGCGGATCCGGCGTGTCGGCAGATGCTCGAAGAGCACTCCGAAAGGATGCGGATCCAGCTCCGCCAGCACATTCGCCGCGTGCGAGAGCAGCCGTTCGCGCTCCTGCGCGGGCGCGCCGTCGAAGGAGTCGCCCGCCGCCCAGCGGAAGAAGTGCGCGGCGGCCTCCCGGGGCCGCCCCCGGAGCTGGTCGCGCTTGGCCCGGGCCAGGGCGCCCAGCATCGGCGCCGTGGCATGGCGCAGCCCGTGCAGCGGGGGTTCCACCAGGATCAGACGGCGTACCAGGTCCGGGCGTTCGACGGTCAGGGCGAGCGCGATGTTGGCACCCGCGCTCCAGCCGGTGACGGTCGCCGGTTCCCCGGCGACCTGTTCGAGCACGGCGGCGGCGTCCCGGACATGGCGGCGGTGATCACGGACCGGAGGGTGCGTGGAGGCACCGTAGCCACGCCGGTCGTAGACGATGACCCGGCGGTCCGCCGCCAGGTCGCCGACCACACCGTCCCAGGTCGCGGCCTGCGCCCCGCTGCCGTGGATCATCAGCATGGGTGCGCCCCGGCCGTGCTCCTCGTAGGCGAGGTCGGCTCCCGAGTAAGGGAGTACGGGCATCCGTGCCGCCCTCAGACCCGGGAGAGGGGGACGGTGTGCGGCCCCGGCCGGAGGCGGGCCATGGGCGGGGGGAACAGGGGAAGAGGGCACACGGGCGGCTCCTTCGCCGAGGGACACTTCCGGCACCGTAGGCTCCCGCGCCCGGGGCGCACTGTCCAACATCTGTACACACCGCCGCCCGGAACCCGAGCCGCACCGGAGTCCTCTCCCGCACCGGAGTCCTCTCCCGCACCGGAGTCCTCTCCCGCACCCGTACCCGTACCCGTTCTGTGACGCGATCCGTATCGGCCCGCGAACCGTGGCCCGCTAGCGTCGGGGCCATGATCGTATGGCTCAACGGCACCCACGGCGCGGGCAAGACGACGACCGGCGCGCTCGTGCAGCCGCTCCTCCCCGACGCGCGGGTGTTCGACGCCGAGAAGGTCGGCGAGACGCTGATGGACATCACCCCCGGGCTGCCCCGGACGGACAACTTCCAGCACTGGCCGCCGTGGCGGCCCCTGGTCGTCGAGACCGCCCGACACGTACTCGACTACACCGGCGGCACCCTGGTGATGCCCATGACCGTCCTCGTCGAGCGGTACTGGCGCGAGATCAGCGCGGGACTCGCCCACCACGCCATCCCGGTGCGGCACTTCGTCCTCCACGCCGACCAGGACACCCTGCGCCGGCGCATCGCGGGCGACACCGTCCTCGGCCCCGACTCCCCGTTCCGCCTGAAGCACCTCGAACCCTACGCCGAGGCGGCCCGCACCTGGCTGCACGCCGAGGCCGAGGTCGTCGACACCACACACCTCACACCCGCCCAGGCCGCCGGGCGGATCGCGGACGCCGTCAAGGGCTGAGGCCCGCGGGCCCGAAGGCTCCGAAGCCGTCCATCAGTGCCGCACCTCGGACACCGGGCCCCGGAAGGTCCTGCGGTACGCGTGCGGGGTGGTGTCGAGCGTCCGCAGGAAGTGGTGGCGCAGCAGGGCGGCGGTCCCGAACCCGGTGCGGCCCGCGATGGCGTCGACCGTGTCGTCGGTGGTCTCCAGCAGCTGCTGCGACAGCAGGATCCGCTGCCGCAGCAGCCACCGGTACGGGGTGGTCCCGGTCTCCTGCCGGAAGCGGCGGGCGAAGGTCCGCGGCGACATATGGGCCCGCTCGGCGAGCCCCTCCACCGTGATCTCCTGGTCGAGATGGTGTTCCATCCAGGTGAGCAGTTCGCCGACGGTGTCGCAGCGGCCGGCCGGCAGGGGGCGTTCGATGTACTGGGCCTGTCCGCCGTCGCGGTGCGGCGGCACCACCATCCGCCGGGCGACGGTGTTGGCGACCTTCGGGCCGTGTTCCTGCCGCAGCACGTGCAGCGAGGCGTCGATGGCGGCCGCGGTCCCCGCCGAGGTGATCACCGGCCCCTCCTCCACGTAGAGCACGCCCGGGTCCACGATGGCGCGGGGGAAGCGTTCGGCGAGTGCCTGGGCATGGCGCCAGTGCGTGGTGCAGCGCCGGCCGTCGAGCAGGCCCGCCGCGCCGAGGACGAAGGCGCCGGTGCAGACGCTCAGCAGCCGGGCGCCCCGCGCGGCGGCGTGGCGCATCTCGGCCAGCAGCTCCGGCGGATAGTCGCGGCTGGGGTAGTCGCCCCCGGTGGGCAGCGCGATCAGATCGGCCTCGGCGAGCCGGTCGAGTCCGTACGGGGTGGTGATCTCGAAGCCGGCGTGCGTGCGCAGCGTGGGCCCGGCGGCGGAGACCACGGCGAAGTCGTAGACGGGGAGCCCGTCGTCACTGCGGTCGTGTCCGAACACCTCGCACAGTACGCCGAGTTCGAACGGGTGGACGACATCGAGCAGGACGACGGCGACGTTTCTCAGCATGCGCGCAGTGTGGCAGTAATTTGCTTCCATATGACAGTCCTGCCACTGCCGGACCGGTCCCCCGGGCGGCGAAAGTGGTGGACATGACCACCACGACACTGTTCAGCTGGCTCGCGCTGCTCCTGGCCGCCGCTCTTGTCCTGCTCCCCTCCCTCGTCGGCCATCTGCGGGAACGCCGGATCGACCGGCAGCTGAGAGAGGCGGAACGGGGCCACCGCCCGTCGGCCCCGGCGCGCGCGGCCGCCCCCGCGCCCGGCCAGGCGGCCGCCCCCGCGCCCACGTCGGCGCGGGCAGCGGACCGGCCCCGGGGCTGGGACCCCGGCGCGACCCGTCACGAGGCACCCGTACGCGAGACGGCGGTACGCGAGACGGCCGCGCGCCCCTGAAACGCGGCCGCCCCACCCGGGGACACCGGACGGGGCAGCCACGCTCCGGCAGCTGACCGCGCTACGCGACCGGCGGCGGCGCCTCGAAGCTGGTGAAGGCGCTCCGCTTGGGCAGCCGGTAGGTCTCCCGCCCGGTGATCGCGTTGAGGATGGTCGCGTTGCGCACCGCGCCGATGTCCAGGTTCGGGGCGGAGACCCCGTGGGAGTGGGTCTCGGCGTTGGCCACGAACACCCGCCCGGTGACCCCGTCGGCGAGTTCGACCGAGTGGTCCAGACGGACGCGGTGCCGGCCCTGCCCGTCCCGCAGGAGCAGCTCGTCGATCGGCTCCAGGAACGCCGGCGGACGGTTGCGGTAACCGGTCGCCGCCACCACGAGATCGGTGGTGTGCTCGAAGAGCTGGCCGGTGTCCCGGTGCCGGCAGGTCAGCACCGTACGCCCCGCCGCGTCCACCGCCGCGGACTCCACGGTGATGCCGAACCGCAGTTCCACATCGGCGAGTCCGTGTTCCAGCTGGCGCCGGTAGAGCAGTTCGTGGACCTCCTCCAGGGTGTCGGTGGAGATGCCCTTGTAGAACTGCCACTGCTCGCGGGTCAGCCGGTTGCGTACCTCCTCCGGCAGGGAGTGGAAGTACTGCATGTACGCCGGAGTGGTCATCTCCAGGACCATTTTGGTGTAGTCCAGCGGCGCGAACGACGAGGTGCGGGTCAGCCAGCTGACCGCGGGCCCGCCCTCCAGGTTGCGGCCGATGAGGTCCACCGCGACCTCGGCCCCGGACTGCCCCGAGCCGACCACCGTGATCTTCCCGGCGGCCTCGATGTCCGCCACGCGGTGCACGTAGTCGCAGGTGTGCAGCAGCGCCGACGCGGGCAGGTCCGCCAGCGCCTTGGGGATGTGCGGCGCGGTGCCGATGCCGAGGACGAGATGACGGGCGGTCATCCGCAGCCGGGTGCCGTCGCCGCGCACGGAGAGCACGGTGAAGGTCTCCTCGGCGGCGTCCCAGCGGACCTCCTCGACCCGGTGGGAGAAGTGCACCGAGGGGAGTCTCGCCGCCGCCCAGCGCAGATAGTCCTCGTACTCCCGGCGGGACGGGAAGAAGTTCTCCCGCACCGTGAAGGTGTAGAGCCGGTCCATGTCGTGCAGGTAGGCGAGGAACGACAGAGGGTGTCCGGGCGCGACCAGGGTGACGAGGTCCGCGAGAAAGTTCACCTGCATGGAGGCGTTGCCGAACATCATCCCGCGGTGCCAGGTCAGCTCGGGCTGCTCCTCCAGCACCACCAGATCGAGATCGTCCACGGTCGAGGCCAGCGCGGCGAGACCCAGATTGAAGGGCCCGCAGCCGATGGCCACCACGTCGTGCCTGCTGCTGAGGGAGTCGGTCATCGGGGCAGATCCTCCTCGTGGCGCGGACGGATGAGCAGCGCGGCGTCCTTCTCGGGGAAGGTGATCCGACCGGCGGCGCGGAACCCGGCCGCGGCGAACGCCTTGAGCGAGGGCGCGTTGGTGACGTCCGGCTCGGCGACCACCCGCGTGCACGCGGGGTCGGCGGCGAGCAGGCCGTCGGCGAGCGCGCGCAGCAGCTCCCGGCCCAGGCCCTTGCCGGTGCTGCTCACCTCGCCGATGGCGATGTGCAGGCCCAGGTCGTGGTCCCGGTACGGATACTTCTCCGCGATCCGGTCCCGCACCACGCGGTAGATCTCGATGTACGCGAACGGGCGGCCGTCGAGATCGACCATGAGCGGCAGGATGGTGTCGCCCGCGAGATGATCCGCGATCTCCTCGACCCAGCGTTCACGCGGCCATGCCTGGTGCCAGAAGGCCTCGATGTGCGACGACTGCATCCAGCCGTGCACCCGTTCCAGGTCGGGGCCCTCGGCCCGGGCCACGCGCGCCGACCAGCGCCCTTCCAGTACGGGCAGTGGCGGCCCGGGGACCTCGGGCGACGGGCCCGCCCCCTGCTGCGGCTGCTGTGCCGGTTCTGTCAGCTGTGCCGACGTCATGCCGTGGCCTCCTGGAGGGGGTTGGGCGCGTCCAGGTAGACGGACTGGGCGTCCAGGGGCGCGAGGACCTCGTCGATGCCGTGCAGGCGGGTGAGCAGGTTGCCCTTGCACGGCAGGGTGCCGGCGTCCAGCCAGCGGCGGGCCAGCCGGTCGCCGCCGGGCCCCGCCTGGGCGAGGGCGGGCAGGGCCGCCCGCAGCCGGTCGGCGAGCACGGCGAGCAGGTCCCGCTCGTCGGCCAGCCCGTCGACGGCGAGGCAGCCGACGACCGACAGGACCTGGTTGCGCAGCAAGTAGTACGACAGCCGGTCGTCCACGATGGCGTCGTCCACGACGGCCAGCGTGGAGGAGTCCTCCCCGAGCCTCGCGAGCAGGCCGGGCAGATGGGAGGCGGCCAGGTAGTAGCCCTGGTTGTCACGGAACGTGCCGCCGGTCACCCGGCCCCGCGCGTCGAGGCGGACCAGGGTGTTCTGCTGATGGGCCTCCAGGCCGATACCGGTGGCGGCGTACAGGTGCAGCATGGGCACCAGCACCTTGTCGGTGTAGTCGGCCGTCCACTGCTCGGCCGCGCCGGCGCCGAGACCGGCCACCAGCTCGCCCAGCGCGCTGCGGCCGAGACCGGGCCTCGGCGCCACCAGGCCCACCAGGGTGCGCAGGTCGGCGATGTCGCGCGGCACCTCGCGCACGGCGACGTCGAGACCGGTCACCTCGGGGCCGCCCGCGCGGCCCGGCTCGTCCACCGCGAGCCAGGCGGGGTCGCGGGTGATGGCGAACCCGGGGTGGGCGTCGAAGGTGGTCCGCGCGTACCCGGCGTCGAGGAGCCGGTTGATCTCCAGACCGCGCAGGAGTTCGGTACGGGTCGACTCGCGCCGCGAGTTGGTCAGGCGCAGCCCCAGCGACAGCTTCAGCATCACGCCCGCGTCCGGCCGGTACACGGTGCGGACGCTGGACGTCGGCCACCACTTCGGGCCCAGCTCGCCCAGGGGCTCCAGCGCGCCCGACGCGACCAGGGCGGCGATCCGGGGGCGGTGCAGCAGGTCCCGGGCCTGCCAGGGGTGGGCGGGGACCAGGATCCGGCCGTCGTCCGTGCGGTGCTCGGCGAGGCCCGCGAGGAGGGCGACGGTGTCCTGGCCGGCCAGGGACGGGGCGCCGGCCACCGCGCCGTGCGAGACGACCGACGGGTCGGCGGCGAACCAGTGCAGCCGGAAGGAGCCGCGCAGCTCGGGCGAGAAGGCGGCGGCCTCGTGGTCGGAGATGCCGTCACGGCTCTTGGGCGCGGGGTGGTTCAGATGACCGAGCAGCAGGGCCTGTTCGGCGTCGAGGAAGCCGTCGACGCCGGGCGGCGGCCCGGGGTTGCCGCGGCGGTCGCCGATGAACGTGGCGACCCGCCGTACGGACTCGGCGGTGCGCTCCACCAGGTCGGCGACCTCACCGGCCGGGACCCCGCCGGGGCGGCTGCCGCCCCCCACGGCCGCTTCGGTGGAGAGCAGCGCGACGGCCGTCACGGGGTCGGCGGCGGCGCCCAGCGGCCCGCCGGGACCCATCAGCCGGACCGGGGCGAACCGGTGCCAGCCGGTGGGCGAGCGGTGGGTGACCTCGGTGACCAGGGTCAGCCCGGCGGTGGGGAGTTCGATCCGCAGCGGCCCGGGCGCGACGGGGGTGCCGGTCTCCAGGAGCCAGCAGCGCAGCAGCGCCTCCAGGTGGGCGTGCTCGGACGCGCCCCGGGGGTCGAGTTCGTGCAGCGGATCGGCCGGGGCCCGGTCCGCTTTCCCGGCGGGGGCCTCGGTGGCGACGGCGCTCATGCGGCGCTCTCCTCGGTCAGTCGTACGCAGGCGCGGCCGGCGTCGAGGACGGTGTCCACGAGGCCGTCGATGTCCTCGGCGGTGGTGGTGGGGTTGAGCAGGGTGAATTTCAGGCAGACCCGCTGGGGGGAGCCGGGCCCGCCGGAGCGGACCTCCGTACGCCCGATGAGCGCGGTCCCCGACTCCAGCAGCCGCCGGCGCAGCGCGCCGTTGAGGCGGTCGGCGTCCGCCGGGTCCCCGCCCCGGTAGCGGAAGACGACCGTGGTCAGCTCCGCCGGGGCGACCAGCTCCAGCTCGGGCTCCTCGCGGATGCGGCGCTCGGCGTGGCGGGCGAGGTCGTGGCAGATGTCGACCATGCGGCCCATCCCGGTCCGGCCGTGCGCCAGGAAGGTGGCGGCGGCCTTCACCGCGTCGGGGCGGCGGGTGGTCTGGAGGCTGCGCCCGAGGAGACCGTCGTAGCCCGCTTCGGAGTCGTCGGTCGGGTTGAGGTAGGCGACCTCGCGGTCGAGCGAGGTGAAGGCGGTCGTGTCGGACACCAGCAGCACACTGGTGGCGGCGGGCTGCCAGCCGATCTTGTGCAGGTCCAGGGTGACCGAGTCGGCCAGCTCCAGGCCGGCGAGCCGGCCGGCCAGCCGCTCGGAGAACAGCGCGCCGAAGCCGTACGCCGCGTCGACGTGCATCCAGATGCCCCGGTCGGCGGCGATCTCGGCGATCTGCGGCAGCGGGTCGATGGAGCCGAAGTCCGTGGTCCCTGCGGTGGCGACCACCGCCAGCGGCGTCTGGTCGGGCGTGAGCGCCGCCAGGGCCGCGGCCAGCGCCTCGGGCCGCATGCGCCGCTGGTCGTCGGTGGTGACGGGGTGGACGGCGGCCTCGCCGAGTCCGAGGGCGGCGCAGGCGCGCTGTACGGAGAAGTGGGCCAGCTCGGAGCAGAACACCACCGGTCCGGGCAGGGCGGCGACCCCGTCCTCGCGGGCGTTGAGCCCCAGCCGGTGGGCGGCGGCGTCCCGGGCGAGCAGCAGGCCGAGCAGGTTGGACAGCGAGCCGCCGGGGGTGAGGACGCCGTCGGCGCGCTCCCCGAGCCCGGCCAGGTGGATCAGTACGCCGATGAGCCAGCGTTCGACGGCGATGGCCGAGGGCCCCGAGTCGTAGGTGTCCAGCGAGGCGTTGGTGGCGCTCGCGAGGGCGTCCGCCGCGACGGCGACCGCCAGCGACGGCGGCTGGAGGTGGGCGGCGGCCCGGGGGTGGGCCAGGTTGATCCCGTGCTCGGTGAGCGTGGTGGCCAGCAGCCGCAGCGCGGCCCTCTCGCCGACTCCCTCGGCGGGCAGCCGGGCCGGGCCCAGGGCGCGGGCGGCGGCGCGGAGCACGTCGGTGGGGGTGCCGACCGGTATCGGCCCGGCGGGCCGGGCGGCCGACCGCACGGCGTCGACGGCGTCGCCGAGTGCGGCCAGGGCCTCGGACAGGCCCTCGGCGCCCCCCGCGAGCAGGGACGGCGGGAAGGACGGGTGGATCGAAGGTGCCTCGGTGAGCGGTGTCACGCCCATGTCTCCTCAGTCCTCGGCCAGCGGGTTGGGATGCGTGCCATTCGGGTACAGCGCGTGGCGCAGTGCCCGGTCGCCGTAGCGGGTGACCACGATCCGGTCGCGGTTCAGGCCGTAGCGGGGGATCTCCGGGGTGAGCAGGTCGTACTCGGCGAACCGCTCGGACAGCTCGGGGAAGCGCGCCTGGAAGTCGAGGATGGTCCTGCGGACCATTCGCCAGAACGTTTCTTCAGGGACGCCCAGCTGGTCGGCGCAGAGCGGCGCGAGGTAGCGGAAGTGGCCGACGAAGACCTGGTCCACCACGTGCTGCCGGATGATCGAGGGGTGCTTGCGCGGCAGGACGTGGTCGTGTCCGTCCGGCTCGGGGCCGCGCTCGGGCACATCGGTGAAGGACACGCACACGTCGTCGACGAAGTCCTTCAGATACAGGCGGGTCGGCACGTCGTTCTCGTCGTAGCCGATCAGCGTGTTCTGTCCGTGCGGGTTGAAGGTGACGCCGTACCGGTACAGCACGTGCATCAGCGGGACGAGCAGCGTGTCGAAGAGCCGCCGCAGCCACTCCTCGGCGTCGAGGCCGGAGGAGCGGACGAGTTCGGCGACGAACGCGTCACCGGTGTGGTCCGTGTGGAGCAGCGAGGCGAAGGTACGGACCCGCTCGTTCGGGTCCTTGCGCGCGGTGACCGAGTCGCGCCAGATGCAGCCCAGGGTCTCCAGGTGCTGGTAGGGCGCGTCCTCCAGTTTGGAGAGGTAGGGGTGGCGGACGGTGACGGAGGCGACCTCGCCGAGGAAGACGGTCCGGCACTGCTCGGTCAGGAAGGTGTCGCGCTCCACCAGGCCGCGCAGCCACTGGGTGACGACGGGCGCCCCCACGGTGCAGTGCGGCGGGATGCCCCGCCAGACCAGGGTGTTGAGGATCTTCAGCGGGAGTTTGACGTCGTACCGCTGCGGGGTGCCGACATTGGCCATCGTCCGGATGGACTGGCCGGGCAGATACGCGTCCGGGCTGTCGCCCAGCGGGATGATCCGGCGCTGCGCGATGTCGGCGGCGTGCAGGACCTGGACGGCGTGGTCCCACTGCCAGGGGTGGACGGGCATCCACACATAGCCCTGCGGGTCGACTCCGGCGGCCTCCAGCACGGCGGTGAAGCGGGTGCGGGTCGCCTCGTCCAGTTCGCGGGCGAGGATCTCGTGCTCGGACAGCTCCGACGTGCCCCGGAACTCGGCGAGTCCGCGGTGCACGGCGACCCACTGGAGCCGGAGCGACTGGCCCGACTCGGGGGCGTACTTCTGGACGTCGGTGGCCGAGAAGCCGATGCGGCCCTTGTTGGCGACGAGGAGGTTGTGCCCCGTCATCCGGCATTCGAGTTCCGTGTGGCCGAGGGTGCGCAGCTGGGCGACGGTCTCCCCGCCGTGGGTGATGCGGGCGGCATCGACGGCGAGCGTGGCGGACAGCTCGGTGAAGTAGGTGGCGATCGTGGAGGCGTCGCTGCCCAGGGTGGAGGCCGCCTCCAGGAGGAACTGCTGCGCGTCCCAGGCGGGTTCCGCCACCGCGTTGCCGAGCATGCTGGTGGCGGTGCGGGTGATCGACCGGTGGTCGACCCGCAGCCAGCCGAACGCTCCCGGGGTGGCGCTGAACGCGTAGGTCGTGCCGCTGTCGAGATCGACGCGGTAGCCGCCGTCTCCGGTCTCCGACGCTTTGAGCATGTCCTCGAAGCACCACTCGCCGATCGCTTTGGCGAGGAGCCGGCGATTGGCCTCCCGCCAGGCCGCGGGGGCCACTTCGGGCAGCGCGGGAACGGGATGGTCGGGGGGGATGGGCATCAAACAGCTCCGTTGTTCCGGTGGTTCGGATCGGCCTGGGCGGACGGACCCGGGCCGCAGTTAGGTTAGGCACACCTCACTCAGCCAACAAGATCGACTTTCGGCCACGTTGTCCGTGACACGCCATCAACTCGTGTCAGCGAAGTTAGGCTTACCAAACTTTGACCTCCCTTTGACCTCCATGATTTCTCCCGATTCGAGGTGATCAGCGGTGCCTTCCCGCCCTCGCACTCCCCGATGGACCTTCGCCTTGGTCAGCGCCGGTGGCGTGATGATGACCCTGGACGTGACCATCGTGAACGTCGCGCTTTCGGACATCTCCCGGGACCTGGACGCCGGACTCGGCCGGGTGCAGTGGACCGTGTCGGCCTACTCGCTCGCGTTCGGCGCCCTGCTGCTCAGCGCGGGCGCGCTCTCCGACCGCGTCGGGCGGCGCCGGGTCTTCACGGCCGGGATGGCGCTCTTCACCCTCGCCTCCGCCGGCTGCGGACTGGCCCCCGACGCCGGGACGCTCATCGCCGCGCGGGCCGCCCAGGGCCTGGGCGGAGCCATGGTGTTCGCGCCGACGCTCGCACTCCTGGCGGCCGCCTACGAGGGCGCCCGCCGCCAGGCCGCCATCGCGGGGTTCGCGGCCATCGCCTCCGCCGCCGGCGCCCTGGGACCCCTGGTCGGCGGCGTGTTCGTGCAGACCCTCGGCTGGCGGTGGATCTTCCTGATCAACGTGCCGATCGGCCTGCTGGTCGTCGCCGGCGCCCTGGCCCGGATGCCCGAGTCCGCCGCGCCGCGCGACACCCGCCGCCGGATCGACCCCCTCGGCGCCCTGCTCGCCGTCGGCACCCTGCTGGCCCTGCACTATCCGCTGGTCACCGGCCCCGAAGCCGGCTGGACCGCACCGGACGTCCTCGCGTCCGCCGCCCTCGCGGTGATTCTCGCCGTGGGCCTCGTGGCCGGTCAGCGCCGTGGCGGCGGGCTCATCGACATGACGCTGCTGCGCGTGCGCGCCTTCTCCGGAGCGGCCGTCCTGGGCTTCCTCGCGCGCATGTCCAGCCTGGGCGTCCTCGCGTTCACCACGCTCTGGCTCCAGAGCACCCACGGGTACTCGGCCCTCGAAGTCGGCCTCCACCTGCTGCCGCTCACCGGAAGCCTGCTGGTGGCGGGCCTGTTCGTCGCCCGGCTGCAACGCGTCTTCGCCCCCGACCGGCTGGTGGCCGGCGGCTTCGCCCTCCAGGGGCTCGGGCTGCTCGCCCTGGCCGCGGCGGCGGGGGACACCGTGGGACCGGCGGTCGTGGCGCAGGCGGTGACGGCCACCGGGTTCGTCCTGCTCGGTGTCGGAGGGGCCGTCATCTTCCCGCCCCTGATGGGGGTGGCGGTGAGCGCGGTCCCCGCCGACCGGGCCGGAATGGCCTCCGGGCTGACCAACGCCTCCTACCCGCTGGGCACCGCGACCGGTGTGGCCGTCTTCGGAGCCCTGTTCTCCCAGCGGCTGGAGGGGGCCGCTCCCGAGGTCGACCCGTCCGCGTGGTCCGCCGTCGAGACCGGGCACTTCGACCTGGTCGAACCCGCGCTCCAGCCGCTCGCCCGGTCCGCCTTCTCCGGCGCCTTCGCCGCCGTCTGTCTGGCGTCCGCGCTCGTGTGCCTCGTCGGGGTGTTCGTCGCCCGCACCCTCAGGCCCGGGGCGGAGCCCTTCGACGGCCCGGCCGTGAAGAGCCCCGCGGCCACGGTGGGCCAGAGGTCCTGACCCGCGGATCGCGGCCCGCCGGCCGTTCGGGGGTTAGGGTCACCGAACCCCCGAACGGCCGGCGGACGACCTGTGGAGCGGCGGCCGGTCAGACGTCCTGCGTCCGGCGCAGCAGCCACACCAGGTACGGCGCCCCGATCAGCGCGGTCACGATGCCGACCGGGATCTCCGTCGGGGCGAGCAGCCAGCGTCCGAGCGCGTCCGCCGCCACGACCAGGACGGCTCCCAGGACGGCGGCCATGGGCACCATCCGCGCCGTGCCGTTGCCGACGATGCGCCGGGCGAGGTGCGGTGCGACCAGTCCGACGAAGCCCACCGCGCCGACGGCCGCGGCGGTGCCGGCCGCGAGCACGGCACCCGCGCCCAGCACCAGCAGCCGGGCCTTCCCCAGGTCCAGGCCGAGCGCGCGGGGCAGCTCGTCACCGAGGGGCAGCAGGTTCACCGGCCTCGCCACGACCACGAGCGCCACCGCGACCAGCGCCGGCAGGGCGAGCCAGCCGAGCGCGGTGTAGTCCCGGGCGTAGGTGCTGCCCGCGAGCCAGCTCAGCGCGGCCGAGATGTTCATCTGCGCGCTGACCACCATGATGTTGACCAGGGCCATGGAGGTCGCGGCGGCCCCGATGCCGACGAGGACCACCCGCGTCGGGTCGAGTCCTGAACGCCCGCCCGCCCGGCTCCCCCGGGCGACGAAGACCACGAGGGCGAGCATCAGCACGCCCCCGATCGCGGCGGCGGCCGGGAGGGCCACGGCCGGGGCGGAGGGGACGACGACGATCACGGCGACCGCGCCGAGGGACGCCCCGCCGGTCACCCCGACGAGCCCCGGTTCGGCCAGCGGATTGCGCACGACGGCCTGGACCGCCGCACCGGCCACGGCCAGGCAGGCCCCGGCCAGCGCGGCGACCAGGACACGCGGCAGCCGGTAGTCGACCACGGCCTCGGTGGCCTCCTCGGCGGAGCCGAACAGGGCCGCCCCGAGCTGGCTCCAGGTGATGTCGACGTCACCGATCCGCAGCGACACCGCGATCGCGACGGCCAGCGCGACCAGTCCACCGCCGAGCGCCACCGCGTACGCGGGGGTCCGCCGCTGCCCCGACACGGTGACCGCCGCGCCGGTGTCGGCGTCACCGGTGCTCACCCGGCGCGCGAGCAGCATGAAGACCGGGCCGCCGATGAGGGCGGTGACCACGCCGACGGGGATCTCCGAGGTGTAGACGGCGGACGGCGGTACGGCCAGCTGGGCGGCCGCGTCCGCCGCGAGCAGCACTGTCGCGGCGAGCACCGCCGCCATCGGCAGGAGCAGCGCATGCCTGCGGACGCCCAGCTGCCGCACGATGACGGGCGCGATCAGGCCGATGAACCCGATCGGACCGGCCAGCGACACCGCCGAGGCGGAGAGCAGCACCGCGAGGAGGAAGGCGGCGGGACGGATGCGTTCCACCCGTACGCCCATCGCCTCGGCGGTCTCGTCGCCGAGGGCCAGCAGATCGAGCGGGCGGGCCAGCAGCGGTGCCACCAGCGCGCCCACGAGGACGACCGCGCCGAGCGTCAGCGGCCGTTCCAGATCCGCCTGGAGCAGGGTTCCGTTGCCCCAGAAGAACAGCCCCCGGGTCTTCTCCACATCGAGCATCTGGAGGAACTCGGCCCCCGCGGTCCCCGCCAGGGCGACGGTCGCCCCGGCGAGCAGCACCCGGCCGGGGGTGAGGACACCGCTGCGGCTGAGGAGATAGACCACGGAGACGGCGAGGAGACCGCCGACGAAGGCCGCGCCGCCGGTGGGCAGCGGACCCAGGCTCACCCCGGTGTACGCCACGAGCACCACGGCGAAGTAGGCCCCGGCGTTGACCCCGAGCGTGTCGGGGGCGGCCAGGGGGTTGCGGGTGGCTCCCTGGACGAGGACGCCGGAGACCCCGAGGGCGACCCCGACCACCAGCCCGGTCACGGTCCGGGGCAGCCGGCTGCCCACCAGGATGTCCCAGGTACGGGGGGAGCCCCGGCCCAGGACCAGGTCCACGATGTCGCCGGTGCCCACCCCGGAGGCGCCGATGCTGAGATGGACGACGGCGACGGAACACAGTACGAGAAGCAGGGCGCCGCCCACGAGCGGGGCTGGTGGGCGGCGGCCGAGCAGACGGGCGGGGACGGTCATCAGACCTTCAGGGCCTTGCCGGTCTCGTCGAGGACGTGCAGCGCGGAGAGCGGGCCGCCGAAGAGCCAGGTGCCGGGGTCGAGCGGGAGGACCCGGTCCTCCTTCACGAACTTCAGGCCCTTCCACACGGCGTTGTCCGCGAAGGCGCCCGTGAACGGGTTGTCCTTCAGGGCGGCGACATAGAGGAAGGTGGAGTCGGCGTTCACCTTGGTCAGGCCCTCGACGCCGACCGTGGTCATGCCCCACGCGTCGCCCTTGCCCGTCCAGCCGTTCTTCAGACCGGCGAGATTCAGCACCTGGGGCGTGATGGCGTCATCGGTGAGCACCCGCGCGGACGAGGTGCCGTTGGCGGTGAAGCCCTGGGCGACGGTGTACGTCAGGCCGCCCTTGCCCGCCTTCTCCAGCCGCGCCTTCAGATCGGCGGCCTTGGCGTCGATCTGCCCGTTGACCTCGGTGGCCTTGTCCTCCTTGCCGACCGCCTTCGCCAGCTCGGTGAAGTTCTTCTTCATCGTCTCCAGCTGCGGCTGGGTGGTGTACGTGAACGCCACCACCGGCGCGATGTCCTGGAGCGCCTTCAGGTTCGCCTTCGATCGCTCGTTGTCGATGACGATGAGATCCGGCTTCAGTGACCGGATCTTCTCCAGGCTCGGCTCGTTGCGCCCGCCGACGTCGGTGACGCTGTCCGGGAGGGCCGCGCCCTTCGCGGTGATCCAGGTGCCGTAGCCCTCGTTGTCGGCGTTGCCCACCGGCGGGACCCCGAGGGCCACCAGCTCCTCGGCGTACGTCCACTCCAGCGACACCACC
The DNA here is from genome assembly GCF_034961445.1 of Streptomyces yaizuensis. Taxonomy (NCBI): domain Bacteria; kingdom Bacillati; phylum Actinomycetota; class Actinomycetes; order Kitasatosporales; family Streptomycetaceae; genus Streptomyces; species Streptomyces yaizuensis. The sequence goes on from NZ_BSBI01000004.1 coordinate 202,255, forward strand.
TTCGTGGCGGGCTTGCTCAGGCTGACCTGGCCCTGCGCGGTGCTGACGGTGATCTTGCCGGCGCCCTTGTCCCCGGAGGACTTGTCGCCGCCGCCCGAGTCACCGGCCGTGCCGCCGCCGCAGCCGGCGACGGTGAGGGCGAGTGCGGCGGCGGTGCCGCCCGTGACGAGGGCGCGCAGAATCCTCTGCATGGTGGAACTCTCCTTGTGTACGGGTGTACGGGAAACGCTGGTGAAACCGCTGTGAGGCGGTGATGACGAAGAAGCCCGACGGGATCGGGGCCCGGGACCCGGGCTCGGGACTCCGGCCCCAGGACTCGGGGCTCAGGACTCGGGGCTCAGGTCTTGGTGACGGGCCGGTCGTGGCTCTCCGACCGCTGCGGGAAACAGGCGAGATACCCGGTCCCCGGATCCCGGACGACGTTGACCCGCAGACCGAAGGCACGATCGATGACATCCGGGGTCAGCACCTCCTCCGGTGCCCCGGACGCGGTGATCCCGCCGTCCGCGACGACGACGACCTCGTCGGCGTAGGCCGCCGCCTGCATCAGGTCGTGCAGGACCACGCCACAGGCGATGCCGTGCTCGCGGGCCAGCCGCCGCACGACGTCGAGCACCTCGAACTGGTGCCGCATGTCGAGATAGGTGGTGGGCTCGTCCAGCAGCAGCACCCCCGCGCGCTGCGCCAGCACCATCGCCAGCCAGGCACGCTGGCGCTCGCCGCCGGACAACTCGTCCAGCCTGCGGTCCGAGAGGGGTTCCGCGTCGGTGACGCCGAGCGCCCACTCGATCGACTCGGTGTCCTCCCCGGTGTGCCGGGCGAGAGCGCCACGATGCGCGTACCGGCCATGACGTACCAGCTCACGAACCGTCACCCCGGCCGGGGCGTGGGACGTCTGCGGCAGGAACGCCAGCCGCTGCGAGAGCGTACGGCGGGCCAGCTTCTGGACCGGCTCGCCATCGATGCGCACCTCGCCCGCGATCGGCGGCAGCAACCCGGCCACCGTGCGCAACAGGGTCGATTTGCCACAGCCGTTGGGCCCGACCAGCACGGTGATCGCGCCGGACCGCAGCTCCAGATCGACCTGCCGAAGAACCGGGCGACCCGCGTGCCCGACGTCAAGACCATTCGCCACCAGGCGGACGTCGTTCATGGACACCGCATGCCTCCCCACACCGAACTGACCTGATAAGCCTACAACTTAGGGAAGGTACACCTAACCTTTCGGCCAACTTCCTTCGCCTTGTGATCAGCTTGAGACCCAGCGCACTACCGCGCGCCCCCCGCGTACAACTCGCTTGCCCTGCGGGGGAATCCTCCTGTTCCCGGGCAAAAGGGGGACATTGATCGGTCGGTGATGTGCGCTGGGGGACCGGAGGGTCGCAGAGTCGCGAGGGCCGAGGAGGGCAGGGAATCAGGGGACGAGGGCAGGTGGGCGAGAGGCGGGCGGGCGGCCTACAGGAACGAGCGCATCACCTGGTACGGAACCATCATCAGACCCAGGCCCAGCAGTGGTACGCACAGGAGCACACCCAGCGTGCGCAACACCCAGCTGCCGAGGGAGTACCTGCCCACGGCCCGGGACAGGTTGCGGGGGTCGTAGACGACCGGGACCTGTCCGTCGACGACCAGCGAGGCGTCGTCCACCTCGACCGTGCGGGCGGCGCCCGACGCGTCGGTGAAGCGGCAGGTCAACTTACCGCTGCTGCTCTTCCCTGGCTGTGCCAGGACGGAGACTCCCCGCAGGCGCAGCAGCGCGCGGAGGTAGAGCGCGTGCAGACCGGCGCCGAGGCCGAACCCGCCGAAGAGCAGGGGTTTCACCCCGAGCACATAGATCAGGAGCCGGAACCACTCCCCGGTGGCGATCAGATGCACCAACCCGGCGAGATAGGCGAGGACGGGCAGAGCGAGAACGCCGACCAGAAGAATGATCACGAGGTCCCACTCCGACGGGCGCGACCACGCGCCGCGCCGCTTCGGGGCGGCGTCGGCCAGGATCTCGACCAGGTCGGAGCCGTTCACCGGCGGCTCGTCCGCAGTGCGGGCGGGAAGCCGGGTGTTGACGGCGTCGGCGAACGCGGTGGCGGAGGCGTCGTTGGGTGCGCCGACCCGGTAGGTGACGGGGTCGGCGCCGTGCGGGGCGGTCAGCACAACGGTGACGGCGGACCGCCCCGAGGCGGCCGCGCGGACGGTGGCGACCGCCCGCAGCGGTATGCGTCTTCGGACACCGTCCAGTTCGAGCAGGAGCCCGGTGGATTCCAGCCGGACGGATCCCTTACGGCTGCGCAGGGACACCGACGGCAGTGAGGTTCTGGCCATCCCGGGAGCGTAGGCAGGGGCCGGATCGCGGGGGAAGGCCCCCACGCCGGTGATACGGGCGGGATGAGCGGTGCCCGGTCAGGCCACCGGCGTGATCCGCCAGAGCTGCGCCGCCGACGTGGTGCACTTCGCCTGCCGTGCGGAGACGCCGTTGCCCGTCCCGGCGCCCTCGATGTCCAGACAGAGGCCCTCGGCATGGTCGGGGCGCAGCTGGAAGAGGTTCCCGGGCTGGTCCACGAGGGTCGCCCGCCAGCGCATCTGAGGGCCGCCGGAGCACGGGGACTGCTGGACGACGGCGGGCGACGCGGTGCTGTTCTTCGCCACCTCCAGGCACTTTCCGGTGCTGGTCGCCAGCCGCAGCTGGAAGGTGCCGGCAGCGATGGGGACCATGCGCCACCGCTGGGCGGCGGAGCCGACGCACTCCGACTGCCAGGGCTTGACGCCGTTGTCCGCCCGGCCCCGGTCGAGGTCCAGGCACTTGCCGCTGTGCTGCACCTTCAGTTCGACGATCGTGGCCGTGGCAGCGGCGCTCTCCGCCTGGACGCCCTCGCGCGCCATCATCGCCGCCTTCCTCGCCGCCGCGGCGGCCTCGGCGGCGGAGCCGGGCGGGTGCGGCGACGCGGGGTGGCCGGCGGGGGGAACGGGTCCAGGGAGCAGCGCCTGCGCGGTGGTCGCCGTGCCCACGAGCAGGGCGAGACCGGCGCCGACGGCCAGGGCCGCCCGGATGGTCCGTGACATGGTGAGTCCGTTTCTGTACAGGGGGAGGAGTGAGGGTGGTGCGGCGGGCCCGTGGCGGGTCAGGCCGCGGGCAGGATCTGCCACCGGCTGGCCGAGCTGCCCTTGCACAGGCCGATGTACGTGTCCGTGTTCTCCTCGACCGCGGCCCCGCTGACGGTGAGGCAGTACTCGGAGGCCACGTCCGGGCGCACCTCGTACAGGTTCGTGGCGACATCGGCCAGGTTCACGCTCCAGCGCTGCTCCGGCACACCGCCGCACCAGATCTGGAGGGCCTTCCACTGGTGGCCGGAGCCGGTGGTGAGGCATCTGCCGCTGTGCCGGGGGCGGAGCTCGAAGGTGCCCGGTCCGGTGGGGACCATCCGGAAGAGCTGGTGGTCCGTCTCGGGGGCGCAGGCCGACTGCACCGCGGCGGTCCGGTCCTTGAAGCTGCCCTTCGCGACGGTGAGGCACTTGCCGCTGTGCTTCACCTGGAGCTGGACGTACGACGGGTCGGCCGCGGCCGACGTGGCGGCCGGGTCGGCGGCGGCCGGGGCCGGGGACTGGTTGGCGCCGGCGGTGGCCGTGCCGCCGATCAGCGCGACGACACCGACGGTCGCGACCAGGGCGGTGCGGGCGGTCCGGAACATCAGGGGGGTCCGTTCTCTTGCGGGGTGGGCTCGGCCGGTGGGCGGGCGGGGTCAGGGCGCGAGCGGTGTGGAGACCTTCCAGGTGGAAGGCGTCTTGTTGGCGTTGTTGTCGTAGTGCTGGGCCGCGAAGAGGTCGCCCGACATGTGCCGGAGCCAGCGCTCCTCCTTGCCGTACCCCCACTGGAAGGAGGTCCCGGAGCCGATCAGGGCCTTGCGGGCGCACCAGGTGGCCGTCTCCCGGAACTTCGCGCTGCGGTCGTCCGCCGCCACCCGTACCCGCAGGGTGTCCGCGTCGGCCTGGAGGTAGTGGCCGGGCTTGCGCACGGACTCGAAGGAGTAGCAGCCGGCCCGGCCGGCGAGCGAGGGCAGCACGGTCCAGGTGGCGTCCTCGCGGTCGGCCTGCCTGTTCCTGGCGTCGACGGGGGCGAGGAAGCCCTCGCCGCCGTCGGCCAGGGACTGACGGGCGTACCAGCCGGGCAGCTTGGCGTCGGCGGCCTGGAACGACTGGCGCTTGAGCCGGTACTGCGTGTCCTCCTTGAGGAAATCGGCCACGGCCTCGTCGGTGCCCGCCAGCGCCTTCTTGGCGGCGGCCACCAGATGGGGGTGGACCCCGCCGTTCTCGGCGGCGGCCTGGATCTGGAGCGCCAGCCTGCGGTTGGCCTCGGCGATCTTCTTGCGGCGGTTCTCGTCGTCGCGCTTGTACGCGGCGTCCGCACCGGTGTGGATGAACTCCTTCCACACCGCCGGGTCGGGGCTGAGCACCGCGCGCTGGGCCGCGGCGTACAGCTCGGAGCCCTGGAGGTCGGCGGGGGCGACGCGCAGCAGCTCCCGGATGAAGTTGTCGTCGGCGAGGGCGAGCGCGGCCTCGGTGGGGACGGTGCGGAACAGTGCGGCGGCGCTGTTGCGGGCCGCCAGCTCCTTGAGGCGTTCGGCCTCCTTGCGGTCCCGCTCCGCCAGCTCCTCCAGTTCCCTGGCCACGTCCCGCTGATGGGCCTCGCGGGCGCCGTTGACGATGAAATCGCGCCAGGCGGCCGCGTCACCGGTCAGTGCCGTGGCCGCCGCGGCCCGGACCTCCGGGCCGGACGCCGCGTGGCGTGCGATCGCGCGGACGAAGTTGTCGTCGCTGAGCGCCAGCAGCTCCGGGGTGCTCGGGATGCCGATGGCGAGCAGCGCCTGCGACTTGGCCTGCCGGGCCGCGCGGTCGGCCTCGTCCCTGTCCCGTTCCCGCTGCTTGTCCAGCTCGTAGGCCTGGTGGATGCCGGTGGTGATGAAGTGCACGTGGTCGTCGGCGACGGTACTGGCCATGGCGTCCTCGGCGGCCGTGCGCACGGAGTCGAGCCGTTCGCCCGCGTCCCGGGCCTTCTGCCACAGCGCGTGGATGAAGTCGTCGTCGCTGAGCAGGAGCACATCGGGGGTGGGGTCGAGGCGGACCACGGCCGCGGCGTCGACCCGCTGGACGTCGGTGGTCCCGATCGTGCCCGCGAGTGCCACCGCGTTCGACGGCTCGGCGACGGCCGTGACGGGTACGGCGACACCGAGGGCGGCGAGCGCGGTGGTGGCCACGATGCCGTGGGTGAGGGCCCTGCGTACGTGGGCGGAGGGGAGAACCCGTCTCTTGTGCATGCTGATGTCCGTAGTCCTTGTGCTGTCGCCGCTCTTGGGCGACTCGATGGGTGTGCCGAAACGGGCGCGGCGGGGTGCGCCGACCGTCCCGGGGGAACGCGTAGGGCGTCGCCCGCGCCGCCGGTCCCCGTACGGACGGCCCGGACGGCCGTGTGTGCGGGGCCGCGCGGGGCGACGGAAGGAAGGCGCGCCGGCAGGCGAGGGATTCGCCGATGCCGGTGCCGATGGTGGCGGTGGTGGTGCCGGTGCCGATGGTGGCGGTGGTGGCAGGAGCCGACAGGGTTTCGACGTCACCTGTCGGCCGTACGGGAAGCGTCCTTTCCCCGTGCCGGCCGGTGCTCTAGCGGATGAATGCCGCCGTGGCCGCGGTGCTGATGTTCCCTGGCTCGCCGAACACCGCGAGACCGGCCTGCGCCGTCGCGGTGGCCCTGCACACAGTGGTGCGGTGCACAGTCATTCCCCCGGTTGTGAACGAACTCCTCCGAGCACGCGGAAGACGGAAGGAGTGTGGCCCTCCGCTGGTCCCTTCCGCATGCATCCCGGCCAGGCCGGTACCGGAACCGTAACCGCCGCTTACTGAATTCCGCAATGACCGTTTCCGGGATCCCGCAGGGTCCGATGGCCCCGTGGGCCGCTGTCTTCCCGTTGATCCGGTGTCCAGCACGCGGTGATCTGTCAGCACATCAGAAAGATCATTGCGGTGTTCGCTATGCGGACGTTAGGGTCCTGCTGACCAGCCGGACCGCCGTCGTGTTCCGGCCAATGAACCTCCCTCCTGACGTTGGGTCAGGGCGCACTCCGCGACGACCACGCGGCGCGCACCCGCCCGACGTCCGTTCGGCGTGCCCGCTGTCCGCCCGCGCGGCGGATCAGCCGCCGCACACCACCCCGCTCACGCAGAGCCGCCGGCAGCCCGGCGGCAGAGGAGTCCTCGCACACCCATGAACGCTCAGCACAACGCCTCCGCCCGCAGACGGCGGACCGCCATGCGCGGCCTCGTCGCCGCCACCGTTCTCGCGGCCGTCACCGGCACCGCCGTACCGGCCGCGGCCGCCGACACCGCGCCCGGAGCGCCGGACGCGGTCGCCAGTGCCGTGGGCATCGGGACGACCGACATCCAGCGCGTCGAGGCCGCCGCCGTCGTCCGCCTCGACCCGACCCCCGATGTCCTGCTCCTCAGCGACCACGACTTCATCCACGCCATCTGGCAGAAGGCCGACGCGGCGGGCGAGCGGATGGACGCGGTGCGCACCGCCGCCGAGAGCGCGATGGCCGGCACCTCCGCCGAGGAGCACGTGGCCTTCATCGTGACCGGCATCCACGAGGCGTACCGGCTGGACCAGCAGCGGGAACGGGACAAGGCGGAGGCCGAGCGGGCGGCCCGGCAGGCCAGGTCGCAGGTCCTGCTGACCATCGGCATCCCGAGCACTCCGGAGCTGCTGGCCCTCGCCGACGACAACTTCGTCCGGGCCGTCGCGGGACACGCCGAGTCGGGCCCCGAGGTGCGGACGGCGGCGCTCCAGGCGCTGGCCGGCGACGCGGCCGCCTGGCGGGAGTTCATCGTCAACGGTGCCCGCGAGGCCCACCAGCGGGACGTGGCCAGGGAACTGGAGGAGCTGGCGGAGCGGGACCGCAAGGAGGCCGAGCGGCTCAAGGAGCTGGCCGCGCGCAAGAGCACGGCGGCCCTGTTCGGCCTCACCGCCTCCGAAGCCATGCTCGCTCTCGCCGACGACAACTTCCTCCGGGAACTGCTCCGTCAGGCCACCCCCGACCAGCGGACCACCGAGCTGTACATCGAGGCGCAGCGCGCCGTCCTCAGCCCGGACCCGGCGGTGTGGAAGGCGTACATCCACACCGGCGCGGACGCCGCGTACAAGCGCGATGCCGAGAACCGCCGCAAGAAGCTGGCCGACGCGAACCGCAGGCTGGCGCTCCAGATCCAGGCCGCCGCCGAGAAGACCGGGGTCAACCCCCACCTGGTGGCCGCCGCGAAGAAGGCCCTGGCGGGGAGCGACGACGACGTCACCCAGTTCCTGAAGGCGGACACGCAGTACCGGCTCAAGCGCCAGTCGCTGGCCCCGTGGGGCAGCCCCGGCTATGTGAGCCTGTCCGGCGGGAAGGTCGTCCTCGGCGAAACGGTCAAGTCGACCAGCGCGAAGGCCGAGCGGGAGGACGCCACCTGGGTCGTCCTGCCCGCGCTCGCGAGCCAGGCCGGCTGCTACTCCTTCGAGTCCGTCCGCAAGCCGGGCCACTACCTCAGGAGCGGCAAGGCCGAGAAGGACGGGCTCCGGGTGGAACTCGCCGCCGACGACCGGAGCACGGCATTCCGGAAGAGTGCTTCATGGTGCGCCCGCGATCACGCCATGCTCTTCGGGGGGAGCGGCTTCACCCAGCCCGCCGGAAAGGGCGTGAACTGGCTGACGCGTTCGGAAGGGGCGCTCTACGCCGGCGGCGGCCTGAAGCTTCCCGATGCGGCGCCGGGTGCGATACCCACCCTTGCGGCCTCATGGAAGTTCTCCGCACCGCTGGCGCCCTGACCCGGTGCCGGGGCCCGAACCCCGGTGCCCCGACGGCGGCCGCACGGCAGGACGACACAGCGGTACTCGGCAGACGAACGACGGCGTACCACCCGTTGTGACAAAGGGGGAGAGCGACAGTGATGGCAGGTTTCACCACGCGCGGCGCGAGAGGCCGCAGATGGATCGCGTCCGGGCTGGTGGCCGGCGTGCTGGCCGGTGGCGGGGTGCTCGTGGGGGTCTCGCCCGTACAGGCGCACAGCGCGGTGGCCGTGGCCGTGGCCCCCGTACCGGCCGATCCATCGGCCCTGATGGTGGCGGCCGCGGCGAACGCCGCACGCGACCGGGTGACGCGGCTGGCGAAATCCGGCCTGCCCGCCGAAATTCGTACGTCCGCGTGGAACGCGCTGCGCAGCACGCGCGGCGACGCGGCGATCGCGGAGTGGCTGGCCCCCGGCGGCGGCTACGACGGGGCGAAGCAGCGCCTGCGGGACACGCGTACGCGCAACCGGGCCTTCTGCGAGCGGGTGGTGAGCACCCACCCGGCCGCGTTCTCGCCGGAGGTGCGCTCCGCCGCGCAGAAGGCGCTGAAGGGTACGGACGCCGACCGGGCCGCCTTCGTACGGACCGGTTACGCCGAGGCCCAGCAGCGCGACCGCCTCAAGCGGGAGGCCGACGCGGCGCAGCGGCTGGAGATCGCCGAGCGGGACCGTGCCTTCGTACGGGCGCTCGCGGACGGCGATCCGGGCGAGCAGGTCCGCGTGGCGGCGCAGTGGGCGCTGCGGGCCGGTGCCACGGACGCGGACATCGCCGAGTTCTTCGGCTACGGCTGGGCGACGGGCGCCGCGCTGGACGTGGAGGCGTACCGGCTGCGGGTGGCGGACGCCGAGGTGCGGCGCCACCACCAGCTGTCGCTGCTGGTCGCGCGGGCCGTGGCCGCCGAGGCGGCGCTGACGTCCGCCGCCGACACCGCGAAGGCGCGCGCCGAGGCCGAACTGGCCTGGCGCACGGTCGCCGATCACGCGGACGAGGCGCACCGGGCGTGGCTGGCCGAGCAGGAGGCGACCAGGGTGCAGGCGGAGAACTGGCAGAACATCGCCCGGCTCTCGCAGGAGAGCGCGGACGGCGTCTGGAAGCAGATCACCCTGCCGGCGGAGGCCCGTCAGCACGACTGGGCCGGGGAGCAGGCGGAGGCCGGAGCGGCGGCCGCCTTCTGGCAGGACATGGCGGACCGGGCGCGGGACAGCGAGAGCCGCGTCAGGGGCTGACATGGCGGGCTGACGTCACGGGCCCGGCGGCGACATGTTCCGCCGGGCCTGTACCAGCCGTAGCCCCCGACACCACCCGCAACAACTTCGGAAGCCAGGACTCCGACCGGTTCCCCCTGTCCGCGTACCCGCGGGCAGGGGCTCTTGTCCTGCTCCGATTCCTTGATTCCTCGATTCCTCGATTCCTCTGTCCGACCGATCATTTGAGGGGGATTCCCGTGAAGGGAAGATTCCGGCCGAGGGCCGGAAACATACGTGGCCGTGCGCCCGGCAGGATGGGCAGGGCGGTGGCCACGGCCCTGGCCCTCGCCGTCCTCGGCGTGACCGCCGGGGAGGCGGGCGCCGCCACCGCGCAGCGGCCGGCGGGTGAGGCGCTCGCGTCCGCCCGGGCCCTGGCCGCGCCGACCGCGCCGACGGCGGCCGTGCCGCCCCCGGCGCGTTCCGCTTTCGACACTTTGAGCGCGGACTTCGACCGGCAGCTCGTCCAGGACTACGCGGAGTTCGACGAGGAGGAGGAAGTCCGCGAGGCCGCCAGGAAGGCGCTGGAGAGCACCGATCCGAACGCGATCCGGGACTTCCTGGAACGCGGCGAGGCCGAGGCGCGCCAGCGCGCCAAGGACAAGAAGGACGCCGCCGACGTCGCCAACCGCCTCCGGATCGAGGCGCTGCGCGGCACGGGCGGCCCGTACTTCAACGCCGAGGTCGAGCGGGTCCTGAAGGGTACGGCCCGGGACCGCGAGGACTTCCTGGCGTTCGGTGCCGACATCGCCAGGCAGCGGGACCAGGCCACCGAGCAGAACGAGCGGGAGCGCGCGGCCGAGAACCGCAAGCGCGTCGAGATGCTCGCCACCGTCGGCGGCCCCGAGGTGAAGCGGACCGCGCAGGCCGCCCTCGCCACCGGTGACGACAAGGCGATCACCGAGTTCCTGGAGAAGGGCTACCTCGTCGCCGCGCGGAAGGACGCGGACGACCGCGCCGCGCACGAGCAGGCGCTGAAGGAGGCGCTGGAGGCGACCGAGAGGCTGCGCAAGCTGGCCGAGAACGCCGCGCGCGCCGCAGAGGCCCGTACCAAACTGATCGCCGCGCACGGCACGGCGGTGAAGGCGCTCAAGACCGCGTCGAACGCTATGAGCGCGGCGGCGTCGCAGTCCCGCGAGGCGGACCGGATGCTCGCCGCCGACCGGGCCGGAAAGCGTCTGTCCGACTACGGTCCGGTCAAGACCGAGATCGGCCGGCAGGTCGGCATCGCCGAGGGCGCGGCCGTCCAGGCACAGGTGGCGGCGGCGCAGGCCAAGGTCCAGGCCGATGTGCTGGTCGAGACGGGGCTGACCCACGGCGTCCAGTGGTCGGAGGTCGCGACGGGCATCGCGGCCAGTGCGGAAGCGGCGGCCACGGCGGCGGCGACCGCGCGGCACGCGGTGGACGCGACGGCCGCCAACGCGGCCGGCCTGAACTCCAAGAACCAGGCCGAGCTGCACGCGCGCCAGGCCGTGAAGTGGCGGGAGAACGCCGAGCAGCACGCGAAGGCGGCTGCCAAGCTCGCGGACGCGGCGGCCAGGCAGGCACGGATCGCCGCCGACGCGGCGGCCAAGTCCCGCCAGGCGCGGATCGACGCCGAGCAGGCCGAGAAGCAGGCGTGGAGCCACGCGAAGAAGACCCGCGACGCGCGGATCGAGGCGCAGCGCCAGGCCAAGGTCGCGGCCGAGCAGCGGGTGATCGCCGAGCGCGAGCGCGACCTGGCGGCAGCCGCCCGGGTCCGCGCCGAGCAGGAGCGGGACCGGGCCGCGCAGGCCCGTGCCGTCGCCGAGGCCGAGGCGCGGACCGCGTCCGCCCGGCGGGCCGATGCCCAGGCCGCCGCGGCCGTCGCTGCGGAGCGCCGGGCCACCGCGCAGACCCAGGAGGGCATCGCCTCCCGGGCCGACGAGCTGGCACGCGGCGAGGAGGGCAAGGCCCGCACGGCCCGTGACAGGGCGGTGGCGGCCGAGCGCGCCCACAACGCGGAGGAGGCCCGCGCCCGGGCGACCGAGGCACTGGCCGCCAAGGCCAAGGGCACCGAGTACGCCGAGACCGCGCGCGATGCGGCCACCGAGGCGCGGTCCGCCGCGAACGGGGCCGGGGCCGCGGCCGGTACCGCCCGTGGCGCGGCGAACGACGCGTCCGCGGCGGCGATGCGTTCGCGTTCGGCGGCCATCGAGGCCGCCGGTGCGGCCGCGCGGGCACGTGCGGCGGCCAGCGAGGCCACCGCGCACGCCGCGCGCGCCAACGCCGCCGCGAACAAGGCCGAAGGAGCCGCCTTCGCGGCGGACGCGGCCGCGAACAGGGCCGAGTCCGAGGCCGCCGCCACCCGCGCGGCGGCCCAGCGGGCAGGCGCCAAGGCCGCCGAGGCCACCGCGCAGGAGGCCCGGGCCGGCATCGCCGCCCACGAGGCCTCCCGGCTCGCCGGGCTGGCCGCGATGGAGGCCAACCACGCCCTCCAGGCCGCCAACCGCACCCGCGAGGAGGCCGAGGGCGCCACCCGCGAGGCGGCGATGGCCCGCCTGCACGCCACCACGGCGGTCCAGGCCGCCACATCGGCCCGTACCACCGCCGCCGGCATCGCCGACCCGGCGAACACCGCGATCCGTCTCACCGAGCCGTTCACCGGCACCGATGTGAACGCGGACTTCGCCACCGAGGTCGCCAAGGCGGCCCTGGCGCTGGGACAGGCCGAGGTCACCAAGGCCGAGACCAGGGCGGCCGACGCCGTCAAGGCCGCCGAGGCCGCCGAGGCGGCGGCCACCAAGGCCAACGCCCAGGTCGCACCCGCGTTCAAGGCGGCGGCAGCGGCGGCACGCTCCTCCGCCGACGCCGCGCGCTCCGCCGTGGCCGCGATGAAGTCCGCCGCCCAGGCCGCCGACGACGGCGCCAAGGCCCGGGCCGCGGCCGCCCGCGCCAACGAGGCCGACGCCCAGGCGCAGGCCGACGCGAAGCTCGCCCGCCAGTCCGCGGGCGAGGCCTTCGCGGACGCGGCGGCCGCCCGCAACGCCGCCACCCAGGCCGAGGCCGAGGCCGAACGCGCCCGGGGCGCGGCCACCGAGGCGGAGAACCACGCGGTGGCCGCCCAGAGCGCCGCCACCCACGCCGAACAGGAGGCGAGCGCCGCCCAGGGCGCCGCCGCCCAGGCGGAGAAGGACGCCGCCGACGCCGACCGGCTCGCCACCTCCGCCGAGGAGCACGCCAAGTCGGCCGAGACGGCGGCCAAGAACGCCGGCACCTACGCCAAGGAGGCCGACGACGCCGCCAAGCGGGCCGAGGAGTACCAGCGCGAGCTGGAGCGCCAGCGGCGCGAGGCGGCCGCGAGGGCCGGGAAGCAGAGTTCAGGCGGTGATCCGTCGGAGGCCGAGCGGAGAGCGCTCGAAGCCGCCGGCATCAGCCTGGCCGAGTACGAGGCGGCCAAGGCGCTCGCGCAGAAGGACCTGCTCGACTACCTGATGGAGAACGGCGCCGAGCTGCTGGTCGAACTCGCCGCCGAGAAGCTCATGGAGTGCTGGGACGACCCCGACATCCCGACCTGTCTGTGGGCGGTTGTCGAAGCCCTGCCCTGGAGCAAGGCCGCCAAGCTGCTGAGCAAGCTGCCGAAGATCAGTAAGACGATCTGGGGCATCAACGACTTCCTCGACAAGTCGACCGAGGCGAGGGAGCTGGTCGACAAGGCCGAGAAGGCCATCGACGGGGTCAAGGGCGTCGTCTGCCCCACCCCTCCCCGTCCGAAGACCGCGTCGAGGGCCTCCCTGGCGGTGCCGTTCGCGGCAGGGGCGGGCTTCGCCCCGGTGGCGCGGGCGGCGAGCTTCAACGGCTGGGACGGCTGGGACGGCTGCGAGTTCACCCCCACCGGCCAGAATCTGCCCAAGAAGGGCGCTGCCGAGGTCGCCCTCGACACGCTTGCGCTGAAGGGGCTGCGGAACTTCCACTTCGCGGGTGGCGTGGGTGTCGATGACACGAAGGGCCTCTTCAAGTCCGAATTCACACTGTCGGACATGCGAGATATCTTCTCCCAGGCGATCACGGACCCGGGTGAGTGGAAGCCGGCCAGCGGCGGACCCACCTACTTCGAGAAGAAGGTCCGTATCAACAAGATCGTCGGAGTGTCCTCCAAGACGACCGGGGCGGGGGAAACCAAGTGGGTCACCATCGTGGTCAGTGAGTACGGCGACCTCATCACCATGTACCCGACTCTGCCGTAGGCGGAGCGAGGAGAGGAGGGCCGGAATGGGCCTGGGAATTCGGAAACTCAACCGTGGGCGTGAGGTCGTCGAGACACTCTGCGACGACGCGGAGGACTCGTTCCGCGCGATGTGCCGGCGAGCGCCCGAGCACAGTCTGCGCTACGGCATCACGCCGTACGACCACACCATGTTCAACACTCCGCAGCTGGTGCGGCTCGTGGCCGAGCTGGAAGAGCTGCCCGACGAGGAGAAGACCCCCGTGGTGAGGCAGGTCATCGACCAGGCCCACCAGGCCATTCGTCTCTCGGGCTATCTCTACTTCATCGGAGACTGACCCAGGCGTTCCAGCGAAGGGGTCCGGCATTCCCTGCCGGACCCCTTCCGTATGCCCCGGAACCGGCCCCGTATGGCGAGATATGAGTGATCCGCTGCCGGACCCGCCTGCGGTCTCGTAGCCTGGAAAACATGATCATCTGGTTGAACGGCACCTTCGGCGCGGGCAAGACCACCACCTCGAAGGAGCTGACCGCCCTCGTCCCGGACTCCAGAGTCTTCGACGCCGAGCAGGTCGGCTACATGCTCTGGCATGTACTCGGCGTGCCGAAGAATTTTCAGGACTTCCCGCCCTGGCGGGGACTGGTCGTGGAAACCGCGCGCCAGGTGCTCGACCATGTGGGCGGCACCCTGGTGGTCCCGCAGACCGTCCTGACCGAGCAGTACTGGCGGGAGATCCACGACGGGCTGACCGAAGCCGGCATCCCCGTCCACCACGTCGTGCTGCACACCGACCGGGACACCCTCGTCCGGCGCATCGAGACCGACACCGTCCCCGAGAGCGTCAAAGCCCGGCAGTGGCGCCTCGACCACCTGACCGCGTACGAGCAGGCCCTGCCCTGGCTCCGGAGGGAGGCCCGGGTCATCGACACCACCGACATCGCTCCCGCACGCGTCGCGGAGACCATCGTCGCCGGAGTCCGCGCGGGTTGACCCGCACCGGCTGACCCGCACCGGCTGACCAGCGCGGCGCCGGTCACCCCCTCCGTCACCACCCCCGGGCCGCCCACCGGGCCCTTCCCCCGATCCAGGGGTCCGGGTCCCCGGCGTACGGGGTGAGCAGCCGGATCCGGCCCTGCCGCTCGTACCACTCCGCCAGCCACACCCCCGCCCGCCGGACATGGCGCGGGTTGGCCGGGGCCAGCAGGGCCGCGATCCGGGACTCGGGCAGATCCTCGGCACAGGGGAGCAGCCAGCGCAGGACCTGGTCGACGACGCCGGGGTGCGGGTCCCCCAGGAGCCGCAGCAACTCCTCCCGGGGCACCCTGCCCAGCCGGTGCAGCCCGGCCAGCGCGACCGTCCGCACCCGGCTCCCGCCGGGCCCGGCCAGCACGCTCCGGAAGAGCGCCGCGTCCCCCGCCTCGGCATGGCGCACCAGGAACGCCAGGAGGTACGAGGGAACACCGGCCGGGTCCGCGCAGCGCGCCCGCAGCAGGGCGCGCGGATCCCGGCCGGCCGTCACCAGCGCGCGGTAGGCGGTCTCCTGGACGACGGGAGCGCTGTCACCGAGGTGCGCTTCGAGTTCCGCGCCACGGCCCAGCTCCGGCAGCACGGCGACGGCGGCCGCACGGGTCGCCCCGTACACCGCCCCGAGCAGCACGTCCATCAGACCGAAACGTTCCGGATGTCCCGTACGGACGGCTCGGAGGACCATGTCCGTGCAGACGCCGCGGACCGTACGGTCCCTGGCCCCGGCGGCGAGTCGGGCCAGGTGCTCCGGCGCGAACAGCCCGTCCCGTACGCCGGTCCGCCAGACCAGGGCGCGGATCCGCGGCTCGCGGTCACGGGAGACCAGCCGTACGAGCAGCTCCGATGCCAGCAGGCCGTCCTGGAGCCCGCCCGCCACGGCCAGTTCGCGGATGTAGGGGTGCGGCTCCCGTTCGATGACGGCCGCCAGCTGCTCCCCGGTGAGCAGCCGTCTGCTGAGCGCATGGGTCACGGCGGCCCGGCGCAGGCCGTCGTGGGGATCGGCGCAGGCCCGGCGCGCGGTTTCGTCGGCCGCCGCGGCTCCCAGCAGGCGGCGCAGCAGCCGCCAGCCCCAGCGGCCGTGCCGGTGGGTGCTCAGCAGCAGGGCGAGCGGCAGCAGCTCCGGCAGTTCCGCGACGGGGGAGGACAGTTCGGCCTCCAGTAGGCGGCGGGCCTCGTTCCGTACGGCCGGAGCGCCGTGCGCGCACCGCATCAGCAGCAGCGGCAGCAGCTCCGGGCGTCCGGAGGCCGCCGGGAGGGCGGCCCGCAGGACCCGTTCCCCGTGGTGGCCGAGTCCGATGGCCAGCTCGGGCACGGACGGGAAGCCGTCCGCGACGCTCCCCGGGCCCCCGGTGCCGTCGGCGATGCCCAGCCACCGTTCGTTCGCGGCCCAGTGGAGCCTGCCGCCCTTCCCGTGCCCCCGCGAAGACCAGTGGAGCGAGCTGTCGAGCCGCTCCCAACGGGCCGGGTCGCCCGCCTCGATCGCCGCTGCCACGGCCCGGCAGCGCGTCAGCCGGTCACCGGCCGGGAGGAGACAGGGGGTGAGGAGGGGGAGCAAGGGGCGCATGGCCCGGACTGTAGCGGGAGTCCGGGCCGAGTGGCGAGGCGTTTACGCAGGTCAGGCGGGTAGTGGGGTGGGCTGGTCGCCGTGGGCTCAGATGCGGTGTCCGTCGTGGGCCGATCGTCGGGCGGACTCCGACTCCGCTGTGCGGCACGGTGGTTGACGTTGTGTTGACCTGCTGTTGAACGCGTTCCTCCACGATGGGAGCGCAGGCCCGTCCCGGATCGCTTCCCACGGGGACGGGCCCACTCATGCCCACTCATCCCCAGGGGGAGATGTGCATCATCACAGCAAGGCGTACAGGGCTGCCGTCGTCGCGGCGGCGGCCGTGGCGCTGACAGCGGGCCTGACCAGCCCGGTGTCGGCCGTGACCGAATCCATGGCGAGATCCGCGAGCGTCGGGCAACGGCCGGACCCGGCCGCGACGAAACCCGCCCAGCAGATACAGCAGATACAGCAGATACAACAGGAACAGCAGAAACAGCAGAAACAGCAGATACAGCAGGACCGGCGACACCGGATCACCTTGATCACCGGTGACCGCGTGCTCGTCGACGCGAAGGGCCGGATCACCGGATTCGAGCGGCCCGAGGACCGCCGGCGGATCCCCATCCGGACCCACACCCAGCAGGGCCGTACCTACGCGATCCCGCTCGACGCCCAGCGGCTGATCTCGTCCGGGCGTCTCGACCGACAGCTTTTCGACATCACCGAGCTGAGCAGTCCCGCCGCCCGGTCGGCGTACGCGAAGGGCCTCAGGACGATCGTCGGCTACCGGGGCGACGCGGCGAAGACCGCCCGTGCCCAGGCGCGTTCCGCCGCCGACAGCGAGGGGCGCCGCGGCCTGAGCACCCTCGGCGCGGACGCGCTGACCGCGCCGCCGGACGGTGGCTCCGCCCTGTGGCGGGCCCTCACCCGGCCGGGGCGAGGGGGGATGGCGACGACCGAGCCCGGTGTCGACCGGATCTGGCTGGACGCCGTCGTCAGGGCCACGCTCGACACCAGCGCCGGCAGGATCGGCACGCCCGCCGCCTGGCAGGCGGGCCACGACGGAACGGGCGTCACCCTAGCCGTCCTGGACTCCGGCATCGACACCACCCACCCGGACCTCGTCGGCAAGGTGAGTGCCGAGCGGAACTTCAGCGACGCGCCCGACGCCAGGGACCGCAACGGTCACGGCACGCACGTCGCGTCCACCGCCGCCGGTACGGGCGCGGGGTCCGGCGGGAAGTTCAAGGGCGTCGCGCCCGGGGCGAAGCTCCTCAACGGCAAGGTGCTCAACGACTCCGGCGAGGGCACCTTCACGGGCATCATCGAGGGCATCGACTGGGCCGTCGCCCAGGGCGCCGACATCGTGAACCTGAGCCTCGGCGGCACCGACCACCCCGGTATCGACCCGCTGGAAGCCCACGTCAACAAGGTGTCCGCGGAGAAGGGCGTCCTCTTCGCGGTCGCGGCGGGCAACGAGGGCCGCCGCGGCGCGGGCACGATCGGTTCGCCCGGCAGCGCGGACGCGGCCCTCACGGTGGGCGCGGTCGACGACCAGGACCGGATCGCGGACTTCTCCTCCCGGGGCCCGCGCGTCGGCGACGGCGGACTCAAGCCGGACGTCACCGCCCCCGGAGTGGACATCACGGCCGCCGCCGCGAGCGGCGTCCCCGGGCAGAACCCCGCGGGCTACACCTCGTTGTCCGGTACGTCGATGGCGGCCCCGCACGTGGCCGGCGCGGCGGCGCTGCTCAAGCAGAAGCACCCCACCTGGACCCCCGCCCGGCTCAAGGCGGCCCTGACCGGGTCCGCCGAACCCGGCAACCACACCGCCTACCAGCAGGGATCGGGCCGGATCGCCGTGGACCGGGCCATCGGGCAGACCGTCCTCGCCGAGCCGGTCTCCTTCGACTTCGGTCTCCAGCGGTGGCCGCACCACGACGACACCCCGGTCACCAAGCGGGTCACGTACCGCAACACGGGCACCGAGCCCGTCACCCTCGATCTGACCGTCGAGACCACCGGCCCCGGGGGCAGCCCCGCCCCGGCCGGGTTCTTCGCGCTGGACACCCCCCGGGTCACCGTCCCGGCGGGCGGCACCGCCGCCGTGGGCCTCACCGCCGACACCCGCCTCGGCGGCACCGCCGACGGCCACTACTCGGCCGCCGTCACCGCGACCGGCGGCGGCCGGACCATCCGTACCGCCGCCGCTGTCGACCGGGAGGTCGAGTCGTACGATCTGACGCTCCACCACGTCAAGCGGCCCGGGATGGCCAACTGGGGCACCGACGTCGTCGGCTACGCGGGGCTCGCCAAGGGCCGCCGCGTGGAACCGGACATGTCCACGGGCACCGTCACCCTCCGGCTCCCGAAGGGCGACTACGCGCTCGAAGCGATCGATGTCAGCGACCCCACCGCTCCCACGTCCGCGACCGACCGCGTCGTCCAGCCGAAGCTGAGCCTCACCGGTGACACCACGGTCGCCCTGGACGCCCGCACCACCCGGCCCGTGTCCATCACCGTGCCCGACGCCCAGGCCAACCGGGAGTACCTGGAAGCGGAGTACGTGGTGGGCCGCGGCGGCGACCAGCACGGCAGTGCCCTCCAGACGGGGTCGGACCTGCTGCGGACCGCACACGTCGGCCCCGACGTCACCGACGGCTCGCTCCGCCAGATCTGGTCGGGACAGTGGAACCGGGGCACCACCGACTACGGAGTCACCACCGGCGGCCCGGCCCGCCGGCTCGCCACCGGCTTCACCCAGCAGTACACCGTCGGTGACATGGCGAAGGTCGAGGTCGGCCTCGGAGCCTCCGCCCCCGGCAAGGAAAGCCACCTGTCGGTGCGGGGCCACGTCCCCGGCAAGGGCGGCTGGTCCTGGTACCCCGTACCGCAGCCGGCACCCGGCGTCCGCACGGTCTGGCTCTCCACCGGGGACCAGGTGACCTGGGACATGGAGAGCTACATCTACGGCCGGGACGCCCAGGGGCAGGAGGTCCACGAAGGCAGCCACTACTTCCCGGCCCCGAAGACCTACCGGCCCGGGAAGACCTATCGGGAGAACTTCCACACCGGGGTCCACGGCCCGCTGCTGACCGGCGACTTCGGGGTATTCCGCGACGGCGACACCATCCGGGCCGCGCTGCCGGTGTTCGCCGACGGCCAGGGCAACCCCGGCTCCTCGGTGTACTCGTCGGTGGACACCGTCCTCCGCCGGGACGACACCGAGCTGATCCGGAACCAGGACCCGCTGGACGGCAGCGGCACCTTCACGGTCCCCGCCGGACCGGGCGCCTACTCCCTGGAGACCTCCATCCGGCGCGACCCGTCCGTCGCGCGGACCGCCGACCGGATCGACGCCCACTGGCACTTCCACTCCGCCACGACCGCGTCCCGCACCCGGCTGCCGCTGTCCACGGTCCGCTTCGGCGCCGCGGTCGACACCGACGGCACGGTCCCGGCGGGCGTCACCCAGCTCGTACCCCTGCGCCTCCAGGGCCCGGCGGCCGCCGGAAACGTCACCTGGTCGCAGGTCAGGGCCTCGTACGACGGGGGTACGACCTGGCAGGAGCTGCCCGTACGGAACGGCAGGGTCGGTGTCCGCAACCCCGACAAGGGCGCGTCGGTCTCCCTCCAGGCCACCTTCACGTACCCGCAGGGCAAGGCGTCCGTCACCGTCCACAACGCCTACTACGGCAGGTGACCCCGCACCGGGGACCTTGCTGAGCACCGGGGGAGCGGTATCCGCGGCAACGGGTGCCGCTCCCCTCCACGCGGTGGGCGCTCCGCCGAAAGGATGACGGAGAAACCTTCCGGCGGCGGCCCGCCGCATGGGGCCCGCGAGCAGAGGTACAGGTACCGGTGGTTCCCGTCCCCTCCCACGAATCGAGGATCACCGTGCGTCTTCGGCACACGGTCGCCGCCGTCTGCTCCTCCCTGGCACTGACGGCCGTCCTGTCCACGCCCGCCCACGCGGCGACCGGCGACTTCCACTACCGCTTCATCGCACTGGACGGCCGGCCGCAGTCCGCGACACTCCACGACCCGCCGAGCGACACATGCGTCCCCCTGCCCGAGGTCGCCGACCCGGGAGCGTCCTCGCCCGCCTTCGCCCCCCACAACGACACCGACTCCTTCGCGATCGTGTTCACCGAACCCGACTGCACCGGCCAGTCGTGGACCCTGCGCCCCCACGGGCGCCCCGCGTCGGACAATCTCCTGCTGCGCTCGGTCGTCTTCTTCAAGTAACCAGGGGTACGCGGCGGGCCGTTCCGACGTGGTCCGGCCCGCCGCGCAAGCCGACCGCACGGTCACCGGAAGCGTCGGGCCACCGCGTGGAAGGACCGCTTCGGCTCCCAGTGCCCGGTCTCCGCGTAGCCGCGCCGCGTCCCGGTGGGAAAGGTCCTGGCCAGGGCGAAACTGGCGATGTCCAGATCATGGCGGCGCCACGGGGACCAGGGCGAGTCGGGCGCGATGAAGTTGTACACGAACGCGCCGTGGACGCGCTCCGCCGCGTACAGGTCCAGCAGCTCGCCGATCTCGTCGGCCTGCTCCCGCTCGTCGCGCACGAAACCGTCCCTCACCACCGGCGGCACCCGCTCCCAGTCCACCGCCAGGAACCCCGACCCGCCGTGCTCCCGGGCCCCCGTGAAGGTGCAGCAGCCGAACTCTGTGACGACGACGGGCTTCCCGTGCCGCCGCAGGGTGTGCAGCTTCCACGTGTACGCGGCCCTGTTCCGCGCGTCCCGGTACAGATTCACCCCCACGACGTCGAAGCCGCGCCAGTCGATCTCCTCCCACTCGCCGGAGCTGTACGTGACCCGCCCCCCGAACAGCGGCCGTACGGTCTCCAGCGCCCGGCCCAGGAAGGCGTTCAGCCGCTCCTGGTAACCGGCCGACTCGGGACCCTCCAGCGCCTTGCCGCGCTCGGTGTAGTCGTTGCCCGGCACCAGACCGGACATGAAGAGGGTCAGCTCGGTGCCGACCGCGATCCCCACATCCGGATGACGGCTCCGCAACCGCTCGGCCGCGCGCGCCACCGAACCAAGGAACGCGAGGGTCCGCTCGGCGTCCTGGTCGAACTGCCGGGGCTCGAACCAGACGAACAGCCCCTGCTCGGCGGCGATCGACGCGGCCTCCACCAGCCGGTCGAGATCGTGCCCGAGCAGCAGGACCGCATTGGCGTGCAGCTGCTCCCCGATGGCCGCGATCTCCCGGCGGACGTACTCCGTCCGCCAGACTTCGCGGTCGGTGTCGACGTTGACGCCCTTCCAGACGAGCGCCCCGGCGGCCGGGGGAGACGCCCCCGGGCCGGAGGATTCCGTCAGGGCATGGGCGCTGCCGGCGGCGAGACCGGTGGCCAGCGCGGCGGTGCCCGCGAGGACACTCCGGCGGGCGATGGATGCGGATGTCATGCGGCCAGCCTGTCCGGGGCGCGGCCGCCGGCGCGTCGGCCGAAGGACTCCGACCGGCCGACCAAAGTCGCGGTGGGGCCCGACTTTTGACGCGGGCCGGGGTCTTCGGGCGCCTGTCGCCGGGGGCGGGGCGGAGCGTTGGCCCGACGCCGAAAGCGCCCTGGGCGAGGGCGCGTTCAGGGGTTCCGCCGCACGCGGGGGAGTACGTTCTGAGTGTCCAAGTCAGAACGGAGAGCGACATCATGCCTTCTCACGACGCCGGTCATATCGGTATGCGCGTACGCATCGCCCGCAACGCCGCCGGACTCTCACAGGTGCAACTCGCGGACTTCCTGGGCCGCACGGAATCATGGATGGCCAATGTGGAGAGTGGCCGCCAGCCCCTGGACCGGTACTCCGTGATCACGGCCATCGCCGATCAGTGCGATGTGGACGTGGTCTGGCTGCTCGGCCAGCCCTACCGATTCCAGCACCACAGCGGAGCCATCGCCCACGCGCACATCCCGGCTCTCCGCACCGCCCTCCGCCGCGCGGGGCTCATCCTGTCGGGGCACCCGGGCCTCGAACCGCACGGAGCGCCACCGGCCCCGGAGGAACTGCACACCGCGTCGTGGGAGGCCAACCGTGCCCGCCAGGCCGCGAACCTGCCCCGGCTCGCCGCCCTGTTGCCCACCATGATCGAGGACCTGAGCGCTTCGGTGCTCAGCACGGAAGGAGCCGCCAGGGAGGACGCCCTCCGGCTCATGGCCGATGCCGCTCGCACGGCCCGGATGTGCCTGAACTGCCTGGGATACCCCGATCTCGCCTGGTCCGCCGCCGAGGTCGCCGCCGGGGCCGCGACCCTCCTGGACGACCCGATCACGAAGGCGGCCGTCGCCTGGGACCGGTGCGGCGCACTGCTGCACCAGGCATCGCTCACCGAAACCCTGGTGGTGGCCGAGGCGGCGCTGCGCGATCTGGAACCGCTGGCCGCCGGAGCGCGGCCGGTGGACGAGGCGGTCTCCCTCCGGGGCGCTCTGCACCTTCGCTGCGCGGTCGCCCACGCCCGCGCCACCCGGGGGCCGGACGCCTGGGCCCGGATCGGCGCCGCGCTGGAGGACGCCGACCGCCTGGGACCGGACTTCTACGACATGGGGTCCCAGACCGTGTTCGGCCGGGGGACCGTCGCGGTGCACGCGGCCGAGGTCGGCGTCGAGGTGGACCAGCCGGAGACCGGGCTGACGAGGGTGCCGGACGTGGACATCCCCGCCGTCCCGAGCCGGGAGCGGCGCACGCACTACGCCATCGACGAGGCACGGGCGCTGCGCCGCATGGGCCGGGCGGCCGCAGCGGTCACCAAGCTGCGGGCCGCTGCGGCAGAGGCCCCGCACTACGTCTTCGGCGACCCCATGGCACGGGCAACGGTCGCGGACTTGGCGCGGGCGGGGGTGCCGTCGCAGGCGTCCAGCCTGTCCTACCTGGTGAGAAGGATGGAGCTGGTGCGCTGAGACAGAGCCGGGAAACGCCCCCTAGAAAAACTAGGGGGTGGTCCCGGTCGGCATCGCCATCCTCAAGTCATCGCGGAAAGTATCCGAGTGATCACGCAAGGAGGGTGGGATGGGGCTCATCAACACCCGGGATCCCGCTGCCGCGGCCCATGCCTACACCGGAATCCTGGGGTGGTCGCTGGCTGTTGGGCACTGCCACCGACCCCGGGCGGGGTGCACCTGCGCCGATCGGTTCTGCCGCACACCTGGCGCCCACCCCCGCCACAGCGGCTCCTTCTCCCTGGCAGGGGTGGAGGAACAGCTTCTGATGGAGCCCGGCGCGGCTCTGATCGCAGCGACCGAGGCATTCGACGCCCTGATGATGCCCGTGAGCATGGCCATGGCCACCATGGTCCGTCTCGATGCCGAAGCGCCCGTGCCTGTCCCGTGCCTGCGCGCAGGAGACCATGGGGCTCTGCTCGTGCAGGCGGGGAGCGGCACCCTCGCCCTCACCCCTCGGTCACGCCCCCTCGTGACGGTCAGGTCAGGTCCCGGGGGGTGGCTCGCGCTGCCGCCGTCGGCGGGTACGTCCTGGGACACCCCGCCCTGGGCCGAACCGCAGGGAGACCCGGTGCGGCTGTTGCACGGAAGCGACGTGCGTCCGTATCTGCACGGATCCTGTTCGCGAAGCGGCACGTGATGGAGATGCAGACCTGGCGGGAGAGCCGCGCCCGTGCCGAGTCGGCCGCCCGGTCGCTGCGCCGGGCCCTCGCCGTCGCCGGGTTCGGCGAGGACGTGTGGCGTCCGATCGGGCCGAAGGTGTCCCGGTTCGGCGACGCGCGGGTGGAGATCGGGTGTCTGCCCGCCGACGTGGTGGAGCGCATGGCCGCCGCTCTCCGCGGAGAGCCCGACACCGGCGCCACGGGCCCGCCGGAGCCGGCCGATTGAGGAACCCCCGGCATCCGAGCCCGCGCCCGGGTGCCGCCACCGACCGCCCTCGGTCCGACCACGCCTCCGGGCCGAGGGCTCGCCCGCCGCCCCGCACCGCGGCGGGCCCCCTCCCCGCCCACCGTACGGGCGGGGAGGAGAAGGGGGTCGTGGCCGCCGACGTACAGGCGGTGGCCACGACCCCCGCTCGGCCACCGGCCGGATCGCCGGCCGTCAGCGCCGGTGCGGCGGCAGGACCAGGCCCGGGACGTCCGTGGAGCCCAGCCGCTGACGGGCCGGGGCAGGCTCCGCGGCGCAGACCCGGTCGGCCGCGGGGTACCGGCCGTCGATCAGATACGCGGTCGTGATCCGGTCCGCGCAGGCGCTGCGGCCCGTCGCGTAGACACCGTGGCCCTCGGCCTCGTCCGCCACGACCAGACGGGAGTTCCGCAGGGCCTTCCGCAGACCCTGGGCGCCGATCAGGGGCGTCGCCTGGTCCCACTCGTTCTGGAGGATCAGCGCCCGGACGCCGTTGTCCACCCGGACGGGCTTCTCCGCCGGGCGGTCCCAGAAGGCGCACGGGGTGATGTTGCCGGCGTAGTCCCCGTAGATCGGCTGCCGGAGCTTGTTCCGGGCCGCTTCCTTGCGGTACGTCTCCGGGTTCCGGGACCAGTTCGCGTCGCCGCAGTGGACCGCCCAGAACAGCGACAGGCTCTCGTCGTCGGCCTCCTGACGGGCCTCCGCGAAGCCCTTGGTGGGCTTGCCCGCCACCGCGTCCTTCAGCATCGCGACGCTCGCCGCCGCCACCGCTGTGGTGTAGAAGCGGGGCTGCATCAGCGCGCGGATCTCGTCGCCCGTGAGCGGCACACCGCCGGTGACGACCGGGGCGCGGTCCGCCCGGGCCACGATCCCCCAGAACGAGGCGGAGACCGCGGCGGGGGTCCTGCCCAGGCCGTACGTCGCGGAGCGCCGCGCGGTCCACTCGGTCCAGCGGGTGAACGCCTTCTCCACCTCGGAGCCGTACAGCAGATGGTCCTTCCGCCACGCCAGCGCGGGGTCGATCGCACTGTCCAGGACCACCCGGCCGCTGCGCGCGGGGAAGAGCTGTGTGTAGATCGCACCCAGGTAGGACCCGTACGAATAGCCCAGGAAGTTGAGCTTCCGCTCGCCCAGGACGGCCCGGATCACCTCCATGTCCCGGGCGGTTTCACGCGTGGTGAAATGCCGCAGCGCGGTCCCGTACTTCGCCCGGCACCGGTCCGCCACGTTCCGGGTGACGGCGATGTCGTGGGCGAACGTCGACGGCTTGTACGGGAGATGGAACATCCGCTCCTGCGACCGCAGCCCGCAGGCGACCGGCGTGCTCCGGCCGACGCCCCGGGGGTCGAAGCCGATCAGGTCGTACCGCTCCTTGAGGACCTTCGGCAGTTTCAGGTCCGAGGAGTACGGGAAGTCGACGCCCGCGCCCCCGGGGCCGCCGGGGTTGAGGAAGAGGGCCCCCAGGCGCTTGCCGGGGACGCTCGCCGTGCTCCGGGATATCTCGACGTCGACCGTCCGGCCGCCGGGGTCGCGGTAGTCCAGCGGCATCGTGAGGGTGGCGCACCGGGCGGTGGCCGGGATGCCTTCCCCGCAGCTGCGCCAGTCGACGCGCTGACCGGTGAAGCGGGCCAGCGGATCGGCGGCCGAAGCGGAGGAGGTGGTCGAAGCGGAGGAAGCAGTGGTGGCGGCGGGGGTCGGTTCGGCGCTCGCCGGCGCGGTGGTGAGCGCCGGGACGAGCGCCGCCAGCGCGCTGACCGAGAGCAGCGGGGCCAGCCCTCTTCCGATACGTCGCAATCTCATGGCACGCAGGCTCTTCCATTCGGGGTCCTGGGAACCCCCCGAGCCTTTCCTGTCGTGCGGTTGGGCGAATCCACCGTGGGGATGGGCCGGATCGATCTTCGGTCGTACGCCGGCCGGGCCGTCCACTACCTCCGTGGTTTGAGCGATTTTCGGCCAGGAACGGGGGTGGTCCTGCCGCCCTGCTGGCAGGGCGGCAGGAAGGGCTCAGTGCCCGGCTCCACGGAGGACAGAGTTCCGCTTCGCGGAGGCGATCAGGAACGACACGATGCCCGTCGCGGCCAGGCTCCCCATCATGATCAGACCCACGCCCACCCCGAAGAGCCCGGTCGAGTCGTCCGACCAGTCGTAGAAGGACGCGACGGTCAGCCCGGCGGTGACACCGATCACCGAGGCCACGACGTACTCCCGGAAGGCCGCCAGACCCACGGCCACCAGCAGGGTCAGCCCGAGGCCGATCACCTGCCAGGCCTCGTAGGGGCCGGTCGTCGAACCGTCGGGGTGAACATCACGGTGCTGGTCCCAGCCCAGCCAGGCGGCCCAGAGGGCTGCCGCCACCCCGGCCAGCACCAGGGTCACCAACAGATCGGGAGCGGGTTTCCGCAGTCCTTTGCGCATGCCGTCAGCTTTCCGGGCCGCTCGCACGCCCGTCAGAGTACGGATACTCAGTTCGGCAGGGGAGGAAGACTCACTCGCAGCCGGAGGAGATCTCCCGGAAGTTGGCGTAGTGGTCGGCCGTGTACCAGACAGCGGTGGTGTCGGTGTCGCGCACCAGGCGCTCGGCGTCGCGGCGCGTGCCCGGGACGCGCGGGTTGACGTCGTACTCGCGGTAGTGACCGGCGGCCGGCAGATCGCCCGAGCGGTTGTGGTAGACGTTGGCGCCCCGGATGACCAGGCGGGTGTTCACGACCGGGTGGTCGGTGGCCCGGGACGCGCGCGGCCAGGTCAGCTCCTTCCAGATCCCGCACGCCTCCTTCACCTGACCGGGGAACGCCTCGACGGGCAACGGCGGCTCGATGACGTCGGCGGGCCGCAGCGCACGGTCCGGCGACCCCGCCGCCGGTACGGGGACGGCGGGGGCCGGGGATGCCGCCGGAGCGGCGAAGGGGACCAGGAGCAGAGCGGCCACAACGGCGCCGCGCAGGGTGCGAGGAGAAGTCACGTTCCCCCAACGGGCGCCCGGCCGCCGGGGACACGGCCGGGCACTCCGTACGGGTGCACGCGCGCACGACGGGTGCCTGGAAGGGCCCGGCCGGTGGCTAACCTGCTCCGATGACCCACAGCGAGCTGGTGGTCGACCTGCGGGGCCGGCCGATCGACACCCTCGGCGACTTCTGGGACGCGCTCGTCCGGCCCTGCGGGCTGCCGGCCTGGTTCGGACGGAACCTGGACGCGTGGGCGGACACGATCGTGGCCCGTGGTGTCTCGGAGACCGTCGACAGCCACGACACCCTGACCGTCCACGTCGACCGGCGGGGGCTCTTCACCGGGAACCGCCCCGAGGCCCGGGCCCTGGCCGCCGTCTTCGACGGGCAGCGCAACCGGCTGATCGTCCACACGCCGGACCGCTGATCCGTACACCCCTGATCCGTACACCCCGGGCCTGAGCCGGGAGGCACGGCCGTCCTCCGCGGTGCCCGGACGGATGCCCGGACGGATGCCCGAACCCCCTTCCGGCCAACAGCTCTTTTCTGCCATGGGCGTGACGGGAGGGGGGAGATGGTGGGACCGTTCATCTGTCCCGCAGGAACGGGGGTTCCCTCCGAAGAAGCCCTCTGTTCCTCCCGTGGGAGGGCCCTCCCACGGGAAGAATGCGTTCCAGGCGGGTCGCCCACCGAAAGCCACATCGAACGACATCGAGCCGCAGCAAGCAGTGTCAAGCTGCATCAAATCGTACATATCGTACGAGTCCTATGCGCCGTTCCTTCCATATTCGTCAGGAGCGCAGGGCAATTGAGACGACATCAGCACCGGCGTGAGACCCCGCCAAGTACCTCCGGACGCTTCCGCCGCAGGTGTGCGGCGGTCCTCGCCTACACCATGATCCTCGGCTTCGCCGTCGAGACACTCTCCGCCGACACGGCCGGGGCCGCGCGGCGCACGCCCTACCACCAGAGCCTGAAGGACACCGACCACCCCGACTCGACCCGCGCCGCCGACGCCCCCCTGCGGCTCCGAGTACCACCCGGTACGAGCTGGGCCGACGACTTCACCGGCGGTGCCGGAACGCTTCCGTCCGGCACCACGTGGCGGCTGGAGACCGGCGGCCACGGCTGGGGCAACAACGAGCGCCAGTACTACACCAACCGCCCGGAGAACGCCCGGCTGGACGGCCAGGGCAATCTGGTGATCACCGCGCGGCGGGACAACACCTCCGGGCTCCAGTGCCACTACGGCCCCTGCGAGATGACCTCGGCCCGGCTGAACACAGCGGGCAAGGTCAACGCGAGGTACGGCCGGATCGAGGCCCGGATCAAGGTCCCGGCGGGGCGCGGCGTCTGGCCGGCCTTCTGGATGCTCGGTGAGGACATCGGCTCCGTGGGCTGGCCGGGCTCCGGCGAGATCGACATCATGGAGAACGTCGGCAACGACAGCGCCCGGCTGCTGGGCACGGTGCACGGGCCCGGCTACAGCGGCGCCGGCGGCGTCGGCCGCTCGATCGTCCACCCGCAGCCGCTGAGCAACGCGTTCCACACGTACCGCATCGACTGGGGACCGGACCGGATCACCTGGTTCCTGGACGGGCAGCACTACCTCAGCGTCGAACGCGGTGACCTGCGCGGCAACCCCTGGGTCTTCGACAAGCCGTTCTTCATCATCCTCAACCTGGCCGTCGGCGGCACCCTGGGCGGGACCGTCGACCTGGGTGACCTGCCGGCCCAGATGCTCGTCGACTATGTCGCCATCACCGACCTCGGCGGGCAGAACCCGGTCAAGTCCACCCCGCCCAACGGCTCCGGCGGCGTCTGGGACGGGTGGCGGATCGAGAACCCGGGGTTGATCATCCGCAGCGCGGCCGACAGCGAGGTGGTCGACGTGGACGCCTCCGCGCCGCAGCCCGAGGGCGCCCGGGTCAACGCCTGGAGCCACAACGGTGGCGACAACCAGCGGTGGCAGATGTACCGGCGGGGGACGGAGAACCGGTTCATCTTCCGCAACGTCCGTTCCACGCTCGTGCTCGACAAGGACCGCGCCAGTAACCGGATGCAGCAGTACGGGTACGGCGGGAACGCGAACCAGGAGTGGGTCTTCCGCGACGCCCCCGGCGGGACGGTCCAGATCCGCGACGGCCAGACGGACCAGTGTCTGACCAACAAGGGCCACGGCGCCCAGATGCTCACCGAGCCCTGCCGCGCCGGCGACGCCAACCAGACCTGGCGACTCCAGTGACCGACCCACTCGGTACGCCCTGACCGGGCCCGGCACACAGGACCCCGTCCCCGCACCACCGGCGGGGGCGGGGTCCGCGCCTTCCGTCCCCCGGGCGGGCGGGTGTGCGGGTGCGGGCAGGCGCGGGTGGGCCAGGGCGGGCCAGGGCAGGCCGCACCCGGCGTCGGAGCGGCCGTCGGCGCTGCGTACGATATCCCCGTCCAACCCGGCAAAAGGGGTGTAAGTAGCCACTCCGGGGCAAGCGAGAACCGAGTGAGAGAGCGGCACCGTGGAACCGATCGTCTACCGCAACCGGGACCGGCGGCGCACGGTGCTGTGGTCGGTAGCGTTCTTCCTGTGGGGCGCGATCTCCCTCGCCCGTCTGCTGCGCGGTACCGAACCCGACTTCCTGCACGTCCTCGGCGTGGCCTGGCTGGTGATCCTGCCCTTCGTCCTGCCGGTGAGCTTCGGCAGCATCGCCGTCGACGACATGGGGATCACCGCCCGGCGGGTCATCCGCCGCAGATACGCCTGGCGGGACATCTCCGGCATCACCGTCGAGGAGCGGACTGGCCGGGGCAACGGCGCCTACCGGATCGTGCTCTCCCGTCCGGGGCGGCGGCCCCGGGTCCTGCCCGCGCCGTACGTGGACATCCGCGCCTCACGCGTCTGGTACGAGGAGCTGCTGACCCAGGCCGAGCAGCTCAGGGCCCGCCACCGTGCCGCCCTGGAAGCCGCGGGCGGCACGGACGGCACGGACAGCGCGAATGGTGCGGCGGCGGGCGGTGCGGCGGTGGACGGCACGGAGGCGGACGGCGCGGAGGCCGGGCGGGGTCCTCAGGTGGTGTAGTCGGCGTTGAGGCGCACGTATCCCTCGGTCAGATCACAGCCGTAGACGGTGAACTCGCCCCCGCCGATCCCGAGGTCGACCGCGATGACCACCTCGTCCCCGGCGAGATAGCCGGCGGTCCGCTTCAGCTGCTCCTCATCGGCCCCGCCGGGGTAGAGCACGTCGTCACCGAAGGCGATACGGACGGCGCCCGGCTCGATGTCCTCGTCGTCCTCCAGCTTGCCGAGCGCCATGGCGACACGGCCCCAGTTGGGGTCGCGGCCGTGCACGGCGGTCTTGACGAGCGGGGAGTTGACCACGGCCTTGCCGGCCCGCTTGGCCTGCGCGGTGTCCCGGGCGCCGGTGACGCGGACCTCGATCAGTGTGGAGGCGCCCTCGCCGTCGGACGCGATGTCACGCACCAGGCGCAGGGCGCACGCGTACAGCGCTTCCTCGAAGGCGGCGGGGTCCACCGGCCCGGCCAGTCCGTTGGCGAAGACGGCGGCGGTGTCGCTGGTGGAGGTGTCGGTGTCGATGCTCAGCGCGTTGAAGGTCCGCTCCACCACCCGGCGGAAGATCGCGTCCAGCTCGCCGGCGGGCACCTCCGCGTCGGTGAAGAAGAAGGTCAGCAGGGTCGCCATATTGGGTTCGATCATGCCGACGCCCTTGGCGATACCGGTGATCACGGCGTCCCCGCAGCGGGCGCTGACGTGCTTGGCCCGGGTGTCCGTCGTCATGATCGCGGCGGCGGCGGCCGGGAAGTCGGCCTCGGGGAGCGGCAGGGGCAGCGCGGCGAGCCCGGCGCGGATGCTCTCCATCGGGTAGGGCCGGCCGATGACCCCGGTGGAGCCGATGACCAGTTCCTCGGGGGCGACCCCCGCGATGCCGGCGACCCGGCGGCGGACCTCCTCCGCGTTCCGCGCGCCCTCGGCGCCGGTGGCGACGTTGGCGTTACGGGAGATGACGACCATCCCCCGGCTGCGGTGGGCGCCCGTGTCCCTGCGGCTGAGGGTGACGCTGGGGCCGGCGAAGCGCGAGCGGGTGAAGACGGCGGCCGAGGCGCACGGGACCTCGGAGACGACGACGGCGAAGTCGTCACCGGTCTCCTTGAGCCCCAGATTCGCCGTAGTGCCCCGGAAGCCGCGCGGTGCTGTGAACTGCATGCCGGACCCGCCCTCTCTACCCGTCTGCCCGTCTGCTCGCCCATCCGCACACGGTGAATTATTATACGGTTCACCGCATGTATATCAGATCTCGGCGGCCCCCGGTGAGCGCGCGGGCCGGCCGAGGCGGACGGGTACGCCCGGCGAATACAGCACACTGACGGGTTCCCCCTGCGGCGCGGGCAGCCCGGCCGCCGCGATCAGTCCTTCCCGGCATTCGACCAGCTCCGCCCGGTACAGCGGCCACCGGGGATGGTCGTTCGGAAGGTAGGCGACACCGCCGGGGAAGGCGTTGTGCATCCCCCATCGGGCGGTCAGGAAGTGCTCCAGCTCCGACGGCTCCTCGATGCGCTCCCCCTTCCGTACGGCTATCCGGCCGCCCACGCCGCGCGGCCCGGGCCAGCGCCGGGAGCTGGTGTAGACGACGGTGTCGCCATCGGTGCGGACGGACATCCGGGACCACAGGTACGGCAGCCGGAACCCGGCCCGTCCCATGACCACCGGCAGCAGCCGGGCGGCGTCCATCGAGCGGAACACGACGCCGCGCCGGCCGTCCGCGTCGACCGAGTACAGACGTACGTTCGTCTCCGGGAACGCGCCGAAGTAGGGAATTCCGGGCAGCCGGAACCAGCCGACCCGGTCCATCCGGAAGGCCACCAGGCCGACATAGGTGGTCCCGTGGAGTACGTCGGGAACGGTCCCGGCGGGCAGCAGCCCGGCCACGTGGGACGGATCCACGGCCCAGTGGACGAAGGCGAGATCCAGCCACCGCTGGGTGAGCAGAGGACTCGCTATCGCCGTGGGGGCATCCGGGCTGACGGGGCCCGGGAAGTGCTCTGTGCGTGACATGGCGTCAGCATCGCAGAGTGGCCGGGACGCCCCGCCCGGCGCCCTCGTTCGGGTGATGTGCGGCGATTTGGAAGGGTGTTGGAGCAAGGTGGGCAGGCTTCCCGCAGCCGAATCGGGCAGCTCGGTCCGGGCAGTTCGGGTTCGGGCGTTCGCTCCAGGCGGCTCGATGCAGGCAGGGGAGACGGTGGGATTTTCACGCGAGTACGGGCGCAGGATCAGTCAGGGGCCGACTCCGGCGGACCGGGCGGGTCTGCCGGCGCTGCCGTATCCGAGCGGGTGGTCCGCGCTGGCGTTCTCCGGGGAACTGCGGCCCGGCCGCGTGCTGACCCGGCCGCTCGCGGGCGGGGACGTGGTGCTGTACCGGCTGACGACGGGCGAGGTGCGGGCGGTGCGGCCGTACTGTCCGCACCTCGGCGCCCATCTCGGCCTGGCGCGGGTCGAGGGGGACGATCTGGTCTGCCCGTTCCACTTCTTCGCGTTCGGTCCCGACGGGGCGTGCGTGCGGACGGGTTACGGGACCCCGCCGCCGCGCTCCCGGCTGGAGCGTCTGCCGGTGTGCGAGGCCAACGGAGCCGTGTTCGTGTGGCGCCACCACGAGGGCCGGGACCCGGACTGGTGGATCCCCGAGTGGCACGTCATCGGCCGGCGGGCCGCCCGGAGCGCCGTGTGGGAGCTGGCCGGAAACGTTCAGGAAGTGATCGAGAACTCGGTCGACGTCGGACACTTCGCCACCCTCCACGGCTGGCGGAAGGCCGAGACGGACGGTCCGGTCGTCTACGACGGCGCGATGTTCCACGTGTCCCTGCGGGCCCACGAGTCGGCGCCCCTGCTGGGTGACTTCACCGTCGACGTGGAGGTCGACGGCTACGGGCTGGGCTGTCTGCACGCGGACGTGCACACGCCCCGGGTCGGGCTGCGGATGTGCACGATGGTGATGCCGACCGCGATCGGCCCCAACCGGATGCAGTTCCGGCAGCTGAACCGGCTCGCGTTCACCGAACCGGCCGCACTGCCGGGCCCGCTGGCGCGCACGGTGAGCCGGACCGCCGAGCGGCTGCTGAACCGCGCCGTCTTCCGCGCCAGTTGTGCCTTCACCGCAGCCGACTTCCCCATCTGGGACCACAAGCAGTACCGGCAGCCGCCCCGCCTCGCCCAGGGGGACGGCCCGATCGGCCCCTTCCGCCGCTGGGCGCGCCGGTTCTACCCACCGCCGGCCGCCGGCGGTGACGGTTTCCCGTCCTGACCGACAAGTACTTGCCGCAATGGAAAGTAGATGCCACTCTGGAATGAGATCGAACAGATCGAACAGGTTGAACAGATCGACGCAGTCGAGAGATGGCGGGGGCGGAGTCGCATGGACGCACACGGGCACGGACATCCGGACGCGCACGGCACGGCGGAGGCCGCGCTGAGGCGTGCCGCGCGGGTGGAAGCGGCCTCGGTCGACTCCAGCGGGTGGTACGCCCGCTATCTCTGGACTTTCGCCGCCGGGCAGCTCGTCCTCGTCCCCATGGCCCTGCTCTGGCAGGGCCTCGTTGCCGCGCTGACCTTCGCCGTCCTCAACATCGCCCTGGTGGGCGGGCTCAGCGTGTACGCGAGCCGACAGCGGGCGATCCGCCGTGGCTTCGGCCTCCGGCACGGCGGGATGCTCGGGAACTGGGCCGTCTTCTTCGCGATCGCCGTGGCCCTGGGGACGTCCTCGTTCGAGGACAGCGTCCCCTTCGCGGCGGTGGCCGCCCTCGTGTGCGCGCTGCCGCCGGCGACGGTCGCGTTCCGTGAGGGGCGGCTGGCGTGACCGGGCACCCACGGCACCCACGGCACGCGCTGTGCCCGCTGCTGAACGCGCCCGTCCGGCTCTCCGTCGTCGCCGCGCTCGCGCCCGTCGACCGGGCCGAGTTCGGCTTCGTGCGCGACCTTGTCGAGGTCACCGACTCCGTGCTGTCCAAACAGGTGGCGTCCCTGGAGGAGGCCGGCCTGCTCGCCGTCGACAAGGGCCGCGTCGGCCGCAGGCCCAGGACCTGGCTCGCGCTGACGGGGGAGGGCCGGGCGGTGTACGCCCGCCACCTCGACGCGCTGCGCGCGATCGCCGACGGGCCGGCGATGCCCGGGGGCCCCACGGACACGGGCGGGGGCGGGAGCTGAGGGCGTCGGGCCGGGTTCCGCCGGCCCGCCCGCCGGCAGGGGACCAATGGCGTACGGGAACGGCCTTTGCGCCCTCGCCGTGAGGGCTGTTCGTCCCTCCTCACCCGGACCTTCGGCCCGTGCGGGCCCCGTCTCACGGGTCGAGACTGAAGGCGTACAGCGGTACGCCGGTTCGGGGTACGGCGGTACCAGGCACGCAGAAGCGCAGAAGAACGGAAGTGCTGTGATGAACGGTCCGGTCGTGGTCGGTGTGGACGGCTCGAAGTCGGCGCTCACCGCAGTGGAGGTCGCGGCCCGGGAAGCGCGGCTGCGCGGGGTGGGGCTCCATGTGGTCCATGCCTTCATCTGGCCCGCGATGCATGTGGACCTCGGCCCTTCCCCCACGGGCCCGGTCGGCGGCGGACTGCTCAACGCGGCCGAGCGGGTGCTCTCCGACGCCGTGGACCGGGCGCGGGAGACCGCGCCGGACATCGAGGTGACCCGTGAACTGGTGACCGGTGAGCCGCTGACCGTGCTGGAGTCGCAGTCGCGGAAGGCGTCCCTGGTGGTCGTCGGCAGCCGGGGGATGGGCGGTTTCATCGGGCTCCTCGTCGGCTCCACGGCGGTGCACCTGTCCGCGCACGGGCGCTGCCCGGTGCTGGTGGTACGCGGTGACGCACGGGATTCCGGGCCCGTCGTGGTGGCGGTCGACGGCTCGCCGGAGGCGGACGCGGCGGTCGGGTTCGCGTTCGCGGAGGCCTCGGCACGGGGCGCGGAGCTGGTGGCCGTACACGCGTGGAACACCTGGACCGAGCGCGGGGACGACGACCCCGGCCACCCGCAGAACCTGGTAGACGGCGTCGACCGGCTCCGGGCGGGGGAGGAGCGGCTGCTCGCCGAGGCACTCGCCGGCTGGCAGGAGCGGTACCCGGACGTCACCACGCGCCGGCGGCTGGTGGAGGGCCGGATCCGCCCGGCGCTGATCGAGGAGACCGAGCGCGCCCAGCTGATCGTGATGGGCGCGCGGGGACGCGGCGGCTTCGTGGGGCTGCTCCTGGGCTCCGTCAGCCAGGCGCTGCTGCACCACGCGCACTGCCCGGTGGCGGTGGTACGCGGCGACAGGCCGTGATCCGCTGCCGGCGGCCCGGTCCGTCCCGGGCCGCCGGCGGACCAGGTCGTACGAGCCCACTGTGCCGTGCCTGCCTGCGACCCGGCGGACGAGGACACGCTTCCCGGCCGTGGCCCACCGGCACCCTCAGAGCGGGAGCTTGAACCCGACGTGAGTCGCTTCGAAGCCCAGCCGCTCGTAGAACCGGTGCGCGTCCGCGCGGGTGATGTCCGAGGTCAGCTGGACCATCCGGCAGTTCTCCCGGCGGGACTCCTCGACGGCCCACTCGATGAGCCGGGTGCCGAGTCCGCCGCCCCGCTCGTCGGCGTGGACACGGACGCCCTCGATGATCGAGCGGGTGGCACCGCGCCGGGAGAGCCCCGGCACGATGGTGAGTTGAAGGGTGCCGACCACCTGCCCGTCGCGAACGGCCACCATCAGGCGCTGATGGGCGTCACCGGCCAGCCGTTCGAAGGCGGCCAGATACGGGGCGGGATCGTCCGGTGACTCCCGCTGGGCGCCCAGGGGATCGTCGGCGAGCATGGCCATGATGGCGGGGACGTCGTCCGCCGTGGCACGGCGTATTTCCGGTTCGTTCATGATCAGCAGACTACGCGGAGCCGTTACGCGCCCGACGGGCCGGTGGGACGGGGTGGGCGCCGGCGTCCTCCCGCCGGCCGCCGCCGACCGTCGCCGAGGAGGTCATCGCCGGACTCCGGCCGGTCCTCCCCCAGGTCCTGTCGGGGTGGCGAATCCGCCAAGTCCTCTACCGTTA
Organism: Streptomyces yaizuensis; assembly: GCF_034961445.1. Classification (NCBI taxonomy): domain Bacteria; kingdom Bacillati; phylum Actinomycetota; class Actinomycetes; order Kitasatosporales; family Streptomycetaceae; genus Streptomyces; species Streptomyces yaizuensis. Next base: position 237,976 of record NZ_BSBI01000004.1, read on the forward strand.
CGGAGAGTTGTAGGGGATCCGGCCAAATCGTGGCCGACTTCCACGACTCCGCGGATCGGCCGCCCTGCCGTCGCAACCGCCGCCGTCGACCACTCGTCTTGTGGTATGTACCGACAGTCGAACGGACGGGCGCCGAGTGCGGCGGCCCCTCCCGAAAGAGCCGGAGAGCACTGACATGGAGACATCACGCAGGGCCGAGAAGGGCCGGGCCGGGCCAGCGGGCGACGACACCGTAGGCCGGACGGGGCGGTGGGCGATGTGCGCGCCCGGCGCCCACTTCGATCCGGAGTGGGACAACGGTCCGAGGTGACCGACCCGTCCGGATAGCGTGACGCCTCCGTTCCGGGACGCCGGAACGGAGACCTGCCGGAGCGGGCCCGGTCGGCCCTGTGCTCCGTACCAGGACCGACAGAACATCTGTCCTCATCGACTCAGACTTCCCCACGGGAGCGGCCCGCTGAAGCCGGCTGCCCCGTCAGCCGATCACCCGGTGAGCCGGACGAGCAGAAGGTCGAGGGCGGCGGCCCGGCCGGGTGGGGGACCGGCAGGGTCCCACCAGTGGAGGCCCGTGGTCTCCGCGTTGACGCGGAAGGGTTCGCGCCGCGCGGCCCCGCCGGTGAAGAGGGCGCCGTACTCGGTCCGCCGCGCGGGGGCGGTCAGGAACCGGGCCCATCCCGCGAACCGCAGCTCCCCGTCGGCCCGTTGCCCGCTCTCCTCCCACAGCTCCCGGGCGGCGGCGCGGCGCGGGATCTCGCCTGGCTCGATTCCGCCGCCGGGCAGTTCCCACCAGTCCCGGTACCGGTCGTGGACCAGCAGGATCCGGCCGCCGTGGCGCATGACCACCAGTGCCACCGTGACGGGAGCACCGCCCGGGGGAGTGTCCTCGGCGCCGGGGAGGAACGCGAGCAGCGCGTTCCCGCGTTCGTCCACGGCGAGCGGCCCCGGCCCCGGCCCCGTACCCGTACCTGCACCGGTGGCTGCACCCGTACCCGTATCCGTCCCCGTAGCCCTGTCGCTGTCCGTCCTTCTGTTCTCCGGCATACGGGCATGGTGCGCCGGCAAGTGCCACCGTGCCAGGCCCCCGGTGTACTGCTCCGGGCCGGTTGTCAGCGGCCCACGGTGTCCCGTTCGGCGCCGTCGCCCGGTGAGACGAGCGCGAGGCGGCCCCCGTCGTCGAGCGGAGTGGACACCGTCAGCGTGCCCAGCGAGGCCCCGGCCGCCGCGTCCACGAGCTGGATCTCGCCATGGCCGCCCCGGCTGACGGCGACCAGGTCATGGGCGGGTGAGGCGGCGATCGCCCGCCGCTGGGCCCCGTCCCAGGGGGTGTCGCCCGCGCGGGGGCGCCCGGCCATCGCGGGCAGTGGTATCCGGCCGGTGATCTCGACCGTCTCGGCGTCGACGAGGACGAGTTCGTCGCCGTCCGGGTGGACCCGCGCGAAGGCGAGATGCCGGGCGGCCACCGCGAAACGGAACACGAGCCCGGGACCGAGCGGCAGCCGGCCCGTACGCCCCTGGTCCGGCCGGTGCCACCAGGCGCAGTTGGTCCACTCGGGCCACCGCGCCGGGTCGGCCGGGCCGCCGCGTACACAGGACCAGAGCGTCCGGCGGGCGGCGTCGAACCGCAGGAAGTAGCCCCGCCCCCGGCCCTGCCAGGACAGCGCCGGCTCGGCCACCAGGCCCACCCGGGTACGCCGGGCGCGGTGCACCCCCGAGCCCGCGGCGGCGAACAGCCGTCCGCCCACGGGGTCGTACGCGTCCCCGTGGCCGTCGTCGTCGGACAGCGGCAGCTCGTGGTGGAGCGGCGCGGGCGGGCAGCCGGGCCCCGCCGCCAGCAGCTCCCGGGACCGGTGGACGGTGAACGCCCCCGGTTCGCGGTGCCGCAGCACCACCCAGCCCTCCAGCGGGTCCTCCCCGTCGCCCGGGACGACGACGGCGCCGGGCTCCCCGGCACGGGTACGGACCCGGACCGCGCGGGGTCCGCCCGCCGCGCCGAGGTCGACCACGGTCGTCACCTCGCTCCAGGGGAGTTCGTTGCGCCCGAGCCCGGTGGTGACGACGACGAGCCGGCCGGACGGGTCGGCCGCCAGGTGCTCCGCGGGCGTGGCGACCGGCGCCGACGCCGCGACCAGCGGACGCCCCCGCTCCGGCCCGTACGGATCGAGGACGATCAGCTCCCCCGCGCGGTCGTCGACGAACGCGGTGCGGCCCCCGGGCAGCGCGAGGAATCCCGCGTGCTCGGACAGGTGCACCCCGTCGAGGCCGCCGACGGTCTTTCCGGCCTGCTTTCCGGCCTGGTCTCCGACGGGCTGTCCGGCCGTCGATCCGGCCGTCGATCCGGACGGGAGGTCCAGGACCCGTACGGCTCCGGCGTGTTGGTCGGCCACCACCAGCCGGGGCGGAAGGGCATCGGGCGAGGACGGCATGGGCTGCTCCCAGGGCTCGGGGACGGATCCGCGGCGGGTTCGCAGCGGGCACGTGTCGGAAAGATTAATGGAAATGATTATCATGTGGCTCGATGTCGCACCGCAACGGCGGTGCATAAATGGACATAAGGGAGGAATTTCTGTGTTGCGTGTACGTATACGCGTCCGGACACTGCGCCGCTGGGCCGCCACCGTTCTCGCGGGAACGCTGATCACGGGGTGCGGAGCGATCACCGGTGGGGACTCCGGCGACTCCGGGGGCTCCGGGAGCGCCGCCCGGCCCGGTGGGCGCACCGACCGGAGCGTCGCCCCCATCACCCCCGCCCGCACCGTCACCGACGTCCACCGGGTGACCGTCACCACACCCCGCCCGCCCGAACGCGTCGTCTGCCTGGTGGCGCTCTGCGACGACATGCTCAGCGAACTCGGCATGGTCCCCGTCGCCACCAACTCCGAGCTGCTGGCCCACCCGCGCTTCCTCGGCAAGGAGCGGGCCGCCCGGATCCCGTCGATACCCGGCGGCTTCCTCAGCCCCGAGGCCGAGGCGGTCCTCTCCCACCGGCCCGACCTCGTGATCGGCCTCGCCGACACCCACGGCCGGCTCGCCCCCGCGCTCAAGGGCGCCACGGTGTTCTGGCCCGTACAGCCGGGCAACTGGCAGGAGAGCGTCCGCTACCTGCGGGACCTCGCCGCGCTCACCGGCCGGACCGCGCAGGCCGAACGTGCCGAACAGCGTTTTCGGGACAAGCTCGCCCGGGCCGAAAACGACCCCAGTGACCGGACCAGCCTGATCGTCTTCGGCGACGAGGAGAACTTCGGCGTCGCCACCCCCGGCACCGATGTCACCGCCGGGCTCTTCCCCCGCCTGTCGCACTACCCCTGGAAGAGCCGGGGCGTCTCCGGCGCCTACAGCCTGGAGGAGATCCTGGCCCGGAAGGTCGACGTCCTCTTCGTCGAGACGCTCACCGCGCGCGGCTCCTCGGACGGCCCCCTCGCCGAACGGCTCGCGCAGCACCCGCTCTGGTCGAAGGTCCCCGCCGTCCGCGCGGGCGAGGTCCACGAGGTCGACGCCGACGTCTGGGCCAAGGGCCGCGGCACCCGCTCCCTCGGCATCGTCCTGGACGAGGCGACGGCGAAACTGCGGTGAACCGCCGTCAGCTGCTGCTCGCGGTCTCCCTCGCCGTGGCCCTGTGCGGCCCCGCCCTCGGCACCCCGGCGATCCCCCTCGCCGAACTGCCGCACGACATCGTGGTGACCGAACTGCGGCTGCCCCGGCTGGTCCTCGCCCTCGTGGCGGGGGCCTGCCTCGGGGCCGCCGGCCTCGTGCTCCAGGAAGCACTCCGCAACCCGCTCGCCGTGCCCGAACTCCTCGGCGTCTCCTCCGGCGCCGCCCTCGGCGTCGCGGCCCCGCTCGTGCTCGCCGTTTCCGTCCCGCTCGCGCTCCAGCCCTTCCTGGCCATCGGCGGCGCCGTCGTCGGCGGCGCCCTCACCCTGCTCGCGGCCGGATCCGCGCGCGGACCGTCCGCCGTCCTGCTGTGCGGCGCGGCCGTCGCGGCGGCCCTCCAGGCCGCCCTGCTGGTCCTGATGGTCCTCGCCGACCAACTGGACCTCCAGCTCATCTACCGCTACCTCCTCGGCAGCCTCTCCGCCCGCACCTGGGACGACGTCACCGGCCTCGCCCCGTGGCTGCTCGCCGCCGTACCCGCCCTGGTCCTGTGCGCGCCCGTCCTGTCCGTGCTGCGGCTCGGGGACGACGATGCACGGGCCCTCGGAGTACGCGCGGATCGGGCGCGACTGGCCGCGCTCGCCGCTGCCATTGTCCTGATCGCGCCGGTGGTCGCGGTCTGCGGCCCCCTCGCCTGGGTCGGCTTCCTCGCCCCCCGGCTGGCCGCGTGGCTGCTCCCGGACGCCGAGGCACCGCGTCGCCTGCCCTGGGCGGCGGCGTGGGGGGCGGCCGTCGTCGCCTGCGCCGACCTCCCGGCGCGGCTCGCGCTCGCCCCCGTCGAGACCCCCGTCGGCGCCTGGACGGCACTCCTCGGGGTCCCCGTCGGCGTCCTGCTGCTCAGACGCGGTACGCGCGACCGGCGCGCGGCGGCATCGGGAACGGAGGGAGCGGAGGGATCACCGGGGACATCGGGAGCAGCGGGCACATCGGCGGCACCCGCGGCGCCGGCGGCACCGGCCGGAGGTGGCGCCCGATGAGGCGGATCGCCCTGCTCTGCGCGCTCGTCGTCGCCGCCGGCTGCGCGGGCCTCGTCGCCGGACGTGCCCTCGGCCCGGCCGGGGTGTGGGAGGTGCTGCGCGGCGGCGGCGACCCGCTCGCCCGCCATGTGGTCCTCGAACTGCGGCTGCCCCGGGCCCTGGTGGCGCTCGGCGCGGGCGCCGCGCTCGGGGTCGCGGGCATCGTCCTCCAGTCCGCGCTGCGCAACCCGCTCGCCGGGCCCGAGGTCACCGGGGTCACCCCCGGCGCCGTCCTCGGCGCGGTCGCCGCCACCGGCGCCGGAATCGCCGGCTGGCACTCGCCGGCCGCCGTGGTCGTCGCCGCCGTCGCCGGAGGGTGCGCGGGCGCGGGACTGCTGTGGCTGCTCGCCGGCCGGGAACGGGCCGACCCGCAGGGCGCCGCCGTCTACGGAGTCCTGGTGTCCGCCGCCCTGTCCGGCCTCACCGCGATGGTGCTGCTCGTCGCCCCCGGCGAACTCGGCAGCGTGGTGCAGTGGCTCGTCGGCTCCACCGAGGGCCGCGTCTGGGCGCACTGGAACCTGCTGTGGCCCTGGACGGCGGTGTGGCTCGCGGTGGCGTGGGCCCTCGCGGGCCCGCTCACCCTGCTGCTCTGCGGGGAGGACCAGGCAGCCGCCGCCGGACTGCGCCCCGGCCCGGCCCGGCTCGCCGCGATCGGCTGCGCCGTGGCGCTCACGGCGGGCGCCGTCGCCGCCGTCGGAGCGCTCGGATTCGTCGGACTGCTCGTGCCCCGGCTCGCGTTCGCGCTGCACGGCGCCGATCTGCGGACGGCGCTGCCGGGCGCCGCGCTGACCGGCGCCGCCGTGGTCGGCGGAGCGGACGCCGCCGCCCAGGCGCTGTCCAGGCTGCTGACGGAAGCCCTCGCCGCCGACCGGCTGACCGTGCCCACCGGCGCGGTCACCACCTGCGTGGGCGCGGCGCTGCTGCTGCTGGTGGCCCGCCGTACCCCGCAGGAGACGCCGTGACCCGCGATGACCGACCCCCTAACGGTACGAGGAGAGCACCCATGACCACAGCGGACCGGAAACGGAAACGGAACCGGATGCCGGACGGAGCCGCGCCGACACCGGGGGAGAGCGGGGACGGCCCGGTGCTCCGTGCCCTGGGGGTACGTTTCGGCCACCCTGGCGGGCGGGAGGTCCTGCGCGGTGTCGACCTCGCGGTCCGGGCCAGCGAGACGGTGGCCCTGGTCGGGCTGAACGGCTCCGGGAAGAGCACCCTGCTGCGGCTGTGCGCGGGCCTCTCGCGCCCCGGCGCGGGCCGGATCCTGCTCGACGGCGACGACCTCGCGGGGCTCTCCCGCCGCGCCGCCGCCCGCCGGGTCGCCCTGCTCCACCAGTCGTCCCCGCCCGTCCCCGGGATGACGGTGCGCCAGCTGGTGCGCCAGGGCCGGTACGCGGACCGGGGCCCGCTGGGGATGCTGCGCGGCGGCGACGACGCCGTGTGTGCGCGGGCGCTCGCCGACGCGGGAGCGGCCGACTGGGCGGACCGGCCGGTGGACTCGCTGTCGGGCGGTGAACGCCAGCGCGTCCGGCTGGCCATGGCGCTGGCCCAGAACACCCGCGTCCTGCTGCTCGACGAACCGACGACCTATCTGGACCTGAGACATCAGCTGGCGGTGCTGTCGACGGTCACCCGGCTGCGCCGGGAGCGGTCCCTCACCGTGCTGATGGTCCTGCACGACCTGGGGCAGGCGGCGCGGTTCGCCGACCGGATCGTCGCCCTGCGGGACGGCGTGGTCGCCGCCGACGGGCCGCCGCACGAGGTGGTGACCCCCGAACTGCTCGCCGGGGTGTTCGGCGTGGCCGGCCGGGTCGGCACGGATCCCGAGGGCGGCTGGCCGGTGTGTTACCCGGATCACCCCGTCCCGCTCCCACCACCCCTTGCGGAATGAAAATCATATTCATTAAGGTCGGTCATGTGCTCGCGACAACGGGCATGAAGCACCAGAAAAACCATCAGAAAACCCATCTGTCGTTCATCAGAAGAGGAGTTCGCGTCATGGACCAGCACAAGGTGTTCGCCCCGATCGCCGACCCGGGTCAGCTCGCCCACCTGTCCGCCAGCCACTCCAACGCGCTCGTCGAGAACCCGTTCGACGACGCTGCCGAGGCTGCTGACGCCGCCGAGGCGGGCCAGGCGTAACCACGGCATGAACCCGTGGTCGCCGTCCCGGCGGTGACCACGGGCCCACCCGCCGGGGCCGTCCGGCACTCCCCGCGCCGGACGGCCCCGGCTCCCCCTCTCCCTCCCCTTCCCCTTCACCACCGTCACCGCAGTCCACCAGCAGCAGTCGAGGAGCCCTCCCGTGAACCCCCTCCGCCTCGCCCCCGGCGCCGCCCTCGTCGCCGTACCCGGCCGGGGGCCGGCCCTGCGCACCCCCGACGGCGACTTCCTCCGGGTCGACACCGGGACCGTGCCCCCGGCGGAGCTGATGCGACTGCTCGACGGCGGGCCGCCCACCGGTGACACCCACCCCGGGGACCCGGCCACCGCGCGTCTGCTGGCGGCTTTCGATGCGGCCGGATACCTGGCCGCCGACCCGGACACCACGGACACCACGGACACCACGGATACCGGGGATGCCACCGACACCGCGGACACTGCGGATGCCCGGGACGCGGCGGACGTCTGCGGAGAGCCGGGCGCAGCGAATCCGCCAGCCGGCTGCGATGCCGTTGGACGTCTGGCCACCGGCCCGGATGCCCGGGACGCCGGAGACGTCGGCGGCGCACCGGACTCCGTGCGTCCGCCGGCCGCCCTCGATACGGCCGGACACCTGCCCACCGGCCCGGGGACCCCGAACGCCACGGAAGCCCCTGCTGTTTCGGACGTGCCCGACGCACCCGATGTCGTGCGTCTGCTGTCTGCCTTCGGCGTCGCGGGTGGCCGCGCTTCCGGCCCGGATGTCGGCGGCGTACCGGACGTCACGCGTCTGCTGGCCGCCCTTGATGCGGTCGGACGTCCTGCCGCCAGCCCGGCGATCTCGGGTACCCCGGACGCTCCGAACGCCACGAGAGCCACGGTTGCTTCGGACGCGTCCGGCGTACCGGATGCCGGGGATACGGCGGACGGCCGCCGCACACCGGACTCCGGGCGTCCGCCGGCCGGATTCGACGCGGCCGGATGCCGTCTGGCCACCGGCCCGGAAACCCCGAACGCCACCGCCGCTTCGGAGACCTCCGCCCTCCTCGCCCGTACCACCCTTCTCCTCCTCGGCGACCCCGTCCTCACCGGCCCGCTCACCGACATCGCGCGTGCCCTGGGCGCCGACCCCGTACCGGTGACGGACCCCCGGTCCCTCGGCGCGCTCGCCGCCCGCACCGGCCCCCGTACCGCCGTCGTCTGGTGTCTCGACCGGCCCGTGCCCCCCGGCCTGTGGGACATCCCCGACCAGCTCTCCCGCGACGGCGTCGGCTGGCTGCGCTGCCACCGCGAAGGCGCCCACGTCTGGCTCGAACCACCCGCCGCCGGACCGGTCGGCGTCACCGCCGCCGATGTCCGGCTGCGGCGGCTCGCCGCGACCCCCGCCCACCGCGAACTCGCCGCCTACTGGGCCGGCACCCGCACCGCCGACACCGGCCCCCGGCACACCGCCGCCTCCGCCGCGTACACGGCGGCCCTCCTCACCCGCGACCTCGTCGCCTGGGCGCGCGGCGAGCCCGGCCCCGGACATCCGCTGCTCCGCCGGCTCGACCTGAGGGACCTCACCCTCTCCGCGCACCCCGTCCTCCCGGTGCCCGCGTGCGCGCCACTGCCCGCCCCGGCGGCCACCCCGTGACCCGTACCGTCACCGTCCCGTCCGCGGGCGCCCGCCTCGCCACCGACATCCACCTCCCACAACCGGGCACCACCGGCCGCCGGAAGAAGCACCCCACCCTGCTCATCCGTACGCCCTACGGCCGCTCCGCCCACCACGCGGAGGCCCGCCGCTGGACCGAACACGGCTACGCGGTGGCCGTCCAGGACGTCCGGGGCCGCCACGGCTCCCCGGGAGCCTGGCGCCCCTACGCCCACGAAGCCGCCGACGGCGCCGCCACCCTGCGCTGGATCCGCGACCGCCCCTGGAGCGACGGCCGCACCGTCGCCGCGGGCTCCTCGTACGCCGCGTACTGCGCCCTGGTCACCGTCACCGGGGACACCACCCACCCGCCGCCCCACCCGGACGAGGCACCCGGCGCCGTCATCGCCGCCGTACCCGCCCTCGGCACCGCCGAGACCGCGCGCGAACCCTCCGGCGTGGAACGCCTCCTCGGCCGGGCCGGCTGGTGGGCCGCGCACGGCGACCGGCACGACTCCGACCCCGCCGCGCTCGACCGGCTGCTCGCCCGCGACCCCGGCCTCCTCGCCCATCTGCCGCTCACCGCCCTGCCCGCCCGGCTCGGGCGCGCGCTGCCGTCCTGGCCCGGGGTGTGGACCACCCGGTGGGCCGGACCGGTCCTCGGGCTGGCCGCCGCCGCACGCGTCCCGCTGCTCGCCATCGGCGGCACCCACGACCCGTTCGCCGCCGACACCGTCGCGCTCTGGCGCCACTGGGGCGGCCCCGCGCGGCTCGTCCTCGGACCCTGGGGCCACCGGCTCACCCGCGACCCGGGCCCCGGCGCCCGGCCCGAACACCACATCGACACCGGCCGGCTCGCCGCCCGCTGGGCCCGCGCCGTCCACGACGGCCGATTCACCGACCGTACGGAGGACACAGGCCGCACGGACGGCGCCCACCGCGCCCACGGCGCCATCGCCCTCGCCGGCAGCCCCTGGTGGTGCCCGGCGGGCCCCGCCCTGGACACCCCCGCCCACCACTGCCCCTTCGAACCCGCCGAACCGCCCCACACCTCCGGGGACCTCGGCCCCGCGCCCCCCGACGGCCCCCCGCCCGGCCGGCCCCTCGCCGCCCGGCTGCTGTACGGCGCCACCTTCCTCGCCGACCCCGCCCACCCCGTACGCTCCGACGACCTGCGCGCCGACCCGGACCGCGCCGACCGCGCCCTCCTCCTCACCGCCCCCCTCGACCACCCCGTCGACCTGCTCGGCACCGCCTCCGCGCTGCTGCGCGCCCGCGCCGACACCCCGGCCGCCGACTGGTTCGTCCGCGTCGTCGCCCTCGACCCCGAAGGGCGGGCCGCCCCCCTCGCCCTCGGCACCGCCCGCACGGCCGGGCCGCCCGGTAGCGACACCACCGTCCGCGTCGAACTCGGCCTCCTCGCCCGCCGGCTGCCCGCCGGCACCCGGCTGCGGATCGAGGTCGCCGGACACCACTTCCCCGCCCACGCCCGCAACCCCCACACCGGCGGCGACCCCGTCACCGCGACCCGGCTCCTGCCCTCCCGCCGGACCCTGCACCCGGACGGCAGCGCGCTCCTGCTGCCCGTCACCGAGGTGCGCCGCGCCGACACCGTACGACCGGACCCCGCCGAGGAGACCCACCCATGACCACCGCGCCCGTGACCACTCCGCCCCAGCCCCTGCCCCTGCCCCTGCCCCTGGAACATCTCACCGACCCCGTCTGCGGCATCGTCCGCTCCGTCGCCCCCGTACCCCACCCACGGGGGGCGCCGCCCCGCTACACCGCCATGACCGCCGAGGTGTCCGACGCCCGCCGCTTCGGCGCCTGGCCCGCGGACCGGGTCTCCCTCGGCACCACCTTCGGCGACCCCGACGGCGCCCGTGTCGCCGCCGTCGCCGAAGCCGTCGAACGCTACTGCGGCAACCGCCTCCCGCCCCCGGGCCACCCCGACGCGCCCCGCCGGACCACCGCCGCGCGGCTGGCCGCCGAGGGACAGCGCGTGTACGGGCCCGGCGACCTGCCCGCGTACGCCGACTGGCAGTACCGGCGCCCCGGCTTCCCCTACCGGCCCCTCGGCCCGGACACCCCCGCGCTGTGGACCCGCGCCGACGAGGACGGTACGGAATGCTGGGTCCCCGTCGCCCTCAGCCACCTCAACTGGCGCCAGGGCGCCCTGCGCGAGCTGCCCCGTACCCACCATCTGAACTACGCGGGCATCGCCACCGGGCAGGGCCTCGACGACGCCGTCGAACGCGGACTCCTCGAAGTCGTCGAACGCGACGCCCTGGAGCTGTGGTGGCATCTCGACGGACCCGCCCGGGGCATCGACATCGCCTCCGTGCCCGGGCTCGCCGACGACCTCGCCGGGTGCGCGCTGGAGATCAGCGTGGTCGAGATGGAGTCCGAGTTCGCGCCCTGCTTCGCCGCCCTCGCCCACGACCCCGTACGCGGCCTGTACGCCGCCGGGTTCGCCTGCCGCTTCGACCCGGCCGAAGCCGTCCGCAAGGCCGTCCTCGAAGCCGTGCACACCTGGGTGTTCACGCAGGGCACGACCGAGCCCGACGGCTGGGTCTTCCAGGCCGTCGACGCCGGGCTCCTCGCCCCCGGCCTCTACCTCGAACACCGGCCCGACCGCCGCTACCTCGACGCGGCCGGCGACGACTTCGCCGCCGTACGCGACCTCGGCGCCCATGTGCAGATCTGGCTCGACCCCCGGACGGCCCCGCTCGCCCGCCGCTTCACCCACCCCGCCCTCGGCACCGTCCCCGTCGACGCGGTCGAGCCCGGCAGCCGGGCCCGGCTCGACGCCCGCCTCGCCGCCGGCGGACACCGGGTCGTCACCGCCGACCTCACCACCGAGGACATCGCCCTGACCCCGCTGATGGTCGCCCGCGTCCTCGTCTCCGGACTCGTACCCAACGCGCCCGCCGCCTTCGGCTACTTCGGCTGCCCCCGCTTCGCGCAGGCCGCACTCGACCGGGGCTGGCGCACCGAACCGCCCGTCCGTGCAACGGACTTCACCTTGGTCCCGCCCCCGCACATGTGAGGCCACCGCCATGCCCACCACGCCGTCACCGGTCACGGCCGCCCTGGCCAGGGCCCGTTCGTCCGAACCCCCCGGCCCCGACCTGCCCCCGCGGCCCGCCGCCCGGCGGCCCCGGGGCCGGGACGGCGGACTCCCGGTGCCCGCGACGCTCGATCCGCTGCTGCGGCACTCCGTCGCCGGCCACCGGCTGCGGCCCGTACCGTCCGCGGGCGCCCTCCACCCCGTGGACCTCCACCTCCTCGCCGGGGCCGGGAGCGGCGTGGGCCTGCCCGCCGGACAGTACGCGTACGACCCCGTCGGCCACCGCCTCCACCCGGCCGGGCCCGCACCCGCAACCGCACCCGGGGACACCGCCGGGGGCGTCTTCGCGGTCCTCCGCGCCGCCCCCGGGAGGACCGTCGCCCACTACCGCCACCGGGGCTGGCCGCTGACCCTCCTGGACACCGGGCACACCGTCGCCGCACTCGTCGCGGCCGGTGCTCCGGCGTACTGTCTCGACCTGGCGGCCCGTTCACTGCCGGAACCCCGCGACGGCCGTCCCGGCGAGGACCCCACGATCCCGCTGGCTGTCGTCCGGCTCACCGCCGACGGTGACCCTGGGGCCTGGGTCCGTGCCTGGGATGCCGATGGTGACCCTGGGGCCTGGATCCGTGCCTCGGACGCCCGCGTGTCCGTGACGCCTTGGGATCGTGCGCCGGATGCCCGTGCCTCCGTGACGTCCTGGGCCCGTGCTTCCGTGACGCCCCGGCCCCCCGCCTCGGACACCCGCGCCCCCGCGACGCCCCGGCCCTGCTCCCCGGACACCCGCACCGCCGCGCCCCCACCGGAACCGGCCCACCCCGACCTCGAACAGGCGTACCGCGTACTCCGGGTACTCGCCGACGCCGGGACGCCGCACGGCACCTGGCACACCGACCACCGCCGCGCGCCCCGCGCCGTCGTCACCGCCCGCCGCAGCGCGGACCCCGGCACCCTCGCCGCCAGTGGCACCCCCGACGACGACATGCTGCTCCACGTCCTGGGGGCCGCCCGCGCCGGAGCACCCACCGGACCCCGCTGGTACCTCGCCACCGGGGGACCCCGGCCCGCGCTCCTGACCGCCCGCGCCGGACGGCTGCGCACCGAGGCCCGGGGCCCCGTCCTCCCCACCCTCGCCGCCTGGGCCGCGGGGCAGGGCTGGATCGCCCGTACCGGAGCCGTCCTCCTCGCCGCCGGGTGCCCCTCCCGGGCTTCCCCCGCCCGCGTCCGCCGCGACCACCTCCGCGCCGGGTACGGCGTCGGGCACGCCCATCTCGCGGCGACCGCCCTCGGTCTCGCCGCCCGGCCCGTCGGCTCCTGGCAACAGGCCGACCTCGGCGCAGCGCTCGGCGGCCCGGCGGGCGAGGTCTGGATCGTGCACGGCCTCGCGTTCGGCACACGGTCCCCCGCCGACGTCACCGACCTCACCGAACCCCCTGGCCTCGCAGGCCCCGGCCCGGCTCCCGCACCCCGCACACCAGAGGACACCGACCCCGCATGATGCTCCACCCGGAACTGCTGCGCGCCGCCCGGCCCGCGCGCGGCCCCCTCGCCCGGGCCACCGCCGTGCTCGCGGCCGTCGCCTGCACCCACCTCGCCCAGGCCGTCCTCCTCGCCACCGCCCTCGCGGCCGTCGCCCGGGGCGACACCGGCCCCCTCCCCGCCCTGCTCGGCGGCGTCCTCGCGGCCGCGCTCCTGAGGGCCGTCCTCGGCCCCTGGCAGCGGCGCACCGCTGTCGCCGCCGGCACCACCGTACGGACGGGGCTCCGCGACGAACTCCTCGTCCGCCTCGGCGACACGGGACCCGTACGCGGAGCGGACGACCGCGCCGGCGCCGTACGGGCCGTCCTGGTCGACGGCGTCGAGGGAGTCGACGCGTACGTCTCCCGCTACCTGCCCCAACTCGCCGTCACCTGCGTGGTGCCGCCCCTGCTGCTGACGGCCGTCGCCCTGGTCGAACCCCTGGCCGCCGCCGTCCTCGCCCCCGCCCTCCTCCTCGCGCTGCTCGCGCCCCGCTGGTGGGACGGGCTCCTCGCCCGCCGGGGGGAACGGCACTGGGGGGCGTACGAGGCCCTGTCCGCCGACTACCTGGAAGCCCTCCAGGGCATGGCCGCGCTCCGGGCCGCCGGCGCGGTCCGCGGCACGCGCGCCCGGCTCGGCCGCCGCTCCGGCGAACTCCACCGGGCGACCGTCGCCAAACTCCGTGTCTCCCTCGTCGACACCGGCATCACCGACCTGGCGGTCCAGGGCGGCACCGTCGCCGCCGTCCTCGTCGCCTGCTGGTCGGCCACGACCGGCGGCGCCACCGCGACCGGGACCTACCTGCTGCTGATGCTCGCCTCCGAATGCTTCCGCCCGGTACGCGACCTCGCCCGAGAATGGCACGCCGGCTACCTCGGCGTCTCCGCCGCCGACGGCATCACCCGCCTCCGCACCGCACCCGCCGCCGTCCCCCGCACGCCGGGACAGGACACCGGCCCGGACGCCGCGCCCGGACCCGTACCGGCCACTGGCACCGACGTCCCCCGCGCATCAGAGCCCGGCGGCCCGGCACATCCCGCGGAGGGCCACCCGTCCCCGGACACGCGGGTGGACGAACGGGCGGCGGACTCCACGGCACTCGACGCGACGGCGGGCGAGGGCGGCCGTGCCTCCAGCGTGGTGCTCCGTGTGGTGGGGGAGCCCCCAGTGTCCGGTTCCGCAGTTCGCGGTGATGGCCAACGGGCCGTGGGCGAGCCGCCGGCGCCGGACTCCGCGAAGGGTGACGGCGAGGGTTTCCGCGCGTCGGGGGATGCGTGCTCGCCCGTGGCGCCCGGCTCCGAGGCGGCGGGCGGTGACCGTGTTCCGGGCGTGGTGCTCCGGATGCTTGGTTCCGGCCAGGTGTCTGATTCCGGTGTTCGTGGTGGTGGTCGACCGGCTGTGGACGTCCCAGGGGTGCACTCTGCGGCGACCGGTGACGAGGTCTCGCGGGTGTCGGGGGAGGCACGCATGTCCGCCTCCGGCCGTACGGGCGATGCTTCGGCCGTCGTTCCCCGCGCGGTGGGGGAGCCCCGGATGCTTGGTTCCGGCCAGGTGTCTGGTTCCGCTGTTCATGACGGTGGTCAACCGGCCGTGGACGCCCCGGGGGCGGACTCCGCGAACGCTGATGACGAGGATTCCCGCACGCCCGGAGAGGCGCACCTGCCTGGTTCCGGTCGCGCCGATGGGCCCTCTGCGGCCGGGGGCGCCCTGGGCGTGGCACCCGGACCGGTGGCGGGCGGCGACCGTGTCTCCGGTGCGGTGCTCCGTGTGCCGGACGAGTCTCGGACACCTGGTTCCGGCCGGGTGTCCGCCTCCGCTGTTCACGCTGGCGAGGCTTCCCGCGCGTCGGCGGAGGCGCACGTGCCCGGTGCTGACGATGCGGCGGTCGGGGCGGCAACGGCGACCACTCGTCCCGCTCACGACGGGGACGCCCGTGACACCCGTCCCTCCGGCCCACGCACGCTCGACTCCCCGGTCTCCGGCGACCCGACCGCCGACCCGGGTACACGGCAGGACCCGGACCCGTCGGGGGTGGTGCGGACTTCCGTGCCGGGCGACGCGGGCAGCCGCATCGCCGGCCCGCGTGCGATGGACCGCCGTCCGACCGGGTCCGCGAGCGCGTCCGGTTCCGTGGCCCGTGGCGAGTCCGCGCCGGCCGACACGGAAGCCCGCACGCCCGCCACACCAGCCACAGACGCGGCGGACACCCCCGAGCCCCGGGCCACGGCCCCCCGCACGCACGACGACGCACGCCCACCCGCGACCGGGACCGCACCCCCATACGGAACCGCGACCGGCGCGCAGTCACGACGCGTACGCCCCGGCCCCTGGACCGCACCGCCCACCCTCCGCTTCGAGGACGTCCACTTCACCCACCCCGGCGCCACCCGGCCCGCGCTCGCCGGGGTCGACTTCACCGCCCCCGCCGGCCGGACCACCGCCGTCGTCGGCCCCTCAGGCGCCGGGAAGTCCACCCTCCTCGGCCTGCTCCTGCGCCACGCCGACCCCGACCGGGGCCGCGTCCTCGCCGACGGCAGGCCCCTCGCCGCCCACCCGCTCGCCGCGCTGCGCCGGGGCATCGCCGTCGTCGCGCAGGAGACCTACCTCTTCCACGCCTCCGTCGCCGACAATCTGCGCCTGGCCCGGCCCGGCGCGACCGACGGCGATCTCCGCGCGGCGGCCCGCGCCGCCGCCGTCCACGACGAGATCCTGGCGCTGCCCCACGGCTACGACACCCTCGTCGGCGAACGCGGCGCCACCCTCTCCGGCGGCCAGCGCCAGCGCATCGCCCTCGCCCGGGCGCTCCTCGCCGACGCGCCCGTCCTCGTACTCGACGAGGCGACCAGCGCCGTCCACGAACGCGGCGAGGCCGCCATCGTCCGCGCGCTGACCGCCGCCGCGCGCGGCCGGACCTGCCTGGTCGTCGCCCACCGCCTGGCGGCCGTCCGGCACGCCGACCGCATCGTGGTCCTCGACGCCGGCCGCGTCGACGCCGTCGGCGACCACACCACCCTCCTCGCCGCCGGCGGCGTCTACGCGCGCCTCGCCCACGCGGCCCTCACGACAGCGGGGCCCGCCGCATGACCATCACCGACACCGCTGTCACCAGCGACACCGCTCCCGAAACCCCCGCCCCCAGAGGCTCCCTGCGGGCCCTGCTGCCCGTGCTCCTCGCCCACCGGTCCACCACCGCCCGTACCGTCGCCGCCACACTCCTCGCACAGGCCGCGCTCGTCGCCCTCGTCACCCTCGCCGCGTACACCGTGGGCACCGCCGTCACCCGCCACACCGCCCCCGGGCCAGGAGTCGTCGCCGCGCTCGCCGCCCTCGTCGTCGTCCGTGCCGTCGCCACCTGGTGGGAGATGGACCTCTCGCACGACCTCGCCTACCGGGTCCTCGCCGAACTCCGGGTACGCGTCTTCGACGGACTCGCCCGCAGCGCCCCCGCCCGGGTCGCCGGCCGGGACAGCGGCGACCTCGCGTCGGCCGCCCTGACCGACGTCGAGGCGCTGGAGTTCTTCTACGCCCACGCCGTGGCCCAGTTCATCGCCTCGGGAACGCTGTTCTCCGCCGCGGCCGCCGTCCTCGCCGCCACCGAACCGGGCCTGCTGCCGCCCCTCCTGCTCGCCGCCGCCCTCCTCGTCCTCCTCCCGATGCTCGACGGGCGGATACGGGAGAGGCACGCCACCCGCACCCGCCACCGTGCCGCCCGGCTGTCCGCCCGTACCGTCGAAGCCGTCGACGGACTGCGCGAACTCCTCGCCTTCGGCGCCCTGGACCGGATGCGCGACCGGCTCCGCGCGGACGGCGGCGCGCTCGGCGCGGCCCAGCTCGCCGAACAGACCTGGGACGCCCGCTGCGCCGCCGCCCGCGACCTGCTGGTGACGACGGCGGTCGTCGGCGTCGTCGCGATCGCCGCGACCGGCACGGCGGCGGACTGGGCCCCCGCCGCCATGGCCTTCGCCCTGGGCGCGCTCGCCCCCGTCGCCGACGCCTCGGGCGCCGCCGGGCAGGCCGCCGGGCTGCGCGCGGCGGC
Source organism: Streptomyces yaizuensis (assembly GCF_034961445.1). Taxonomy (NCBI): domain Bacteria; kingdom Bacillati; phylum Actinomycetota; class Actinomycetes; order Kitasatosporales; family Streptomycetaceae; genus Streptomyces; species Streptomyces yaizuensis. Next base: position 255,042 of record NZ_BSBI01000004.1, read on the forward strand.
GGGCCGGGTCCGGGCGGCCGCCCAGGCCCCCGCGCTCGCGCCCGAACCCGTCCGGCCGTGCCCCCTCCCGCCCGGCCCGCTGGCCGTACGGTTCCACGACGTCCACGCCGACTACGGCGCCGGGCCCGTGCTCAGCGGCGTCGACCTGTGGCTGCCTGCCGGGAGCCGTCTCGCGCTGACCGGCGCCTCCGGAGCGGGCAAGTCCACCTGCGCCCACCTCCTCGCCCGGTTCTGGGACCCCGCGCACGGCCGGGTCGAACTCGTCGCCGCCGACGGGACCGCCGTCGACATCCGCGCCGTGGCCGACACCGAACTGCGCCGCACGGTCGCCGTCGTCGGCCAGGACACCCCCCTCTTCCACGGCACCCTCGCGGAGAATCTGCGGCTCGCCGCCCCGGAGGCGGGCGACCGGGAGCTGTCCGCCGTCGCCGCCGTCACCGGGGTGGACCGGGTCGCCGCCGCCCTGCCCCAGGGCTACGACACCCTCGTCGGCGAACGCGGCGCCACCCTCTCCGGCGGCCAGCGGGCCCGGGTCGCGCTGGCCCGCGCGCTGCTCACCGGGCCGAGGGTGCTCGTCCTGGACGAGACCACCGCCCACCTGGACGGAGTCGGCGACGCCGAGGTGCTCGCCGCCCTGCCGCGCTGCACCACCCTGGTCATCGCCCACCGCCCCGCGACGATCCGCAGCGCCGACCGGATCGCGGTCCTCGCCGGCGGCCGGATCGCCCAGCAGGGCACCTGGTCCGAACTCACCGCCGCGCCCGGCCCGTTCCGGGACATCATCACCCGGGAGTGACCACGAGGGGGAGCGACCGCGAGGGGGAGCGACCGCGAGGCGGGGGCGCCCGTACCCGTACAGGTACGGGCGTACGGTCCCGCTACGCGCCCGTACCGAGATCCAGCGCGGCGGCCAGCTCCCGCCACTCCTTCCGGGGCGGCGTCCCGGCCCGCGCGTCGGAGATCACGTTCAGCGCGACATGGTCCGCACCCGCGTCCGTGTACGCGGCGACCCGGTCCCGGATCCGCTCGGGGGAGCCGAGCGCGAACAGCGCGTCCACGAGCCTGTCGCTGCCGCCGTCCGCGAGGTCGGCCTCGGAGAACCCGAGCCGGATGAGGCTGCGTACGTAGTTCTCCAGCCCGAGATAGTGCGCGAGGCTGCCACGGGCGATCTCGCGGGCGCGGCCCAGGTCCGGTTCGGGGACGACCTTGAGGTCGGGGGCGAGGACGGCGTCCGGCCCCAGCGCGGAGCGGGCCTCGGCCGTGTGCTCCGCCGTGACCAGGTAGGGGTGCGCCCCCAGCGACCGGTCGGCCGACAGCCGCAGCATCTTCGGCCCGAGCGCGGCGAGGATCCGCCGGCCGGCCGGTACGGGGACGGGTGCCGCGTCCAGGGCGTCGAGGTACGCCACCATCGTCGCGTACGGCTTCGCGTACTGCGGGGCGAGCACCTGGTGGCTGATGCCGAGCCCCAGCAGGAACCGGCCGGGAGCGGACTCCTCGATCCGGGCCACGCCCGCCGCGACCTCGTCGGCCGGGTGCTGCCAGACGCTGAGGATGGCGGTAGCGACCCGGATCCGCGGCGCGGCCGCCAGCAGTGGCGCGGCCTCCGCGAGCGAGGGGCTGGAGCCGATCCACAGGGTGCCGAAGCCCAACGCGTCCAGTTCGGCGACGGCTTCGGCGGCGTCGGGGGCGAGGCCCTGTCCCGGCACGGCCCGGAGCGCGGCGCTCCAGACACCGATGCGGCCCAGCCCGGTGCGATCTGCGTGAGTGGTCATGCCGGGGCCAACCGCCATGGCCCGTACGGTTATTCCACCATTCCGTTCATACGCCGATCTGCTCATCCGGTCATCTGTCACCTTGACCGCCGGCCCCCTCCGCGACCGGCCGCCACTGGTGGAATCGGAGGGAATCCCGGCCGACCGGTGATTTCCGGGGTGCCCGGCGGTCATAGGAACAAGGGGCCCGCCCGGACGGGTCCCCGCCGCCCGCGCGGGAGTGCCCGCGCCACAGCACCCAGGAGAGTGTGCGATGCCCCGGATCATTCCCAACCTCTGGTTCGACACGCAGGGCGAGGAGGCCGCCACGTTCTACTGCTCGGTCTTCCCGAACTCGCGGATCACCCGTGTCACCCACTACGGAGAGGTCGGTCCGCGCCCGGCGGGCACGGTCCTCACCGTCGACTTCGAGCTGGACGGCCATCCGTACACCGCCATCAACGGCGGCCCGGAGTTCACCTTCGACGAGGCGGTCTCCCTGCTCATCGAGTGCGAGGACCAGGAGGAGGTCGACCGCTACTGGCGGCTGCTGACCGCCGACGGAGGCCAGGAGAGCCAGTGCGGCTGGCTGAAGGACCGCTACGGATTCTCCTGGCAGGTGGCTCCCCGGGGCCTGGACGATCTCCTCCAGGACCCCGACCCGGCCCGCGCGGACCGGGCGATGCGGGCCATGCTGGGGATGTGGAAGCTGGACCTGGCGGCCCTTCAGGCGGCGGCGGACGGCAAGGACTGACCCAAGGGCCGACCCAAGGACCGACCCCGGACGGCTACGGACAGCGGTGGCGGTGGGCGGTGGGCGGTGTGGTCCGACCGGCGCCCCGCCACCCGCCACCCGCCGCACCCGCCCGCCGGGTCTGCTCGCGGTACGACCCCGACGTCCGCCGGGACGCCGGGCCCTGACAGACCGCGCTCCTAACAGGCCCCGCCCCCGCCACCTCCGCAGGACGAGCCCCCGCCACCACAGGCGGACCCTCCGCCCCCGCACGAACTGCTGCTGCCGCCCCCGCCACAGGAGGAACCCCCACCCGCGCAGGAGGAACCCCCACCCGCGCAGGACGAGCCCCCGCCGCAGGAGGAACCCCCGCCCCCGGTGCCGCACCCCGAACCGCCCCCGCACCAGGTCGCCCCCGCCCCGGCCGCGCCCTCCGAACCCGCCGCCCCCACCGCGCCTCCACCCACGAACGGCACGGCGAAAGCGGCGAGCAGCAGGCCCCTCGCGGCGCCGCCGGGGAACGCACGGGGCCCCTTCAACGCGACCCGTACGGCAGGCTCGGGCCTGCGCCGATGGCGGAGCGTGTACGCCCTCAGTGCCCGCCGGCCCGCCCGGCTCACCCGCGCGGGCAGCATGCGGGCGACGACCCTGGCGGCCAGCGCGCCCGCCACCAGCACCGCCGCCGCCCCGTAGTCGAACGACCGCACCAGGACGGCCACGGCGGCGAGCACCAGCACGGCGGCCTGGGCCACCGCCCACCGGCGGACCCCGACACGGAACGCCCGCCGGGGCACCGCCAGCCCGCGCCCGGCGAGCCGGTCGCCGATCTCCTGGACGGCGGGGGAGACGGCCGCCGTGTGCCGTACGGCGGCCAGCGCCCCCGTACCGGCGCTCTCCACGGCCCCGACCACGGCCGCTGGGACCGGGTGCCCGGTGTCCACGCCGCCCACGGTGTTCATGGCGTCCACGGAGGTGACGACGGTGACGACGCCGGGCCCGCCGATCCCGATCCGCCCGGTGCGGGACAGTTCGGCCAGAGCCGTGTCCACGACCCGCAGCGGGCCGCCCCGGAGGAAGGCCGCCTCGTACACGTCGAGAACGCGCGACGGCCCGCCCCGCGACCGCTGCCGCGCGAGTACCCCCGCCACCGCCAGGGCCGCCGTCAGCACGGCCACGACGACGGCGACGGTGGATCCCTCCGTCGGGTTCCCCATGGGTACCTCCGTAAGGTTCGGCGGCCCGGGGGAGCGTGATGTCCGTGGCCGTGTACAGGAGGACATGGCCAGGAAGCGCCCTGATGAACCCGGCAATTGCCGTTTTCAGAGGAGAACTTGAGGTTCCGCGCTCCCCTCCCGCCAGGTCACGGCTCCGGCGCGTACGGTGTGCCCCTCCCGGAACCCGGACCCGGAACCCACCCCGACCCCGACCCCGACCCCGTACCCGAATCCGGAGTCCGGGCGGCCCCGGCGCCCCGCCCTCCACGCCGACGGGTTACGCTGCACCCGCTCTGCGGGGGAAGTCCGGTCGAAATCCGGCGCTGACCCGCAACGGTGGACGTGGCCCCGGTGACCGGGGCCCGTGAGCCCGATCACCCGCAGTGGCGCGAGACTCCTGTCAACTCGCCGTGGACTGCGAGAGGATGACCGGCCGGGAGTGCCCGCGGCCGCTCCTCCGGGTGCACGGCCCGAGGCGAAAGCGACACCACGCGTGGCCGTGAGCGCCGAACGCAACCCCGTGCACCCCCCGGCCGTGCCCGGCCCGGCCCCCCTCACCGGCACGGGCCCCGCACCGCCCCGCCGGGTGCCGCTCCTCCCGATCGTCACCGCCCTCGTCCTCGCCCTGCCGCTCTCCCTGCTCTGCGGCGCGGTCCTCGGCGCGTCCGGCATCGGCTGGGGCGAGGCCGTCGGCCATCTGAGGGCCGGATTCACCGGCGGCACCATCACCCCCGAGCAGGTCCCCGCGTACACCATCGTCTGGGAACTGCGCCTCCCCCGCGCGCTCCTGGCCGCCGTCGTCGGCGCCGGCCTCGCCGCGATCGGCGTCGCCGTCCAGGCCATGGTCCGCAACGCGCTCGCCGACCCCTTCGTCCTCGGCATCTCCTCGGGCGCCGCCGTCGGAGCCAACGCCGTCCTCATCTTCGGCGCGTTCGGGGCGTTCGGCGTCTGGGCCCTGTCCACCGCCGCCTTCGGCTCCGCGCTGCTCGCGATGACGCTCGTGTACGCGATAGCCCGCACCGACCACGGACTCACCCCGCTCCGGCTCGTCCTCACCGGCACCGCCCTCTACTACGGCTTCTCGGCGATCACCACCTTCATGGTCTTCGCCGCCGAACACGGCGAGGCGGCCCGCTCCGCGATGATGTGGCTCCTCGGCAGCCTCGGCGGAGCGAACTGGGGCTCCGTTCCGATCGCGGCGGCCGCCGTCCTCGCCGGCCTGCTCCATCTCGGGCTCTCCGCACGCCGGCTGAACGCGCTCGCCATGGGCGACGAGACCAGCGCCGCCCTCGGTGTCGACCCCGCCCGGCTGTGCCGGGAACTCTTCGTCGTGTCCGCCGCCGTCACCGGTGCCGTCGTCGCCGTCAGCGGGGCGATCGGCTTCGTCGGGCTCATGGTCCCCCACGCCGCACGGATGGTGGTCGGCGCCGACCACCGCAGGGTCCTCGCCGTCGCGCCCCTGGCCGGCGCGATCCTGCTGATCTGGGTGGACATCCTCTCCCGAACCGTCCTCGCCCCCACCGAACTCCCGCTGGGCGTCCTCACGGCCGCCATCGGCGTCCCCTGCTTCATCCTGCTGATGCGCCGCCGCGGCCACACCCTGGGAGGCCAGTGATGGACGTCGACATCGACGAGGTGACCGTCACCGTCGGCGGGGCCCGGCTCGTGCGGGACATCACCCTGCACGCCGGCAGCGGCCGGGTCGTGGGCCTGGTCGGCCCCAACGGCAGCGGCAAGTCCAGCCTGCTGCGCTGCGCCTACCGGGCCCTGCGCCCCACGGCCGGCACGGTCCGCCTGGACGGCGACGACCTGCACGCCCTCAGCCAGCGCGAGGGCGCCCGCCGGCTGGCCGCGCTCCCCCAGGAGTCGGCCGGCGAGTTCGCGTTCACCGCCTGGGAGGTGGTGGAGATGGGCCGTCTGCCGCACCAGGGCGCCGGATCCCGGACCACGGCGGAGGACCGGTCGGCCTGCGCCGCCGCACTGGAGGCGGTCGGCGCCTCCCACCTCGCCGGCCGGAGCTTCCCCACCCTGTCGGGCGGCGAGAAGCAGCGGGTCCTCATCGCCCGGGCCCTCGCCCAGCGCCCCGGCGTCATGGTCCTGGACGAGCCCACCAACCATCTGGACATCGCCCAGCAACTGGAAGTCCTCGCGCTGGTCAGGGGCAGCGGCCTCACGGTGCTGACCGCGCTCCACGACCTCAACCTGGCCGCCGCGCACTGCGACACCCTGTACGTGATCCACCACGGCCGGATCGTCGCCGACGGCCCGCCGCACGACGTCCTGACGGCCCCTCTGCTCGCGGAGGTGTTCGGCGTCCGGGCCCACCGGGTGCCGCACCCCGTCACCGGGACGGTGCACCTGCTGTTCGACCGGCTCCCGCCGACCTGACATCCCCGCCTGTCCCCGCTTGTCCCCCATCCCCCCATGCCAAGGAGCTGCTGTACGCCATGCCCCACCACCCCCTTCACCCCCTGCGCGTCCCGGCCCTCGCCCTCGCGGCCGTCCTGACGCTCTCCGGCTGCGGAGCCGATGTCGCCGCCCCGTCCGGGGAGCGGAGCCCCGCGGCGGACCGGCACTACCCGGTGACCGTCGAGAACTGCGGTGAGCGCCGCACCTTCACCCAGGCTCCGGAGCGTGTCGTCACCAACGACGTCGGCATCACCGAGATCATGTTCGCCCTCGGTCTGGAGGACCGGATGGCCGGCTATGTGATGCCGGGCAGCAAGGGCTCGGCCCAGGACGTCCCCTGGAAGGACGCCTACGAACGCACCCCCTGGCTGTCCAAGAAGCGGATCAATGCCGAGCTGGTGCTCGACGCCCGCGCCGACCTGGTCTTCGCGGGCTGGAACTACGGCTTCGACGAGAGCACGGGCTTCACCCCCGCGAAGCTGCGGAAACTGGGCGTCGACTCCTACCTCCTGACCGAGTCCTGCCGCAACGGCGGCTCCTCCAGGGCCCGGGGCGTGATGGCGCCCCTGGACGCCCTCTACACCGACCTGCTGAACCTGGGCAGGGTCTTCGACGTCGAGGACCGGGCCGAGAAGCTGGTGGCGACCTTCCGCGAACAGGTCGCGGACGCCATGGCCACCGCTCCCCGGGGAGCCGACCGGCCCCGGGTCTTCCTCTACGACGACGGCCGGGACAAGCCCTTCACCTCCGGCGCGTACGCCGGCCCCCACGACATCATCACCCGGGCCGGCGGCGACCACGTCATGAAGGACCTCAAGGACAGCTGGACCACGGTCGGCTGGGAGACCGTCGTGGAACGCGACCCCGAGGTCATCGTCATCAACGACTACGGGGACACCAGCGCCGAGGAGAAGAGGAAGTTCCTCCTGTCCCACCCGCCGCTCGCCCGGGTGTCGGCGATCAAGAACAAGCGCTTCGTCGTCCTGGAGTACGTGGAACTCGTCGAGAGCCCCCGCAACCCGGGCGCGATCGTACGCCTCGCCCGCGAACTGCGCTGATCCCCGTCCCGGCCCCTGTCCCGGCCCCCGTCCCGGCTCCCGCCTTCGTGCCGTCGGCAGGCGGGGGGCCGGAGGGCGGTGCCCTCGGGGCCGGAGCGCGGTGCCCTACTCCGGCAGATTCCCGTTCCCGCCCATGTTCGCGACCACCCGCCGCAGCACGTTGACGGTGGTGACGAACTCCTCCGTCCCGACGCCCGCGTGGGCCCGCTCCAGCACCCGCGCGTTCCGCTCCTTCGCCCGCAGCCGCCCGGCCGCGCCCTCCTCGGTCAGGGCCATACCGCCGGCGGGCCCCGCCTCCGTCAGCCAGCCCCGGGCCACCAGGTCGTCGAAGACGGCGGAGAAGTCGGTGTCCATGTCGTCGTAGGGCGTCAGCCGCTCCACCAGCGCCGCCCGGTTCCACCTGCCGGGGGCACCGGCGGCGTGGTTCAGGGTCCACCAGTGCGGCTGGGTGAGCCCTTCCACCGCCAGCTCGGCCCGCAGGCCGCCGACCACCAGCCGGAACGCCATACCCGTCCAGGCCCCGATGGGCTGGGCGGCCAGTAGGTCGGGGGAGTACTCCTTGAGATCCATGACCGTGTCGCCTTCCCGTGATCCTGTCGCCGGGTCGCTCGGTGCACCCGGCGACGCTTTTGCGCCTGTACGAGAACCGTAGAAGCTCCAGTGGACTTGAGGTCAAGGGGCGCGGGGAGGACGGGTCCTGACGCTCTCACCTCGTCAGGTACCCGAAATCCGGGGTCGGTTGGATGGCATCGGGAGGGTATGGTTCCAGCCATCACGGCCCCGTCGCGGGGCACGACGAACGGAGGACGCCCATGAGGACCCGACAGATCGCGGGCCCGCTGGTTTTCGGATGGGTCATCGTGCTCTCCGGTGTGGGATACAGCCTGAACGACGGCACTCCCAGCATCCCGTGGGCCGTCGCCGGACTCGCCGTCGGCTGCCTCTGCGTCTTCGGGCTCCAGCGGTCCAGGGGCTGGTGACACAGGAAGCCCGGCCGCCCCGAAGGCCGGCCGGGCTCCGTCGTCCCGCCCCGGGCCGGCGGACTCCGGTCGGGCGACCCTCACTCATGGGGCACATGATTGCGGCGAGGATTCCTCCCAGGAGGAAGCGAACACTCACCCACCCCCGGAAGGGGCGATCATGCGATACACGGTCTTCGGAGCGACCGGCGGCACCGGCCGGCAGCTCGTGCGGCAGGCGCTCGCCGCCGGGCACCAGGTCACAGCGGTCGTGCGCGACCCGGACCGGCTGCCCGTCCGTGAGCACGAGCGGCTGGAGGTCGTCGTCGCCGGCGTGACCGACCAGGAAGCGCTGCGCCCGGCGGTCGCGGGGCGTGACGCCGTGCTCTCGGCGCTCGGCGCACCCACGAACAAGGCGGTGGGGATCGCCTCCGCCGGGACCCGCGCCATCCTGGGCGCCCTCGACGCCGAGGGGGTGCGGCGCCTCGTCGTGGTGAGCGCCGCCCCGGTCGGGCCGCCGCCGGACGGCGAGGGCCCGCTGTACCGCCTGGTGCTGCTGCCCCTGGTGCGGCGTGCCTTCCGGGACGTCTACGCCGATCTCGCCGTGATGGAGAACGAGATCCGGGCCGGCGGCACGGACTGGACGGTGGTGCGCCCGCCCCGGCTCACCGACGGCCCGCCGACGAGTACGTACCAAACGCGGTTCGGCGGGGCCGTGACCGGCAGTCACACCGTGAGCCGCGCGGACGTGGCCCAGGCGATGCTCGCGCTGGTCGAGGACCCGGCAGCGGTCCGACAGGTGGTGGGAGTCGCGGCCTGACCCGGTCGACGGCCCCTCCACAAGCTAGTCGGTGACCAGGTCCTCCGGGGCGGAACGGGCCAGTCCGGCGAGCGTTTCGAGGGCCTGGCCCAGGACCTCCGTGCCGGGGGAGGCGAGCGCCAGCCGGATCGCGTCGGGGGTACGCCCGCGCCCCCGGCCGGCCGAGAACGCGGCGGCCGGAGCCACCCCGATGCCGTGCCGCGCCGCCGCCGCGACGAAGCTGTCCGTACGCCAGGGGCGGGGCAGCTCCCACCAGCAGTAGTACGAGCGCGGATCGCTCCGTACCGCGAAGTCGCCGAGGTGCCGCCGGGCGATCTCCTGCCGTACGGCGGCATCGCGCCGCTTGGCCCGTGCCAGCTCCGCCACGGTACCGTCCGCCTGCCACAGGATGGCGGCCTCCAGCGCGAACCGCGGGGGGGTGCAGCCGCCCGAGCGCAGCGCGGCGGAGACCGGGGCGGCGAGAGCCGGGGGCACCACCGCGAAGCCCAGGGTGAGCCCGGGGGCGAGCCGCTTGGAGAGGCTGTCCACGAGGAGGGTCCGCTCGGGCACCAGCGCGGCGAGGGGCGGCACGTCGTCCCGGAGGAAGGACCAGACGGCGTCCTCGATCACCGGGACGCCGATCCGCCGGACCGCTTCGGCGAGATGGGCCCTCCGCCCGTCGGTCATGGTGAGCGAGAGGGGGTTGTGCACGGTCGGCTGGACGTAGATGGCCTGGAGCGGGCCGGCGCGGTGGGCCTGGGCCACCGCCTTGGGGATCACCCCGTCGCCGTCCATGGCGAGGGGGACGAGCGTGATGCCGAGCCGGGCCGCGATCGCCCCGAGCACGGGATAGGTCAGCTCCTCGACGCCCAGCCGGCCGCCGGGCGGCACCAGGGCGGTGACCGCCGCCGAGATCGCCTGGCGGCCGTTCCCGGCGAAGAGCACCTGCCCGGGGTCGGGGTGCCAGCCGCCACGCGCCAGGAGGGCGGCGGCCGCCGCACGGGCGGCGGGGGTGCCGGCGGCGCCGACCGGACGCAGCGCGCCCGCCAGGGCGTCCGGCCGCAGCAGCGGGCCGAGCCCGGCGCCGAGCAGCGCGGCCTGCTCCGGCACCACCGGGTAGTTCAGCTCCAGGTCGACCCGGGTCCGCGCCGGTTCGGTGAGCAGCGGGCCGGCGTCGGCGCCGGTGGGCTCGCGGACGAAGGTGCCGCGCCCCACCTCGCCGGCGGTGAGGCCACGGCGGGCGAGTTCCCGGTAGACGCGGGTGGCGGTGGAGTTGGCGATGCCGTGCCGCCGGGCGAAGTCCCGCTGGGTGGGCAGCCGGTCCCCGGGGCGCAGCCGCCCCGCCTCGATCTCGGCCGCCACGGTGTCGGCGACCCGCCGGTAGTCCCCCATGCCCCGCTCCCCTCTCCTGCTTCTTCCGCTCCTGCCCCCTGCGTTCCACGGAAGTCTGGCCCAGAATTGCACCGAGTGCAATATTGCATATTGCACCGAACTAAATGCCCTCCTAGACTCGCCATTGCTCCGACACCGTCCCGACTCCCCATCCCTTCCCACCGGGTTGACACGGGATCACGACCGACCGACCGAGGGGCCGGCCGCGGAACGCACGCCACCGCAGAACGCGGACCACCGAGGAACGCAGACCACCGAGGAACAGGGGCAGGTACACATGATCGAGGCCGGCGCGTTCGCGGGCATGGTGATGGTGGCCCTGGGCATGGTGCTCACCCCCGGGCCGAACATGATCTACCTCGTCTCCCGCAGCATCACCCAGGGCCGTCGCGCCGGCGTCATATCCCTGGGCGGGGTCGCCCTCGGCTTCATGATCTACCTGCTGGCCGCCAATCTGGGCCTGTCGGTGATCTTCATCGCCGTCCCCGAGCTGTACGTCGCCGTCAAACTGGCGGGCGCCGCCTATCTCGCCTACCTGGCCTGGAACGCCCTCAGGCCCGGCGGGGTCGATGTCTTCGCCCCGCAGGACGTCCCGCACGACTCCCCGCGCCGGCTGTTCACCATGGGCCTGCTGACGAGTCTGCTCAACCCCAAGATCGCCATCATGTACCTCTCGCTGATCCCGCAGTTCATCGATCTGGACGCGGGCCATGTGCTCTTCCAGGGCTTCGCCCTCGGCGCCGTCCAGATGGTGGTGAGCGTCGCGGTCAATCTGGCGATCGTGCTGGCCGCGGGGACCATCGCCGTCTTCCTCGCCCGCCGCCCCTCCTGGCTGAGGGTCCAGCGCTATGTGATGGGCGGGACCCTCGGCATCCTCTCCGTCTCCCTCGCGGCCGACACGTCCGTCCCGTCGGCCGCGAGCAGCGCCGGTTCGTAGTGGCGGGTGAAGAGGGCGGCCACCAGGTCGCGCCGGCTGCGTACCCCCGTCTTGTCGAAGACCGACGTCAGATGCTCCTGGACGGTGTGTACGGAGAGCCGCGCCGCACGGCCGATCTCCGCCGTGGAGTGGCCGCGCAGCACCAGCGCGACGATGTCCCGCTCCCTGGGGGTCAGCCCGTAGGCGGCCATGACGATCTGGATGTGATCACCCGGTCCCGCGGCTTCGACGGCGACCGCGAGCCGGGCGGGCTCCTGCCCCGCCAGCCGCCAGGCGTGCAGCCGGACCCGCCCCCGGGTGCGGGTGTGGGCCCAGGAGACGAGTGAGCCGGGGGAGCCGGGGGCCCGCACCGCCGCCGCGACCGCGTAGAGGGCGGGCGGCAGCGCGCCCGGCCCGCTCGCCGGGCGCGGTCCGGCGGGGGCGGGCAGTTCGTCCAGCCAGAGCCCGGCGGTCGGGCTGGCCTGGACGGGGGTGTACGCGTCGTCCAGCAGCACCAGCGCCGGGGCGGGCGCGCGGCCGGGCCCCGGGGCGCCGGTGGACGGGTCGCCTTCCTCGGCCCGCCGGGTCAGATGGAGTCTGCGGAGGATCCCTCCCAGCGGCTGGGCCAGACCCTGGGCGACGGCCCGTGCCTCGGGGCCGAAGGGCGGGGTGTCGCGGCCGACGCCGAGGATCAGGGCGCCCCACGCCCCGTACCGGTCGCGCAGCAGGATCCGTACCTCGTCCCGGAGCCCCAGCGGCCCGATGATGTCCCGGAAGCGGGGGCTGCGGTCGTGGATCCCGCCGACGGCGTCGCCGAGGAGCCCCACGGGCACCGGGCTCCGGGCGAGTTCGGGCAGTCCGTTGACATCGCCCTCGCGGTACTCGATGTCCAGCATGCGGGGCATGTACCGGAGCGGCACGGCCTGCCGGTAGTGGCCGCCGGTGTTCATCAGCGTGCCGGGGTCGATGGTGATCCCGGCCCAGACGTCGGACCGCAGGACGGGGCTCACCGCCCGCATCACCCCGTCGAAGAACTCGTCCACCCCCCGCGCGGCGCCTGCCGCCCGGACCGCCGCGGCCACGAATCCACCGGGCCGCCCCGTCCCCCCGCCTACCATGGCCGCAGGCTAGACCCGCCGCCCCGGCCCGGTCACCGGGTTGCGGCGGCGCGTCGCCGACGGCGTACCCCGCGGCCGAGGCCGTACGGGGTGCGCTGATGCCGGTGCACGACGAGGTCGCCGAGGGCCGGGAGGAAGCCACCCATGGGATCGAGGGTCCGGCCACCGCCCATGAGCAGCGGAACCCACCCGCAGGGCTTCGATAGAATGATCGAATTCACAACGATCGCCCTGATCGCCCTTCCTTCACTGGAAAAGCACCACTTGGTGCGAACTTAATCTTTTACCCAATAATCGAACAAATCGGCCAAATCCCTTGATACAGATAAAATCGCGAACCTCCTCGCGGACAGACCGGAGAGACCCGTCCGCCCCATGGCGTCCGTCACGGGTGACGCTGTGGATCGCGGCGGGTGCGGTGGCCCTCGGGTTCCTCATCGCGCTGGAGATCGCGGCGCGCCGCTACGGCATACCGGGGCCGATCACCAACCAGACCCGAGAGCTGATACGCACCCCCGCCTCGGGGCCGCTGCTCTACGCCAGCATGGCGCTGATGATGGTGGTGCTCACCTGGCGGCAGCGGTTCGTCGCACTCGGCGCGGCCGTCGGCATCGACGTCGCCCTCTCGCTCGTACGGTGGGCCATCGACGCGCGAATAGGCTCCGGCAGCGGGGCCCTGTGGGTGATGGTGGGCTGTGCGGTCATCGCCCTCACCCGCCGCACCGGCCACGAACGCGTCCTGCTGCTCAAGGGTGTCGGCCTGGGTCTGCTGCTGGTGGCGGGCCGCAAGACCGGCGACACCTGGCTCCTGATCACGTCGAAGACCCGCCCGCAGGTGCTCGACCAGTATCTGGCGGTCGCCGATCACGCGCTGGGCAACCCGTCGTGGGTGGTCGGCCGGATGGTCGAGGCCACAGGGCCGATCGGCGCGAACGTCCTGGACTGGGTCTACGTCCAGCTCGCGGTGGCCGCGGTCGTCGCCGCGCTGTACCAGCTCCGCCATGTGGCGGCCGAGCGCCGCTTCCCGCGCCACCATCTGGTGCGCACCTTCCTGGTCATCGGTCTGCTCGGGCCGGGCATCTACATCATCTTCCCCGTGGTCGGGCCGATCTTCGCCTACGGCGCCGACGGCGGACAGTGGGCGGTGGCCGATCTGTGGCCCCACACGCCCACGCCGACCAGCACCCCGCAGCACATGCCGTTCGACGAGATCACCCCCCGCAACTGCATGCCCAGCCTGCACACGGCCTGGTCCGTCGCGATCTTCATCCATACCCGCAACAGCCCCCGCCTGCTGCGGTACGCGGGCACGTTCTGGCTGATCGCCACGCTCGGCGCGACCCTCGGCTTCGGCTACCACTACGGCGTCGACCTCATCGCCGGCGTGGTGTTCACCCTCACGATCGAGGCGGCGCTGCGCGCCCACGACCGTGGCTGGGACCGGGCGGGAATCCGGATGGTCGCCTACGGTGTGGGCGTCTTCGTCGCGCTCCTGGTGTCGTACCGCTGTCTCCCGATGCAGATGGCCGAATACCCCTGGGTCTTCGGACCCCTTCTCGTGCTGGCGATGATCTCGGTGATCTACGCCTATGTACGGACCACCGGAACGCGGGATCCGGAGTCCGCGCCGGCCCGGCAACCGAAACCGCAGCCCGAAATGGTGTGAGCCGGCCGACCACGGGTCGTGGGCCGCATCATGAACCGGGCGGCACAGCCGCAGAAGAAGGGCCCCGGCCGGACGGCCGGGGCCCTTCCCGCTGTCCGCGTGCCGCCCGCGCGGCCGGGATGCCCCGCTGCCCCGGCGTGAGAGGGTGTCAGGCAGCTCCTGCCCGGGTGTTCGTACGCGAGGCGGGTGCCCGGCTGGAGGCGTAGGTGCAGAGTCCCGACATGTCCCGCGGTGCTCGTCTGGCCGCCCACGGCGCCGTTTCCACGGCGCTGGCGCTGTACGGTGATCGCGCCCTGCGAGAGCTGGTGGACGCCGCCGTACCGATCGGCACCGGCATCGGCGGGCAGACGGTGCTGCTGGACATCGACGGAACCCCGGTCTTCGTCAAACAGGTACGCCTGACCGATCCGGAGCGCCGGCCCGAGAACGTCCACTCCACGGCGAACCTGTTCAAACTGCCGCTCTTCTGCCACTACGGGGTCGGCAGCATCGGCGGCCCGGGGTTCGGGGCCTGGCGGGAGCTGGCCGTGCACACCATGACCACGAACTGGGTGATCGCGGGGGAGCACGAGGGCTTCCCCCTGATGCACCACTGGCGGGTGCTGCCGGATTCCGGCCGGCCGCTTCCCGCGGAACTGGCCGATGTGGAACGAGCCGTCGCCTACTGGGGAGGCGGACCGGAGATACGCCGCCGGATCGAGGCTCTCCAGCGGTCCTCGGCGAGCCTCACGCTGTTCCTGGAGTACATACCGCAGAACCTGCACGACTGGCTGGGTGTCCGGATCGGGTCCGGTGACGACGCCGGTGACGAGGCCGAGCGGGCCTGCGCCATGGTGGAACGCGAGCTGGAAGCCGGCCTCTCGTTCATGAACGCCCGTGGGCTGCTGCACTTCGACGCCCACTTCGAGAACATCCTGACCGACGGCCGGCGGCTCTTCTTCGCCGACTACGGCCTCGCGATCTCCTCCCGCTTCGACCTCACCCGGGCCGAGGCCGACTTCTTCGACGGACACCGCACCTACGACCGGTCCTACGCCGTCACCCACCTGGTGAACTGGCTGTCCGTCGCCCTGTACGGGCACGGACCGGAAGAACGCCGGGCGTTCGTGCGTGCCTGCGCCCAGGGGGTGCCCCCGGAAGGAATCCCGGCGGAGATCGCGGCGGCCCTGGTCCGCCACGCGCCCGTCGCCGCCGTGATGGGGGACTTCTACCACCGCTTCCGGCAGGAGAGCCGGGCAACCCCCTACCCGCTGGAGACGATCCGCCGGACCGCCCAGCACACCCACCGGTGACCGGCCGGGCCCGCCACCCCCTGGCCGGGCCCGGCGTACCTACCGATCCGGGCACACCGCCACCGCCGGCAGAGTGCGCGTTCCGGTTCAGGGGCAGGTGGGGGTGGAGTCGTGGCCGGGGAGGTACTGTGCGCGTTCGTCGGCGGTGAGGTTCCGCTGGAAGGCCCGGCAGATCTTGTGCAGGGCGTCGGCCGGCTCGGTCATGGCGATCCTGCGCAGCCTCACCTTCTTGTCGTCGCTGCCCATGGCGAGAGTCCGGCCGTCGGGACTGAAGGCCACGGAGAAGACCTCGTCGGTGTGGGGCGGGAGGGTGGTCCGGACGGTGCGGGTGGCCACATCCCAGAGCTGGATCTCCCAGTCCGCGCCGGCCGTCGCGAGGGTGCGGCCGTCCGGGCTGAAGACGACATCCCCGTTACCGCCGGGAAGGGTGGCCTCGATGGCCCCCGTCGTCGCGTCCCAGAGCCGCACTTTGTCGTCGAGGCTCGCGCTCGCGAGGGTTCGGCCGTCCGGGCTGAAGGTGACGTCCATGACCGCCTCGGAGTGGGCGCTGAGGACGTTCCGGATCCTTCCGGTGCTCACGTCCCACAGTCTGACCTTCCGGTCGTCGCCCCCGGTGGCGAGGGTGCGGCCGTCCGGGCTGAAGGCGACGGACCTCATGGACCGGGCACCGGTCTTGAGGACGGTCCGGGCCCTGCCCGTGTCCACGGCCCACAGCCGGACCGTTCCGTCGTCGCTCGCGCTCGCGAGGGTCCGGCCGTCCGGGCTGAACGCGATCTTCATCACCGGCTGGGTGTGGCCGGTGAGGGTCGCACGCGCCGTTCCGGTGTCCACGTCCCACAACCGCACCCGCTGGTCGTTCCCGCCCGTGGCGAGGGTGCGGCCGTCCGGACTGTAGGCCACGGTGTGGGTGCCGTCCGGGTCTCCGGTGAGCGCTGCCCGGACTCCGCCCGTACCGGTGTCCCACAGCCGTACGGTCCTGTCGCCGCCGACGCTGGCGAGAGTGCCGCCGTCCGGGCTGAACGCCACCGCCGAGACGGGCTTCCCATGGCCGGTGAGGGTCATGTCGCCACGGCCCGTCTCCGCCTGCCACCAGCGGACCGTCCCCTCGGATCCGACGCTCATCAGCGTTCGGCCGTCCCGGCTGAACTTCATCAGGTGCGCCACGCCCGTGTGACCGTTGAGGACCACGAGGGACCGCCCCGACGCGACGTCCGACAGCCGGATGTTCCCGTCGAGACCCGCCGTCGCCACGGTCCGGCCGTCCGGGCTGAACGCCACCCTCGCCACCCCGTCCCGGTGGCCGGTCAGTTCGACACGGAGCTTCCCCGTACGCACATCCCACAGCCGTATTTTCCCTGCACCCGGGGCAGCGGTCGCGAAGAGCCGTCCGTCCGGGCTGAACCCATGTGCCCCCGCCCCTTCGATCTTGCCGACGGGAAGCACGAGGGATTGGTCCGACGCGACATCCGTCAGCCGGACGCTCCCGTTGAAACCCGCCGTCGCCACGGTCCGGCCGTCCGGGCTGAACTCCACCTTCGCCACACCGCCCCGGTGGCCAATCAGTTCGACGCCGAGCCTCCCCGTACGCACATCCCACAGCCGCACCTTCCCTGCACCCGGGGCAGCGGTCACGAAGAACCGTCCGTCCGGGGTGAACGTTTCATCCGATCCCCTGGAACGCTCCTCGTCCCGGGTGAGGACGGCGCGGAGCTTTCCCGTACTTGCGTCCCACAACCGCACCGTGTGGTCCAGGGCGCCCGTGGCCAGAGTCCGGCCGTCCGGGCTGAAGAGCAGCAGTCGTGTCATTTCGCTGTGGCCGGTGCGGATCGTGCGGACTCTGTTCGAGTCGACATCCCTCAGGCGCAACGTCCCATGGCGACTGAGGCTCGCGAGGATCCGGCCGTCCGGGCTGAGCGCGGCCATGGCCCTCGCACCGTTTCCGGCGACCCTGCGGTTCCTGCCCGACCCTGTGTCCCACAGCAGCGTTCCACCGGTGTCGTCAACGGTCACCAGGCGCCGCCCGTCCCGGCTGAACGCGGCCTCCCACACCTCCCTGGAGTGGCCGGTGGAGCTTCTGATCAGAGGGCGGTCGGCGGCCTTGTTCAGGCT
Organism: Streptomyces yaizuensis; assembly: GCF_034961445.1. Lineage (NCBI taxonomy): Bacteria > Bacillati > Actinomycetota > Actinomycetes > Kitasatosporales > Streptomycetaceae > Streptomyces > Streptomyces yaizuensis. The sequence continues at coordinate 272,458 of NZ_BSBI01000004.1, forward strand.
GACGATCGCCTCGGTCGTGGGGCTGGTCCGATAGGCATGGACCGCCAGCAGCGAGGCGAGGTCGGGATCCTTGGGGAACAGCGCCGCCGAATGCGCGGCGGCCTGGCGGGACTCGGCCGTCCGCTGCGCGGTGAGGGCCCGCTGTTCCGCGGTACGGGCGTTCTGCCTCTGCCACAGGGCGATCCCGGCGGTGAGCAGCGCCAGGACGAGTACGCAGGCGAGGACCGAGTTGAGGACCCGGGCGCGGCGGATGGTGGTCAGGCGGTGGTTCTGGCTGGCGGTGAGGAAGGTGTGTTCGAGGGCGGTGAGGTCGGAGGGGTGATCGGTGGCGGGGAAGGCCTCCCGGGCTTCGGCCAGGCGGATGCCGCGGTAGAGGGCTCCGGTGTCCTGGCCGAGGTCCTGCCAGTTCTGGGCGTCGCGGGTGAGTCTGCGGTGGACGCGCAGGCGGTGGCGGTCCTCCTGGATCCAGTTGGCCAGCCGGGGCCAGGCGGTGATGAGGGCTTCATGGGCCAGATCGGCGGTGTCGCCGTCGAGGGTGACAAGGCGGGCGCGGGTGAGGTTTTCGAGGACTTGCGCGGTCTCGTCGGGAGTGTCGGCCTCAAGTTCGGCGCGGGGGGTGGGGCGGCGGGTGTCGGGACTGCCCTGACCCGGGGTGATGAGACGGAGCAGAAGACGACGGGCGTGGGCCGCCTGGGTGGGGGTGAGCCGGCCGTAGGTGTGCTCCGCGGTGTCGGCGACAGCTCCGTGGATCCCGCCGATGCTCTCGTACGCGGCCAGGGTGAGGGTCCGGCCGCGGCGCCGGCGCCAGACCTCCAGGAGGGCGTGGGACATCAGGGGGAGGCCGCCGGGTTCGACGGCGGTCTCCGCGACGATCCTCGCGGTGAGTTCCCGCTCCACGATGAGTCCCGCGGCACGGGCGGGGCCGACGACGGCCTGGCGCAGTTCGGCCGGGGTCATCGGACCCAGGGCGAGATGCGCGGTGCGCAGGACCTCGACCAGGCCGGGGTGCTCGGTGCAGTGCGCGTAGAAGTCGGCCCGCACGGCGATCACGACCCGCAGACCGCTGTCCGGGGTGCGGGCGGCGAGCAGCAGTTCGAGAAAGCGGGCCCGTTCGGTCTGCTCCTGGCAGAGGGTGAAGAGTTCCTCGAACTGGTCCACCACCAGGACCGTGTCCTTCCGGGCACGGTCCTCGTCCGTTGCCCCGGGGGTCTCCCCTCCGTCGCCTCCGGCGGCGTCCGCCGGCTGCGGGAAGGCGGTGAGGACCGGTGTGTGGGTGGCGACGGGGCGCGCGCCGGGTGTCAGCACCCGGATCCCCGCGCACCTCACCGGCGCGTTCGCCGGGTGGCGGAGGGCGGGGATCAGGCCGGCCCGCAGAAGTGATGACTTGCCGCTGCCGGAGGCCCCGGCGACGATCACCACCCGGTGGCCCCGGACCAGCTCGATGAGTCGGGTGAGCAGGTGGTCGCGGCCGAAGAAGAGTGCGCGGTCGCCCGGTTCATAGCGCGCGAGCCCTCGGTACGGGGGGTCCGTGCCGTCGTCGTCCCGGACCGCGGAGCCCGTGGTCTGTTCCTCCAGGGCGCGGGCCGTCCCGTGCCACCGTGCCTCCCACTCCTCCGGATCACCTCCGCAGAGCGTGACATAGGCGAGGGTCACCGGGAGGGACGGCAACTCGTCCCCCCGCGCCGCCGCGGCGAGCGTGCTCACCGAGTAGCCCGCCCGCGCGGCCATGGCCCGGTACGTCGGACCTCCTGCCGATGCCCGCAACTCCCTCAGCCCGTGGGCGAGCCGCTCCAGCGGGCCCGCCTCCGGATCCAGTGGCCGTTCCCGACGCCCCGCCATCCCGTCCCACCCCGTTTCCAACGGACCGCGCATCTCGCCGGGCGCGGTGTCCGGCACATTCGCCCATCGAACCGGCCCCGGGATTGTGCGACCAGCATGAAATCAGCTGTCCGCACAATCGGCGGGGGTGTGGAATCAGGGACAGACCCCGGCGCCGGGGAGGGATCCCAGGCGCCGGGGCCGGGGGCGGCCGCGCCACGACCGGACGGTGTCCGCCCCCGGGGAGAGCGCCGGCGTCGACGCGGTACGGGGGTACGCGTCGGCGCCGGATCCCTCCACCGGGCACCGGCCGGGCGTACGGGTGCGGCGACGGCCACGGCGGGGGCGAGCCCCGGTCACCCGCGGGACCTCGGCCTCCGCACACGGATGCCCGCGGTCGTTCTTCGGCGTCCGCCCGGGATCGGCCCATCGGCTGCCGAACGCTGGGCAGCCGGGGCTGTGAGGACCGCTTACGCGGCCGAGGCGGCCAGTCGCTCATCCGGGCCGGACGGCACCCGGGCGGGCCCCTTCCGCCCGGCGCCGCCCCTGCGGCTGATCGGCCGCGGACCCGGCGGGCGGCTGCTGCGCCGGCTCGTGCGACCGCGCGCCGACGGCGATCGCGTGACGCTGCTCGCCGTGGACCGGTCCGGCCGTGTCATGCGCCGTGAGGAACACGTGCCCCTGGAGGCCGCCCGGTGTGGGACGCCTGGGGGGCCACTCCCACCCATGCCGGTCGGCGTCCGCTCGCCAACGCGAGCGTGGACACGGAGGGTGGGACTCCGTACGTACGTCGACGCCGTCCTCGGGCTGCTCACACGGGGGCGCCCCGTCAGGCACGGGGCCTCAGCTGCCGGAGCGTGCAGGTCCCGGTGGCCTGTTTGAAGAGGTACTCGGCGCGCTCGTAGGAGAGCCGGCTGCGGCCCGTCCCCGGATCGAGGTCGGCCGGGTCCACGGGGGTGCGGGCGGGGCCGGGGCGGCGGTCGGTGAGGAAGAGCGGGCCCCGGGTGCGGCCCGCGAGCAGTTCGGGCAGGAGCCGGGCCGTGCCGGAGCGCCAGGTGATCCACCCGGTGCCGGAGCGGGCCCGGCGGTCGTCCAGATCGAGATCCTCCGCGTTCAGGGCGAGCACCGCCTTCACGGGGGCCCCGGACTCGTGGAGGAGCCGCCAGAAGGTCCGTTCGCGCACCGGCAGATCGGTACGGCTCCACAGGGCGGACAGCGCGTCCGGTCCGATGGGTTCGGGGCGGGGGCGGCGGTCGGTGCGGCGGGCCAGGCCGGTGGTGGGATCGGCCAGGCCCGCCCAGTCGGCGAAGGAGCGGACGGCCGAGAGGTGCCGGTTCCAGGTGGCGGGCGCGGCCCCGTCCCAGGACTGGGCGAAGACGTGGGCGACCCGGTCGGCGGAGAGCCGGGCGAGGGGCAGCCGGTCGCCCAGGGCCAGCCGGAGGCGCCGCAGTGTCTGCCCGTACGCCCTGGCCGTGGCGGGGTCCAGTCCGTCACGGGCGAGGAAGCGCTCGGCGGCTCCGGCGAGGACGGGCCCGGAGTCGGGATCGGGGCCGGAGTCGGTGTCGGGGTCCGGGCCCGGGTCCGCGAGGGCGTCGGCGCGGCGGCGGAGGAAGGCGCGTTCGGCGGCGTTACGGGTGAGGGCGGCCGCGCGGTCGAACTCCAGCCGGGCCTCGGCCCGGCGGCCGAGCCGGGCCAGCAGATCGCCCCGGGCCGCCGGGAGGAGGTGGTAGTCCCGGAGCGCGGGATCGGCGTCGAGCGCGTCGAGCTGGACGAGACCGGCCCCGGGGCCCTCCGCCATGCCGATCGCGATGGCGCGGTTGAGCCGTACGACCGGGCTGGGCCGCAGCCGGTCCAACGCCCCGTACAGCGCCGCGATCCGTCCCCAGTCGGTGTCCGCGGCGGTGCGCGCCTGGGCGTGGGTGACGGCGATCGCGGCCTGGAGGACGTAGGGGCCGGGCGGAGAGCCGAGGTCGCGGGCGCGGAGCAGGGCGGTGAAGCCCCGGCGGACGAGGAGCTGGTCCCAGCGGCCCCGGTTCTGCTCATGGAGCGGGACGGGTTCGCCGTGCGGGCCGGTGCGCGCGGCGGAGCGGGACTCCTGGATCTCCATCAGGGCGACCAGGCCGTGCGCTTCGGGCTCGCGCGGGGCGAGCGCGGCGAGCAGCCGGCCGAGCCGCAGCGCTTCGAGGGTGAGGCCGGGGCGGAGCAGATCGTCGCCGGAGGTGGCGGAGTACCCCTCGTTGAAGATGAGGTAGATGACCTCCAGGACGGAGGAGAGGCGTTCGGCGAGCCGGTCGCCCTCGGGGAGTTCGAAGGGGACGCGGGCCTCGGCGAGGCGGCGTTTGGCGTCGGCGATACGGCGGGCGGTCGCCGTCTCGGTGTCGAGGAATGCGCGGGCGATCTCGGCGGCCGTCAGCCCGCCGATGAGACGGAGGGTGAGGGCGACCCGGGCCCCGGTCGGCAGGACCGGATGGCAGGAGATGAACATCAGCCTCAGGACATCGTCCTGTTCGGGCCGCTCGGAGGAGTTTTCGGAGGAGTGCTCGTGGACGTCGGGGGGCTCGGGTGACTCGGGGTGGTCGGAGGCCTGTCCGTGTTCGTGGGCGAGCTGCTGCTGCTTCTGCTCCAGACGCTGGGCGCGGCGGATGTGGTCCACCGCGCGGCGTTTGGCGATGGCCATCAGCCAGGCGCCCGGATTGTCCGGGACGCCTGACCGGGGCCACTGTTCGAGCGCGGAGACGAGAGCATCCTGGGCCAGTTCCTCGGCCAGGCCGACATCGCGCACCATCCGGGTGAGCCCGCCGATGATCCTGGCGGACTCCAGCTTCCAGACGGCGTCGATCGTGCGGTGCGCGTCTCCCCGGGTCACGGTCCGAAGACCTGCTGGAGCACGCTCTCGCCGTCGCCGACGATGCCACGGAAGCGGCGGCCCAGCTCGATGGCCTCCTCCCGGGAGCGGACCTCGACCAGGGCGAAGCCCACGACGGCCTCCTTGGCCTCGGTGAAGGGACCGTCAGTGACGGTGACCTCGTCGCCGGCGGAGACCAGCCGGACTCCGGCCGGGTCCAGTCCGCCGGTGGCGAGCAGGACACCGGCGGCGGTCAGCTCCTCCACGAACCGGCCCATCTCCGCCATGAGCTTCTCGTCGGGGGCGTTCTGGGTCTCGGACGCCTTGGTCATCATCAGGTAGCGCATCGCGGTGGTGCTCCTTCGGCAGTGGGTGACTCATGTGGTGCTGCCTACGCGTCGAACAGCTTATGTGACAGGTAATGGCGGCGTTCCCTGTCACATGGGCCGTTCGACGCGTCAGCGAGAACCGAGATCGAGACCGACACACCGGAGAGGCCGACCGAGATGACCACCCTTCAGCAGTCCCCCGCCACCGCAGCCACCGCAGCCACCGCCGTCACCACCGCCTCCGGGGTCTCCGGGGTCTCCACCCGCGCCCTGCTCGGGGCCGGGGCCGCCGCCGCACCCGTGTGGACCGTGGTGGCACTGACCCAGGCCGTCACCCGGGAGGGCTTCGACATCACCCGTCATCCGCTGAGCGTCCTGAGCAACGGCGCGCTGGGCTGGATCCAGATCGCCAACTTCGCCGTCACGGGAACCCTGATGGCGCTCGGAGCGATCGGACTGCGCCGGACACTGCGCGGAACGCCCGGCGGGACCTGGGCGCCCTGGCTGGCGTTCACCGCCGGCATCGGGATCATCGCGGCCGGGGCGTTCGTGATGGACCCGGCGGACGGATTCCCCGTCGGCACCCCGGCCGGGCCGCCGGAGATGCTCTCCGGGGCGGGCATCGGGCACATGGCGGCGGGGATGGTCGCCTTCACCTCGATGATCGCCGCGAACTATGTGCTCGGCCGGCACTTCAGCCGGGCGGGGCAGCGGGGGCGGGCCGTCCTCTCGCGGGTCGCGGCGACCGGGCTGCTGCTGGGGAACGGGTGGGCGATGGGCGGCGGGACCTGGGGGACGCTGACGCTGGCGGTGGGAGTGATGGGAGCGATGCTGTGGCTGTCGGCGGTGTGCGCGTCGGGCGCCCGGGTCCGCCGGGGAGGCCCGGGCCACGCGTCGCGATGACACCGGCGCCGCTGCCGCTGCCGCCGCCGTATGCCGCTGCCGCCGGGTGGAGCACCACGCACCCGGCGGCAGGCCGCGTCCCGACCCCTCCCGACCCGACCCGTCCTCACGGACCCGCTCGCGACCCTCCGGTGTCGAGACTCGGCCAAACTGCCGGGCTTCCGGCCCGCCGATCCTGATCCGCGGAGTACGCGGACGGCGTCCACCGGAGAGGCCGGGGCCGCCGCACCCGTCTGACCGGGGTGAACCCGCCGTCGCGTACCGCTGATCGGGCTCCGGCCCGGTCCCGGCCCGGCTCCGTACGGCCCGGCGCGTGCGCGGGGCGGGCACGGCACCTCGGGAAACGCCCCCACGGCCGGAAATCGGTCACCCGTCGCGCCCCGCCGTTTCCCGTGCGCGCCGGATGCGCATTCTGGCTACGGTGAACGGTCCGGGCTCCTTCACCCCTGAACGGGCGGAGGTTCCCGATGGACGCTCTCGACGACATGGCGTCGGTCCCCACCGCGGCGGGGCGGTTGCCGCTCATCGGCCATGGACTTGCGCTGGCACGGCGCAAGCAGGACTTCATGTGCGAACTGGCCGCCCACGGCGAGCTGGTACGGCTCTATCTCGGCCGTCTGCCCGCCTACTACGTCCACGGCCCCGAGCTGCTGCGGCACCTGCTCGTCACGGACGCGCGCAAGGTGGCCAAAGGCTGGGTGTACGACCGGGTCAGAGCCCTCATCGGGGACGGTCTCGTCACGGCGGAGGGCCCGCTGCACGCCATGCACCGCCGTATGATCCAGCCCGCGTTCCGCAGTACGAGCATCGCCTCCTACATGGACGTCATGCACCGTGAGGCGACGGAGATGGCACGGTCGTGGCAGGCCGGCCGGGCCGTCGCCGTCGACCGTGCCGTCGCCGGGCTGGCCGGCACGGTGGTGGCGCGGTCCCTGTGCTCCTCCGCCCATATGTCCCCGCGCACGGCCGGACGGCTGGCGTTCCTGAACACATCGGTGCTCAAGGTGATGAGCGCCCGCTCGCTGCTGCCGCGGAGCACGTGGGAACGCCTACCGCTGCCGAGTACCCGCCGTACCACCGCGCATGTGGCCGAATTCCATCGCATCGTCGACGATCTGATCGCCCGCTACCGCGCGGACGGCACCGACCACGGCGACCTGCTGTCCGTGCTGCTGGCCGCACGCGACGCGGACACCGGCGCCGCCCTGTCTGACCGTCAGATCCACAGCGAGATCACGACCCTGTTCGTCGCGGGCATCGAGACGACCTCCGCCGCCCTGGCCGGTGCGTTCCACGAACTGGCCCGGAACCCGGACATCGAACAGCGGGTCGTCGCCGAGCTGGGAGAAGTCCTCGCCGGTCGCCCGCCGGCACTCGGGGACCTGCCGCGACTGGACTACACCCGGCGGTTCCTGCGCGAGGTGCTGCGCCGCTACGGCATCTGGTTTCTGATGCGGCGTGCCGTGGACGACCTCGAATGGCGCGGCCTGCGCATCCCGGCAGGCACGACGCTGCTGTTCAGCCCGTACGCCCTGCATCACGACCCCGGGCTCTACCCGGACCCGGCACGGATCGATCCGGACCGCTGGCTGGAAGACGACCTGCCCAGAGAGGCGTTCCTGCCGTTCTCCACCGGTCCGCGCGGGTGCCTGGGGGAGTCCTTCGCCTGGGCGGAGCTGACGGTCGTGCTGGCCGCCGTCCTGAGCCGCTGGCGGCTGCGGCCGGCTCCCGGCTCCGCCGTGCGCCACGTGGCCAGCAGCTCGGTGCGTCCCGAGCCCTTACGCATGATCGCCGAGCCTCGGCGGCCGCCCGGGTGAGCCCTGCACCGGCCCGGGCGGCCCGTGGTGCGGCCCGTGCGGGCCGGACCACGGTGGGACGACGCCCCGATCCATCGCGACCACCGACCCGTCCACACCCACGAGGAGCGCGCAGCGATGCACGAACAGACCACGGAGCACCCGGCCGTTCTCCGTTCCCTGGCCGGGTGGCGGACCGGTGCGGCGCGGGCCGCCGCCGAGCTGATCTCCGACATGGCCGCGCACCCACGGGGGACGATGTCCCCCTCGGTGTACGAGACGGCCCGGTTGGTCAGCGGCGCGCCCTGGCTCGACGGCCACGGCGCCCGGTGCGACTTCCTGCTGGCGACCCAGCGCCCGGACGGCCGGTGGGGGCAGCCCGACGGCTATGACCTGGTGCCCACCCTCAGCGCCGTCGAGGCCCTGCTGCGCGAACGCGACCGGCCGCGCGCCGACGGGTCCGGGCCGTCCGTCCCCGCCGTCGCCCGTGCCGCCCTCCGGGGGCTGTGGGCCCTCGCCGACGAACAGGCCGCCGGCCCCTCGGCCCCGTTGCGTGACACCATCGCGGCCGAGCTGATCGTCCCCTGGCTGGTCGAGGAGGTGAACGGCCTGCTGGAGGGCTCCGGAGGACGTCTGGGCGCCACCGCGCTGGCCCTGCCCCCGGGCGTCGTACGGGAGTCGACGGACCGGCTGCGCGGGGCCGTTGCCGCCGGGCAGGCGCTGCCGGAGAAGACCTGGCACACCCTGGAGGTCCTGGGCGAGAGGGCCGCCGACGCGCCCGGGGTACGACTTGTCGCCTCGGCGGTGGGCTCCTCGCCCGCCGCGACCGCCGCCTGGCTCTCCGGCGCGGCCCGGCTATCGGGCGCTCCCCGGCTCTCCGGCACGACCCGCCTCTCCGGCACGACCCGCCTCTCCGACGCGGCCCGGTTTCCCGACGCCGCCCGGCTTCCCGGCCCGGCCCCGCTCTCCGACGCGACCGGGCTCTCCGACCGTCCCCGGCAGGAGGCCGCCGTCGCACTGCTCCGCGAGATCCAGGCCCGCTGGGGCGGCCCGGTTCCCGGGGTCACCTCCATCGAGGTGTTCGAGACCGCCTGGGTCCTCGGCTGGCTCCTGGACGCCGGAGTACCCGTCACCGTCCCGCCGGCGCTGGCCGCCTCGCTGGAGAACAGCCTGGGCCCCTCCGGTGCGCCCGCGGGCCCGGGACTGCCGGCCGACACCGACGACACCGCCGTCGTCCTGCACACACTCGCCCTCGCCGGCCGCCCCGCCCCGGTCCACTCGCTGTGGGCCTACGAGGCCGACGACCACTTCCTCTGCTTCCCCGCCGAACGCACCCCGTCCACCAGCACCAACGCACATGTGCTCGAAGCCCTGCTGGACCCGCCGCCCCCCGGCGAGCAGGCCGGGGAAGCCGCCCGCCGGCGCGGCGCGGCCCGCAAGGTCGAGACCTGGCTGCTCGCCCAGCAGCGCCCGGACGGCTCCTGGGACGACAAGTGGCATGCCTCCGCGTACTACGCGACGATGTGCTGCGCCGTCGCCCTCGCCCGCGGCCGGCACCCGGATGCCGCGGGCGCCCTCGTGCGTGCCGCGCGGTGGACACTCGCCGCGCAGCGTCCCGACGGCTCCTGGGGGCGCTGGGAGGGGACCGTGGAGGAGACCTCCTACGCGATCCAGACGATCCTGCGCGCCCACCCGGGCGAACTGCCGCCCCTGGTGGCCCGCGCCGTGGCCGGCGGCTGCGGCTTCCTCCTGGACCGCCGGGGGGCGGGCGACTTCCCGCCGCTCTGGCACGACAAGGACCTCTACGCCCCCGTCACCGTGGTCAGGTCGGCCCGCGTCGCCGCCCTCCACGCCGCCGCCGCCCGCCTGGTGCCGAACCGCCCGGCCGGCTCGGCCGTCGCACGGTGACGCCGGGCCGGCGGCGACGACGAGCGAGCGGCGACGAGGAGCGAGCGGTGACGGCGAGCGAGCGGTGACGACGAGCGGACAGTGGTGGCAAGTGAACGGCGACGACGAGCGAACGGGGTGACACGGCGATGACCATCGCCAAACTGCGGCTCGGCTTCCAGGGCCTGTCTTTCCTCGACGCGGTCTCCGCCCGGCCGGAGCGGTCCGTGCGGCTCACCCGGGCCCCCGCCCCCCATCTGCTGGTGTGGGCGCCCGACGATCTCGCGGAACTGTTCCGCTCCGAACGGGACATGTACCTGAAACCGAGCGACACCCTGCGTCCGCTCGTCGGCCCCACCTCCGTGCTGTTCGCCAACGGCACCCGGCACGACGCCTACCGGCAGGTGATCGGGCCCGCGCTGCGGGGCAGGCGGCTGGCCCGTCACATCCCCGCCATCCGTACCATCGCGGAGCAGGCGGGCGACGAGCTGGCCGGGCGGGCTTCGTTCGTGGTGCCGGAGTGGGCCCGCCGGGTGACCCTGCGCGTCATCGGGCACATCCTGCTCGGTGACGGGAACAGCGCCGTGCTCGGCCGGGTCGGCGACCTGGTGGAGCAGATCCTCGGCAGCCCGTGGCGCACCGTGCGCCACCGCTATCTGCGCCCGCCCGCCCCGGTGCCCTCCCGGTGGGGCGCCTTCCTCCGCGACCGGGACGCGCTGGGCGAGGAGCTGACGGGCCTGTGCCCCCGGCCCGCCTCCGACGCGCGTGTTCCGGCGCCCGGACCCGTCCGCGACGTCCCGTCCCTGGCGGCCGAGCTCGCCTCCGGAGAACCGCCGCTGGGCCCGCTGGGCGGGGACGAGTTCGCCGATCAGCTCATCTCGCTGATCTTCGCCGGCCATGAGACCACCGCCTCCGCGATCGCCTGGACGCTCTACTGGCTCGCCGCCCACGACGGGGTACGCGCCAACCTCGGGGCGGAACTCGCCGCCTGCTCGTCCGACGGCTCCTCGGCGGCCGACCTCCCGCTGCTCGACGCCGTCTGCCGGGAATCCCTGCGGATCACACCACCCGCCGTCCTTGCCGGAAACCGGACCTTGACCACCGACAGGGAACTGCTCGGCCGCGGCTGGAGCAGGGGCACCACACTCACCCCCTGCGTCTACGCGGCGCACCGGCAGCCCGACCTCTACCCGGGGCCGGAACGGTTCGACCCCGGCCGCTTCCTCGGCCGCAAATGGCCCGGGCAGCACTATCTGCCCTTCGGCGGCGGCACCCGGCGCTGCCTGGGCGCGGATCTGGCCCTGCTGGAAATGCGGATGGTCGTCGCCGCCGTACTGCGCAGGGTCGAACTCGGCCGCCCGGGACCGCGCGACGGCGTTCCGCACCGCCGTGGCCCCGCCATGGGTCCGCCGCCCGCCCTCACCCTGGCACTCGGCCCGCACCCCCGCCCTCGCCCCCGCCCGTGTCCCTGACCGCCGGCCGCCGCGGCCGGACGGTACGGGACCTCTGCCGCGTCCACCGACTGGAGTTCCCGTTCCCCGTCGCCTACCTCTGCCACGCCCTCTGGGGCGCCTGCTTCGCGGCCGGCGCGCCCCGGCAACTCGTCCAGCCCGCCGTCCTCCTGGCCGTACTCGCCAATCTGATTCCGCTGATCGCGCAGAACGTCCTCAACGCGGCCATGGACATCTCCGCCGACGCCCGTACACCCGGCAAGACCGGTGTCGCCCGGGCCGCCCGGCGCATCGGCCGGACCCGGCTGATCGTCATCGCGTCCGCCGAGATGGCCGTCGCCCTGCTGCTGGCCGTCGGGGTCTCCCTCCACCTCGGCCGCCCGCTCGTCGCCGCCGCCGTGGCGGCCGGGATCCTGGTGGAGTACCTGTACAACCTCGAACCGGTCCGTCTGAAGAAGCGCGGTCTGGCCAACCCCGTCAGCCTGGGCCTGCACTTCTCCCTCCTGCCGTGCCTGTCCACCTTCGCCGCCGTCCGCCCCGGCCTGCCCGGCTGGGTCTGGCCGCTCTTCCTCGGCCTGTGGCTGCTGCTCATCGGCCGCACCCTGTGGTGGTCGCTGCCCGACGCCGCCGCCGACCGTGCCGCGGGGCTCGCTCCGCCCGCCGTCCGCCACGGCGTCTCCCGCGCCCTCACCCTCGCCACCGGGGCGACCGCCACCGCCCTCGGGCTCATCGCGTGGGGCCTGTCCTGGGCCCTGGGTCCCCTGTCCGCCGCGATCGGCACGGCGGCGTGCGGCGTCTTCCTGATCGGAAAGCTCCGCCTGCGCCTGACCGGAGCCGCCCTCGATGCCCTGCACGAAACCCGTATGCGCCGGCACACCCTCGCCTATGTCGTCGGCGCCGACGCGCTCCTCGTCCTGCTCCCCCTTGTCTGACTTGCCTGACTTATCTCACGTGTCGAACTTTCGAGCGACACACGGGATGACGCGGGCCCGGCGGACGGTGGGCCGGGTGAGTATCGCCCCCTTTATTTCGTTCAAATATCCGGCTGCCGTACAGATGTTGCATATTAAGGAGAGTCCGGGTATTCCCAGGGCCTTATTTTGTCGACGGCACGCGCATATCGTCTTAAGGAGTCGTGACTCGCCGACAGGAGGGCCTTTCGTGCACCATCCGGAACCCACCTGGCCCGATACCACCCGGCGTGGCAGCGACTTCTCGGAGCTGTACCGCAGGGTGGCGGCAGCGGGTCTGCTGAAGCGGCGGCCGGTCTACTACACCGCCCTGATCACCGGCACTCTGGCGGCGGCCGCGCTGGGCACGGCGGTCTTCCTCCGGCTGGGGAGCAGCTGGTGGCAGCTGGCGGTGGCCGCCCTGATGGGCATCGTCTTCGGGCAGATCGGACTCGTCGCCCATGAAATAGCGCACCGCGCGGTGTTCCCCACCCGCCGTACGAGCGATCTCGCGGGAATACTGCTCGGGAACCTCGGGCTCGGAATGAGCTACGGCTGGTGGACGAGCGATCACACCCACCATCACGCGAATCCGAACCGGGAACGGCACGACCCCGCAGCCGACGCCCTCTTCTTCGCCAGGACGCCCCGACAGGCGGCCGCCACCCGAGGCCTGACCCGATTCCTCGCCCGGCATCAGCGGGCCCTCTTCTTTCCCGTCCTCACCTTGCAGGGCATCGGCCTCGGCATCATCGGATTCCTGACGATCGTCCGACGCCGCGTGAAACACCCCGTCGTGGAAGGAGCCCTGCTCGCCCTGCACTACGGGCTCTACGGGGCCGCGCTCCTCCTGGTCCTCACCCCCGTCCAGGCGCTCTGCTTCTTCCTCCTCCACGAGGCGGTCCTCGGCGTGTACCTGGGATGCCTCTTCGCCCCCAACCACAAGGGCATGCCGATGATCGAGGAGGACGCCCCACGGCTGGACTTCCTGCGGCGCCAGGTGCTCCCCTCCCGGAACATCCCCGGCGGCCCGGCCCTCACCTGGCTCTTCGGCGGACTCAACTACCAGATCGAGCACCACCTCTTCCCCTACCTGCCCCGCCCCGCGCTGCGCCCGGCCAGCGTGATCGTGCGGGAGTACTGCCGGGAACTCGGCATCCCCTACCACGGGGCCGGGTTGCGGGCCTCCTTCGCGGAGGTGCTCCGGGATCTGCGCTCGATCAGCGACACCCTGGGCGAGGCCGGGAGCACCCCGACGGCCGGGACCAGGAAGTGAACAGACCCCCCAACCCACCGCAGACAGCCAGCGACATCGGAAGCCGGACCCCTGTGAACGCATGGAAGAGCCCGCCGAGCGGACCACGCCGAGACGATGTCCGCCTCTCCGCCCACCGCCCCGACCGCGACAGCCCTGGCGCGGATGGCCGCACCCTGCGGGTCGCCGTCGTGGCCGAGGCGTTCCCGCCCCAGGTCAACGGGGTCGCGCACAGCGCGCTGCGGACGGCCGACCACCTTTTCCTGCGGGGGCACGCGCCGCTGGTCATCGCCCCTTCCGCACCACGCGGCACAGCCTCGCCCGGGAAGGGCACCGGCGGCACGGACCACGAGGAGCCCCACCCCTACCCCGTCGTCCGTGTGCCGTCCCTGTCGCTGCCCGGGTACGGGGATGTACGCGCGGCCCTGCCGAGCCGGCGCGCGGCCCGGGCGATCGCCGCCCACCGGGCCGACCTCGTCCATCTGGCCGGCCCCTTCCTGCTGGGCGCCGACGCGATGAAGGCGGCCCGCGGCCTCGGGATACCCGCGGTCGCGGTCTACCAGACGGACATCGCCGCCTACGCCCGGCTGTACACCCCCTGGGTACCCGCGGGTCCGGCGCTCGCCTGGTACCGCCTGCGGGCCGTGCACAACGCGGCCGACCTCACCCTCGCCCTGTCCGGCGCCTCCCGCCACGACCTGGAGGAACACGGCGTCCCCCGGGTCCGGCTCTGGTCCCACGGAGTGGACTCCGTACGCTTCCATCCACGGCACCGGGACCCTTCGCTGCGCCGGCGGCTCGCCCCGGAGGGCGAGGTCCTCATCGGCTACGTGGGCCGGCTCGCGCCCGAGAAACGCGTCGAGCTGCTGGCGGAGACCTGTGCGCTGCCGGGAGTGCGCGTGGTCGTCGTGGGAGACGGGCCGAGCGGTGCCCGGCTGCGCCGGGCCCTTCCGCGCGCGGTGTTCCTCGGGCGGCGCACCGGGGACGACCTGGCGCGGATCTTCGCCTCGCTGGACGTCTTCGTGCACACCGGCCCCTTCGAGACCTTCTGTCAGACGATCCAGGAGGCCATGGCGAGCGGTCTGCCGGTGATCGCGCCCGCCTCCGGCGGCCCCCTGGACCTGGTCGACCACGAACGTACCGGCCTTCTCGTACCGCCCGGCGACGCGAGCGCGACGCGGGACGCCGTACGGGCACTCGCCGGCTCGGTCCGTACGCGCGTGGCCCTGGGGCGGGCGGGCCGGGCGGCCGTCGCCGACCGTTCCTGGGAAGCGGTGGGCGACCAACTCCTCCGCCACTACGCTCGGGTACTCGGCGAGCGGGCCGGAATCCACCCGGTATGAGAACCGGTAGGAGAACCGGTACGAGATGCGGTACGAGATTCGGTACGAGATGCGGTATGAGCACCACTCATCGTCCGTCCACCCCTTGTTCCCAGGAGTCCTCGTGGACCGAGAATCCGTCTTCGTGCTCGACCCCCAAGGCAGCGACCGGCACGGCGAGGACGCGGCACTCCGCGCGCGCGGCCCCCTGACCCGGGTCGATGTCCTCGGCGTGGAGGCGTGGTCGGTCACCGACCCGGCCCTGGTACGACGGCTCCTCCTGGACCCCCGGGTCTCCAAGGACGCCCGGCAGCACTGGCCCGCCTTCCCCGACCGGATCGTCGGGGTCTGGCCGCTCGCGCTCTGGGTGGCGGTGGAGAACATGTTCACCGCCTACGGGGAGGAGCACCGACGGCTGCGGCGCACCATCGGACCGGCCTTCGCCGCCCGCCGGATCAACGCGCTGGCACCGGTCATCGAACACCTCGTCACGGAGCTGCTGGACGAGGTGGCCACCACCCCGCCCGGTGAGGCGGCCGACCTGCGGGAACGCTTCGCCTATCCGCTGCCCATCGGGGTCATCAGCCATCTCGCCGGCCTGCCCGAGTCCGACCGGCCCCGGTTCCGCCGCACGGTCGACGTGATCTTCTCCACCAGCCACAGCCCCGAGGAGACGACCGCCGCGGTCGAGGATCTGTACGCGCTGCTCGCCGACCTCGTCGCCGCCAAGCGCGCCACGCCCGGCCCCGACCTCACCTCGGCGCTCATCGCCGCCCGGGACACGGAGGGCGACGGTGCGCCCCTGACGGAGGCCGAACTCAGGGACACACTGCTGCTGGTGATCAACGCCGGTTTCGAAACCACCGTCAACCTCCTGGACCAGGCCATCACCGCGCTCCTCACCCATCCGGGGCAACTCGCCCACGTCCGGGCCGGGCGCGCGGACTGGAAGGACGTGGTCGAGGAATCACTCCGCCACGAGGCCCCGCTCGCGCACCTGCCGATGCGCTTCGCCGTGGCGGACATCCCCCTCCCCGAACACGGCACGACCATCCGGAAGGGCGACGCCATCCTGCCCTCCTACGCCGCCGCCAATCGCCATCCGGACCTGCACGGCCCCACCGCCGACGACTTCGACACCACCCGGAGCGACAAGAGCCACCTCTCCTTCGGCCACGGAATGCACCTCTGCCTCGGGGCCGCCCTCGGCCGCCTCGAAGCCGAACTCGCCCTGCGCGGGCTCTTCGAACGCTTCCCCCGTCTCGAACTCGCCGTACCCCCGGACCGGCTGCGCCCCAAGCAGAGCTTCATCTCCAACGGTCACAGGGAACTGCCCGTCGTCATCCACCCGGCCCGGCGGCGGGATCCCGGGGCTGCCGCTCCGCCTCCAGCGCGGCCGTGACCGCCCGGCAGTCCTCCGCGAAGCGCGCGAGGCGCCGCGGGCCGAGGACATCCACGAAGAGGGCGCGGACATCCCCGGCGTGGGCGGGGGCGGCCCGGCGGATCGCGGCCCGGCCCGCATCGGTGAGCAGGACGTCGGGGTAGCGGCCGGTCCGTGAGGGCTCGCGGCCGACCAGGCCGCGCCGCTCCATCCGGGTGAGGTGGTGGGAGAGCCGGCTCTTCTCCCACTGGGTCGCCTCGGCCAGCTCGCCCGGCCCCATGCGTCCGCGGGCGGCCTCCGAGAGGTTCACCAGGACCTCGTAGTCGGCCGCCGAGAGGTCGAAGTCACGCTGCATGCGCGAGGAGAGACGGGCGGCGAGCAGGCGCTGCATATGGAGGTAGGACCGCCAGGCGCGCTGTTCGGCCTCGTTCAGCCAGGGTTCGTCGGACATGCCGTCATCCTAGCTCCTGGTTGACGTATCAACCAGTCAGCTCTACGCTGAAGGCAGCGAAGTTGATACGTCAACCAAGGGAGAGATCGATGCCCGGAACGAAGAAGATCATCGCCGTGGTGGGCGCGACCGGCTCGCAGGGCGGCGGCCTCGCCCGCGCGCTCCTGGCCGACCGCGACGGCCCGTTCGCCCTCCGCGCCCTGACCCGCGACGCCGGCTCGGCCGGGGCCCGGCGCCTGGCCGCCGCGGGCGCCGAGGTGGTGGCGGCCGACCTCGACGACGAGACGTCCGTCCGCGCCGCGTTCGAAGGGGCGTACGGAGCCTTCGTCGTCACCAACTTCTGGGCACCGCGCCCGGAGGCGGACGTCCGCCGCCGCACAGCGGCCCAGATGGAGCAGGAGCAGGCCGGCAACGCGGCCCGTGCCGCGCGGGCCGCCGGACTCCGGCATGTCATCTGGTCCACCCTGGAGGACACCCGCGAGGTACTCCGCGGCGACGACGGCGACGGTGCCGGCGGCAGTGGTGCCGGGGGCAGCGGCGGGCCGGTGCCCGTGCTCGAAGGCGACTACACCGTGCCCCACTTCGACGCCAAGGCCGAGGCGGACCGCCTCTTCACCGCCGAGGGCGTCCCCACCACCTTCCTGCGCACCGCCTTCTTCTACGAGGCGTTCCTGGGGGGCATGGGGCCGGTACGGGACGGTGACGGCACGCTCGTCCTCACCCTGCCGATGGCCGGCGCCCGGCTCGCCGCGATCGCCTCCGAGGACATCGGCCGTACCGCGCTGGGCGTCTTCCGCCACCCCGAGCTGGCCGGCCGGACCGTCAGCATCGCGGGCGCCCACCACACCGGCGCGGAGATCGCCGAACTGTTCACGGCGGCCCTGGGCGAGAAGGTCCTCTACCGGCCGGCGGACCTGGACGAGTACCGCGCGTCCGGCGGCTTCGCGGCGGACGAGTTGGCGAACATGTTCGCGTACTACGTCCGGGCCGCCGGCACCTTCACCGGGGAACGCGACCTCGACACCGTACGCGCGCTCAACCCCGGCCTCCAGCCGCTCACCGACTGGCTGGCGCTCCACGCGGCGGAGACCGTCCGATGAGCGCCGCCGCAGCCGGAGGCCCGGCCGTACGCCCGGCGGGTCGCCTGGCCGGCCGGCGGGCGGTCGTGACCGGCGGGACCCGGGGCATCGGAGCCGCGATCGTGGCACGGCTCGTCGCCGAGGGCGCCTCGGTGCTCACCACCGCGCGCGGCCCCGTCGGCAGCCTCCCCGAAGGAGTCCACTTCGTGACCGCCGACGCCACCGTCGCCGACGACGCGAGCCGGGTGGCCCGCGCGGCCCGGGAGAAGCTGGGCGGCGTCGACATCCTCATCGACAACGCCGGCGGCACGGACGCCCGTCCCGACAGCGTCCTGGACACCGGCGACGAGGAGTGGCACCACAACCTGGAGACCAATCTGATGTCGGCCGTCCGGCTCGACCGGGCCGTCCTCCCCGGCATGATCGCCCAGGGCTCCGGAGTGATCGTGCACATCTCCTCGACCGCCGCGCACGAACCGATGGGGGAGGCGGCGGCGTACTCGGCCGCCAAGGCCGCCCTCTCCTCCTACAGCAAGAACCTCGCCGACCGGCTCGGCCCCCGGGGCATCCGCGTCAACCGGATCTCCCCGGGACTGACGATCACCTCGGCCGTCGAGGAAGTGCTGGAACGCATCTCCGCCCGGGACGGCTCGGACCGTGCGGCGGCCCTGGACACCTGGATGGCCGGGCTGGGCGGCATTCCGCTGCAACGCCCCGGGACAGCCGAGGAGATCGCCGCGCTCACCGCCTTCCTGGTCTCCGACGAAGCCGCCTGGATCACCGGAACCGACCACGTCATCGACGGCGGAATGCTGCGCGCACTCTGACCCCGCCCCGGCCCCGGCCCCGACCCTGACAGGAAAACCTCCTGTCATCCGTACAACCCGGGCGGTCGTTCGTGAGTCGTCTCCGTGATACGCCATTGGTGCGCGCACGCAATTGGGGAGGACGACATGGCTGTGGACCGGAGACTGTTCCTGGGGGGCTTCACCGTGGGCGCCGTGACCGTGGCCGCGTCGGGTGCCGCCGCTGCTCCGGCCGCGGCGGCGCCCGGCCCGGGCGACTTCGACACGCTGGTGACAGCGCCGGGGTTCCGGGCGGACTCGACCGTCACGGCGGCCAGCTTCAGGACGACGTCCACGACCGACAACGCCGTCACGGTCATCCAGGGGGCCACCTCCGGCGGTGGTGTGGCCCTCAACATCGTCTCCCACAACCCCGAGGACTCCGCCGTCTATCTGACCGGCCGGGAGCGGAAGCACGGCACCCTCAAGATCTCCCACATCGGGGACAAGGACGGGAACGACGCGGGCGCCGCCGCCATCTCCATCGAACTCCACACGCCCGGGACCGCCGCGCAGGGCATCTTCGTCACCGGGAAGAAGGGGGTGCCCGGAACCACCCCGGACACCCACACGACCGGCAACCTCATCTGCCTCCGCAACAACGGGCGCGACGAGTTCGTCGTGAAGGGCAGCGGACGCGTCGGCATCGGCATGGGCGTCGGGTCGAACCCCTGGGCGCAGCTGCATGTCGTCCAGCAGCAGGGCGTGAACTCGGCGGTGATGGTGGAGGGCTCGGTGCGGGTCGTCGACGCGGCGACCGTGCCGACCGCCGTCGACCAGCGCGGCGGCGGCGTGCTCTACGCGGAGGACGGCGCGCTGAAGTGGCTGGGCTCCGGCGGGAAGGTCACCGTGATCGCCGCCTCCTCCGCCTCTTCCCCCGCCTGAGCACGCCGTAGCCGTAGCAATACCGGCCGTACCACTGGAGAATCTGATGCAACTGACCCCTGACCAACTGGTCTCGGAGTTCCACGACGCCGTCATGGAGCTGTACTTCGCGCGGAAGCGGATCGCGCTGCTGGAGGCCGAGAACGCGGCGCTGACGGCGAGGGTCGCGGCGTACGCGGCGGAGCGGGCGGCGGAACCGTCAGCGAGCGACGCCGGGGACGCCGGGGGCGCCTCGGAGTGACGGTCCGCCGGAGCGCGGGATCGCGGGAGCCGCCTGCCTCGGTGCCGACGGCACCGAGGCCGCCTCTCAGATCCCCCTCGGCCGGGCGTTCACCGGGATCACGACTCGTCCGCCCCGGTCGGAGCGCCGTGGTACCCGGCCGCCTGAAGGGTGAACATCTGACAGTACTCACCCTGTTTGTCCATGAGTTCCCGGTGGGTTCCGGATTCGATGATCTTTCCGTTGTCGAAGACATGGATGCGGTCACAGTCGGCGACGGAGGCGAGGCGGTGGGAGATGAGGACGGTGATCTGGCCGGGGTGGCGGGGCTCCTGGAGGACTGCCTGGTAGACGGCGTGTTCGGCGCGGGGGTCCATGCTGGCGGTGGGTTCGTCGAGGAGGAGGACGGGGGCGTTCTTGTAGAGGCCGCGGGCGACGGCGATCTTGGCCCACTGGCCCGCGGAGAGTTCCTGTCCGCCCGCGAAGCGTTTGGAGAGCACGGTCTCCCAGGTGTCGGGGAGGTGGCCGATGACGGTGTCGGCGCCGGAGGCGGTGGCCGCCGCGTGGACGTCCTCGGGTACGGAGTCGGTCAGTGAGCCCCGGGAGACGGTGATGTTCGCGAGCGCGGTGAAGGGGTAGTGGACCGGGTCCTGGAGGACCATGGCGACGCGCTGCTGGAGCGAGACCGGGTCCAGGTCGTGTGCGTCGGTGCCGTTCCAGGTGACGGTGCCGGCGGAGGGGTCGTACAGTCCGGCGATCAGTTTGGAGCAGGTGGACTTGCCGGAGCCGTTGACGCCGACGAACGCGATCGTCTCCCCGGCCCTGAGGGTGAGGCTGATGCCGTCGAGCGCGGGAGTGTCCTTGTCCGGGTAGGTGAACGACACGCCGTCGAGGCGGATCTCGTCAACGCGGTCCGGGGCCGGGTCCCCGCCGGTGCGGGGGAGCAGGCTGCGGCACCGGGCCTGGACGGTCAGCAGGTCCCCGACCCACAGGGCGTGTTCGTAGACCATGTGGGCCATGTTCACGAAGCTGGTGAGGGAACGGTGGCTGGACTGGATGGCGAGGACGGCGCCGGCGCCGACGGCCAGGGGGATCCAGCCGCCGATCAGCATCGCGCACAGCGCGGCATACGTGATTCCGGTGCCGATGCCGCCGGCGGCACGTCCCGCGAGGTGGATACGGGCCGCGCGGACACCGAGCCGGGTGTCCTCGGCGGCGATCTTCTCCGTGAGCCTGCGGTGCTCCGCCAGCAGTGCCCCTTGGGTGGTGTTGGAACGGATCTCGGCGGCGGAATCCTGGTCGAGCAGGAGCCAGCTGAAGGTCCGTACCCTGCGCTGGAGGGCGTTCCAGCGCATGTACGAGTGGAAGCGCTCACGGGCCGCGCGGACGGCGGCGGCGCCCACCGGGAGCACGGACAGCGGCAGCATGAGGATCAGGAGCGGGTGGAGCACGGTCAGGACGGCCGCGGTGGCGACGAGGTCGAGAAGGGCCGCCGCCAGCGCCACGATCTGGCCGACGATCTGCCGCGCGTAGTAGAGCCCCCGGTCGCTCGCCCGGTGGATGTCGTCGTGCCAGTGCGCGTCGTCGACGGCCTCCAGCCGCACATGCGCGGCCAGCCGGTAGAACTCGACCTCCAGCGCCGTCCTGATCTTCGGTGTGAGCCGGGCCTCGGCGGTCGACACCGCGGCCTCCAGTGCCGCCCGCAGCGACAACAGCGCCACCACGAGCATCAGCCCGGGCAGCGCCGCGCGGACCTTGTCCGGCGTCGGACCCGTCCCGAACAGCTCGCGCAGGACAGCGACCGAAGCGACCAGACCGAAGGCGTTCATCGCCGCCGACGCGAGCTGGAGCACGGCGACCGCGACGGTTCCGCGCCGGTCCGCCTGCCATGCCAGCGCCCCGACCCGCCGCACGATCCTCGGCAGCTGGGCCAGGATCTCCCGGACGCTCGCCTTCGCCGACGCCCCGTCATGAACCGCCCAGTAGGCCGTCTCCATGCCGTCGGTGATGTCGTCGCCGTCGGCGGGCCCGGCCGCGACCCGCTCCGGCGGCAGCCCCAGAGGCGCCCGGGGCCCGGGGACCCCGCCCTTCGCCGTGTTCTCGCTCACCTGCGATCTCCCTTCGTGACATCCCGCTGATCCGGGACAACGATCCGGCCGCCCGCTCGAACACACGTTTTTGAGACGGAGCGCCAACCGCGTCAAGGAGCGGATGCCGGTACCTGTGTCGGCCACCGACCCTTGCCGTGTCCGGGACGGTGCCGGAGCACGCGGTGGCCGAAACGCCGATGCCGATACGCCTGTGACTCCTGAGATTTCGCGCGCTGCTCACCGCCGGGCGCCCCCCGACGCGCTGTCCAGCCGGCCGGTGACGCGCGCCGATGCGGTGACGCGTGATGAGCAGTGACGCGTGATGAGCGGTGGCGTGCGTCGAGCGGTGGCGTGCGTCGAGCGGTGGCGACTGCTGTCAGCGGGACGTCGCGGAGCAGCGGTCCGCGAGCCAGCACTCGATGTCGTGCAGCGCCGCCTCGGCCATGCCCGTCGTACGGGAGGTGAAGCCGTGCGGTGCTTCCGGATAGACCCGGAGGTCGACGTCGCCTCCGGCCGCCGAGACCCGGGCCGCCATGGCCATGTTGTCCTCCAGCAGGACGTCCTTGCTGCCGACGACCATCAGGACCGGGGGCAGGCCGCGCAGGTCGCCGAAGACCGGTGAGATGTCCGGGGTGGTGCGGTCGGCCGCATGACCGGCGTAGGCCCGGATGAAGTACTCGTCGGAGATCAGCCGGCCGGCGGGGGTCAGGCCGCTCAGATCGTACGCTCCGAACTGCAACGCGGCACCGGCGAACGCGTCGCCGAGACCGCGATCGCGCAGGCGCAGCAGCGTCGTCACGGCGAGCGTGGCTCCCGCCGAGAAGCCGCCGATCGCCGGCCGGGTCGGGCCGAAGCGGGCCTCGGCCCGACCGAGGAGCCACAGGGCCGCCGTTTCGCAGTCGTCGGGCGCGGCCGGCCAGGGGTGTTCCGGAGCGAGCCGGTAGTCCACGCTCACGACGGCGATTCCGAGCGCGTCCGCGAGCCGCTGATTGCGCGCGTCCCCCCACGCCGCCGCCCCCATGTAGAAGCCACCGCCGTGGATGTCCAGAAGGACACCGCGCGGCACGGCGTCACGGGGAGCGAGGATCCGCACCGGCACCTGCCGGCCGGCGGCTTCGGCCACCTCCTCGACGGCCGACGAGGCGACAGGCGACGAGCCCGCGTCCCGCCTGGCTCGTGCCTCCCGCAGCTCGTCCGGGGTGCTCGGGCCCTTCCTGGCCTCCGGCACGGCATGGGCCGCCCGGCACTCCTCGACATGCGCCGCGAGCTTCGTGTCGATGAGACTCTCCAACCCCAACTGCATGAGCATCCCCTGGTGTTCTGAGCGACGGACCCGCTTCGGCACGGCCCCGCCACGCCGACGGGGCCGGCTGACGGGATGGTCCGGGGGTGTGAGCGCTTCGGGCCGGGGAAGGACCGGCCGTGGACCTCTGCCCGGTGCGGAAGGACGCCGCGCGGGGCTGCCGATCGGGTTGTCTTCCGGCCGGTGCGCATTCGGGGCGCTCCCTGACGGTACATGAGCGGGGTGGACAGCGTGCCGACAGCCGAAGGGACCGTTCCGCCTTGACCTCTCCCACCCTGCCCGAAGCCACCTACGCCCGCACCCGGCTGGGCTCCGGCTCCGGACTCGTCCTGGCCCACGGCGCGGGCAGCAGTGTCGACAACACCTGGGGACCCCTCCTCGACGGGCTGACCGCGGGCCACACCGTCGTCGGCGTCGACTACCCGGGCAGCGGCGGCACCCCCCGCTCGCCGGGTCCCCTGTCCCTGGACGACCTGGCCGACCAGCTGGTCGCCGGCGCCGAGGCCGAGGGCCTGCGCACCTTCGCGCTCGCCGGCTACTCCCTCGGCGGCCTGGTGGCCATGCGGGCCGCGGCCCGCCACCCCGAACGCGTCACCGTGCTCGTCCTGACAGCCACGATGCCCTACCGGGACACCCCGCTGGCCCTGAAGACCTCCGTCTGGCGGCAGCTGGCCGAACTGGGCAACCGCAGGCTGCTCGCCGAGTTCCTGCTCCCCGTGGGCAGCAGTCCCCGGGCCCTGGACTCCTACACCGACGACCAGATCCGGGACGCCCTCGCCTTCGCGGGGGATTCCGCCGCCGACGGTACCCCGGAGCAGGCCGAGCTGGCCGGACGGGCCGACGTCCGCGGCGACCTCGCGTCGATCAAGGCGCCTACCCTGGTCATCTCCACCACCGCCGACCAACTGGTCCGCCCGGTTCTCCACCAGCAGCTGGTCACCGGCATCACCGGCGCCGAACGTGCCGAGATCGACGCCGGCCACCTGGTCATGGTGGAGCGGCCCCGCGAGTGGCTCCAGCTCATCACCGCGTTCCTCGACCGGCACCACGCCTGAGAAGCCGCAGGCGAGGGCACGGGCTGGGGGCTGCGGTCAGACCGGGATGAATTCGAAGGTGTCGTTGCGCGCCCCGGTGCCGGGGTTGCTGCAGGGGTGGGTGATCATGCCCACGCCGTCGCCGGTCCCGGCGTTGTGGACGTGCAGGCACAGGGGGCCGTTGTTTGTGGGCGGGTCGACGAAGGTCCTGATCTGCTTCCCTGCCCAGGGGTGCTCCCCGTTGAGGGAGTAGGCGAGCGACTTCCCGAGCCGGTCGCAGGTCGTCGTGCGGATCACGAGATCCCTGACGGGCATGCCCCAAAACCAGCTGCTCTCGCCCCAGCACTTGCCGGAGTCGGTGACGAAGGCGTAGTAGGCCGTTCCCTTGTGTTCGCCGTAGGACCACAGGCCGACGCGCTGGGAGGGGCGCCCGTCGCAGGGCTGCTGGTGGATGCCGACACCTTCGCCCGTGCTGTTCCCCGCCGGGCCGAGGCACTTGCCGGAGTGGACGGCGCGGATGTTGTAGACACCGACGAGTCCCTCCGCCGCGGCCGGTGCCGACGGCTGGGCGGGCGCGGTGGAGGCCGCGCTCGCGGAGGGCGTGGTACCGAGTCCGAGAAGGGCGAGGGCGGCCAGGGCGAGGCCGCCCCGGACCGCGCGCGAACGGGCAGAAGGCATGGGTTCACTCTCCTGAACCCGGGGACAGGCGTCCGACGCTGACCGGGGACGCCTCGGAGCTGTCGATACGGGCTTCCATCCGAATCCGGCATAACCTCGTCGAATGGTGCAGAGCAAGGCGAGCGACGTCGACGGCTACCTGAACGAACTTCCCGAGGAACGCAGGGTCCCGCTGGCCAGGCTGCGGCAGCTGTGCCGGGCGGAGCTGGTGGGCTTCGAGGAGGTCATGGCGTACGGGATGCCCGCGTACGAGCGGGACGGCGCCACGGAGATCGCGTTCGCCGCCCAGAAGCAGTACATCTCCTTCTACCTCATGCGCGGCGACGTCCGCGACGCGTTCGAGGAACGGCTGGCCGGCCAGGACATGGGCAAGGGCTGCCTGCGGTTCCGCAGACCGGAGAACATCGACTTCGACCTGGTGCGGGATCTGCTCAGGGCCACGGCGGCCCGGCCCGGCAGGATCTGCTGACACCGCCGGTCGCCGGTCGCCGGATGCCGGTCACCGGGTGCCGCCCCAGGCCGGTCAGGCGCAGCCGAATTCCTGCTTGGGCGCCGGCCACAGCTCGACGCCCTGCGGGGTGCGGATGTACACCCGGGAGGGGTCGGACGTACGGAACAGGGCCCGCTCGCCCTGCCGATAGCCGGTGTCACGGGCGTCGGGCGGCAGAACGGCATCCCCGTCGTACCGCGTGGAGAAATCCTCCGGCGGGAACACCCCCTCGGGATCGCGGACGTACATCCGCTTCTCCCGCCCCTCGGTGAGATGGAGGAAGTGCGCCGACTGCCAGTCGCAGTGCTCGGGCCCGGCCGAGCCGCTCATCCGGGTGACGGGGACCCGCCGGCCCCGGGCGTCGGTCCAGATCTCGTACCCCTGGGAGTCGGTGTAGCTCGCCGGCAGCTCGGCCGGGTCGCAGGAGGCGCTGGTCTCCGGGCCCCAGCCGGGACGGCCCGGCCGGTCCTCGGCGACGACCACCGCGACCTTGGTCTCGCCCCCCACATCGAAGGAGTACAGCACCCGGCCGCCTTCCTCGCGCTCCACGCGATAGCCGCTCCTCGGGACATCGGGCTGCTCGATGTCGAAATAGGCCCTCAGGCCCTCCTCCGGACTCGACCCGCCGTCCCCCTCGCTCCAGGGGTCGCTGTTCCCGCCGCCGTACATCTCCCCGTCGCACTCCAGTGCCCGCCCGGCGGAGCCGGAGGCGTCCCGGAGCCGCCGGGGGTCGTCCTCGTCGCCCCCGTCGGTCTCCTTGCCCGGGACGTCCAGCGGTCCGTCGTACGCCTTCGCCGGCGGAGTGCCCTCGATCACCGGCCCCCGCGCCGCGCTGTCCGTTCCGCCCCCGTCCCCTTCCCCGCCACCACCGCCGCATCCCGCGACCGCCGTCGTGACCGCGAGCGCTGCCGCCAGCGTGCCGATCAGACCCTTGCGCATGTGTCCGCCCCCAGGAGTTCCGTGTCCGTTACGTGCCCGTTCCGTGTCCGTGGTGGTCGGACGGACGAGCCGCCCCGCTGGTTCCCCTGGGGCGCCGGTGACGACGTCCCCGCGTCACATACATCCGTTTCGGGGGATTGACGTCCCCAGAGGGTGTGAAATGCGGACTTCGCGTGATGATGCCATCACTGAAACGAGTCATCGCCTGTTTGGAGCACCCCGACATGACCGTGCCGGAAGCGGACACCACCGAACCCACCGAACCCACCGAACCCGGCGCCGAACCCCTGGACCTGACCGATCCGGATCTGGTCCGTGACCCGTTCACCGCATACGGCCCCGTCCGTGAACGCGAGCGGATGGTGCGGGGAGCCGTCCCGGGCGTCGACCCCATGTGGGTGGCCACCCGCCACGACGACATCCGTACGATCATGAGCGACCCCCGCTTCACCATCGACGCGGCGACCGTCCCCGGCGGGTCGGTCGCCCACCGCACCGAACAGACCTGGCAGGCCCGCGGCATGTACCGGGGGCACGAGAAGTACCTGCGCGCCGGAATCTTCGACGCCGACGGCCCCGACCACCGCCGGCTGCGCGGCCTGGTCACCGCCGCCTTCTCCCCGCGCCGCGTGGCCGCGCTGCGCCCCAGGATCGAGACCATCGCCACCGGGCTGCTCGACCGCCTGCCGGACCACGCCGAGGACGGCGTGGTCGACCTGATCGAACACTTCGCCCGGCCGCTGCCCATCACCGTCATCTGCGAACTCATCGCCGTCCCCGAAGCCGACCGCGACCGCTGGCGGGCACGGAGCGCCACCCTGAGCGCCGGCGTCTGCGGTGACGAGCTGGGCGACGCGCTCGCCGGCATGGTCGAGGACGCCCACGCCCTTGTCGACCACCACGCCACCCACCCCGGCACCGACCTCATCTCCGAGCTGCTCGCGCCCCATCACCGCGACCGGCTGAGCACCGACGAACTCGTCGCACTCATCACCAACCTGGTCGTCGCCGGGCACATCACCACCGTCAACCTCATCGCCAACAGCACCGAAGCCCTCCTCGCCCACCCCGACCAGCTCGCTCTGCTGCGCGAGGACCCCGGTCTCATGCCGTACGCCGTCGATGAACTCATGCGCTACTGCGGCCCCGTCGTGCGCGCGCTGCCCCGCTACGCCATCTGCGACACCACCGTCGGCAGCACCCCGGTGTCCGCCGGGGAGGCCGTCCTGCCCATCGTGTCCGCGGCCAACCGCGACCCGGCCGTCTTCACCGACCCCGACCGTCTCGACCTCGAACGCACCCGCCGCGGCAGGGAACCCCACCTCGGGTTCGGGCACGGAGCCCACCGCTGCCTGGGCGCGCACCTCGCCCAGGAGGAGGCCGCCGTGGCCCTGGCCGCGCTGTTCAGCCGGGTACCGGACCTGGCGCTGGCCACCGATCCGCAGCATCTGCGGCGCGGCACCAACCCCGTCAACTGGCATCTCAAGGCCCTCCCGGTGCGCCTGCGACCCCGGTCCTGAGGTCCCCTGAGGTCCCATGAGGTCCACGGTCCCCCGGCCCGGGTCCCGGCCCGGGTCCCAGCCCTGTGAGCCGAGGGGGAGAAAGTGGTCCTCTGTCCCGTGTTGTACCCCGTCTCCCGGTGTGAGCGCTGAGACACTGCCTGCCGATGGCAGCCGGTGGCGGTCGCCCGCCGGGAAGGGGATTGCGTGGAAGCCGCGGCCTGGGAGCCGGTCGTCCTCCTGCTCGCGCTCGCCGTGGCGGGTGTCCTCCTGCTCCACTGCCTCGGGGCCGCCGTCCGCGCCGTCCGGGAGCCGCTGCGCACGGGCCCGTTCAGCGGTGGGCTCGCACCACGGGAACACGCGGTCTCCCGGTTCCACGTGCGCTGGTACCCGGTCACGATGGTCTTCCTCGCGTTCGACATGGAAATGCTCTTCATGTACCCGTGGACGAGGGTCGTCCCCGAGGTCGGCACCCCGGCCGTCGTGGAGATGTTCCTCTTCCTCGGTGTCCTGCTCGCCGGCGTCGGCTACGCCTGGCGCGAGGGGGCGTTCCGGTGGACCTGAGGGCACGGTTCACCAGGGTGGCGCTGGCCCGGCCGGCCGTACTGCTCACCACGAGTCCCGGCGCGACGCGCGAGCGGCTGGCCGTCGAGGCCGAACTCGGGCGCAGGGGCTGGCCGCGGGCCACCGGGCCCGCCTCGGCGGACCTGGTCGTCTTCGCGGGCGCCCCCCTTCCCGTACGGGACGACGACTGGGCGGAACGGGTGTGGGCGGGGGTGCCCGCCCCGAAGGCGCGCGTGACCGTGACGGACGCCGGGCAGGCCGCGCACGCGCTGGACCGCGCGCACGGCATGCTCCTCGCGCCGGCCGCCGTACACCCCGCCGATCACCACGGGACGGACCGGACGGACGGGCCGCACGAGCAGGGTGGTCGGCAGGACCACCACGGTGACCAAGGCCACCACGGCCACCACACGGGGCTCGTGGCCGGTCTCCCCCTCGCGGAAAGGGCCGACGACCGGGACGGCCTGCGGCTCGACCGGCTGCACCTGCCGCTCGGACCCGCGCTGCCGCACTGGCCCGCCGGACTCGTCCTGCGCCTGGAACTCCAGGGGGACGTGGTGCAAAGCGCCCGGGTCGACCCGGTGCCCGCGCCGGCCGCCTCCCGGCCCGCCTTCTGGAACGAACCGTGGCTCAGGGCCCTCGCCGGTGAGCCGGTGACGGTCGGCGAGGCCGCCCGCCGGCGGTGCGCGGCCCATCTCGACAGCCTCGGCAGATTCCTCGGCGTGACCGGCTGGAGCGACGCGGCGAACCGGGCCCGCCGGGCCCGCGACCGGACCCTGGACGACGCCCGCGCCGACGAACTGCGGCCCCTCGTCCGCCCTGTGGTCCGGCGCCTGCGCACGTCGCGGACCCTGCGCTGGCTGACGGCGGGCGTCGGCCAACTGCCCGGCGCAGGACCGGCCGGAGGGGACGTGCACAGCAGACTGACCGGCTGGCTGGACGGGATCGAACGCGCCCTCCACGAGATCGACGGGCACGCCCCGCTCGCCGCCCACCCCCACCCCCTGACCGGGCCCCGGGGCCGCGTCGACACCCGGACGCCGCCGTCCCGGGCGCTGCTCGCCGCCCTTCCCGCGCTCCTCGAAGGCGCCGAGTTCGCCTGTGCCCGGCTCATCGTGGCGAGCCTGGACCCCGATCTGGACGAGTCGGTCCCGCGGGGCGCACCGGAGGGCCGTGCCCATGGCTGAGCCGGCTCCGCTGTGGGCGGTACTCGTCCTGCCTCTCGCGCTGGCGCTGGTCGCGACGGCCCTGGCGGCCGCCGACGCGGGGTCCGCCGGGCCGGGCCGTGAGCTGCTGCGGCTGCTGGTGCAGCAGCGGCGGGTGACGACGGCGGCCGATGTCCCTCTCGTACGGCTGGGGACGGCGCTGCTCCCGGTCGCCGCCGTGCTCGCCGCCGCCGTCCTCCCCCTCGGCTTCCGGTCGGTGTCCGATCTGCCGGACGGGATCGTGTGGTTCAACGCCATGGAGGCGCTGGCCTGGGCGGCCGTGTGGCTGACGGGCTGGGGGCCGAACTCGGCGCTGTCGCTGATCGGCGGGTACCGCTTCCTCGCGCAGGGGCTGGCGTACGAGCTGCCCCACATGCTGGCGATCACGACGGCGGCGCTCGGCGCGGAGTCGTTGCGCGTGGGCGCGGTGGTGGAGGCGCAGGCCGGGCTCTGGTTCGCGGTGTGGATGCCGGTGGCGTTCGGGATCTACCTGCTGAGCGCGTTCGCCATGGCCTTCTGGGGGCCGTTCGACCAGCCCGCCGGGGCGGACGTGGCCGGCGGGGCCGCGGCCGAGCTGTCCGGGGTGGACCGGCTGGTGTTCCTCGGCGGGCGCCGGCTCCTGCTCGTGGTCGCCGCCGCCTTCTCCGTACCGCTGTTCCTGGGCGGCGGGCACGGTCCGCTCCTGCCCGGCTGGGCGTGGACGGTGGTCAAGACGGCCGCCGTCCTGGGTCTTCTGGTGTGGGTGCGGCGCCGGGTGCCGACCGTACGGATGGAGCGGTACATGGAGCTGGCCTGGGTGGTGCTGACACCTCTGGCGGTGGCGCAGGCGCTGGTCGTGGCCGTGGTGGTGCTCGCACGGTGAGCTTGATGAGCGCGGTGAGCGCGGGAAGTGCGGGAAGTGCGGGAAGTGCGGGAAGTGCGGTGAGTGCGGCGAGCACGGTCAGCGCGGGAAGTACGCCCGGCACGGCGGCGTTCTGGGTGCTCGCCGTTCTCGCGGTGGCGAGCGGAATCATGGTGTTCCGCTTCGACTCGATGGCGCGCGCGACCTTCTCGCTGCTCACCGCTCTGCTCTGTGTGGGCGGGGAACTGATCGTGCTCGGGCTCGACTACCTCGGCATCGTCACCGTGCTGATGATGACGATCGAGATGGCCGTCATGGCCGTCTTCATGATCATGTACATGATGAATCCGGCGGGTCTGATGCCGATGACGATGACGCACAACACGCGGGGAGCGGCCGTGATCTGCGCCGTGTCGTTCACGTCGCTCGTCGCCTGCGTCCTCCTCGTCCCCTGGCCGCGCCGGCGCGGCCGGCCCCCGGCCGACCCGACCATGGATCTCGGCCTCTCCCTGATGGGGACGCAGATGCTCACCATGATGACGCTGGGCATGGCCCTGTTCGCCACGATCGTCGCGTCCGTCGTGCTCTCCACGCGGCGCGGCCGGTACGACCGGTACGGCGACGATCTGCGGGCGGCCCGGCCCGACGACCCGGTGCGCGGGGGAGTGGGCCGGTGAACCTGGAGCTGTTCCTGATCACCGCCGCCGCGCTGTTCTGCGTCGGGCTGTTCGGCGCGCTGACCCAGCAGTCGATCGTCATGCTGATGATGGGCCTGGAACTGATGCTGGGCGGGGTGATCCTCGCCGCCGGAGCCGTCTGGCGCCACATCGCCCCCGCCACGGCCGACGGGCAGGTCCTGATCGTGGTCGCCATCACGGCCATGGCCGTGGAGATGGCGATCGGATTCGCCGTCGTGACCGCTCTGTTCCGGTCCCGCGGGATCGACCTGACCGACGAGGCGGCGGGCCTGAGGGAATGAGCCTCCTGCTGTGGTCGCTGATCGGCCTGCCCCTGGCGGCCGGCGCGCTGCTCGCCCTCGCGGGGCGGCGGGCGGACCGCTGGGCACCCCTGTGCGCGGTGGCCGTCGCGGCCGCCACCCTCGGGCTGGCCACCGCCGCCGCCCTGCGGCACCCGGCCGTCGAGGCGCCCCTGCTGGCCGGACTCCCCTTCCGGCTCGCGGTGGACGGCCTCTCCGGGGTCCTCGTCACCACCGTCACCGCCGTCACCCTCGCCGTCCTCCTCTTCAGCAGGGCGGAGTTCGGCGCGGACGAGGCACGGGCCCGCTTCTTCGGGCTGATGCTCCTCTTCGCGGGGAGCATGCTCGTCACCGTCACCGCCACCACCCTGCCGGCGCTCCTCATGGGCTGGGAGGTCATGGGCGCCACCTCCTGGGCGCTCATCGGGTACTGGTGGCGCGAGCCGGCCCGCACCGCCGCCGCCGACACCGCCTTCCTCACCACCCGTACCGCCGACCTCGGCCTGTACCTCGCCGCGGGCGCCGCCCTCGCGGCCGGACCCGGCACCCTCGCCCTCGACGGGCTCGCGCGGGCCGACGAGCCGTGGCTGTCGTTCGTGACGGCGGGTGTCCTGGTCGCGGCGCTCGGCAAGTCCGCGCAACTTCCCTTCAGCTTCTGGCTGTCGCGGGCCATGCAGGGGCCGAGCCCCGTGTCGGCGCTGCTGCACTCGGCGGCGATGGTCGTCGCGGGGGCGTATCTGCTGCTGCGGACGGGGCCGCTGCTGGACGCCTCCGGCTGGGGCGCGGAGGCGGCCGCGTGGGTGGGCGCGGCGACCGCCGTCGCCCTCGGTCTCGTCGCGGTGGCGCAGAACGACATCAAACAACTGCTCGCCGCTTCGACCTGCGCCCAGATCGGTTTCATGGTGCTCGCCGCCGGCGCCGGAGCGCTCACCGGCGGCACCTTGCAGCTGATGGCGCACGCCGCCGCGAAGAGCCTGCTGTTCCTCGTCGCGGGCGCCTGGCTCACGGCCTGGGGGACCCAGCGGCTGCCCGCGCTGCGCGGAGCGGCCCGTACCCACCCGGTGGTCGGTGCGCTGTGCACGGTGGGCGCCCTGTCGCTGGCCGGGCTGCCGCCGCTCTCCCTGTGGGCGGCGAAGGACGTCCTGCTCGCCGGGGCACTGGAGGACAGCGTCCGGCTGTACGGGGCCGGGCTCGCCGCGGCCGTGCTCTCCGCCGTCTACAGCGTCAAGATCCTCTGGTTTGTCTGGGACCGTCCGGAGCGCCGTCTGCGCGAGCAAGAGATTCCGGGCGGAGTCGTGGTGCCGCTCGCCCTGCTCGCCGCCGCCTGTGTCGCGCTGACCCCCGTGGCCTTCCCGCCCGTACGCGACGCCCTCACCCGCTATCTCGGCACGGGTGGCCAACCAGCGCCGCATTTGTGGGAGTTCGCCCTGTCCGGCGCTCTCGCGCTGGCGGCCGCCGCCGTGGCCTGGACCTGGGGCCGGACCCGGGGCGCCCGCCCGCTGCCGCTGCCGTCGCGGGTGGGACGCCCGGTACGGGAGTGGCTCGGCCTCGAACGCGCCGCCCACGCCCTGCTCGTCGCCCCCACGCTCGCGCTGGCCCGCACCGCCGCCGCGTTCGACGACAAGGTCCTCGACCGCGCCGTGGACGCCTTGGCCCGGGGCGCGCTCGGCCTCGCCCGATGGACGGACCGGTACGCCGAAGGGGCCGTCGACGGAGCCGTCCGGGGCGTCGCCACCGCCGCCCGCCGGCTCGGCCGATGGGCCCGCCGCCCCCAGACCGGCCAACTGCACCAGTACCTCGCCGAGGCCGTCGCCGCCTTCTCCGCCGTCGCCCTCGCCATCACCGTCGTGCTCGTCCTCGTGAGGTGACCCGCTTGCTCACCGCCCTCGTCTTCACCCCGACCGCGGTCGCCCTGCTCCTGCTCGCCCTGCCCGCCCGTACCCCGGTACAGGTGCCGCGCGCCGTCTGGGTGGCGACCACCGCCGTCGAACTCGCCCTGGTCACCGCCGTATGGGCCGGGTACGGAACGGGCGGCGGCATGCAGTACGAGGTGCGCGCCCGCTGGATCCCCACCGCCGGCGTCGGCTACCACATCGGCGTCGACGGCCTCTCCCTGCCGCTGCTCGCCCTCACCTGCGTCCTCTTCCTCGCCTGCGCGCTGTACTCGCTCCGCGAGAACCGCCGCTTCCCCCCGTACGCCGCGCTCTTCCTCTTCCTCCAGACCACCTGCCTGGGACTGTTCGTCTCCCTCGACCTGATCCTGTTCTTCGTCTTCTTCGACCTGTCGATCGTGGCGATGTACTTCGTCATCGCCGGCTGGGGCCACCGCGACGCCAAGGCGGCGGCCCTGAAGTTCTTCCTCTACACCTTCCTCGGATCGCTCGCGCTGCTCCTCGGCTTCATCGGCCTCTATCTCGCCGCCACCCCCCACACCTTCGACATGGTCGACCTGACCCGCCAGAACCCCCTCGCCGGCCGGTCCGCCCACGCCTCGCTCGTCCTGCTCGCCATCGTCGTCGGCCTCGCCGTCAAGACACCCACGATCCCGTTCCACACCTGGCTCCCACCCGCCCACACCGAGGCCCCGGCGGCCGGGTCGGCCATCCTCGCCGGAGTGCTCCTGAAGATGGGGACCTACGGCTTCCTCCGCATCGCGATGCCCATGCTTCCGGACGCGTGGCGGCGGTACGCGCTCGTCCTCGTCGTCGTCGGAGTCCTGTCCGTCCTCCACGGCGCGCTGGTGGCCCTCGCCCAGACCGACTTCAAGCGCATGATCGCGTACACCTCGGTCAACCACATGGGGTACATCGTCCTGGGCGTCGGAGCCGTCGCGGCCACCGCCGACACCTCCGCCCAGGCGCGCTCCCTCGCCGTCACCGGCTCGGTCACCCAGATGGTCAGCCACGGACTCATCACCGGCGCGCTGTTCCTCCTCGCCGGTGTGCTGTATGAACGCGGGCGGACCCACGACATGGGCGCGTACGGCGGGATCGCCGCGACCGCCCCCGTGTTCGCGGCCCTGACCGGCGCGGCGGCCTTCGCGTCGCTCGGGCTCCCCGGGTTCTCCGGCTTCATCGCGGAGTTCCAGATCTTCACCGGCGCGCTCGGGCCGCAGCCGCTGGCCACCGCGCTGTCCGTGCTCGGCATCCTGCTCACGGCCGGGCTGTTCCTGCGCGCGCTGCGGACCATCCTGATGGGGCCGCTGCGGCTGCCGAACGCCTCCGGCACGTCGCACCCGTCCCTTACACCGCACCCGTCCCGTACGCAGCGCGCGTTCCCGGACCTGCGCGCGCACGAGTACGCGGGCGTCGTCCCCCTCCTCGTACTCGCCGTGCTCCTGGGGCTCGCGCCCCGCTTCCTCCTCGACGTCGTCGAACCGGCCGCGCGCACGATCCTGGAACAGCTCGCCCGATGACCGCACTCATCGGCACGAACGTCATGACGGACATGAACGAGAACCCGCTCGACATCCTCCCCGAGCTGCTTCTCGCGGCGTCGGCCGTCCTCGGACTCCTCCTCGGCGCCTGGCTGCCGCGCCACCGGCAGTGGCTCGTGGGACTCCTCGCGGCGGTCGCGGCCTGCGCCGGCCTCGTGGCGGCGGCCCTCGCGGCCGCCCGGCCCGATGTGACCGCGTTCGGCGGGGCGTTCACCGCCGACCCGGTCACGAGCACGTCCCGCCTCGTCGTCCTCGGCACCCTCCTGCTCGTCCTCGCCCTCGCCGCCGGACCGTTCCACGCCCATCCGCGCGAAGCCGAGTTCTCCGTCCTCCTCCAGCTCTCCGCCCTCGGGGCGCTCCTGCTGGCCGGCACCCAGGACCTGCTGCTGCTCGCCGCCGCGTACCTGCTCGCGAGCATCCCCGCCTACGCGCTCGCGGGCTTCCGCAAGGACGGCCCCGGCACCGAGGCCGCGCTCAAGTACTACGTACTCGGCGCGCTGCTCGGCGTCCTCATGCTGGCCGGAATCACCGTGCTGTACGCGGCGGGGCGGGCCACCGGCTATCCGCTCCTCGGCCCCGCGCTGCCCGAGGCCCCGGACGTGCTCGTCGCGGTCGGTGCCGTCGGGCTGCTCGCCGGCGTGCTGTTCAAGGCCGGCGCCGTCCCCGCCCACTTCTGGGTGCCGGACGCCGTCCAGGGCAGCACCTCTCCGGTCGCCGCGTTCCTGACGACCATCCCGAAGATCGGTGCGCTGGCGGCGCTGCTGCGGCTCGGCGAGGTACTCCTCGCCGGCAGCGGAATGCCGTGGGCGGCCGTGCTCTCCGTGGTGGCCGCGGCCTCGATGACGCTGGGAAATCTCGCGGCCTTCTTCCAGGACGACGTCAAACGGCTCCTCGCGTACTCGGCCGTCGGCCAGGTCGGCTATCTGCTGCTGCCCATCACCGTGGCCGGCCGGTCGGACCTCGCCCAGGAGGCCCTGCTGTACTACCTGGCCGCCTACTCCGTCACCAACCTCGGGGCATTCGCCGTGGTGTGCGCCCTTCCCCGCGCCACCCGGACCGGCGACTACCGGGGTCTGGCCCGCCGGCGCCCGCTCCTGGCCGCGAGCCTGGTCATCTGCCTCCTGGGACTGGTGGGCACACCCCCGACCGGCGTGTTCGTCGGCAAGCTCACAGCGTTCAGCGCCGCACTCGACGGCGGGTACGCCTGGCTCGCGGTGCTGGCCGCCGTCAACACCGTCGCCTCCCTCTTCTACTACCTGCGCTGGATCGTGCCCGCCGTGTCGAGCGGCGGGCACGAAGACGGGTCCACGGCTCCCGGCACCCGCCCGGCGCGGGCCGTCGCCTACACGGCCGCCGCGATCTCCGTGGGGCTCGGCCCGGCCGCGGGGCTCGTCCTCCCGGCGCTGAGCGGCTCCCTCACCGCGTAGTTCCCGTGGAGCGGTTCAACTCCGCCCTGCGGGGTACTCGGCAGGTGAGCTATGAGGCTGGTGTGGCAGGGGTTGCCGGCAGAGGTTGCTCCCTTCCCACTCTTCGGGGCTGCCTCGGTAGCCACCTTGGTAGCCACTTTGGTAGCCGAGCGCACTGCGCCGTATGCGCGAAGTAGCCAGTGGCCGGTTCTCGCGGGGGCGAGGGCGAACGGACAGGCGCGTCACCCCGGCAAGGAGAGTGGCAGCGAGATGAGTGGTATGCAGTTCGGCATCTTCACCGTCGGTGACGTGACGGCCGACCCGACCACGGGCCGTACACCGACCGAGGCGGAACGTATTCGGGACACCGTGGCCATCGCCCTGAAGGCCGAGGAGGTCGGCCTGGACGTCTTCGCCACGGGCGAGCACCACAACCCGCCCTTCGTGCCGTCGTCACCGACGACACTGCTCGGCTTCATCGCCGCGATGACGGAGCGGATCATCCTCTCCACCTCGACCACGCTGATCACCACCAACGATCCCGTCAAGATCGCCGAGGACTTCAGCGTGCTCCAGCACCTGGCCGGCGGACGGACCGACGTGATGCTGGGCAGGGGGAACACCGGACCGGTGTACCCGTGGTTCGGCCAGGACATCCGGCAGGCGATCCCCCTCACCGTCGAGCACTACGGGCTGCTGCGCCGGCTGTGGCGGGAGGAGGTGGTCGACTGGGAGGGCAAGCTGCGCGGCCCGCTCCAGAGCTTCACCCTGGCCCCCCGCCCGCTGGACGGCATTCCGCCCTTCGTGTGGCACGGCTCCATCCGCACCCCCGAGATAGCGGAGCTGGCGGCCTACTACGGGGACGGGTTCTTCGCCAACCACATCTTCTGGCCCGCCTCCCACACCCGCACGATGGTCGAGCTGTACCGGAAGCGCTTCGAGCACTACGGGCACGGCGCCCCCGAGGCCGCGATCGTCGGCCTGGGCGGGCAGGTCTTCGTCCGCCCCAGCAGCCAGGACGCGGTCAGGGACTTCCGGCCCTACTTCGACAACGCGCCGGTCTACGGGCACGGGCCGTCGCTGGAGGAGTTCACCTCGCTCACGCCCCTGACGGTCGGGTCGCCCCAGCAGGTGATCGAGAAGACCCTGGGCTTCCGCGAGTACGCCGGGGACTACCAGCGGCAGCTCTTCCTCGTGGACCACGCCGGACTGCCGCTCAAGACGGTGCTGGAGCAGCTGGACCTGCTGGGCGAGGAGGTCGTGCCCGTACTCCGCAAGGAGTTCGCCGTCGGCCGGTCCCCCGGCGCTCCCGACGCCCCCACCCATCGGTCGATGCTCCGGGCACGCGAGGCGGGGGCCGGGCCGGGGGAGGGCGGGGGCCCGGAACAGGGCCCGGACGAGGCCCCCGACGGGGGCACGCCGAGAGGAGCCGGCTGAGATGACGACCACGATCGCGATCATCACCGGCGGGTTGCGGGAACCCTCCTCGACACGGCTGCTGGCCGACCGGCTGGAGGCCTCCGTACGTACGCGACTCACCGCCGCCGGGGACATGGTCGATTCCTCGTTCGTCGAACTGCGCCCACTGGGACGCGCGATCATCGACGCGATGCTGAGCGGATTCCCCACCGAGCCCCTGGAGGAGGCGTACGGC
Source organism: Streptomyces yaizuensis (assembly GCF_034961445.1). NCBI lineage: Bacteria > Bacillati > Actinomycetota > Actinomycetes > Kitasatosporales > Streptomycetaceae > Streptomyces > Streptomyces yaizuensis. The sequence goes on from NZ_BSBI01000004.1 coordinate 309,990, forward strand.
ACGGTCGGCGGCGCCGACGGCGTCATCGCGGTCACCCCGGCGTTCAACGCCTCCTTCAGCGGCCTGTTCAAGTCGTTCTTCGACGTACTGCCGGAGGACACCCTCGCGGACATGCCCGTCCTCATCGGCGCGACCGGCGGCACCGAACGGCACTCCCTCGTCCTCGAACACGCGCTGCGGCCGATGTTCTCCTATCTGCACGCCATCGTGTCCCCCCGGGGCGTCTACGCGGCCACCGACGACTTCGGCACCCGCGACAGCGGCGCGGCCCTGGGCGAGCGCATCGACCGGGCCGCGGCCGACTACGCCCGCCTGGTCCAGGGCTGCGGCCCCCGCATCCGGCGCGACTCCCTCACGGAGGAAGTCGCCGCGATGGAACGGCTTCTCCAGGGCGACCCCTGACGGCACGCCGCCGCACCCGTGGAATCCGGGCGGTGCGGCGGCGGGGGAACAGCGACGGGGGAATGACGGCGGGGAATGACGGGGAATACAGTGATCCCCGCCGGGCTCCCGGCCACCCGCCGCACGGAGGCACGATGTCCGACACCCCGACCCCGCAGACCCCTGACATCCCCGGCCCCGCCACCCCGGGCCCCGACGCCCTCGCCACCCCGGGCCCCGACGCTCCCGCCGCCCCCGACGCTTCCGCCGCCCTCGACGCCTTCGACGCCCTCGACCCGGACCGGATCGTCGCCGAGCGGTACGTGACCGTCCGCGCCGCGGGGCAGGAACTGTCGGTCTCCTTTGACCCCTTCGGCTCCCACGGGTCCGCCGACCGCGAGACCGTCGTCCGGCTGCTGCCGCGTGCCCGGGCCCTGCTCGCCGATTTCGCCGCCGTCCGCGAGCGCGCCACGGAGTATCTGTGGGAGTGGGGCGCGGACGGGGAATCGACGGAGGAGGAGAGGGCCGCGTTCCGCAGGGAGATGGTCCCCACCACCCTCACGGTCACCGAGGGAGCCGGGACCGAGGTCCACTTCGAGAACGCCGGCGAGGACTACCTGCTCGACGGCTACTGGCCGGTGGTCCACCACGACGCCGACATGAACCCCGTCCGGGTCACCGTCGAGGCATGACGCCCCGGTGCCCCCGGTACGGGCCGCCGTGCGCCGGCCCGTGCCGGAGGGTGGCTCACGCGGCGTTCGGGCCCACGTCGGCGCCGGTCAGAGGGGCGCGTACGGGCGCGGCCGTCGCGTACTGGTCCGCGCCGATGTCGCGGCGGCTGCCGCGCGGGTGACCGTCCACGTCGTCGTTCACGGGGTGGCTCGTCGGCACGGCCACGCCGATGGCCGGGCTGCCCGACGACAGCCGGAAGACCCCGTCGGCGCCCTGCTGGAGACGCGGGTCGGCCCGTACGAAGCCGCCCGCGGGGATGGTGCCGTCGGCCGCCCTGCCCCACAGCAGATTCCCCTGCCAGGTGAAGCCGGTGTTCCGTCCCAGCGCGACCAGGCTGCCGGCGTCGGCGACCAGGAGGTTGTTGCTGACGACCACGTCCCGGGGCTCGTGGGCGCGGTCCTCGCCCACGAGGGTACGGGCGTTGCCGACCAGGGTGTTGTGCGTGATCAGCGCCCGGTCGCAGGCGTCGTTGCCCCGCCGCTGCGGCAGGGGCTCGCCCGGGACGTGGTCGCGGGCCGTCCCGCTGCCGATCACCAGGGCGCGGCCGGAGAGCCCGGCCAGGTGGTTGTTGACGACCACATGGTCGTTCCCGTAGACGCGGATGCCTTCGGTGCCGCCGATGAGGTGGTTGCCCTCCACGACCGAGCCGTTGCCGTGCCGCAGCACGATGCCTCCCGCGCTGTCGCGGAGGGTGTTGTAGCGGATGACGTTCTTCGAGGACTTCACCGAGATGGCCTCGGCGTCCCCGTCGCACCGCTCGAACAGGTTGTACTCCACCCGCGCCCCGGCGGCGGTGAGCGCCCGCTCGGCTACGCCGAGCCGGATGGACTCGCCGCCGTTGTCGCCGGTGTAGGTGTGGCGGGCGAAGTGGTTGCGGAAGATGTGCAGGTCCTGGGCCATGTCCTCCCGGCCGGGGCCGTCGGCGACGAGGAACACGCCCTGGGTGGCGCGGTCGTGGAAGTAGTTGCGGTCGACCTTGACCCCGTTGCCCTCCACCACGACCCAGTGGACGCCGGTGATGTCGGCGAGCCCGAAGTCGTTGCGGGTGAGCCGGATGCCGGAGCAGTCGGCCGGGATCAGCAGGGTCTCGCGCTGGCGGAAGGCGAAACCACTGAGGGTGATGTTGCTGGAGTTGCTGAGGACGAAGCTCCGCTCGCCCTGGAGCACCGCGCCGCCCCGGCTCTGGGAGCTGATGGTGATGTGCGCGGCGCCGGTGCCGTGCCGGCCCGAGATCCGGAGGGAGCCGCCCGCCGGGACGGTGTAGGTGCCGTCGGCCAGGACGATCCGGTCGCCGGGCGCGGCACGGTCGATCTCCCGCTGGAGGTCGGCGAGGGAACCGACGGTCACCGTGGCGGCGGACGCGGCGGTCGTGGTCAGGGCGGCGACGGGCGCGGCGGCGAAGGCCGCGCCGAGGAGGGTGCCGGTGAGGAAGGTACGTCGCTGCATGGTGCCTCTTGTTCTCGTGGACCTCTGGTGCGCGGCGTCCTGTGTCATGACCCCATGACCCGGATGCCGAGCAGGAGATGTCGGGGGACATCCGGTCCATGATCGCTGAAAAGTGAACGAGAGATTCCGCAGGAGATCCGGTGTGACCCGACCGACACCGACCGACACCGACCGACACCGAGCGACGCACCTGCCGCACCTGCCGCGTTCGCCGCGTTCGCCGGGCCCGCGCCCCTCGGTTCGTGAAGTGCTCCAGGGCGTGGGCCGTTGGCCGGAGACCGTCGACAACCGGCCGCCCGCGTACGGATCGCCCACCCCGGGCGACGCGCTCCGCTAGGGTGCCTCCGCCGCCGGCGCTCCGGCCGGCGCGCACCGAACGAGGAGCACGACGTATGACGTTCACACGCTGGGAGGGCCGGTCCGTCATCGTGACCGGCGGGACCCGGGGCATCGGACACGGGATCGCGGAACTCTTCGCCCGCCAGGGCGCGAACGTGCTGCTCACCGGCCGGAACGGAGAGACGGCACGGGCCGCGGCCGACGGGCTCGCCCGCAGCGCGGGCGGCGGACGGGTCACGGGGATGGGCGTGGATCTGCGGGAGCCGGAGGCCATCGAGGCGATGGCGGCCGAGGCCGTACGCCTGTACGGAGGGATCGACGTCCTCTGTGCCAACGCCGGGATCTTCCCGGAGAAGCCCCTGCGGGAGATGACCGCCGCCGACGTGGACGAGGTGCTGTCCGTCAACCTGCGGGGCAGCATCCTCGCGGTACGGGCCTGTCTGCCGGCGATGGAAAGCGCCGGCCGTGGCCGGATCGTGCTCACCTCCTCGATCACCGGGCCCGTCACCGGTTACACGGGCTGGTCCCACTACGGCGCGAGCAAGGCCGGCCAGTTGGGCTTCCTGCGCGGCGCCGCGCTGGAGACGGCCCCGTACGGCATCACCGTCAACGCCGTCCTGCCCGGCAATGTGCGCACGGAGGGACTGGTCGACCTCGGCGAGGAGTACCTGAGCGGTATGACGGCCGCGATTCCGCTGGGCCGGCTGGGCGACACCGCGGACATCGCGCACGCGGTGCTCTTCCTCGCCTCCGACGAGGCCGCGTTCATCACCGGCCAGACGCTGACGGTCGACGGCGGCCAGACAGTGCCCGAGTCCCTGGACGCCCTGGCGCCGCCGCGCTCCTGACCGATCCGCCACCCGGGCCGGGCCGGGCCGGCTCGGGCTGAGTCGGCCCGGCCCGGGTCACAGGTTCTGGACGAGGCCGATGCCGAGGGCGATGAGCGCCGCGGCGATGAGGACGGCGCCGGCCCGGGTGAGGTGGGTGCCGGGGGAGGGCCGCCCTTCGGTGCCGAGGGCGAGGTGCAGGAAGAAGCCGCCGGACTGGGCGAGCACTCCGGCCAGCAGCAGGATGCCGAAGAGCCAGTCGGCGCCGGAGGAGAATTCCGCGCGGGGCAGATAGAGGAAGTAGACGAGGGAGAGGACCAGCAGCACCCCGGCGTGGGCGTGCCCCGCGCGGAAGAACCGCTCGCGCAGCGGTGTGAGCGTGCCGTGCCGGGTGGTGATGAGCTGAAGCAGCGCGTGGCCGCCGAATTCCACGGTGACCAGCGAGAAGACGGCGATGATCGGCAGGAGTTCGGACGCTTCCACAGCGAGGGGTCGCCTTCGGCCGTGTCGGGCGGGGGACGGTCGCACGATACGACGGCGCCCGCCGGTCGTCCGCCGGCGGCGGCCCGGCCCGGCGGAGGTTCACCCGCATGCGGGGTACGGGGCCACTGGCCACCGGAGCTGACCGCGTATCAGGACCCGGGCGCCGGCCGGTCGTCCGGGGCGGGCCCGCCGCCTCCCCCGCCCTGCGGGTCTGTGGGTTACAGCATCACGAAACTGTTAGAGGCTATCGCGAAGCGTGTTGACCTCTCACTCTCGCTGGCGTTATAACTAGTCACGAGTGAAAGAGCCCCTATCGCCGGTCCCGGTGGCGCACGGATGGCCCGGACGCGCCACCCGCGCACGTCACCGAACGCGAGGAACTCCGGGGCGCGGGACTGCCGAAGGACATGCACGCCGCGTCCACACGCCCATCGACCCACAGCACAGGGGGAACACCATGCCCGGCATCCGCAGCACCGGCATTGCCAGCACCGGCGTCCGCAGCACCGGCATTGCCAGCACCGGCGTCCGCAGCACCGGTATTCGCGCCGCCCTTTTCACCGTCCCGCTCATCGCCGGCCTCCTCGGCACCACCGCCGCGCCGGCCGGAGCCACGCCGGCCGGAGCCCCGCCGTCCCCTCCCGGCGCGTCCTCCCTGACCTGCCGTGGCGAAGGCGTCGCCCCGGACGCGCTCGTCCGCCACCGGGCCTCCACCGTCGTCCGGGCGCCGCTGCGCACCCTGTGGAAGCTCCAGACCGACGTGGAGCGCTGGCCGGCCTGGCAGGCGCCCGTCACGACCGTGGACCGCCTCGACCACGGCCCCTTCCGGAAGGGCTCCGCGTTCCGCTGGACGACCCCGGTGCCGCCGAACCCCGTGACTCCCGCGACCGACCTGGAGATCACCTCCACCGTCGAACAGCTCAAGCACCACTCCTGCATCCGCTGGACCGGCCCCGCGATCGGGGCGGGGCTGCGTATCGACGGTGTTCACGTATGGACCTTCACCAAGGTCAGGGGCGGTGTCCTGGTGAGCACCGAGGAGACCCACACCGGCCCCCAGGTCGACGCGAACGTCCCCGTCGCGACCGAGATCCTCCGCCAGGGCCTCGAAGGGTGGCTGCGCGACCTGAAGACCACCGCCGAGGCCCGCGCCGCCCACGACCGGCGGCACTGAACCAGAAGCCGATCCCGTTTCGTGCGACGGCGTTTCGTGCGAGGGGGGTTCGTGCGACGACGGTGCGGGTATTCGTGCGGATCCGCAACCGGCGGTGTCCCCCCGGCTGTCCTCAGAGAACGTGAGACCATCTCCCTTCCGGCGCCGGGGCGAGCGGCGGGGCCTGCGCCTGTGGCCCGTCGGCCCCGTTCTCGCCCTGAGCTTCGTCGCCGCCGTCCTCGTCGCCGCCTCGGTGTTCGCCGCCGCATGGTCACTGCTCGGCGTACAGGGGGTGAAGGCCGAGGCCCGTATCGATTCCAGAACCCTTTTCGACCTAGTGAAGCTGTCCTTCGGGGTGGTTGCCGGCGCCGGTGCCCTGGTCGCCCTCGTGGTCGCCTACCGGCGCCAGCGGGTCGATGAGGACGGCGCCCTGCGGGAGGCGATCCGCCTGCACACCGAGCGCTTCAGCAGCGCCGTCGGGCAACTCGGCGACGCCTCCGTGGCGGTCCGCCTCGGCGGCGTCCACGCCCTGGCCGGCCTCGCCGACGACGCGCCCACCCGCGCCCTGCGCCAGACCTGTCTCGACGTGCTGTGCGCGTATCTGCGCCTGCCCTGGACCGCCGAGGCCGACCTCGCCGCCGACGACAGGGACGGCCGGCACACCTTTCTCGCCCTGCGGGAGGTCCGGCACACCGTCATCCGTCTCATCCGCGACCACCTGCGACTGGAATCGGACCATCCGCACTCCTGGCAGGGCCACGACCTCGACTTCACGGGGGTCGCCTTCGACGGCGGGGACTTCAGCGGAGCCGTGTTCTCCGGGGGCACGGTCACTTTCCGGAACGCGGAGTTCCATGGCGGCACGGTCATGTTCACGAAGGCGGTGTTCCGCGGCGGAAGCGTTGATTTCACGAAGGCGGTGTTCTCGGGCGGGCGGGTCGACTTCGAGGGGACGGTGTTCTCGGGTGGCTCGGTCTCCTTCAGGGGAGCGGTCTTCTCGGGCGGTATGGTCCACTTCACGGGGGCGGAGATGTCGGCCGCCGCGGTCGTCTTCCAGGGCGCGGTGTTCTCGGGCGGCAGCGTCCATTTCATGGATGTCCGGTTCTCGGGTGCCGCCGTCAGCTTCGTCGGTGCGGAGTTCTGCGGCGGTCAAGTCGACTTCGGCAAGGCGGGTTTCTCCGGAGGGACGGTGAACTTCACCGGGTCGGCGTTCTCGGCCGGCGAGGTCGGCTTCTGGGGCACGGAGTTCTCCGGAGGGACGGTCCACTTCACGGGCTCGACGTTCTCCGGCGCCATGCTCCGCTTCAGGCGGGCGGAGTTCACCGACGGCAGAGTGAACTTCACGGGATCGGAGTTCTCGGGCAGCAGGGCTGACTTCGTGGGATCCTCCTTCTCGGGCGGAACGGTGAACTTCACCGGATTGACGTTCTCCAGCGGTATGTTGAGCTTCGTGGAGTCGGCCTTCTCCGCAGGCGAGGTGAATTTCACGGGAACGCGGTTCCGGGGCGGTCTGGTCGACTTCGGGGGCGCGGATTTCTCCGGGGGAACAGTGAACTTCACCGGGGCGACGGCCGAGCGGGGCGGCACCGTGGACCTCGCGGCCGCGTCCGGCCGGGTTCCGGAGCCACCGGGGCCTGCCTCACCTCCTCCGAACTGGACCAGGTGACCGCTCCCGCGAACCGGGGCACGGCGGCTGGACGACCCGCCACCCGCGCCCCACACCGCACGCCGCCGCCACGCCCGGCCCGCCGCACCCGGTCCGCATCGCGTCGAGAGCCGATCACGACCGGCAGGACGCGCCGGACCGCGACCCGCCCGGACCTCCACCGTCCACAGCGGTGGGACGGGAAGGCAGACGGCGGGAAGCAGCGAGGACCGGTGCCGGCCCCCCGCTGCCTGTTGCCCGGTCGCGCCCGGTCCACCGCACCGGGTGACCGTGGCTCAGCCGGTGGGCCCCGCGAGCCCGTCGACCCAGGCGCGGACCGCCCGGGCGGTCGTGCCGGCGTGTTCCTCCATGATCGTCCAGTGGTCGCCCGGCACCTCCAGGGTGTCGCGGACACCGGGCCAGGAGGCCTGCCCGGCGCGCCCGGCGGGGGCGCCGCCGTGGGTGTCCGCCTCCGGCGGCCGGTCGGCGGCGCGGACCAGCAGGACGGGCACGGCCGGCACGTCGGGTGCGTCGGGCCTGTCAAGGGGGTCGGGTTGCCACCCCCGGAGCATCCGGGTGTAGGCGCCGAACGAGGTCAGGGCCGTGTCGTCCACCACCGTCTCGAACTCCGCTCCCATGGCCAGGGCCGCGCGGGCGGGCATGGCGAGCAGCCACGGCTCGGCCTCCCGCTCGGGGGTCACGTGATAGGTGTCGAGGAGGATCAGACCGGCGGGCGGAGTGCCGGTGGCCGCGAGCCGCGCGGCGACCGCGTGGGCCGGGCACCCGCCCATCGACCACCCCAGCAGGACGGGTCGGCGCCCGCCCAGCCGCTCGCGCAGGGTGGCCGTGTGCAGGTCCACCAGCGTCCGCCAGTCGCGCGGTGGCGCGTCGCCCGAGACGATCCCCGGATGCCGCATCTCCAGTACGTCCCGGTCCTCATCGAAGTGGCGGGCGAGCGTGGCGTACGAGGGCCTGCCGAGGACCGGGGAGAAGCCGGGGAAGCAGACCAGCGGCGGCCGGCCGGCGTCACCGCCGGCCAGGTGGAGCGGGTCCAGGGTGTGCGCGGCGGCGTCCTCGGGGCCGAAGCCCGGGACCGCCAGCGAGGCGGTCACGAGCAGGTGCATCGCCGAGACGACGTCTCCCGTCCCGCACACGCGGCGGTAGAGGGAGGCGAGGGTCTGCGGGGACCGGGCCTTCGCGGGACGCGCCCGCCCGACGGCAGCAGTCTCTCCGTGAAGCGTCCCTCTGTGGACCGTCTCTTCGTGGGCCGTCTTTCCACGGGCGGTCTCTCCCTGCGGCGACGCCTCGGACACCCCGGCGAGCAGGTGCTTCGCCAACTGCTCGCAGGTGGGCAGGTCGAAGGTGAGGGTGGCGGGCAGCTCAAGCCCCGTGAGCAGGCTCAGCCGGTTGCGCACCTGAACGGCGGCCAGGGAGTCGAGGCCGAGTTCGCCGAGGGCACGGTCGGGGGTCACGGCGGCGGCATCGGTGTGCCCGAGCACGTCGGCGACCACCTCGCGGACCAGGACGAGCAGTGCGGGGGCACGGTCGGCGACGGGCAGCCGCGCCAGCCGCCCGCGCCACGCGCCCGGCGTCCCGTCCGGCACCCCCTCCGGAACCAGGCCGGTACCGGGTTCCCCGACCCCGACGCCGACTCCAGCCCTGTGCGCCGGTGGCGGCGGTGAACCGGACGGACCTGACAGGTCCCGCAGGGGCGGCGGGAGGTGGCCGTGCCGGGGCCGGGAGGCCGCCCCTTCCAGCGGCAGCGGCGCGAGGACGGGCTCGCCCGCCGCCAGGGCGGCGTCGAACAGCGCCAGGCCCTCGGTGGCGGTGACGGCCCGGACCACGCCGTCCTCCGTCCGGCCGGTGCGGGCGGCCATCCCCCCGCCGCCCGCCCACGGTCCCCACGCCAGCGAGAGCGCGGGCAGCCCCCGGGCCGTCCGGTGCAGCGCGAGGGCGTCGAGGAAGGCGTTGGCGGCGGCGTAACCGGCCTGCCCGGGGTTTCCGAGCAGGCCCGCCGCCGAGGAGAAGAGCACGAACCGCGACAGGGGCAGATCCTCCGTCAGCTCGTGCAGATGCCAGGCGGCGTCCGCCTTCGGCCGCAGGACGGCCGCGACCCGCCCGGGTGTCTGGCCCGCCAGTACACCGTCGTCCAGCACCCCCGCCGTGTGCACCACGGCGGTCAGGTCGGGGGCGTACGCGGCGATCACCCCGGCCAGCGCGGAGCGGTCGGCGGCGTCGCAGGCGACCACGTCGACCCGTCCTCCGGCCCGTTCGATCCGCTCCCGCAGCCGCCGCGCACCGGGCGCGTCCGGGCCGCTGCGGCTGGTGAGCAGCAGCCGGCGCACCCCGTGACGCTCCGCCAGATGACCGGCCAGCAGGGCGCCGAGCGCCCCCGTTCCGCCGGTGACCAGGACCGTGCCGTCCGCCGCGAATCCGGCCGCCCGGCCGGGTCCGGCGGCCGCCGGGCGGGTCAGCCGGGGTACGAGCACCCTGCCCGCGTGTACGGCGAGCTGGGGTTCGCCCGTCGCCAGGGCGGCCGGCAGCCGGTGCGCCGACTCCGGGTGGCCGTCGATGTCCACGAGGGTGAGAAGGCCGGAGTACTCGGCCTGGGCGCTGCGTGCCAGCCCCCAGACCGCGGCGGCGGCCAGGTCGGGATCCGCGCCGGTGGCCCCCCGGGTCACGAGGACCAGGCGGGTTCCCGGGGCCAGGGCGGGCAGTCGGCCGCGCAGCAACTCCAGGGCCCGCGCGACCAGGTCGTGCGTGCGGGCCACCGTAGACGTAGACGCGGACGCGGACGCGGACAGGCCGGGCGGGGCCAGGGAGACGACGAGGTCGGGCCCACCGGGCGCTGCCCCGGGGCCGGGTGCACCGCCGGACAGCGCGGCGGTCAGGCCGAGGTCGTCCGGCATGCCCACCTGCCAGGCGGGCGGGGCGGAGCGGGCCGGTCCGGCGGGCGTCCAGTACGGCCGGTACAGCGGTTCGGGCAGCGACGCCCCGCCATCGCTGTCGCTGTCGCCGTCGGGGCCGGGACCGGGCACCGGGCGGGTGGTCAGCTCCGCCACCCGCAGCACCGGCCGCCCGGCCGGGTCCGTGAGGTCCGCCGCGACGGTGTGTTCCCCGGTGGGTCGGAGCCGTACCCGCAACGCGGTGGCGCCCGTCGTGTGGCGGCTGACACCCCGCAGGGCGAACGGCAGCCGGCCGGTCCCGCCGGGCTGCCCCGGATCGGCGGGGAGCAGCAGCGACGCGTGCAGGGCGGCGTCGAACAGCGCGGGATGGAGGCCGTGGCGCTGCGCCCCGCCCATGGCCTCGTCGGGAAGCCGCACATCGGCCAGCAGGTCGTCGCCGTGCCGCCACATCGCCCGTACGCAGCGGAATGCCGGGCCGTACACGTGACCCGCCTCCGCCAGGCGCTCGTACGCTCCGGTCAGGTCGACGGGCACCGCGTCCGGGGGCGGCCAGGTCCCCTCGTCGCCGTGTGCCGGGCCGGGGTCACCGGCCGGCGGCCCCAGACGGCCGGCGGCGTGACGGGTCCATGCCCCGAGGGGGCCGCCGTCCCCGGGCCGCGCGTGCAGATCGACGGTCCTGCGGCCGGACGGGTCCGGTGTGCCGAGCACCACCTGCACGTCGACACGCCCGCCGGAGCCGGGCAGGTGCAGCGGGAGCAGCAGCGTCAGTTCCTCCAGCTCCGGCAGGCCGCAGACCGCGCCGGTGTGGAGTGCCAGGTCGGCGAGAACGGTGGCGGGCACCAGCACCCGCCCCCGCACGACGTGGTCGCGCAGCCAGGGCTGCCCGGCCTGGGACAGGTGGCCGGTGCTCAGCAGCCGGTCCGTGTCCGGGAGGCTCGTCGTCGTGGTCAGCACCGGGTGGCCGGTGGAGTACGCGGCCGTGCCCGTTCGGCCGGTGGAGTACGCGGCCGAGTCCGCTGGGCCGGTGGCATGCACGGCCGTGTCCGCGGGGCCTGCCTCGGTGGCCGGGGGCTCGGCCAGCCAGTGGCGTTCGCGCTGGAAGGGGTAGGTGGGCAGGCCGATCCGCCGGGCGGGCGGGCCCCGGTGCCCCTGCCGGACGGCCTCCCAGTCGACCGGGAGGCCGTGCACGTGCAGCCGGGCGAGCGCCGCCAGGAGGGCGCCGGGCTCCGGCCGGCCGGGCCTGGTCGTCGTGGTGAACACGCGGTCCCCGGGCTCCCCGACGGTGCTCAGCACGGCCGACGTGAGGTGGGTGCCGGGACCGGCCTCGGCGAAGGCGGTCACCCCCGCTTCGTCCGCGAGGTGGCGCACGGCGTCGGCGAAGCGCACCGTCCCACGGGCGTGGCGGACCCAGTACTCCGGTGAACGCAGGTCGTCCCCGGTGGCCGGGCGCCCCGTGAGGGTCGAGACGACCGGGATCGCGGGCTCGTGGAAGGCGGCGCGCTGCGCGGTCCGGGCGAACTCCGCCAGCGCCGGTTCGACCAGCGGGGAGTGGAAGGCGTGACGGGTCCGCAGGCGTTCGGTGCGGCGCCCACGGGCCGCGAAACGGGCCGCCACCTCCGCCACCGCCCGCTCCGCGCCGGAGACGACGACCGACCGGGGGCCGTTCACCGCCGCGACCGCCACCGGCCCGGCCGCGGCCGGGGTCCTCGCGAGTTCCGCCGTCGCCTCCTCCTCGCTCGCCTCCAGGACGACCATGGCGCCGCCGGCCGGAAGGTCCTGCATCAGCCGGCCCCGGGCGGCGACCAGGGCGACGGCGTCGTCCTCGGTGAGGATCCCGGCGGCGTGCGCCGCGGCCAGCTCCCCGACGGAGTGCCCGGCCAGGACGTCGGGCCGTACGCCCCAGGAGGCGAGCAGCCGGAACAGGGCGACCTCGAAGACGAACAGCCCGGCCTGCACGACATCGGTCCGGTCGAAGGCGTCTGTCCGGTCGAGGGCGTCCGTCCGGTCGACGGTGTCCGTCCCGCCGACGGTGTCGAACCGGCCGCTGTCGGCCGGTTCAGGCCACAGGCTCTCGCGCAGCGGCCGTTCCCCCGTGCCGACGGCGTCGAACCGGCCGCACAGCGCGTCGAAGGCATCGGCGAAGACCGGGTAGGCGGCGTGCAGCTCCCGGCCGAGGCCCGGCCGTGCGGCACCCTGGCCGGTGAAGAGCAGGGCCAGCCGAGGGCCCGTACGGACCGGTACGGGCGCCGTCGCCCCGGCGGCGAGCCGGTCCAGTCCGCTCAGCAGACCGGCACGGTCGTCCGCGGGCACCGCCGCCCGGTACCGGAGTGCGGCGCGTGTGGTGGCGGCGGAGAACACCACGTCCCCGAGCGGCTGTCCGGGCCGCTCCCGCAGGAACGCGGCCGTACGCCGTGCCTGGGCCCGCAGCGCGCCCGCGTCGGCGCCGGACAGCAGGAGCGGCGGGTACGCCGGGTACACCGGATGCGGCAGATGCGGCAGATGCGCCGGCTGAGGAATGGCCGGAATGCGCTCTGCGACGGCCTCCTCCTCGACCTCCTCGACGGCCTCCTCCAGGATCACATGGGCGTTGGTTCCGCCGATGCCGAAGGCCGACACCGCCGCGCGGCGGGGCTGCCCGGGAGCGGGCCGCCACGGCTGCTCCCGGTCCAGCAGCCGCACCGCGCCCGAGGACCAGTCGACCCCCGGGGACGGCTCGTCGAGGTGCAGCGTGCGCGGCAGTACGCCGTGCCGCATCGCCAGCACGGTCCTGATGACCCCGGCGACCCCGGCCGCGGCCTGGGTGTGCCCGAGGTTGGACTTGAGGGATCCGAGCCACAGGGGCCGGTCGGCCGGGCGGCCCGGCCCGTAGGCGGCGAGGAGCGCACGGGCCTCGACGGGATCGCCGAGCGGGGTGCCGGTCCCGTGCGCCTCCACGGCGTCGATGTCGCCCGGGGCGAGCCCGGCGGCGGCCAGGGCGTCGCGGATCAGCCGTTCCTGCGCGGGCCCGCTGGGCGCGGTCAGACCGTTGGACGCACCGTCCGAGTTGACGGCGGAGCCGCGGAGCACGGCGAGCACCGGATGGTTGTTGCGCCGCGCGTCGGCGAGCCGTTCCAGCAGGACCAGCCCGACGCCCTCGCCCCAGGCGGTTCCGTCGGCGGTGGCCGAGAACGGCTTGCAGCGGCCGTCCGGGGCGAGGGCGCGCAGCCTGCTGAACGCGGTGAACGGCACCGGGCCGGCCATCACGGTGGCGCCACCGGCCACGGCGAGGGAGCACTGTCCCGAACGCAGCGCCCGCGCCGCCCAGTCCATGGCCACCAGCGACGACGAGCAGGCCGTGTCCACGGTCACGGCGGGCCCCTCCAGACCGAGGGCGTAGGCGATGCGCCCGGAGGCCACGCTGCCGGCGGATCCGAGCGCGAGGTGGGCCTCGTACGGGTGGCCCCCTCGGTGCAGCAGACGGCCGCCGTAGTCGCCGTGCATCACGCCGACGAAGACACCGGTGTCGCTGCCGCGCAGGGCGGTGGGGGCGATACCGGCCCGTTCCGCGACCTCCCAGGCGGTCTCCAGCAGCAGTCGCTGCTGCGGATCCGTGGCCAGCGCCTCACGCGGGGACATGCCGAAGAAGGCCGCGTCGAAGTCGGCGGCCCGGCGCAGGAACCCGCCGCGCCGGGTGACCGAGGTGCCCGGCCGGTCGGGGTCGAAGGCGGAGCCGGGGTCGTGGAGGGCGTCCAGGTCCCAGCCCCGGTCGGAGGGGAAAGCGGAGGTGGCGTCCGCTCCGTCGGCGAGCACCCGCCACAGCTCCTCCGGCGTGCGGACGTCGTCCACGGGTCCCGGGAAGCGGCAGGCCATCGCGACGATGGCCACCGGCTCGTCGGCCACCGGCCTCTCCTCGGCCCCCGGCCCCTCGCCGGGCGGCGGGACGTCACCACGGATGCCGGGCCCGGACCGGCGGGGGCGGGCCGCCGGGGGAGGGGGGCCGAGCAGCGCGTCATGCAGAAATCCGGCCACCGCGTCCGGTGTTGGACGGTCGAAGACCAGGGTCGGGGGCAGTTCCAGGCCGGTGACCGCCGTGAGCCGGTCGCGCAGCAGCACCCCCTGGAGGGAGCCGAGCCCCAGATCGGCGAAGGTCCGCCCGGGGTCGGGCCGAACCCCCTGCGCCTCGCCCGCCTCAGTCTTCTCCGCCGCCCCGGCCGTGGCATCGAGGACGAGGCGCAGCACGGCGCGGCGGCGCTCCGGTCCGGGCTGTGCGAGCAACCCGGCGCGCAGCCGGGCCCGGGTGCTTTCGCCGTCGTGTACGAGGGTTTCGGCCAGCCGGCCGGCGAGGACGTTCCGACGGATCTTGCCGGAGGAGGTACGGGGCAGGGTTTCGGCCGGCCGGATCTCGTCCGGCACCTTGAACGCGGACAGCCGCTCGCGGCACGCGGCCCGCAGCCCGGCGAGGTCGGTGCCCTGCGGGCCGGGCACGACGAACGCCACCGGGACCTCTCCCAGTACGTCGTGGGAGCGGCCGACGACGGCCGCGTCCGCGACGCCGGGGAAGGACAGCAGGACCTGCTCCACCTCCACCGGGTTGACGTTCTGGCCGCCGCGGATGATCAGGTCGCCCACGCGGCCGGTGACGTGCAGCCCGCCGCCCGGAGTGCGGCGGCCGAGATCGCCGGTGCGGTACCAGCCGTCGCGCAGGACCCGCGCGGTGCTGTCGGGGCGGTTGTGGTAGCCGGTCATCAGGCCGGGGCCGCGCACCCAGATCTCGCCCTCGTCGCCGTCCGTGACGGTGTCGGAGGAGACCGGGTGGGCGATGCGGACATCGACACCGGGCAGCGGCCGCGGAACCCGGTCCGGTCCCGGCGTACCGGGCCGGGCGAGCGCGATCTTGCCGCTGGTCTCGGTGGAGCCGTAGCCGTCCAGCAGCGGTACGCCGGTCAACTCCTCCACCGAGGCGCGCAGCTCCGGGGGGCAGGGCGCTCCGCCGGTGACGCACACCCGCAGCCCGCCGGGGACCGGCCGGCTCCGGCGCACCGCGCTCACCAGCAGGTGGTAGGTGGCCGGGACCCCGGCCAGCATCGTGAAGGGTTCGTCGGGCGGCTGCCGCCGCAGGGCTTCCACGACGTCCACGCCCCGGTCCAGGAGGCAGGCGCTCGCGCCGGTGGCGACCACCGCGACGACGCACAGCGAGAGCGCGTAGGCGTGGTGGACGGGCAGCGGCCACAGCAGCCGGTCCCGCCCGGACATGCCGAGGAGCGGCGCGTAGCCGGCGGCGGTCGACCACAGCACCGCCCGCTGGCTCGTCACCGCGCCCTTGCGGGTGCCGGTGGTGCCGGAGGTGTAGAGGATCCAGGCCGGCTCGTCCAGTCCGAGGTCGTCGCGCGGCGGTCCGGGCGCCTCGGCCCCGGCGAGCACGTCGTACGCCACCGCGTCCGTGTCCGTGTCCGCATCCGCCTTCGATCCCGTACCCGTATCGGCATCGGCATCGGCATCGGCAGGCGGTCCGGGCGGTCCGGGCGGCGGTGCCACCGCGCCCACGACCACCTTCACCCGCAGTGGGGACCGCCCGGCCGCCGCCCGCGTCAGCCGTGTCAGCCGTTCGAGGAGCGGCGCCCCGGCCAGGGCCGCCACCGCGCCGCTGTCGCCGAGGACGTGGGCCAGTTCGTCGTCCGTCGCGCCGGGGTCCAGCGGCACTCCCACGGCGCCGGCCCGCAGGACCGCCAGGCAGCTCTCCACCATGTCCACCCCGCTGGGCGGGCAGAGCAGCACCCGGTCCCCACGCCGTACGCCCAGCCGTGCCAGATGCGCTGCCACACGGGCCGTCCGGCGTTCCAACCGTGCCCAGGTGACCACCTGTTGCCCGGCCCGGAAGGCGGTCGCCTCCCCCGTGCGTGCGGCGTGCTCCTTCAGCGCCTCGGCCAACGGGCGGACCAGTTCCGCGCGAACATCCGCCATGCGTACCCCTCTTGCTACTCACAAGTCACTGGAACCCCAACGACTATAGGGTCCAAGGCGGTTCGGGCCCGTCGGCCCGGTGCGGCCCGTGCTCGCGATAGAGGTCAGGATCTGACCTGTATGACTCCTAGTGTGGTTCTCGAACGACGGACCGCACCGAACGGGAGTCACCGATCATGACCGCGAACGAGCAGACCAGCCGCCGGCTTACCGACGTACCCGCATCCGCATCCGCCCCCGCCCCCGCATCCGCATCCGCCGGTGAGCGTGCCGACCTGCTGGAGTCACTGGCCCATCACCGCCGGCTCCTGCGGCTGACCACCCGCGATCTCACCGATGAGCAGGCCGGGCGGCGGACCACCGCCAGTGAGCTGTGCCTGGGCGGCATCATCAAGCACGTCACCGAGGTCGAGCGGGTCTGGGCCGCGTTCATCGTCGAGGGGTCGGCGTCGATGACGGACTTCGCCGAGCTGACCGAGGAGGAGCGGGCGCGATGGGCCGACGAGTTCCGGATGCTGCCCGGCGAGACGCTGGCCGGAGTGCTGGACGACTACAGCGAGGCGGCGCGGCGGACCGACGAGCTGATCGCCGCGCTGCCCGATCTGGACGCCGCGCATCCGCTGCCGGAGGCCCCGTGGTTCGAGCCGGGGGCGCGGTGGTCGGCGCGGCGGGCGGTGCTGCACATCGTGGGCGAGACCGCCCAGCACGCCGGCCACGCCGACATCATCCGGGAGTCCCTGGACGGTGCCACGAGCATGAGCTGAACGGAACCCGCGCCGCACCGGCCCGCCGGGGAGAGGGCCCGGCGCGGGCGAAGACACCCGGCGGCCCTCACCCCGCTCCTCCCGGGAGCGCGGCCGCAGAGAGCTACTCGCCCCGTGGTTCGCCCTTCGGTGGCGGCGCCCCGTTGGCCGCGAACAGGTCCCGGGTGCGGCGCAGCAGCGCTTCCCGTACCTCGTCCGGGGAGAGGACCCGCAGCGGGGCGGCCAGGCCGAGCAGATATCCGGCGAGCCCGTCCGCGTCGGGGCCGCCGATGTCGACAATGGTGGCGTCGGGGCCGTCGGGGCGGTGGGTGCCGACCGACGGTGGGACCAGCCGCAGTGCCTGATCCATGGGCAGGGGGAGCCGGACGGTCGCGTAGAGCGGGTAGCGGCCGGTGGCGATGGACCGGGAGACGAGCAGCACCGGGTCGGGCGGGTCGAGGAGTTCCACAGCCTGCCCGGTCGGCTGGACGCGCGCCACCCGGTCCGCCCGGAACGTCCGCCACTCGCCCCGCGTGACATCCCGGGCGACGAAGTACCAGCGGCGCCCTGTGCGCACGAGGCGGTACGGGTCGACGTCCCGGGCGGTGGCCCTTCCTTTCCTGTCGCGGTACGACAGGTGAGTGCGCTCGCCCCTGCGGCACGCGGTGGCGAGCGCCAGCAGCATGCCGGACGCGATCTGCGGCTCGTCCGGTCCGGGGGCGTGCACAAAGGCGGCATCCATCGCGCCGACCCGGTCCGCGATCCGCGGCGGAAGGACCTGGCGCAGTTTCAGCAGTGCCGACAGTGCGGCCTGGTCACCGCCGAGAACGCCGCTGAGCGCCGCCTCGCGCAGCCCGACGGCCACGGCGAGTGCCTCCTCGTCATCGAGGACCAGCGGCGGCATCCGGCTCCCGGCCCTGAGGCGGTAACCGCCCCAGGGCCCGGGGTCGGACTCGACTCCGTAGCCGAGTTCCCGGAGCCTGGCGACGTCCCGGCGCACCGTGCGCTCGGTGACCGCCATGTGGTCGGCCAACTCACCGCAGGTCCACGAGGGTCGCGCGGACAGCAGTGATACCAGGCGCAGCAGGCGGGCCGAAGTGCTGATCACATCGTGAAGTCTCCCCCATGACCAGGACCGGAACTGTCCTGGTCCCGTCCTAACGTCTGCCGCATGAGCACAGGAAAGACATCCGCACCCGCGATCCGCTACTCGGCCATCACCTTCGACTGCCCGGACCCCGCCGACATGGCCCGCTTCTACGGTGACGTCCTCGGACTGCCCGTCGTCCTCTCCACCGACGACTTCATCCTGCTCGGCCAGGAGGGCTCGGCCGGACTGGGGTTCAACCGCCTGGCCGACTACCGGCGCCCCACCTGGCCGGACCCCTCCCAGGAGAAGCAGGCCCACATGGAACTGGGGGTCGACGACCTGGACGCCGCCCAGGCCTGGCTGCTCGCCCTGGGGGCGGTCGAGCCCACGGTCCAGCCGGAGCCCGACCGGTGGCGGGTCCTGCTGGACCCCGCCGGCCACCCGTTCTGCATCAGCACCCTGGTCTGAGGCACGGCCGGGGGCACGAAGCGCGGCCGCCGTCGTGAGCACCGGGTGGCGGCACCTCCGACGGAGGGCCGCCACCCGATGCCGGAATCCGGCCGTTTCGGCGGTGAGTGAGCCCCGCCGAGCGGCCCCACCGCCGCACCGCCCCACCGCCGCACCGCCCGCGGCCACGGTGGCGTCGCCGCCATCGGCCCGTGCGGGGCTTGCCGTCATACCGGCCCGGTCAGCACTGCCAGGTGAACACGGCCCGGTCGAACCGTCGCAGTGCCAGGTCCTCGGGCCGGATCAGCCAGTACAGGGCCCCCGTGTCGCCCCACATCATCCCGGCGGCGTCCTCCGTGTCGATCTGCGCCAGCAGTGTCCAGCGGCGCGCCTCGGCCTCCAGCCGGGGGTCCTCCCAGGTGGTGTCCGGACCCAGGACACCCTTCGCGACCTCCAGCTGTACCGGGTTCTGGACCGCGTGGGAGTAGCCGCCGATCCGGTGGCCCACCCAGTCGCCCAGATCCTGGAGTGCGTCCACGAAGGCGTCGTCGCACACCGGGTGCTCGTAGATCTCCCCGATGGGGGTGTCCGGCGCGAAGACGCTCTGGATCTCCGGGGTCCACGGCTCGTTGGCGGTCATCTCCACCCGCGCGGCCAGGGGGACCTCCGGGTACGGGTCCAGTCCGGCCGGAGCCTCCCGCCGGGCCGTCTCCGCCCCCGGCCCCGCCGGGACATGGAGCACCCGGGCGCCCGGCTGGCTGCCCGGGTCCTCGCCCTGGACCAGGGCCATACCGCCGTCCAACTGGCCGTCGAAGTAGAAGAAGAGCAGGGTGCCGCTGTCCGGGAGGTCGATGTCCAGCGGAAGCCGGGCCTCCGAAGTGCTCGTGGCCACGGCCGCGCAGTCGATCGAGGCGATGAACGAGAGGGGCCCGTGGCCCTCCCACACGGGCCACTCCTCCTCAACGGGGAGCGCAGGGCTGCCCCCCAGCCGCCCGACGACGCTCTCCCCCGGCCCGGCCGGCACCAGCCCGACCCCGGGCCGCAGCAGGCCGGTCCACTGCTCGGCGATATCGGGGGCGAGATGGCGCCGGGCGAGCGCGCGCAGGTCGTCAAGGGATCCATGGGTCATGGACAGATCATGCACCACACCACCGACAACCCGGACAGGGGGGTCAGAACGGATGAAACGCCTGGTTCAGGGTGAGACCGGGCCGGTGGCGTGGACCTCACCCCGTACCACGGCAGGCCCGGATCTCACTCGTACCACAGACCGCCGAGCGGACCGCGCGTGGTCATGGCAGGAACGCCGGGCGGCAGCGCGGCGAGGCTCAGATCGCCGCGGATGTGCTGGTAGAGGGTGGGGGCGGGTAGTCCGACGGTCTGGATCCAGTCCTTGCCGCGCACATGACCGGCGGCGATCAGCTCCTCCGCCTGTCCGGGAGGGGCGAGCTGTCGGTGGTACAGCTGGCTGACCGTCTCGTTGTCGTCCGCGAAGGCGAACCGCGCCGCGTACGCCCGCCGCTCCTCGTTCAGCCACACGTACAGCACGAGCGGCTTGCGCAGCACCGCGCGCAGCCACTGCGCGGACCGGTCGGCCAGCTCCTCGATGGTGCCGGTCGCGTCCAGCGCCCAGCTCGACGGCTGGTCGGGCAGTGTGTAGAGCTGATTGTGCAGCCGGTCGCCCCGGACGCGGTTCCCGGCGAAGTGCACCCCGATGTCCACGAGGTGGAGCGGCGCGCCGGGATCGGAGAAGGAGAACCAGGCCATCAACGCGTCCCAGCTGTCCGGCCGGCCGACCTCGCCGCTGACGTCGGCGGTGGCCCAGGGGGCGGTCCGTTCCCGCAGGGCGGCCACGAAGGCCAGCTCGAAGGCGGTGAACTCGTAGGAGTCGTCCTCGTCGGGCTCGTCGTCGATCTCGAACCAAGGGTGATCTTGCATGGCATCAGCGTACGGTCGGCGTATCCCGGCCGACCAGCGAGTATGTCCCGAACCGCGGCGTGCTCGGGTGGTCGCTCCGCAGGCAGAGCCAGAGGGAGTACCCCCGACGCCGAGTTGTCGTCGATCCCCCCCCGCGGCTCGCGCTCCGCTCACGTCCTGAGGTCCTCCACCGTCCAGCCGTTCCCCAGATCGCGGCGGAGCGTGTCCAGCAGCGTGTCGCTCGACTGCTCGAACGACGTCCATTGCTCCCGGGTCCAGGGGGAGGGGCCCATCGGATCGTCCCAGTCCAGCGAGGACTGGTAGAGGTCGCAGAGCCGGGACAGCTCGGTCCTGACCGCCGGGGTGATGGGCAGCCTCTCCGGCTCGCACGGGTAGCCGTAGGCACTGGCGAGGCCCGGGTCGCCGGACGTACCGGGCCACAACGGAGTGTGGTCGACGCCGTACTCGAAGAAGAAGCGCAGGTGGTAGGCCATGCCGCCAGCCTTTCACGGCTGCTCGGACGCCGACCGCGGCGGCGGCGCCGCTCTCCACGTCCCAACCCCGACAAGAGCGGCCAGCCGCTGCCCGGCGGCTTCCCCCGTCGGCGCGGGCACTTTTCCGTGATGCGTACAACCTTCTGTGATCGTCGTACGTCTGACCCGTGCCCCCGTATGCACGGGGCAGCCGCAGCCGCGGCCGCAGCTCAGGAACAGAACGCAGGAGCCGTACGTGTCCAGTCGCCAGAACCTCCGCCTCGCCGTCGCGACGGCCGCCGCCGCCGCGCTGACCGGCGGACTGCTCACCGGCGCGACCGCCGGCGCGGCCACCGCCGCCCCCGTGAAGGCGCCTGCCAAGGCCTCTGCCAAGGCCTCTGCCAAGGCCCCCGCCAAGGGCGCCGAGTACGCCGACGACTTCAACGGCGACAAGATCCGCGACTTCGTGACCGGCTCCCACCCGGGCATCACCCTGCGCTACGGCGTCAAGGGCGGCGACGGGACCAAGCCGAAGCACATCGACCAGAACAGCCCCGGCATTCCCGGCGTGGTCACCCGGGGCAACAACGACTACGACGACAGCTTCGGCGAGGTGAAGGCCACCGCCGACTTCAACCAGGACGGCTACGCCGACCTCGCCGTCAGCGACCCTGCCGAGACGGTGGGCAAGCGCAAGGGCCACGGCATGGTGGTCGTCCTGTGGGGCTCCAAGAAGGGCCTCGGTGCCAAGGCCACCGCCCTGCCCGCGAAGAAGTCGCGCGCCGACGGCTACTTCGGCATGGCGCTGGCCGCCGGTGACTTCAACGGCGACACCAAGCCCGACCTGGCCGTCGCCGACCGCGACACCGTCTACCTCTACCGGGGCGGCTTCTCCGCCACGACCGGAAAGCCCGCGGGCGCGGTCACCGAGCACCGCCCGGCCGGCGGCAAGAAGATCATTCCGATGAGTCTGGTCGCCGGGAAGGTCACCCGGGACAAGGCCACGGACCTCTACGCCCTCGGACTGTCGGACGACGGCAGGAGGCCCCAGTCCGTCACCTGGTTCCTGAAGGGCGGCACGACCGTCAGGAGCGGCGCCTACCGCACGAGTACCGGAGCCGAGCCCGCGATCTGGGCGCAGGGCGTCATCGCGGACTTCGACCAGGACGGCCATGGCGACCTGGCGACCAACGAGTCCCAGTACAAGGGGTACACCGGGTCCGTCCTCGTCCTGCGCGGCAGCGAGAACGGCCCGGCCGGCTCGTACCGCATCACCCAGTCCACTGCCGGCGTCGCCACCTCCGCCCGCAAGGACGACCGGTTCGGCGCCGTCGTCTCCGCCGGGAAGGTCGACGGCGACAAGTACCCGGACCTCGCCGTGAGCGCGCCCGGCGAGAAGGTCGGCACGACGGAAGAGGCCGGCGGCGTGCACATCCTGCGCGGCGGCCCGAAGGGCCTGACCGGAACCGGCTCCCAGTGGTTCACCAAGAACACGGCCGGTATCCCCGGCCAGGCGGCCGCCTGGGACGCCTTCGGCGAGTACATGGCCCTGCGCGACATGGACCACGACGGCGACGCCGACCTCTACGTCTCCGACATCGACGAGAAGACCGTGCTGGTCAAGGGCGGGAAGAAGGGGCTCGACCTCAAGAGCGCGCGTACGGTGGGCGTCAACGCCGACTTCGTGCAGTAGCCGAACCCGTCGATCGGCCTCGGCCTCGGCCTCGACGACCCCGACTCGCCCGCACGCGCGGCGGCCGGTCGGGGACGCCCCGGGCGGGCTCTGCTCTCAGGCGGCCAGGCGGCCAGGCGGCCAGATGGTCAGGTGGTCAGGTGGCCAGATGGAAACCGGTGCCTACGCCACCCTGGGCGGTCATCTCGTCGATGATGCTCTGGATCGGCGAGCTGTGCTGCGCCCCGAAGGCGTTGCCCACCAGCGTCGTGCCGGAGACGACGGGGGATCCGGAGTCGCCGCCGTCGGTCCAGATCAGATGGGTGAACCAGATGCCGTTGGTCCCGAGCCGGATGCCGCAGGTGAGCCCGGTCCGGTGACCCTGCTTGCACATGCGGGTTCCGACCGCGGGCGGGGCACCGATGGAAGTGATGGTCACGGCACCGACGGTGGCGGTGGCCGCCACCCGGCTCTCGTCCAGTTTGATCACCGCGTAGTCGAGGCCCTTGGGTCCGCCGCTGAGCAGGTGGTTGGGCGTGCTGACGTAGGTGACCTCGCCGATGGCTCCCGTCACCAGGTCGGGGCGGGAGTCGGCGATCGGGGCCGGGGCGAGCGCCGTTCCGGCGGGGGAGCTGTCCCGGTGGACCTTCGCGCCGACGAGTTTGTTGCCCTGGCCGTCGATGAAGCAGTGGGCGTTGGTCAGACCGACCAGATTGCCCAAGGTGTCGCGGCCGACTGCCGTGAGGGTGCAGAGGTTGTAGCTCTGGTAGTTCTCCGGGCTCGGGATCATACGGAAGATGATCCCGGTGCCGCCGCCGATGGGTGTGCGTGCGGCACTGTCGGCCGAGGCCGAGGCCGAGGCGGGGGAGGGGGACGGGGCTGAGGCCGAGGCCGAGGCAGGGGCGGAGGCGAGGGTCATGCCGGTCAGTGCGACGGCGAGGCCGAGGACTCGTATGGCGCGCATCATCTGATCACTTTCTGTGCGGGGATGGGCGGGTGGGGCGCCTGTCATGGCTCCGTCCGGCAGCTGCCGGCTGCCGGACGGAGCCGGAATCAGGCGCAGGAGGTGAAGACCGGGTCGGTGTTCGCGATGTAGTGGGTCGCGCCACCGGCCGGGGCGTCCTTGAGGGGGACGGTGACGGTGTCCTCAGCCGTCCAGGGCAGTCCGCGCGCGTCGAATGTCCAGGTGCCGGTCACCTTCGTGGCCAGCACGGACAGGGTCACCCAGCCGTACTGTGCGGCGGGGACGGGCACCGTGACCTGGTTGTTGACGCTCTCCGAGCCGCTCCAGACATGGGAGAACTGGTTTTCGAGGGTCGTGGTGACCTTCAACGCCAGGTTCGGCAGGTCCCCGGTGGTGAAGCCGGTCGACATCTTGGTCGAGAGGGAGTTCTGCCAGCCTGTTGTCTTGGTCACCGCGAAGGTCTGGGTGATGGGCCCGCTGGTGTTGTTGAACCAGACCGACGACGCGCAGACCGTCGGCAGAGGCGCCGGCGGGGTTTCGCTCCGCGCCGCCCAGGAGCAGGTGGACGTGTCCTTCTGGCACTGCTTGGCGGCGTACTCCACCGCCAGCCTCCGTGCTTCGGGGACGGTGGACCACTGCTGGTTGACCCGGCCGTGGCAGGTGGACTGGCCCGTCCACGCGTCGTCGTACTGGGCGTTGGCGACGAGGTCGAGGCACGCGTTGTTGTTCTCGTTCCGGACCATGAACGCGTTGGCGGCTCCCCGCACCGGCTGGAAGTACCACTGCTGGCTCTTCTGGCCCCGGCAGGTCTGCTGGCGCAGGACGGGCCAGCCGAGGTCGATGCACTTGCCCGTCGTGTTGTTCACGATGGTGAACGACGAGTCGGACGCGTCGACGTTCAGACGCCAGGACTGATGGTGACCGGGTGCCGTGTTGGTGACGATGAAGGCCCCGTCGCCCAGTGAGCCGTTCTGCACGTCGAGCACGCGGCCATTGCCGAGGGAGGTGAAGTCCACGCACTGGAGCGGGGACCCGCAACTCCCGGCGGCGCGCGCCCTGGGCGTCTCGGCATGGGCCGCGGGCGTCTGGAACGGGGATGCCACGATGCCCAGGGCGGTGCAACAGATCACCAGGACCGCGGCGAGCACGCGCGGCATGCGCGGTACGCGCGGCGGACAGGGAGACGATCGCCTCGGGATGGAAAGTAACGCCATGCTGGATCAGTTCCCCTCGTATCGGGTTCACAGGGATGGTCGGCCCCGGGGTTCCGGCTCGTGCGGGCCCCGGTTCGTATCAGCTCCGGCACGACGCCGCGAGGATCAGCAGCGATGCTGCCGTCGGTGCCGTCCGGTGGACAGGCCGGCGCACCGGTCATATATGACCGGTGGCCACAGTAGGCTCCCCGCAGGCCGTATGCGCAGGCAGAGAGGATGCCGTGGTGGCGGGTCAGCTCGGGACGCTCTTACGCCGGCTGCGCAAGCAGTCGGGTCTGACACAGGAACAGCTGGCGGAGCGGTCGGGGGTGAGCGTCAGCACCATCCGCAGACTGGAGACCGGCAGATCCCCCGACCACCGCGTGGGAACGGTCAATCTGCTGGCGGACGCGCTCAGGGCCGGGCCGGAGGACCGCCGGAAACTGGCAGCCGTCCTCGCGAGAACGCACCCCGAACCGACTCTCGAATCCGTTTCCGAACCCCTCTCCGAACCCCTCTCCGAACCCCTCTCCGAATCCCTTTCCGAGTCGTCTCCCGAATCGCTTCCCGGTCCTGGCCCCTCACCGTCCCGGACACCGGGCCCGCTCGCCGGCGCGGCCAGGGAATTGGCGGAGGAAATCAGAAGCCGCTGGCAACTCGAAGAGGAACAGCGCAGGGTCCACGATCCTTTTCCGCTTCCGGTGCGATGGCATCAGGCACCCGCACACCTGACGGACCACCCCGAGAACATCCAGAGACTCCCACCGGGGACCGCGCCGAGCCGGATGGACCTGGATGGTGATCTGCCGGGCGTCGCCGAGGTCTACCGGCGCATCCCCTCCGGCCGCATGGTGGTCCTCGGCCGGGCCGGGTCGGGCAAGTCGATCCTGGCGATCAGGTTCGTCCTCGACCTCCTGGCCGCCCCGGCCGCCCCCGACCGGGTGCCCGTGATCTTCAGCCTCGGATCCTGGGACCCGACGGCCACCGCGCTGCACGACTGGCTGACGGACCGGCTGCTGCGCGACCACCCCCACCTGGCCCGGCGGGTCCGCAGCGGATCGACGCTGGCCGCCGCGCTGCTCGACGCCGACCTGGTGCTTCCCGTACTGGACGGGTTCGACGAGATTGTGGAGGCCCTGCGGCCCGACGCACTCGCGGCGCTCAACACCACCTCGCTGCCGATCGTGCTGACCAGCCGCCGCCAGGAGTACGCCGAAGCGGTCGGGGCGGCAGGCACCCCGCTGGTCTGGGCCGCCGGTGTCGAACTCGACGATCTCACCCCCGCCGACCTCACGGACTACCTCCCCCGCACCTCCCGGCCCGTCACCGCCCAGGGCAACGGCCAGGACCGGAGCGCGAACGCCTGGGGCCCCGTCCTCCAGTCCCTGCGCACCCAGGACACCGTGGCGAGCGGAAACCTCACCAGAGTCCTGAACACCCCGCTGATGGTCGCTCTCGCGCGGACGATCTACAGCGGGACATCCGGTACGCATCCGCAGGAACTGCTGGACACCGCCCGCTTTCCCACCGAGCAGGCCC
This sequence comes from Streptomyces yaizuensis, assembly GCF_034961445.1. Classification (NCBI taxonomy): domain Bacteria; kingdom Bacillati; phylum Actinomycetota; class Actinomycetes; order Kitasatosporales; family Streptomycetaceae; genus Streptomyces; species Streptomyces yaizuensis. The sequence goes on from NZ_BSBI01000004.1 coordinate 335,880, forward strand.
TTGAGGACCATCTGCTGGCATCCTTCGTACCGACGGTCTACCGCCGCACCCCCGTGCGGGCTCTCGGCAAAGGCCCGCGCCGCCGGCCCGTACGGGACCCCGAGCGGGTCCAGTACTGGCTCGGCTACCTCGCCCACCACCTGACCCGGCTCGACAGCCTCGATCAGCAGGACCTGGCCTGGTGGCGGATCGGCGACTCGCTGCGCCGCTCGACGCGCGTCATGATCGTCGTGGCGGTATCCGCGCTGTGCGCCGCCGCGGCCGATGGGCTGTCGACTCTCCTCCTCCACCAGGCCGCGTTCGATCGGGCCCTCGTCCGGGCGGCTCTGACGGGATCGATCGCCGGCCTCACCGTCGGAACGGTGTACGCGATCATGATCGCGCTCGGTAACGAGATCATCGAACCGGCCCCGGTAAGGCTACGGCTGCCCGGCACAGGCAACACCGGCCTGAGTCGCAGGACGCTCCGCACCTTCATCGCCCGTCTCGGTACCGCGCTCCTGGGCGGATTCGTGCTGGGCATCGGGAACGGGTGCAGCCTTGCCGTCCAAGGCACGCTCTACCGGGACCTCCCGCTCGCGAACGGTGAGGTGATCGAGAACATCCTGATCAACATGCTGCTCTTCGAGCTGATCTTCGGAGTGGGCGGCGGCCTGGTCTTCGGGCTCCTGGCGTTGTTCGAAGCGCCCCTGGACGCCGCCTCGGCGGCCACCCCCGTCAGCCTGCTGGCCTCCCATCGCGCGACAGTGAGCCGGCAGGTTCTCGTCCTCGCGCCTTTGCTCACCCTGACGGTCGTCTTCGGCGGGAGCCTGACCATCCACCTGTTCCACGGACTTGTCGAGCCATCCGCCTGGGGTGTTTCGGACGGGATCCGCGCCGGAGCCGTCTACGGGTTCGCCGGCTCGCTCACCTACGCACTCCTGTTCACCGCCTGGGGGCAGTGGGTCGTCTTCACCCGCGTCCTGCTGCCGCTGACCGGCAGACTCCCCTGGGACACCGCCGCCTTCCTGGACGACGCCTACCAGCGCGGAGTCCTGCGCCAGACCGGTGCGGTCTACCAGTTCCGCCACAGCCGGCTCCAGCACCATCTCGGCGACTCCTTCCGCCGACGACACCTCGGCTACGCGCCCGCCGTGTTCACCGCATCGGTCCCCCCGCCCCCCGCCGGAGCCGAGTCGGTCCCCCCGCCCCCCGCCGGGGCCGAATGAGGCCGGATCTAGCGGCCCTCGTGCGCCTCGACGTTGGCGACCATCCTGCGCAGCACCTTGAGCGCGGCCACGTACTCCTCATCGCCGATGCCCTCGTGGACCACGGCGCGCAGCCCGGTCACCAACTCGCGCAGCCGCACCCTGGCGGCCTCCCCGGTGTCGGTGAGCCGCAGGCGCTCCCCGGCGTCCACGCGGAGCCAGCCGCGGTGGAGCAGCTGGTCGATGACACGATCGATCTCGTGCGGCCCGTCCGCGAGAGGTGTCAACTGGGTCACGACCTCCTCGCGGCCCGGGCTCGGTACCCCAGGCCCGCCGTTCACCCGGTTGAGCACCCAGTACTGCGGCTGCGTCACGTCGATCCGGGCCATGGCGTCCCGTATATGCCGGGTGACGACCGCGTGGGCCAGGCCGCTCCAGTAGCCGATGGGCTGAGTGGCCAACATGTCGTCGGTGACAGCCGGATCGGCCGGTGCCTGGTCGGTGATGGTGCCCGTCAACGGTTTCATCATCATGACGCTACATGAGGTTCCCGGCCTGTCGGGAGTGGCGTACGGGCCGACGCGGCGTACGGGCCGACGCCGTGCCCGGCGACAGGGGGGCTGGCCACACCCCGCGCCGGGGGCTGGGGCCATGGCCGCGGACCCGCCGGCTTGGCACGGTGGGCCGTATGAACACACCCGTGGACACACCCGTGAACCCAGCCGTGAACCCACCCGTGCACAAGTCCCGCGGAAAGTCCCGGTCGCGGACGGCCGTCACCGCCGCCCTGGCGATCGCCCTCGCCGGCGGAGCCCTCACTGCACCCGCCGCCGCGACCGCGTCGACCGACACCGGGAACACCCAGAACGCCGAGAGCGCCACGGCGGGCGAGGACCGCCGTGCCACCCCCCTCACCCGGGCCCAGCTGGCACGCGAGCTGGAACGGACCCTGAAGGAGGCCGGCTATGTCGGCATCGCGGTGGAAGTGCGCCACGGCGACACCCGTATCCACGCCGACGCCGGTGAAGCCGCCCTGGGCACCGGCCGGCCCACGCCCCGCAACGCGGTGTTCCGGGCGGCCAGCGTCACCAAGTCCTTCGTCGCCACCGTCGTGCTGCAACTGGTCGCCGAGGGCAGGCTGTCCCTGGACGACACGGTCGAGACCTGGCTCCCGGGACTGGTCGACGGCAACGGCAACGACGGCCGTCTCATCACCTTGCGCCATCTGCTCCAGCACACCGGCGGCATCTACAACTGGGACCACACCGAGGTCACCGGGGACACGGCCGAGGACTTCGAACGCACCCGGTTCGACCGCTTCACCCCCGAGGAGTCCATCGCCCACGCCATGCGGCACCGGCCCGACTTCCCGCCGGCGGCGCCGGGAGACCCCGCCCCTCCATGGAACTACTCCAACCCGGGCTATCTGATCGCCGGGATGGTCATCGAGAAGGCCACGGGACGCCCCTGGGCCGAGGAGGTGGAACGCCGCATCATCCGCCCCCTGGGACTGCGCGACACCCGCGCCCCCGGCGACGACCCCTTCCTGCGGGCACCCCACGCCCGCACCTATCACACGTTCCGCGGCTCCGACCGCTGGACCGACACCACGGTCCGCAATATGACCTCGGCCGACGCGGCGGGTGCCCTGATCTCGACCCGGCGCGATCTCGACCGGTTCTACACCGCGCTGCTCCGTGGCCGGCTGCTGCCCGCCGCGCAACTGGCCGAGATGCGCCGCACGGTGCCAGTCGGCGGGGTGATCGGGGAGGTGATGCCCGGTCTCGGCTACGGGCTCGGACTGATGAAGCAGCCCCTGAGCTGCGGGGGAGACCGGTGGGGTCATGGCGGTGACCTCGACGGGGCCACGGTCAGGACCGGGGTCACCAGCGACGGCAGCCGATCGGTCGTGATCGCCGCCAGCGGCAAGACCGCCGGTTTTGACCAGCTGGCGCGGGCGGAGCGGGCCGTACAGCGGCTCGTGGAGCGCGCACTGTGCGGCAACGTCAATGGCGGCGGTGGTGAGCGCGTCCGCGACGGCGGCTGACGGGGGGCGATTGGGGCCCGTGGGCGGTGCCGACGGGATCGTGCAGCCCGTCGTCTGTTGTGACGGACGCCCCCGCACCAACGGATTCCCGTTGGTGCGGGGGCGCCGAGGTCATCGGTCAGGCCGGGACGACGTTCTCCGCCTGCGGGCCCTTCGGACCCTGCGTGACGTCAAAGGTGACCTGCTGGTTCTCCTCCAGCGACCGGAAACCGGCGGCGTTGATGGCGGAGTAGTGGACGAAGACGTCCGGGCCGCCGCCGTCCTGGGCGATGAAGCCGAAGCCCTTTTCGGCGTTGAACCACTTCACGGTACCGGTGGCCATGATGTTCCCCTTTATCCAGGGTTGCGGGGCACTGGCTTGTCAGTACCCCTGGGAGGAGGTGATCGCCCTGGTCCTCGGGCACTGCCGAACAGCATGACGCCCGCGGTGCGAACCGCGGGCGCTGATACGTCGGAACCACGACTACTGACAGAGAAGTTAGCCGATCCGCGACCATCTGGCTACGGAGCGCGGCAGAGAAGAGCGGAACCCGCCCCTTCGGATCGTCCGGAAGGGTCCGTCCGCCGACGGATCCGTCCGTGTCGTACGGGGAGCGCACGGCCTCGCCCGCACCGGCCGAGGCGCGCGCCGTGTCCCTGTGTCAGGCCTTCTGGGCGCGGTCGTAGACCTTCTTGGCGATGGCTCCGAAGATCTCTCCGTAGCCCTTGGTGGGGGTGAAGGAGTCCATCGAGCTGTTGACGGAGACGAGGGTGCCCTTTCCGGTGGTGGTGTCGAAGCCGGCGAGCCAGGGGCCTCCGCTGGAGCCGCCGGTCATGTCGGAGGGGATGAACTGCTGGCCGCGCTCCTTCTTCGCCTTGCCGGTGACGTAGAGGAGTTCCTCGCCGCGCTGCGGGCTGGTGGCGGGGTAGCCGAAGGAGTGGATGGTCCCGCCGACGGGGCGGTCGAAGGCGATGGGCGTGGCGCCCACGACGTCGGTGAGCTTGCGGCCCTTCTTGTCGGCGTCGACGGTGAGCGCGGCCATGTCGTTGACGGACTGGGTGTCGAAGCTGCGCGGGGTCGCGGCGGCGCGGACCGCGAAGGCGCCGTACGGCTGCTTGCCCTTGTGGTAGGCGGGGACGAAGACCATGTCCACGTTGGTCATGTCGGGGGCGGAGCCCCGGCGCACGCAGTGGGCGGCGGTCATGACGACGGACTTGTTGGCGCTCTTGACGGCGGTGGCCGTGCACCAGGTGTCGGCGCCGTTGGCGTTGACGAAGAAGAGGCGTCCGACGGTCTTGAGGGTGGTGCCCTTCCAGGGCTTGGTCTTCGGCCCGGTCGGTCCGAGGTCCACGGACCGGCCGACGGCCTTGATGCGGGCGGGCGTCCAGTAGGCGAGGGCTGCCTTGCGCTCCTTGGCGGTGTAGTTCAGGACGGAGACCGGGTCGGCCGCCGCGGCACGGGTCTGGTCTGCCACGGCCGTCGCGGTCGCCGGCGCGAGGAGGGCGAGGGCGGTGCCGGCGACGGCGAGTGCCGTGGCCCGGCCGCGGATACGGCGGATGACGAACCGGGACGGGGACGGGGTGGTCCGGGACATGGCAGGCGTCTCCTCGGCTGGCGCTGGAAGCGGACCGGTCTGCGCCGGCCCGCCTCCTAGGAGCGGATGATCCACTCGTCCGGTTGAGCCTGTCGCGAGCCTGTGACACGCACGTGCGAAACACGGACACGTGCGCCGCCGTCCGGACAGGCCCGACCTCGACCGGACGTGAGCCCGGAGGGTGAAACGCGGGGCCGCACCCGGGCTGCTGGACGGACTGGAGCGCTGCTGTGCCGGTCTCCGCCCGGAAGGCGAGGGCGGGGTGCCCGCGCGCACGCGCCGCTTCCGCGCCCTGTCCGACCGGCGGTCCTGGCAGGTCGCGCGCAGGCGGCCCACGACCTGGTGGCGGGCCGCCCGCCCCCTCCGCAGGGCGCGGCCTCCGGTGCGGACACAGCCGTGACCGCGGCCGGTGCGTCGGTTCCCTCCGGTATCAGGCACGCTCCGGCGTAGCGGACTCCGTCGCGAGCGGCGCGTGAGCCGCCCCGCCGGGAGCCGCCCCGCCGGGAGCCGCCCCGGCGGGAGTCGCCCCGCCGGGGGCGGACGCCGTGCCACGCGGCGGCGCGGCCTTCTTCGCCTTCCTTCCGGCGCAGGCCAGGGCCGTCAGGAGGGTGATGCCACCCGCGAGCGCGAAGCACGCCTCCAGCGGCAGCCGGGCCACCAGCAGGCCGGCCGCCGCCGTACCGATCGAGACCCCCGCGTTCACCGCCGTGTTGACCCAGGCACCCGCCTGGGTGCGACGCCCGGGCGGCGCCGTCTCATCCGCGAGCAGATACGCCGTGGTCAGGGCGGGTGCCACGAAGAAGCCGGCGCACGCCACGGCCACGGTCAACGTCCCCAGGCCCGGCGCGAGGCCCGCGGCGGCCAGCGCGAGACCGAGGCCGACGACCAGCAGCGGGAGCCGTACCCGGGCACTGGTGCGCCAGGTGACGGCACCGTTCAGCAGGCCGCCGGCCGCGCTGCCCGCCGAGAGGGCCGCGAGCACCCAGGCGACCACCTCGTCGCCGTGGTGCCGCTGGGTGGCGAAGGCGAGGACGAACAGGTCCATGGCTCCCAGCGCCAGCCCGACCCCGGCCGCCATCACGGGTGCCATCAGCCCCACGGCGCCCCGACCCCGCGCCGGGGTACTGCCCGCCGCCGGATCGGCGGCGGCGGGCCGCAGGTCCCGCACGGCCGGTGACAGGACGAAGGCGCAGGTCCCCACGCCCACGAGGAGCGCGCTGGCCACGACCCCGGCGGCCGGGTGCGCGATCTGCACCAGGGCGCCGACCAGCAGCGGGCCGGAGACGAACAGCATCTCCTCCGCGACGGCGTCCAGGCTGAACGCCCGCTGGACCAGCGCCGGTTCGTCGGTGAGTTCACGCCAGACGGCACGCATGGAAGGGCCCAGCGGCGGTGTGGCGGCGCCCGCCGCGGCCGCCAGGGCACCGAGCAGGAGGGCGGAGCCGCCGGGCCGCCAGGAGGCTGCCGCGAGGGCGCCGAGGAGACCCGCGTACAGCAGGGCCATCGGGAGCAGGGCGGGACGCGGGCCGTGGCGGTCGACGAGGGCCGCCCGGAGAGGGGAGAGGAAGACGCTCGTGGCACCGAACAGCGCCATGACGGTGCCGGCCACGGCGTACGACCCGGTGGAACGGGTCACCGCCAGCATCACGGACAGGGCGACGATCCCGTACGAGAGCCGCCCCAGCAGGGCGGCGCCGAAGGTGCGTCGGGCATGGGGGAGGCGCAGGACGGCGGCATACGAAGGCCGCCCGATGACGGGCTGTGACATGGGAAAGTTCCTCGATCGAGGCGGAAGAAGGGACGCCGAAGTGCCGCGAGCGCGGTGCGCGGTCGCGGGGCTGGGGCGTGCCTATGCCAAGAGAAGGAACATGAGGGTCAACCTAGCAGCGCCGGGACGAGATCAACAGCCCGTCCCGCGCCGCCACCCGCCGGCTCGTGACCCCCGTCCGCCCGATGCCCTGCCCGCGGCGACCGCCCGGACCTGCGGCCGGAAGTCCCCCGGAAGTCCCCCGTAAATCCCCCGGGAACCTTGCCGGGATCCGGGCCGACTCCTGAAGCACAGGAAACAGGACACAGGAAACAGGACGTAGGACGAACGGGAGGACCGAGGGATGAACGGCAAGCAGGAGCACAGCCGCCGTGGGGTGTTGCGGAGCGCGGCGGGGGTGACACTCGGCGCGGGAATCGCCGCAGGCATCTCCGCGGCCCCGGCGACGGCAGCCCCGGCGACCGCTGCCCCGGCGACGGCGGCGGGGCCGGGCGGGGGCCGGAAGCCCCGGCAGGTGCAGGTGGCGGTGCTGCTCTACGACGGGTTCACCGCGCTGGACGCGGTCGGCCCGTACGAGGCACTCTGCCGGGTACCCGGCGTGCGGGTGACCACGGTGGCCGTCAAGGCCGGGCTGGTCCGGACGGACACCGGCGAACTGGGGCTTCCGGCGGCGAAGTCCCTGCGCGAGGTCCCCCGCCCCGACGTGCTGGTGATTCCGGGCGGCGGCGAGCGCGGCACGACGGCCAGCATGGCGGACGCCCGGATCCTCGACTGGATCCGCCGGGCCCACCGGCACACCACCTGGACCACCTCGATCTGTACCGGTTCGCTGATCCTCGGCGCCGCCGGACTGCTGCGCGGGGTGCCCGCCACCACGTACTGGGCCTCCCGCCCCTACCTGAAGGAGGTCGGAGCGATCTACACGCCGGGGCGTTTCGTCGAGTCCGGCAGGATCATCACGGCGGCCGGGGTCTCCGCCGGGATCGACATGGGCCTGCACCTCGCCGCCCGGCTCTCGGACGAGGAGGTGGGCCGGGCCATGGAACTGGCGCTGGAGTACGACCCCGAGCCGCCGTTCGGCACCGGCAGCCCGGAGAAGGCGAGCCCGGAGACCACGGCACTGGCACTGAAGCTGCTCGCCGACTCGGCGACCTGACCAGGCCTGTCGTCCCCGTCGTCCCCGTCGGCCCTGACGTTCCTGCCGTCCCTGCCGACGCGGGGCCGCCCGGCCGCCGGGGACACCGCCGGGCGGCCAGGCGATCCGGACCTGTGTTGCCCGGCGGTCGCCGTCAGGCGATCCAGACCAGCAGACCGTGCCGGAGGCGGGCCGTCGACCGGAAGAAGGCGGCGAGATCCTGGTAGGCGGCCGCGACGTCGTCCAGCCGCTCGCCGGGGTCGGAGCCCGCGTACGGATAGATCCCGGCGTCCGCCAGCTCAGCCGGGGCGATGTTCTCGATCAGTCCCTCCGGGGTGATCGCCGCCATCGCCCCGGCGGCGGCCCGCACCCGCTCCGGGCCAAGCGTCCGGGGCGGTCCGTACCCCCAGTCCTCCGCGCCGGGGATCTCCTCCTCGCCGTGCACCACGTCCACCCCGACACCCCGGAGCTTCAGCAGGTACTCCAGCGCGTGCCACGACTTCCCGGTGCTGTGCAGCCTGCCCCCGGCGACGGGAGTGCTGTCGCCGGGGGACGCGGCCAGATGCTCCTCGACGAACTCCCAGCCCCAGTCCGGATCCAGGACCGCCCGGTCCAGCTCGGCGGGCGTGAGACGGGCGTACTCTCCGATCATGCTCATGGCCGGATCGTAGGCGCCGCCACTGACAGCACCCCACTGACAGCACCCCACCGACAACGCCCCGGTGACCGATCGGTGGTGGCAGCACGCGGTGATGGGCGAAGGCGTACAACCCTCTTCCGCTCTCCCGGGTCACAGTCGGTGATCAATCAGTGATCAAGCGGTCCGGACACGGCGCATGGGGGATATGTGAGAGGTACCAGAAGGACGTTGACGGTGTGGGGTACGGCGGTGGCCCTCGCGGCTTCCGGCGGGGTGACGGCGCTCGGCGCCTCGGCGCAGCCGATCGGCACCGTCCGGGCGGACCAGCGGTCCGTGGCCCCCGAGGGGAATGTGTTCGTCAGCAGCGGCGACGACTACCGCGCGTTCGTCCTCGACAACGGAACAAAGCTGACCAGGGTCGAGATCCGGCCGCGAGGCGGCAAGGACGCCGTCGCCACCCTGACCACGTTCACGCGGCGGGAGGACGACGAGGCCGTCTGGTGGGAGAGCCCGGTCTTCGCTCTCGACGCGATCGGCTCCTACGAGATGGACATCTACGCCGAGGACCCCAGGACCGGCCGCGAAGTGAGCCGGCCGAACGCCGACACGTTCCTGTACTCGCCCGGCGCGGACATCGAGGTCTCCTCCGACCAGGACGAGTTCTCGCTGGACGACCTGGAAGCCGTGGCCACCGGCAGGGCGACGGCCCGGGACCCAAGGACCGGTGAGCGGGTTCCCCTGGCCGGCACCACGGTGTCCGTCTACACCCAGGATTGGGGCAACGGCGGAATCATCCAGGTCCGGACCGACGCCGACGGCCGTTTCTCCACCCCCTACACGGTGCTGGGGACGGAGCAGGAGCTGTGGCTGAACGCGAGAATCGACGATGACCTGGGCCGCGAGCTGGGGCGCCAGGGCCTGCGGATCCGGCCGCAGAAGTCCTCCGTCGAACTGTCCGGCCCGACCAGGAACCTGACGGCGCGGTACGGCGGCACGCCGATCTCCGGAAGGATCACCCGGATCGCCGACGACGGCACGGTCAGGCCCGCCGTCCGGCAGTACACCATGGCGCAGTGCCTCAAGAGCTGCGGCAACACGGGCTCGACCTTCGGGCCCGTCACGTCCGCCGACGGAAGCTTCACGATCAGCCCCCGGGTCACCATGCCCGGCTCCTGGCGGATCCAGTCCCGCAGCCCCTGGCTGACGCACACCTCGGGCGGTGAGCTGAACTACGCGAAGGTCACCCACACCACGCGGATGACCGAGGAGAAGGTGGTCTCCACCACGAAGAACAAGCTGACCTTCTCCGCCAGGCCCCTCCTCCGCGACGGCACCTCCTCGCAGCCCGCCACCGTCCTCGTCCGGGCCCGGCGCCACAACGGTGAGTGGGCGACGATCAGCCAGAAGAACGTGCCCTTCGGCAGGACGGCCACCTTCACGGCCGACGCGCCCCTCTTCCGGGTCACCGGCTGGCGCCTGTCGGTCCTGGAGAAGAGCGGCATCGGCCCCTCCGACGGCAAGGTCCTCAACCCGGGCCGCCTCCAGACCTGGTTCAACATGAAGAGTCACCCCCGGCTGCTGGACAAGGGCGACCCCCTGACCCTGAAGGGCACGCTGTACACGGCGACGGCGAAGAACACCGCCCAGGGATTCGCCGGTCAGCGGGTCCACTACTCCTTCCGGGCACCGGGCACCGCCTGGAAGAGCATGGGCACCGTCACCACCGACAAGAACGGCGCCTTCACCAAGACGTTCAAGGCCGAGCGCGCCGGCGACTGGAAGGTGGACTTCACCGACGGCGGCAGCAAGCGCTTCGACAACACCATCTGGCCCCGGTGGATCCACGTCCGCTGATTCCCCTGATTCCCTGACTGACCCTCATCGCACCCGCCCACCACGGTCCGGCGAGCCGGGGCCCGCCCTCTGTGCTAAAGTCGCTCTCGTGTTCGCGCCGGTGATCAACCGGTGGCGGGACTCGCGTTGGTGGTCCAAGGAAAGACACCCCACTTCCCGTGGGGGGATGCAGGTGCAAGGCCTGCCCAGCGCTCGCTCAGGTCCCGGTCTCCCGTGTGGAGGCCGGGACCTTTCCGTTGTGCGGGCCCTGTCGCCCGCGCGGTGCGGGCCGGGCCCGTCGGCCTGTTCCCGGCAGAGCGCTTTCGAGAAGAACCTCTGCCGCCGACCGCCTGTCTGCCCTGCCCACTTGCCCGCCTGCACTGCCCTGTCCTGGCGTAGCCGGGAGCCTCCGCGCTGCTGCGACTCCGTTCCATCCGGCCCCGGGATGTGGTGAGTTCTCCTGGCGGCCCGGGTGTTCGCGAGGGATGCACCGAGTCTGATCAAGGTCCCGAAAGGGGTGGTGCAGATACCCCTGGGGGGTATACATTCTCTGTGTGCGGACAACGCACGAGGGATACACCACCCAGAGGGAGAGCACGATGAAGACCACGTCCGGCCACAACATGAACAACCACGGCAGCCACGACGGTCACAGCGGCCATGGCAGCCACAGCGGCCACGGGGGATCCCGGCCCGGTGGACTGTCCGTCTCCGAGGACGGATACACCCTCGACCTCGACGCGACGATCCTCACCGCGGGCGCCCAGACGATCACCTTCCGGGTGACCGGCCCCGACGGACGGCCCGTGACCGCGTACGTGCCCGAGCACGAGAAGGAACTGCACTTCATCGCCGTCCGCCGCGACACGGCCGGGTTCCAGCACGTACACCCGGTGAGGGACGAGAAGGGCACCTGGAGCACGGAGCTGGTTCTGGAGCCGGGGGACTGGAGGTTCTTCGCGGACATCCACCCGGCCGGCCACCACGGGACCCTGACCCTGGGGGCAGACGCCGCGGTCGCCGGCTCGTACGACCCGCGTCCGCTCCCCGAGGCCACCGGAATCGCACGGACCGGCGAGTACACCGTCACCCTCGACGGCGACCTCGTGCCCGGCGAGGCGAGCGACCTGACGCTGACCGTCAGCCGCGACGGGCGGCCCGTCACCGACCTCCAGCCCTACCTGGGCGCGTACGGGCACCTGGTGGCGCTGCGCGTCGGCGACCTGGGCTACCTCCATGTCCACCCGGAGGGCGAGCCCGGTGACGGCACCACCGAGCCGGGGCCCGGGATCACCTTCATGGCCGCCGCGCCCTCGGGCGGCACCTACCGCCTCTACCTGGACTTCCAGCACGACGGCGTGGTCCGGACGGCCGAGTTCACCGTACGGGCCACCGCGACCGCCCCCCACCCGGACGAGGCCCCCCAGGCCGGACCCGAGCACGCGCCCCAACACCACGGCCACCATGGTCACCACAGCCACCACGCGCACCACTGACGTGCGAACGTCACCGGTCGGCTGCCGCAAGGAGACCGGCTCATCCCACCTGCTCGCCGGCCCCACACCCGGGAGCGACACCGATGCCTAGGGACAACCCCGCCTGTCCGCGCGGGGCACGGCCCCCGCCCCGGGGCCGTGCCCCGCCGCATGGAACCGGAAGGAACACACCATGCGACTCTTCGCGATCCGCGACTACCGCTATCTGTTCAGCGCCCAGATCATCTCCCTCTTCGGCACCGGACTGACGACCGTGGCCCTCGGACTGCTCGCCTACGACCTCGCCGGCCCGCGCGCCGGCACGGTCCTCGGCACCGCCCTGACCGTCAAGATGGTGATGTACGTGGTCATAGCGCCCCTCACCGCCGCGTACATCGGCCGCTTCCCCAGAAGAACCTTCCTGGTCCTCCTCGACGTGGTGCGGGCCGCGGTGGTCCTGGCCCTGCCGCTCGTCAGCGAGGTCTGGCACATCTACGTCCTGATCGGCCTGCTCCAGGCCGCGTCCGCCGCGTTCACCCCGACGTTCCAGGCCGTCATCCCCGACATCGTCACCGACGGGTCCGACTACACGCGCGCCCTGTCCGCCTCCCAGGTCGCCTCCACCATGGAGAGCCTGCTCAGTCCCGTACTGGCGGCACTCGCCCTGGCGTTCATGAGCTTCGACCGGCTCTTCCTGGGCACGTCCGCCGGATTCCTCCTCTCCGCCCTGCTCATCCTGCCCACCCGGATCCCCGACGCCCGCCCCAGCGCCCACACCCGCGCAGGGGAGAAGGCGGTGGCAGGAATCAGGACCTTCCTCAGGACACCGCGGCTGCGCGGGATCATGGCACTCAACCTCGTGGTCGCGGCGGCCGGATCGATCGTGATCGTCGGCACCGTCAACTACGTCCGCGACGAACTCGGCGGCTCGCAGTCGGACGTCGGCTGGATGCTCGCCGCCTCCGGCGGCGGAACCCTCCTGGCCGCCCTCGTCCTGCCCCGGATACTCGACCGGGTCGCCGCCCGTACCGTGATGGTGACCGGCGCCGGAGTCCTCGTCGGCGGCACGCTCGCCGCGGTGGCCCTCGTCGCGGCCGGCCCGGCCACCTGGACCGGCACGGCGATCGTCTGGGCCGTGATCGGTACCGGCATGGCGCTGATCATCACACCCACCGGCACCGTGCTGCGCGCCTCGGTCGAACCGAACGCCGTCCCCGAGGTCTTCGCCGCCCAGTTCTCCCTGTCGCACCTGGCCTGGCTGATCACCTACCCCCTCGCGGGATGGCTCGGCACGAACGCGGGCTTCACCCTCACCTGGTCCGTCCTCGCCGTCCTCGCCGCGGCGGGCACCACCGGCGCCGTCCTCCTGTGGCCGCGCCACGACGGACGACGAGCCCCGACCGGACCCGCGACACCGGTCCGGCTCACGCCCCGGACCGACAGATCCACCCTCTCCAAGGCCGCCTGAGAAGCCGTCCCTTCCCCATCCGCGAGTGACCGGTCCGTGCACCAGCCGACGGACCGGTCACAGGCGCGTACTCACAGGCGCGTACGGGAGTGCCCGTCCCGAAGGGGCGTACGACGGGGTGGGGGCGGGGGCGGTCGAAGGGGGCGTGAGGGTGTGCCGAGCGCTGCTCCGTACCCATAGGCGCCGCTCGGGGCGGCTCACAGCGTCTGCACCCGAGGGGTGCGGCCACCGTAGCCTGGAGCGCCGGGCCGTACCGGTGAGAAGCCTCCGCCCGCCACCGCGAGAGCCCGGCCCACCACATCCGCGTCCCAGGGAGAGCCCATGTTCTCATTACGCGTCTTTGCCGCCGTCGCCGCCGCTGCCACGGCCGTCGTCGCCCTGCCGGCCGGTATCGGCTCCGGCGCGGCCTCGGCCTTGGCTCCGGCGCCGTTCGCCAGCCGTTTCCACGACGGCAGTTTCGAGTACCCCAGGGCCCCGGCCAACCTCTTCACCCCGTACTTCCCGGGACAGTCCATCGGCCCGTGGTCCGTGACCCGCGGGGCGGTCGACCTGATCGGCGCTGGCACCTGGCAGGCCGCCGAGGGCGACCAGTCCGTCGACCTCAACGGCACGAGCGCCGTGAGCCAGACCTTCACCACGACTCCCGGCAGTACCTACACCGTCACCTACGCGCTCGCCGGCAACCCCACCGACACCGCCCCCGCCGTGAAGACGGGCCAAGCCCTCATCGACGGCCAGGAAGCCCAGAGCTTCTCCTTCGACGTCACCGGCAGGACCTACGCCGCCATGGGATACGTGACCCGGCAGTTCGCCTTCGTCGCCAACGCCGCCACCACGACCCTCGCCTTCGTCAGCACCACGGGCCCGACCGCGGCCAACGGCCCGGTGATCGACGACGTCCGCGTCGAACGCCGGTCGTCCTCCTGCCCGTCCTGCGCGGCCGGCTGACGGAGGGGACCATCGGGCGCCCGGGCGCCGGCCCGGGCGCCCCGCTGATCGCCCCCACCGGCCCCGCCGCGCCCCGCCTCGCCCGGCCGCGGCACGCCGAAGGCGGAGGTGGCAGAGCCGGCTCGATGTTCCCGTCCGGTCGCCGCTCCACAGATGTGCGATGTCCCCGGCAATCGCCTGCGACGCCGCCAACGGACACCTAACATGGGGGCGTTGAAGGGGCTGACACAGTCCGATGAGGGCCAGTGACGGGGGCATCCATGGCCAGTCTTCCCGCGATTTCCGCCGAACTCGCCGCCTACTTCTCGCTGGCGGCACAGACCTTGGGCGCCGCCATGGTCGCGAGTGCCGCACAGCGCATCACCGATGGGTCGATCGAAGCGGGTCAGGGCCACTTCCGCAGACTCTTCCGCCGAGGGGGCGGCGAGGACACGCCGCTCGCCCTTCCCGAGGGCCGCAGCGAGCAGCGTGCCGACGAGTTGCTCGACGGGCTCTCAGCCGAGGACAGGCAGCGGCTGGCCGAGGCCCTGCTGGCATGGCTCGGCGAACAGGGCGACCACGAGCCGGACGAGGCCCGGTTGGCGGAGCTGGTGGCCGCTGCCCCGTCGCCCACCTGCACGTACCACGTCACGGCGCACGGTCCGCATTCCGCCGCCGTCGGCTCGGTGGGGGACGGTGCCACGTTCCACTTCGGCGGTGGTGGCCGCCACGGTGACGGAGCGTGAGTGCCGCCGACCCCGGTGCGGAGAGGAAACCCGAGGCCGGCACCGTCAGCTCCAGTGGCCCCGGCGCGTCCTCGTTCGGCACGGTCGGTGACCATGCCACGTTCCGATGGGAGGTCAGGCGGTCGTTGGCACAGGTCGCGTGGCCCACTGCGGCCGCCTGTCTGGTCATCGCCGCGACCATCTGCTTCGCCGTCTTCGCCGTCGTCCGGTGGCCCGGCGGCCCGCAGACGCAGTACCTGTGGTTCTACATCCTCGCGCCCCTCGCCCTGCTGATCGCCGGCGCTGCCGCCCTGTACCCGGCGGACCGGACCGGGGAAGCCCGCGACGCCGTCCAGCGGGCCGCCGAAACCCGGCGGCGCAAGGCGGTCCGCGCCGTCCTCGTCGGCGCCGCCGCGCTGTGCTGCGGTGGCGGCGCGCTCGCCTGGGTGCATGTCGACCGCACCGGCGAGGTCGGCGCGGTCATGACCATCGGTGGCCCGCAGCCCGTGGGCGACGCCGGCGGCACGATCACGATGGAGATGAAGCGACCGGCCCCCGGCGACGTACGGGAGAAGCTGCGTCTGTCGCTGAGCATCGTCGACGACAGGCCAGGCTTGCCCACCTGCGTCGACAGGACGACGGCGACGATCAACGTCATCACCCCGGGCGTCACCCCGAACACGCGGAGGGTGCCCGCGCGGTCCACCGTCGACTTCGATCTCGGCAGACACGGGGGAGCGGTTCACTTCGAGATCACCGTGCGTTCGGACAGCGGCTGCTCCATGCGTCTGGGACCGACCCGCGGGACGCTGTACAGCGGCTGAACCACTACAGCTTGAGGACCCATCATGTACGGAACACCACACCGCAGACTCGCGGTACGCACCGGGGCCGGCGTGGCGGCCCTCGCGGCCACCGCCCTGGCCGGCTGTTCCTCGGACCCCCCGTCGCTGTTGACGGGGAAGGTCATCGAGGTCGGTGTCAAACGCGATCAGCCGGGCACGAGCTTCTCACCCTTCGCCGGCGAATTCGAGGGGTTCGACGTCAAGGTCGCCCGGGAACTGCTGTCCAGCGTGGGCGTCAAGGACCCCAGTTTCGAGGGCATCCTGTCCAAGCACCGGGCCAGTGTCCTCCAGAAGGGGCATGTCCAGTTCGTCGCGGCCACCTTCTCGATCAATCAGGAGAGAATGGCGCCGAAGGGCGAAATGGAGGGGGCTGAGAACCTCGACTTCGTGGGGCCCTACGCGGCCACCAAGCAGGGCTTCCTCGTACGGAAAGACGAATCCGCACGCTACAAACACCTCAGGGACTTCAGAGGGAAGGTCGTCTGCGTCTGGGAAGGCACCACTTCCGGTTCGGCGCTGGACGAAATCAAGGAAACATACGGCATCACGACCGTCACGGAGATGGACGCGGCGCAGTGTGTCAACAAGCTGAGAGCGGAGGAGACGGAAGCAGTCGACGCCGTCTCCACCGACCAGCTGATTCTCTATGGGTTCATGGAAGAACACCCTGAACTCGCTGTCGCCAGCGGTGTGACATTCGGTGCGGACAACCGGTACGGCGTCGCCATGAAGAAGGGTTACCGCGAGGACTGCAAGAAGCTTCAGCGGGCCCTCGTGGATTACGTGAACAGCAACGACTGGGAGGCGGATTTCCTGCTGGAACTCGGGAGCGTCCCGAGGGAGATCCGCAAGAAGGCCAAACCCCAGGTCGCCGACATCGAGAATCTGTCCTGCCGCGACGAGCCGGGCATCAAACAAGTGGGCTGACCGCTGTCCTCAGGTCGAACGGGGTTCCCGGTGGGCCGTTCCTGCGTACCCCGGCCAGCAGTTCCGGCAGCTGCGGCGGCCACAACGGCTCGGTACCACCGGACAGCTCCTGCGGCGACCACCACCGCCACCGGAGAATTCTGTCCTCCGCATGCGCGGCGGAGAGATCGCCCACGGGATCCCGGCGGGGACCGTACGCGAGGAAGACGTGCTCGTGCTGGCGGACCGGGATCCCGGCCCGGGTGAAGTCGTGCTCCCACAGGCACAGTACGGTGCCGTCCGGCTCGATGTCGGTCCAGCCGGTCTCCTCGCGCAACTCGCGCCCGGCCCCCTCCAACGGCGTCTCGCCCGGGTCCAGACCGCCGCCGGGCATCGCCCAGTGGACCCCGACCTCCTCGTTGTCGTACCGGAACATGAAGACCGATCCCGCCGGGTCGAGTACCGCGACTCTGGCCGCTTGCCTGGGTATCCGCATCACGCCAGCCTGCCAGCACCCCGGTGCCGCTGTCGATCACCCCCCGGGCGGCTGCCGGGTCCGGTGCGGTGTGCGGACCTCACCGTGGTGTGCTCCGGGCCGCTGTGGCGGGGGCCGGTCAGCGGAGGGTGCGCAGGAAGATGTCCGTCCTGCCGTTGGTGTCGCCGGGCACGATGTCCTCGGCCGCGGACTCGAAGACGACATGGCGTCCACCGGCGCTGACGCTGTCGATCCCGGCCGAGGCGGGCCGGTCGGTGACGGTCTCGTCGGTGCCCGTCTCCAGGTCGCGCAGGGTGAGCGGTGCCGGTCCGGTCGTGCCGGACGGCGTGTGCAGCAGGTAGCGGCCGGTGGGGTCGATGGCCACGCCCCTCACGCCGGGTACCGGCAGGGCGGTGCCGGAGGCGGTGTCGTGGACGTAGGTGTCGGGGCCCGAGCGGTAGACGACCTTGCTGCCGTCGTCACTGAGCTGGACGAGTTCGGCCGCCCTGCCCGGACCCTCGATCGGGCCGGCGGCGGTGTTGTCGGCCCAGTCCCACAGGAAGACGTCCCGCTCCCCACCGTCCTGGTAGGCGAGACGGGTGCCGTCCTTGCTGATGGACGGCCGGGACCGTGCGGTGTTGTGGATGACGTCGATGGTCCGCAGGCCGCCGGTGTCGGGGGAGCGGACCTCGATGCGCTGGTTGGTCTCCGGGTACCGGAAGCTGACGCTGAACGCCTGGTGGCGCTCGCTCGCGCCCATGGACGCCTCGCAGCTCCGGAGCGAGCAGGTGTACGCCGTCCACCACCCCATGCCCAGGTGGTACTGGTAGAGGGCCATGCTGTCGAACCGGGGTCCCAGAAAGGCGAGGATCTGTCCGTCGCTGCTGAACGTCGGCGGCGCCATCGGGGAGCCGCCGAACGACCTGTTCTGCCCCGTCGCCAGCTCGCGGACGAACACATCCTCGTTCCTGCCCGTGTCGCCGGGACCGAGGTTGTTCGCGTACGAGGAGAAGGCGATGCGATGGCCGCCGGGTGCGATCGACACGTCGGAGGAATCGTCGTTGGCCTGAGTGCCGTCGGCCGCGACGCTGACCCTCTCGACACCGGCCTGGCGGACGCCCCCCGCATCCGCGGGCTCGGCCGAGGCGGCGCCGGGTAAGACCGCTGTGACCGCGCAGACCACGGCCACGCTCAGGGCGGCCCGCACACGTCTGGTGGTGCCCCGGTTCGTGGTGCTTCTCATGCTCTCCCCAGGCGGCTTCCGTCTCCGGCACCTCACCTGAGGACCAGCAGCATGCAACCGCGTCGGCACCGTGCGGTCAATGCTTCCACGCGCCGGGGTGACCTGCCGGAGGCGCGGTTTCGTCATAGGCGAGCGGTCCATGCGGGCACCCCGGCCGGCAGTGGCGCGCCCCGATCACCCGGTAACCCCGGCCACCCTGACTGTATGTGACGGTATGGAGACTTTCTGTTACTGTCGTCTGTGTGGGGTGCCGGCAGAGCAACAGCCCGAAGAACCGTGCGGGTTCCGGGGCCTGCTCTGCGAGCCGGTCACGCGAGAAGGTCCGGCGGAACGGCGCCCGGATGAACCGGATGAAGGTGCCACGGCGCCCGGGGGAGGGTGCCGCGGCGTTGGTTCCGGTTCGCTTCCGCGGCGGAGTCGATCAGGAGGAGTGCACATGGCGGCCATCTTCGAGGGGGCGGCCGGGCTCGATCAGGCCGACCGGGCGGCGTTCGACGAGGCCCTCGCCTTCACCCGGCGGGCCGACACCGGCGACGTGCTCGCCCGCCTGCTCCCCGGGCTCGATGAGCAGCGCCGGATCTCGGTGGCGTCCCATTGCGCCCTCGTCCACGCGGCCGCCCTGGTCTTCCCCGCCTCGTGCGGACAACTGGTCGCGCGCCTGCGGGAAGCGGGGCTGACGGTCGCCGAACCGGTGCCCAGCGTGGTGGTCCGCGACCGGCTCGCCGCCCGCCACCGAGTGCCCGCCGGTGAGCTGGATGTGACCATCGTGCACGTCCGCCTTCCCTCGGACGGGGAGAGCGGCCCGGCGGTCGAGCTGTTCGTCCTGCCGGTGCCGCCCGGGTCACCGCTGACCCGGATCGCCGAGCGCGAGCGGGCCGAACGCGACGAATCACACCTGGCCCTGGGGGTCGGCACCCAGGACGCCGTCGTCGTAGCCGGTCTGTGCGCCCTGCTCACCGACGCCGATCAGGGCGGGCTGACACCCGACGGCGGCGGCCACAACGCCATCGAGGATTGCACGGTGCTGTACTTCCGCAGCACCGGCACCGGCACCGGCACAGGTGCTGGCACCGGCAACAGCACCGGCGCCGCGTATCCGGACCACCACCGCCGACTGGAGCTGCGGGTGCCCGGCCGCCACCCGGAGGCACTCGCCGCGCACCTGTCGCACACCACGGACGAGCCGGTGAAGCGGCTGCAGAGGCTGATGACCGGGGCCTGGACCACCCAGGCGATCGCGGCGGCCGCCGAGCTGGGCCTCCCCGACCGGCTGCCGGCCCGGGCCGACGAGCTGGCCGAACAGCTCGCCGTGGACCCCGACGCACTGGCGCGGCTGCTGCGCTACCTCGCGGCCGTCGGCGTGGTCACCTCCCAGGGGGACCGCTACACGCTCACCGCGACCGGCGAGCCGCTGCGGCGAGCGGCGGAGTACTCGCTGCACCCGGTCGCCCAACTCTACGGAGGTCTGTTCTACGAGTCCTTCGGCGCCCTGGCGCACGCCGTGCGCACCGGGCGGGAGGGCTTCGCCGAGGTTTTCGGCCAGGGGCTCTTCGGCCATCTCGCCGAACACCCCGACCTGGCCGCTGTGTTCGACGCGGCGATGGCCGCCAGTACCCCGATGTTCGAACCCGTCCCCGCGCTGGCCGACCTCGGTGACGCCCGCGTGGTGGTGGACATCGCCGGCGGCAACGGCGCGCTGCTCGCCCGGTTCCTCCACCACGACCCCGGCCTGCGGGGTGTGCTGGTGGAACAGGCCCACGTACTGGAGCGGGCCCGCACGAACCTCGCCGACGCCGGCTGCGCCGACCGCTGCGAGCTGGTGGCCGGCGACTTCACCAGCGGCGTGCCCGCCGACGGCGACGTCTATCTCCTCTCCCGGGTGCTGCACGACTGGGACGACGAACAGTGTCTGGTCATCCTGCGCAACTGCGCGGCGAGCGTCCGCCCGGGCGGACGGCTGCTGATCGTGGAACGACTGCTGCCCGAGGACGGCCGGGCCACCATGGCGGTGGCCTGGGATCTGCACATGCTGGTCACCATGGGAGGCCGGGAGCGCACCGCCGAGCACTACGGACGGCTGCTCGCCGCCGCGGGCTTCGATCTGGTCTCGGTGCACGGCCTGCCCCTGGACGGCAGCCTGATGCAGGCCGTACGCCGCCCGGCCGGACCCGCAGACCCGCCTCCGGTCGACGCCTGACCTCCACCGCACCGACCCGGGGCGCGCCCGCCGCCCCGGGCCCGTACACCCACCCCGGAGCCCGCCGTGCCCACCACTCCGCACGCACCCAGCCCGCCCGACTCACGGCCCCCCGAGATCCCCGACACCACGCTCGACGCGCTGCTGCTGAACCTCCCCTCCGGCACCGCGCATCGCCCCGCCCTGATCGACGCGGCGACCGGAGAGCGCTGGACCCACCACGAGCTGAGGGAACGTGTCCTGGCCGCCGCGGCCGGGTTCCGGCGCGCCGGGGTCGCACCCGGTGAGCGGGTTCTGCTCGCGCTGCCCAACGGCGTGGACTTCGCGGCCGGGCTGCTCGGGCTGCTCGCCGCGGGCGCGGTGGTCAGCCCCGTCGGCCACCGCACGCCCGCCCCCGAACTGGCCCGGCTGAGCACGCTGATCGGCGCCCACCGGCTGCTGGACGGCGCGGCGCCACAGCTCACCGTGATCACACCGCCCCGGGGCGGCGCCGTCGAGGGCACCCACCCGGCGGCGCCGGACAGCCTCGCGCTGCTGCCCTGGTCCTCGGGCACCACCGGCGAACCCAAGCCGATCGCCTTCACCCACCGCAACATCGTGGCCGGCCTGGTCCAGCTGTCCGCCGCCCAGCCGCTGACGCCGGACGACGTCCTGCTGGGGGTCCTGCCGTTCAGCCACCTGTTCGGGATGCAGTACGTCCTCAACCACGCGCTGCTGACCGGCGCGAGCGTGGTCCTGCTGCCGCGCTGGGACGCCGCTGGGGCACTGCGCGCGATCGGCGAGCATCGCGTCACCCAGCTGCACGCCGTCCCACCGATGGTCCACGACCTCGCCGAACAGGCCGGCTCGGGCCGCTGGGAGCTGGGCAGCCTGGAGCAGATCCTCAGCGGCGGCGCCCCGCTGCCCGCCGGGACCGCCGCCCGCTGCGAGGAGGCGCTCGGCGTCCCGGTGGACGGCGCGTACGGGCTCACCGAGGCCGCCGCCGGCCACTTCACCCGGCGCGGCGGGATCCGCCGCCCGGGCTCCAGCGGATACCCGGCGCCGGGCATCGAGTACCGGGTGGTGCGGCCGGGTGCGTCGTCCGACACCAGCGGCGAGGGCGGCGAGGGCGGCGGAGGCGGCAAGGGCGGCGAGGGCGGTGATAGCGGACGCGGCGACGGCGGACGCGGCGACCGGCCCCAGAGGACGGGGGAGCTGCTGATCCGCGGCCCGCACGTGGCGCGCGGCTGTCTCGACGCGGACGGCGGCCTGACCCCGCTCACCGACGCCGACGGCTGGCTGGCCACCGGCGACCTGGTACGGGTCGACGAGGACGGCTGCCTCTACGTGACCGACCGCATCAAGGACATCATCAAGTACAAGGGGTACCGGATCTCCCCCGGCGAGGTCGAGGCGGTCCTGCGCGACCACCCGGCCGTGCACGACGCCGCCCTGGTGCCCGTGCCCGCCCCGAGGGTCGGCGAATCCCCGGTGGCCTGCGTGGTGCCGGTCCCCGGCGTCCGGCTCACCCCCGAACTGATCAAGGAGATCCAGGACTTCGTCGGATCCCGGCTGGCCGCCCACAAGAAGCCCCGCCACCTGACCGAGGTCCCCCGGATCGAACGCACCCCCTCCGGCAAGCCCCTGCGCCGCCTCCTCGCAGCCGCCCTGCGCGACACCCCGGCCACCGGCGCGAGCCGGCCCGACCTCACCGGGCGGACCGTTCTGATCACCGGCGGCTCGCGCGGACTGGGCCGGGAACTGGCCCGCGCCTTCCTCCTCCACGGCGCCGAGGTCACCGTCACCGGCCGCGACCAGGAGACGCTGACCGCGGCCCGCGCCGCGCTCGCCCCGTACGGCGAGCTGCGCACCGAGGCGGTCGACAGCACCGACCACACCGCGCTGCGCGAACTGGCGGCGCGCCTGCGCGCGGACGGGGGCGGCGTGGATGTCCTGGTGTCCAACGCCGGAGTGCCCGGGCCGGCCGGCCCCGCCTGGGAGAACGACCCCGAGCAGTGGTGGTCCGCGCAGGAGACGAACGTCCGCGGCACCTTCCTCACCTGCCACGCGTTCCTGCCGCAGCTGATCGAGCGCCGTGGCCGGATCATCACCGTCGTCAGCAACGCCGGCCTGCACCGCTGGCCGCACATGTCGGCCTACTCGGTGTCCAAGGCCGCGGTCATCAAGTTCTCCGAGAACCTGGCCGCCGAGCTGCGCCCGCACGGCGTGGCCGTCTTCGCCTACCACCCGGGCCTGCTCACCATCGGGATGGCCGACATCCATCTCCACCGCCGTCCCGCACCGGACAGCTGGGACGAGCGGATCCAGCGCTGGTATCTGAACGAGTA
Source organism: Streptomyces yaizuensis (assembly GCF_034961445.1). Lineage (NCBI taxonomy): Bacteria > Bacillati > Actinomycetota > Actinomycetes > Kitasatosporales > Streptomycetaceae > Streptomyces > Streptomyces yaizuensis. The sequence goes on from NZ_BSBI01000004.1 coordinate 358,652, forward strand.
CGCCAAGGGCCGCACCACCCCCACCGGGCTCAGCACCCGTGGCGCCCTCCTCCTCGCGGCGGGCGCGGCGGACCACCTCTCCGGCGGCTACGTGACCCCCGACCACCCCGACCTCACCGGCCAACCAGCAGGGCCCGCCCCAGGGCCCGCACCCGCCGAGCCCGCCCCGCGCGGCTGAGCACCCCGGTCGGGGTCACCCAGGGGGCCGGCCCCCGAAGCAGGACCGACGGCGCCGGAACGGGCCTGGGCGGCGGGAGCCGTTCCTGTCATCCTGGAGGCCGGGGGATACCGCATCCCGGTTCGCTCCGACGGACCGGATGGGATCGACGGGGGGGATGACCGGTGAAGGGCTTCCTGACGGGCTCTCTGACGGAATTACCGGCCTTCTGGGCCTTCGCGGTCGTCTGGACCGGCGCGTTCACGGCATTCATGGCGTACTCGCTGGTCCGCCTCCGCTTTCTGCTCCGGCGTGACCGGCGGACGATCGCACGCTTCTTTGAAGCCGGTGCCGCCCGGCCCGTTCTCGCCATGTACCACCTGGAGGGGGAGCGGGCGGCGGCGCAGGCCGGGATCCTCCTGCTGTCTCCCGGGCACCGCCCCACCCGCGGCCGACCCGGGACGGAACGGACCGCGCAACCCGCGTCCCACCCCCTGCTGGCGGCACTCCACACAGCCGTCCAGGACGCCGGAGGGAACGGCTCCATCGAGGAGGTGAGGGCCTCACCCCGCTACCCGGCCTTCAGCGCCCGGCTGCGGCAGGCGGCCCGGCGCGACCTTCCCGGACGGCGGACGCGCGACGCGCCCGGCGTGCGGGAAGCGCGGGCGGCGGTGGCCGGTCTCTTCGCCGTCCTCGGCTACGGCATCGGGTTCCATGTCCGTCAGCCGGACGCCGGCGGGTTCTGGTTCCTGATCGCCCTCGCCGTCCATGTGCCGGCGGCGGTCTGGCTCGCGATCGCGGACACCAGGGCGGGAGGGCGGGACCAGTGGCCCGAGTTCGAGGCGCTCTGCGAACGCTGCGTCGCCGAGGCACGGGTCCGCGTCCAGGAACCGGGGAGGGCTGCGCGTACGGACACTGCCCCTGCCGGGGGCCGGGCCGACGGCGGCGTCGGCGCGTCCGGTTCGTGTGGTGGCGGCTGCGGCGGCTGTGGTGGCGGGATATGAGCCGGTCGTGGCGCACCCCCGGTATCTGGTGGGCCGGCCGGCGCTTCCGGAACTGGACGCAGCCGACGTCGCGGAGCTGGCCGGATGTGCACAAGGACGTCGCCCGCCTCACCCGGGGGCTGGGCCGCTGGCATCCCGAGACACGCCTCGCTCGCTCCTTGGTGTCCCTGTGGCTCAGCAGCGAAGGCCGGCACGCCGAAGTCCTGGCACTGGCCGAGGAGGAAGTGGCCGACAGGACCGCGGAGTTCGGGCCCGACGACCCCGAGACCCTCCGATCACGCCGTCTGCTCACCTCCGCCCTCCGCGGCGTCGGTGACCTGGACGGAGCCGTCGCCGGGACTCGGGCCGTCATGGAGCACTCGGCCCGGGTACTGGGCCCCGACCACCCCGATACCCATCGCTGCCGGGCGGCCCTCGGCCAGTATCTCGCCGAGAACGGGGAACCGGCCGAGGGAGCCCGCCTGCTGCGCGCCCTGTACGCGGAGTCGCTGGCCTTTGGTCCGGAGCGGTACGAGGAGGCCCGTTCCATCCGCCACCACCTGATCCTGGCGCTGGAGCTGACGGGCGGGTTCCAGGAGGCTCTCGACCTGTTGGACGAGGAGATCGCCGACGAGTCGGGGACGGTCCACGGCGTCGACGAGTTCCTCGGCGACCACCGGATGGAGCATGTGCGCGAGTGGCGCAGGCGACTGGTCACCCGGGCCGCCTCCGGGCGGCCCGGCACCGACGGCTGACCTCACACACCGTCCGCCGGCCCGGCGGACACGGCGCGCAGCTCCATGGACGGAGCGGTCCACCCGCCGGAACGAGAGTGGACCGCCACGGCCGGCCGCGTCGGATCTGTCAGTGCCGGAAGTCGGTGCCGGAAGTCAGCGTCGGGTATCAGTACCAGATGTAGAGGACGTACACCCAGCCGGTGCTCTCGCACTGGTACCTGGTGGTCGCCCCGATGCCGATCAGCGCCTCGCCCATGGTCGTGCATTCGGGGCCGGTCCAGTAGGCGTGGTAGTAGTGGAACGCGCCTTTGCTCGCCGATGCCGCCTGAGTGGTCTCGGTCGTGGCGACCGCCGGGGTCCTGCCTTCTGCCTGGGCCAGGGGTGCGGTCATCAGCCCGCCCCCGATCAGAGCCGCCGTCGCGGCCGCGGTGGCGAGTGTTCTGCGCAGTGCCATGCTCATGAGCTCCTCTGAATGGACTCGGTGAGCGGGGGTCGGTGTCCCCGTTGACGGATCGAGGCCGACCGGGCCGGGTCGACTGGTTCGGGTCGACCCGGCCCGGGGTTGGCCGACCTTGATGCTGCTCCGGGCGTGATGGCCGAAAACGAGAAACGCACACTCTGGCCTTAAGTAGTCGTTCAATCTACTTTCGGTCATAAACGGACCGAAAGCGTCCGTCCTCGGACGGCTCGGCTCCGACCTGATCGTGGCCGCGCATTCCTGCAACCCGGACGTCCCGACCGAGCCGGCGACGGCGGGCACGGCCGACGCCCGCAGGCCCGGAGTTTCCCTGGCCGACGGACCGTTCGCCGAATCCAAGGAACACGTGGGCGGCTTCCGGGTCATCCGGACAGCCGATCCGGTCGCCCTGGCGGCACCGGCGGCTCCGGCCAGGTCGCCCCGGACACAGCCCGCCGCCCGGTCACCACGTCCCCGCCGGCCGCGAGCGCTGGGGGGCTCCGGACCCCGTGCCCGCGCCCGGGCCCGCGTTCGCGATTCCCCCGTCGTAGGCCCAGTCCACCAGCCCCTCCGCGGTGGTCTCGCACCCGTCCGGAAGGACGAAACGCCGTCCGGGGTCGGTGAAGTAGCTCTCTCCGTGATGGCCACCCACCGCGAGCAGCCGGCTGAGTGGATACAGCCCGCCCAGCCGGTCCGCGGCTGCCGCGCCGCTCCCGCCGCAGGCGGTGAGCAGCCGGTGTGCCCGTGCCCCGATGCCGCTCTCCGCGGGATCGTCCACCATGATCATCTGCTCGTCCCCGTGCAGCGCGGTCCGCAGCGCTCCCGTCAGATGACTCGTCCGTATCAGCCCCACCAGGTCGCCGGGCGGTGCCAGCCGCGCGGCCAGCTCCCAGCCCGCGTGATCCCGCGAAAGGACGGTCAGCAGTTCCCGGACGGACGGGGAACACCTCCCCGGTCCGGCTCCCGCCACCGCGGGCAGGAGCGCGCCGCACTCGTCCGCCCGGGTCATCGCCGCCACCAGCCCTCCCCCTTCCGGCCCGAGGGCGGCGGTGAGACAGCGGACGAACAACTCCTCCACCGCGGCGGCCCGTTCCTCCACCAGACCGCTGAGCCGGCGCAGTTCGCGCTCCCCGAGAACCCCCTCCGCCCACCAGCTCCAGAGCCTGAGAAGGTACTGGGCACGGGGCAGATCCAGCACCAGCCGCACCCGGTGCCCCGGCCCGAGCAGCCGCACCACCCGGGCCACCGTGCCGCTCAGCCGTACCGCGTTGTCGAGTTCGTAGAGGCTCGGCCCGGCCTCGTAACCGGTGCGCACCACGCGCCCGGTGGGACGGAAGGCGCTCCGGAGAAACGGCACCGGCTCCCCGGACACCCCGCTGAGCCGCAGCGAACGCCCGCTGAACAGACAGCTCCCGAAGGCCACCACCGTCTTCCCGCCACCGCCACCGCCACTGTCACGGCCACCGTCACCGCCTCCGCTCGCCGCCCGCGACAGCCAGGCGGTCGACGGACCGGAACCGCCCGTCGTCGCCCACCACCGCCTGGCCGGGCCTCCCACACAGGAGAACACCAGATCGCAGCGGAACGTTGCACGGCCCGCCCGGCGCCCCAGGACCACCGCCGGACCCCCCACGGAGCGGCCGCCCGGGAGCGTCCGTGCCAGTGCCTGTGTCAGCGCCCGCTGCCGGACCAGCCGGATCCGGACCGACCGGGGCAGGACCGCCCCGTCGCCCTCCAGGGGCAGCGCCACCAGTGTGGGGACGCCGGGCAGCGGCGTCGGCTCCGTGACGGTCGCCGGATCGAAGACCGACACCCGGGCCGGGGCACCGGGCCCGCGGGGTGACCCGATCAGCGCCACCGCAGCCCCGGACCGTATGCCCGCCGCCTCCGCTCCGTTCACCGCCTCCGCTCCGTTCACCGGTCCCGCTCCGTTCACCGGCCCCGCTCCGTTCACCGGCCACGGCCCGGGTGCCGCGCCGGCCGTACGCCGTCGAACACCATGGGGAACTCCGTCAACCCGTGCACCAGCACCCGGTCACGGTGGACCAGCCCCGGATCGGGCCGGAGGAACCGTGGCCGCTCCACCCTGGCGGCGAACCCGGCCAGCAGTTCCTCCGCCGCCGGGCGCGCCAGCCCCGCTCCGGGACAGAAGTGCGGACCGTGCCCCAGACCCAGATGACCGACGCGCCCGCCCCCTCCGTCCCTCCGGTGATCGAAGACCCCGGGATCACGGAAGACCCGCGGATCCCGGCCCGCCGCGGCCAGATTCAGCAGCACCACCGCCCCCGGCCCGACCGCCACCTGGCGGGCCCCCGACCCGAGGACGGTACGCCGGGCCGCGTACCGCACCACCAGATGGGTCGGCGGGCACCAGCGCAGCACCTCCTCCACCACCGCGCCGGACCGCGCCGGTTCCCGCCGCAGCTCCGCCGCGACCACCGGATGGGCGAGGAGCGCGTAGAGACAGTTCGTCAGGAAGTGCCCCAGCGACTCATAGGCGGACTCGGCTGTCAGGACGGCGGTGGACACCAGCGTGGCCCGGTCCCCGGTGCGCTCGCGCAGCAGACGCAGCGGTCGGGTGAGCGCGGTCGCGGGCAGACCGTCCACCGCGTCCGCCACCAGCCGGTGGAAGGCGGTCACGGTGCGGGTGAGCCCCGGCGGCAGGGGGTCCGGCGTCCCCTCCGGTCCGGAACGCAGCGGGCCGGTCGGATCGATGACCTCGTCGAAGAGGGCCATCACCGCGCGGGCGCCCTCCCGGACGGCCGGCGCCTGCGCCGGGTCCAGTCCCAGCAGCGCGCACGCGAGATCCCGGGCGATCCGGTCGGTGAGATCGCCGACCGCGTCGATCCGCGCGGGCCCCGGCCCCAGCGAGTCCAGCGCCACCGCGACGATCCGCGCGATCTCCGGTCGCGGCCCGTCCCCGGACAGCCCCCGCACCACGGCGCCGCGCTCGGGCGGCGGGGGCCGGTGCCCGAGGAACGCGAACGGCGGCGTCAGCACCGAATCGGGCGCGTCCGGCCAGCTCTCGAAGAGCAGATCCGCCCTCCGGGCCAGCCAGGGACAGTGCCGCTGATCCGTCGTCAGCTCCGGGGCGGTCAGCGCGGCGAGGCAGTCCGCGTGATCGAGGAGCATGACGACGTCAGGACCCTCGGAGACCAGCGGACCCCACCGGCGCCAGCGCTCGAACCAGGAATGGGGATCACGCCGGGCATCCGGCGAGGCCAGCAGCTCCAGGGCCGCCCGCGCCCCCGGCGGTCCCGCGCGGCCCGTTGCGGCCCCCTTCACCGTACGCATCCGTCGTCCACCGCTCACTCCTCACCCGGCCTCACCCGGCCTCGCCCGCGCGTGCGCGTCCCGCCTCGCCCCCGGGGGCCGGGCGGTGAAGCGCAGCCGCAGTCCCCGGGCCCGGGTCACGGATCCGACGCTGGCCGTGACCCGGCTGCCGGGGGCGGGTTCCCAGGTGAAGCGGGCGGCGATGGCGGTGAGCGCCAGGGTGGCCTGGGTGAGGGCGAAGACATCGCCGATGCATTTGCGGGGGCCCAGGGCGAAGGGGATGAAGGCATGGCGGGGCCGGGTGTGTCCGGAGGCCCAGCGGTCGGGGTCGAAGACGCCGGGGTCGGGGTAGAGCCCGGGGAGGTGGTGGATGATGTACGGGCTGTAGGCGATGGCGGTTCCGGCGGGCAGGAAGTACGGACCCAGCCGGGTGTCGGCGGTGACCGTACGGGTGACGAACCATACGGGGGAGTAGAGCCGGAGGACCTCGGTGAGGATCCGGCGGGTCTCGTGGAGCCGTTCCAGGTCGTCGAAGTCCGCCGGCCGCCCGCCGAGCACCGTGTCGGCCTCGGTGCGCAACCGTTCCTGGAACTCCGGGTGTTCGGCCAGCGCGTGCAGGGCCCAGCCCAGGGTGCTGGCGGTGGTCTCGGTGCCGGCGAGGAAGAAGTTGGAGAGCTGGTCCCGCAGCTCCCCGTCCGAGAGTGACCCGTCGGCGCCCTGGCCGCCCTGCCCGTCCTGGCCGTCCTGCCCGTCCTGGGAATCCAGCAGGATGGACAGCAGGTCGCCCCGGTCCCGTCCGTCGGCACGGTACTCGGCGATGATCTTCGTATACATCTGCTGGAGGCGTTGGAGGGCCCGCTGATAGCGGAGGTTCGCCGGTAAGGGGAGCCGATTGACCACCGGCGGCAGGACCGACCGCAGATAGACGGTGTCGACCGCGGTGACGGAGTCGGCGATGAACTGCCGCAGACGCTCTTCCGCGATCCCGTGGGAGAACATGCACCGGGCGGTCACCCGGGCGGAGAGGCTCATCAGGGTGTCGACGGGGTCCACGGGCCGGTCCTGGGGCCAGGAGCGCACCGTCTCGGCGATGACCTCGTTCATGAAGGGGACATAGCCCCGCAGACGCACGGAGTGGAAGGCGGGCTGGGTCAGCCGCCGTTGCCTGCGGTGGTCACCGTGCGGGCAGGTGATCAGGCCGTTGCCGAGGAACTCCCGGGCCCGCTCGACGAGGCTGCCGCCTTTGTCGAAGGTCCGGCTGTCCATGAACATCTGCCAGGTCAGTTCCGGGTCGCACAGCACCAGGGTGGGCACTCGGCCCAGGCGTATTCTGACCACGTCCCCGCAGTCGGGAAGAGAGCCCAGGAAACGCAGCGGCTCGCGCATCATCGGGGGAATGTGGCCGACCAGGGGGAGCGCCCCGGGGGCGTCGGGGACTGAGCGGGTCTGTGCTGTCATGCCTCACTTCTTCTCTGTGATGGGCGGGGCAGGAGGGGGCGAGGGGGCACTGTCGTCTCCCCCACGGTGAGGGAGGGAGTCACCCTGGGGAACGGTGGCCGGGGCGACTGGTTCATCGGGGCGCGGCGGCCCCAGGGGTTTCCGGACACCGGTTGGATCAGCGACCGCCGTCCCAGGAGCATCACTGGTTCCGCCGCGAGGGCTGGAGGCATGGGCGGGAACCCGCGACGGCAGGACGTACAGCCAGGTGGGAGCGGGTCTCCCGGGCAGGACCACCGGTGTGGGGACGGAGAGCGCGCCGTCCCCGCCGGTGCCGGTCCCCTGCCGGCCGCGGGGTGCGATATGGCGCGGAGGCGACCGACCAGGCAGAGGGATGCAGCATGAGCTTGGCGAACCAGCAGGACACTCCGTCCGGCCCGTTGCCTCCGGAATCTGCGCCTTACAGGACAAATGGCGCTACTGCGAGAAATGCTTCGTGATGTTCTACTGGGGCTACCCGACCAACGGTGTCTGTCCGGTCGGCGGAGGACACCGCGCACAGGGCTGGAACTTCACCCTGTCCCACCTGTAGCCGCGCACGAGCGGGCCGGTGGCTCACCACGCGTGGAGCGGATCACCGGACCGGCCGCACCGGGCGGTTCATCTTCCAGACCAGCTCGCCCCCCTGAGTACCGGTGAAGCGGCGATCGTTCCAGCCGGGCGGGTGGACCGCGTCGTGGAGCCGGGCCTGGGTGGAGGTGGTGTAGGTGCCGTCCCGGTCCGGCAGAGGCAGCCGGAAGGGGCCGCACAACGTGATCCTCCCGTCGGCGTGCAGGGGGATCGGACAGCGGCGGAGTGTCGATTCGTGCCGGGTGCGGAGGAAGGACTTCCTGGCCTCCGCCGCGCGGTCCTTGCGCATCAGCCAGAGCCACACGACCGCGTCCCCTTCCGGCAGCAGGTCACCCTCGGGTGCCGCTTTGACCTTGACGGAGATCAGGAGCGCGTCACCGCGGCGTTCGAGGCACGGCATCACCGACACGAACGCCTGCGCCATCGGCCTCCAGTCGGAGCAGGTCCGGGCCAGCGGGGCGGGGGTGAAGGGCGCGCCCACGATCCGCTCCGCACCGTCCTCGCGGCCCGTGCCGTGGACGACCGCTCCCGCCGCGGCGGCCAGCACGGCGGCGACCAGGCCCGTACGCCACCACCAGGAGCGCGGCCGCAGCCGCAGTCGCCGCCGGTCGCGGGCCGGTGCCCGCTGCGACACCGCCATGGGCGACAACCGCTCGACCGGCGGGGCACCGGAGCCCTCCGGAGCGGGTCGCTGAAGTCTGCGCCGGCGCCGGGCGGCCCGCGCCTCGGTCAGCAGCGCCAGCCACCGGGCCCGCTCGTCCGCTCCGGGCTGGAACAAGTCCGCCAGCGCCGTGAGCACTGCCTCGTCGGGCAACGTCGTGTGCTGCGGGTCCATGTAGCGGCTCAGTGAGGAGCGCCCCAGCCCTCGGGAGTTCTGGCCGGGTAGCCGCTCCCTGAGTTTCGCTTCGAGCCGCTCCAGCGGAAGACCGGACACCTCCCACGCAGCGCGGAGCCTTCGCGCGAGGTCCGCCCGGGCCGCCCCGCAGGCGTCCACGGGGCCGGAGTCCCCGCCCCTGTGTGTGTCCCGGTTTCCCGCCACTGTCCCTCCCTCGTCCCGTACGCACGGTGTCCGCCCAGGCAGAAGCGGTGCGGTGGAAGCGGGACGGGCCCGGGACGCGGGCGGGAAAGGAGACCCGCCAACAGCCCTGGCCGGACCGGTGGAGGCCTTGGAAGCCTTGGGCCTCACGAACCCCCGGGACCGCGGCGCCACCGCATCGGCCTGCACCGAGGGTAGCCACGCACACGCCGCCCGCGGACCGCCGACCGCACGCACCCACGGAGCCACCCTGATGAATGCCACCATGCGCCGGGCGTGCACCACCACACGCCCGGCGCGTACCGCCAACGCCGCACTCGCGGCCGCCTCCACCGCCCTCGTTGCCGGTCCCTGCCCCGGTCCCTGCCCCGGTCCCCGCCCGGCACTGCCCGGCCCCGAGGCCTTGAGGCGCGGGCAGCGCGTCCGGCGGGCCCGGCGGGCCCGGCCGCCGCCGCCCGTTGGCACACCAGGAACCGACAAGGCGCCACCCGTCCCACCCTTCTCCCACCCAGTGGAGGTACTCCATGTCCCCTGTCCCCCCGTCCCGGGCCGCGGTACGGCGCGCTGTCGCCGGTGCTGTGGCCCTCGTGTCCCTGGCCGCCCCCGGCCTGCTTCTCACCCCGTCCGCGGATGCCGCCCCGTCGGCGGATGCGGCCCCGTCGGCGGCGCCGCGCTTCCAAGCGCCGTTCACCTGCGGCGAGACCTGGCGTGGCGCCACCCGCGACGGGCACAACGACCGTGACTCGATCGACTTCAACTGGGGATCGGGCCGCGACGACCACCTCCGCCCGGTGCGGGCGAGCGCCCCGGGCAGGGTGACCGGATCCGGCGTCTATCGCGACGGCGTGTCCTACGTCCTGATCGACCACGGCGGCGGCTGGTCCACCCGCTACCTCCACATGGAGGTCCGCAGTCTCGCGAGGAAGGGCACCACCGTCCGCCAGGGCGACAGGGTCGGCAAGGTCAGTGACGTCGGCTCCCGTGGCGCCGTCCACCTGCACTACGAGCAGCGCCGGGGCGGCGAGATCGTCGCGGCCCGGTTCAACGGCACCCCCTTCCGCTACCGGGGCCAGGACGTCACCAGCAGGAACTGTCCCTCCCGGCCCGCCGCCGTCCTTGAGGAGGACATCCGCGGCGCTGCCGCGGTACCGGCTGCCGCGGCCGCCGGCTGCCCGCGCGGCTACCTGTGCGTGTGGGACCGGACCGGCTACCGGGGCAGCATGTACAAGTTCAAGGACCGCAACCGCTCATGGGGCTCGTGGCCGATCGAGAATCACGACTCCTCCTGGTACAACAACGCCACCTCGGGCCTGAACGCCTGCGTCTGGCAGCGCCGGGGATACGGGGGAAGCGTCAAGGTGATCAAGGCGGGCACGTCCTCCGCCAAGGACCCGGCCCACGCCCACCGGGGCAGCTCCAACAGCTGGGGCAACTGCTAGGAGCCTGTCCGGAGCGGAACACCCGCGCGGGAACGGTCCGCGCCGGGCATTCCGCACGGCTCATCGAATCCGGCGTCACCCACGGCCCGGCTGCCCTCGTGGCAGCCGGGCCGTTTCTCCTGCGGTACCGCGTCAGGTGCCAGTGGTCAGTCGGTGACCCCGTAGTAGGCGGCGAGGAACTGGGCGATTTCCTGGGTGTGGGGGGTGAGGGAGGGGAGGTGGGTGGCGAGTGCGGTGCGGGTGGCGGCGGTGAGGTTGGGGAGGGTGGTGGCGGCGGTGGAGACGTAGGGGTCGAGGCGGCGGATGAGTTCGTAGTTGCTGGGGATGTCGATGGTGCGCATGTCCTTGGCGAGGGAGGGGGGCGTGTTGCTGGTGACGGGGGGCAGGACGCGGGAGAGGAAGGTGACGCGGTGCAGGATGCGCCAGCAGGGGGGTTTGCGGTCGCTCTGCCGGGCCTGGCGCAGGGCGGTGGCGTTGGCGTCGTTGCTGCCCGCGAGCCAGGTGGGGTCGATGACCTTGTTGTAGAAGTCGTCGAAGTGGGTGGTGTCCTGGGCGAGGTAGAAGGTCATGAAGCGGTAGGCGTCGACCTTGCCGGGGACCAGGACGGGCTTGTCGTTGACGTACTCGGGGGTGCCGTCGGCCTTGTACTTCTGGAGGTCCCGGTTGGGCTTGCAGATGACGTCGAGGCTGTGGCCGCGGCTGGTCTCCTGGGAGCGGCGGCGGGTCTGGGAGTAGCCGCCGCCGAAGGTGGCGTCCATCTGGTAGCCGACGCCGGCCCCGGAGATGAGGATGTTGATCTCCAGGGACGCGGTGACCTTGTTGGTCCAGGAGTAGGAGCCGGAGACGGTTTCGTTGACGACGTCGATGGTGCCGGTGGTCTCGGAGAAGAAGCCTCCGTCGGCGGTCCAGACGTAGGCGTTGGCGATGTTGCGGTTGGCGAACGCGCCCGCGGATTCGGTGTCGGGTTTCGCGTCGGGCGCGGCGGGGGTGATGCCGGTGAAGTTCTTGAGGATCTTCGCGGCCTGCTCGGCGGTGGGGTCCGGGTCGCCGACGCCGGTGGAGACACCGGAGTAGAAGTTCTCCAGTTCCTGCCGTTCGCGCAGGATGCGGCGTTTGAGGGCGTAGGCCTCGCGGGGTTTGAAGTAGCTGTACTCGCCGTACTGGGCGGCGGTGGGGTAGGCCTCGTCGAGGATCTTGCCGCCCTGCTCGGTGAGGCCGATCGCGCCGTCCAGGGTGCCCTGCTTGGTGTACTGGGGGTTGATGGGGAAGCTGATGATGTTCCAGTCCTTGGGGATGTCCGGGTTCGGCACCATCCGGTACGCCACCAGATCGCCGGTGTGGGCCAGGCGCAGGGCGTAGACGTCGGCGGTCTCGGACTGGACCAGGGCGTAGCCCTTGTTCTCGGGGAGGTAGCGCTTTCCGACGACGGTGTTGCGGATGCCGGTGGGGGATTCCCAGTAGCCGGAGAGCGCGGCGGTGGTGTTGCGGTCGATGGTGGTGGCCTGGGAGACGGTGGTCTCGTTCGTCCAGGTGCTGGCGTAGTCGGTGGCGTTGGTGACGCTGCCCTTGACCTCGATGGAGACGATCGGGTTCGAGACGCCGAGCCCGAGCGGTGCGATGACCGACATGGCACCCCACTTGGCCTGGGCCTTGACCGCTGCCTTGAAGGACATGTCGAAACGGCCGGTGCCGGCGGAGCCGAGGAGGGAGGTGACCTTGTCGGCTTCCTTGAAGGTGACGCTGGAGGCGCCCGAGGGGTCGCTCTTGCCGGTGAGGTTCTCCGACGGGACCGGGGGCGCGCCTTCGATGTAGCCGATGAGCTGGGGATCGAACTGGACCTGGCTGACCCACTCGGTGACGAGGTCACCGACCTTGTAGCCGGTGATCAGCCGCCAGGCGCCGTCGGTGATGTGGGTGTAGGCACGTTTGAGGACACCGGTGGCCTGGCCGTCGGGGGTGTACTGGAGATCCGCGTACTCCGCGGCGGCCGGCGGGGTGGAGATGCGTTCCTGGAAGAAGGTGCGGACGCCGGCGAGGGCGGAGCGGACGGCGGCGGTGTCGGTGGAGACCGGTGCGGTGGACAGGACGATGGCGGGCCGGGTGGTGTCGGTGCCGGGGTCGAGGTGGTTGCCGCGCAGGGACTGGTCGGCGACGGCCTCGGTGGTGGCGGTGGTGGAGGCGGCGTCGAAGGGCCAGTAGCCGAGGAGGTCCTGTTTGTCGCCCTTGATGCGGGTGAAGAGGCTGTCGAGGATCTGCTCGGGGGCACGGGCGGTGCGCCACAGCCGCACCTCCTCCAGGACTCCGTTGTAGAAGTCGCCGAAGGTGCCGGCGGAGTCCTTCCAGGCGCCAAGGGTGAGCTGGCCGCTGCCCCAGTCGCCGAGGGGGTTGGTGGCGGGAGTGTCGGCGGGGACCGGGGAGCCGTTGCGGTAGAGGGTGAAGGCGGAGGCGCGCGGGTCGGGGTCGGTGGCCCAGCGGGCGCCGCGGAGGCGGAGGTCGTAGCCGCCGGCGGGGTCGGCGGTGGTGTTGCCGGTGTTCTCCTCGAACGTCCAGCGGGCGACCAGACCCTCGTCGCGGGGCTCCAGCGGGGTGCCGAGCTGGTTGTTCTCCCGGGCCTTGCCCCAGATCCGTACCTCGCCGACCGTGCCGGTCAGCCCATAGACGGTGTCGCCGTCGCGGGTCCGGCCGATCTCCAGTGCCCCGCTGTTGCCCCGGGGGCCGGGGCCGGTGTACCGGCCCCTCTCGGGGAGCGTGACTCCCAGCAGGGGGGTGGAGGTGTCGAGGGCGAGTTCCGTGCCGTCGACGACGACCCGGATGTCCTGCCACTCCGCGACGTCGACCCGTTCCACGACGTCGAACTCCTGGTTCGTGGTGTTGCCGGAGGCGTCGGTGATGGGGAAGCTCTTCTTGCCCTTCACCTCCTGGGTGGTGCTTCCGGCCTTGCGGACGACTCCGATCCGGTGGAAGCCCGCGCTGATGGCGGTGGCCGTCTGGAAGCGTCGGACGACCGGACCGGGTTCCTCGAAGGCGAACTCCAGCTTCCCCCCGGGCAGCAGCGAGAGCTGGTAGGGGACGCTGCCGTCCGCGCCGTCCGCGAGCCGGCCCTTGGACAGCAGGCCCTGCCGGGTGGCGGTCGAGTCGATGGAGACGAAGACCTCGATGGTCAGATCACCGGTGATGTCCAGCTGATCGGCGTCGGGGGTCTCGGCCCAGGCCGCGCCCTCGAACCGCAGGGCCCAGGACTGCTCGTACACGGCGGCCAGATGGTCCCACTGTCCCGGCGGCCAGGCATCGCGGCTGACCCGGGCCTTGTCCCCGACCGCGGCCTGCACACGGTAGGCCACCAGGGCGGAGCCGATCTGGGCGGGGGTGTTGCCCCATACTTCGCCGTGCCGGTTCTGGCCGCTGATGTCGACGAACCGCAGCTGCCCGTTGTCGGACGTGGTGCCGGGGCGGTTCCTGTCGTAGACCCAGGCCCCGGCGAGTCCCGGCTCGCCGGCCGTGGCCCGGCGGAAGCGGTCGGCGGCGATGTCCGTGCCGGTACGGGCCACGCTCCAGATGCGGAACTCCGCCAGGGCCCCGGAGTAGCGCGAGTACTGACCGTCGTCGGTCCGTCCGACGATCAGGAAGTCCTGACCGGTGGGCAGGCCGGTGGCGGTGCGGCGGGCGACCTCGGCCCCGTCGCGGTAGATGACCTGGGCCAGGGTGGTGCGGTTGAAGGTGACCGCCCAGTGGTGCCAGTCCCCGTCGGGATAGGACGCGGTGGTGGTGAGGGTCTGCGCGGAGGCGTCGGCGCCCACGGCGAAGCGGAACTTCCCGTCGGGGGTGAAGCCCATGGACAGGCCCGTGTACCGGCTGGCGGCGATGGTGTCGACGACCGTGCGACCGGTGGTGCGCTTGAGCCAGCACTCGATGGTGAAGTCCGTCTGTACGGGGTCCACGCTCCTGAGCACGACGTCGTCGTCGGCGCCGTCGATCAGCATGCCGCCCGGGAGGGGATCTCCGGGAACCAGGGCGAGTGCCGCCCGGGTCTGCCCCCGGTTGAGATGCAGGAGCCGGGCGCGGGTGCCGGAGAACCTGCCAGGGCTGACCCATGCCTCCACGCTCAGGTCCCCGGCCGGGGTGGTGACCTGGTCCAGCTTCGCGTCCGGCAGGGTGAGGCGCTGGGCGGTGCCGTCGAAGGCGAAGGACCGGCCCGGGGAGTCCCCCCGCCACCGGGAACCGTATCCGGGAGTCCCCGCCACCGCGGTGCCGTTGGGGACGGGAAGATCGCCTGCGGAAGCACCGACCGTGATCCACCGCGACCCCCTGGCCAGAGAGACACCGGGGCGGGAAGAAGTGGCGAGAGAGCTGTCGTAGCGGACCAGGAACACATCCGCCCCCGCCGCCCCGGCCGGCGGAGCGGGGGTCACGGTCACCGCGGCGGCGCCCGGATCCACCGCACCGGCGACCCGGTGGCAGACACCGCCGATCCGCAGATACCCGGCGGCGGGCAGCGCGACGGGGGTTCCGGTGGCCAGCGTGACCGTACCGCCCTGGACCGACTTCACCGCCCCGACACGGACGCTGTCCTCCGGCACCCCGTTGACGACCGCGGCCAGCTCCCGCGCCGCACGCGGCAGCCCGGGAAACGTCTCGCTCTCCGTACCCCGCGTGATGGTCAGGTCGCACAACTGCGCGACCACCGACCCGTTCACCGTGTGATCGGCGACGGTGATCCTCGTACTCCCGGTGCTCAGGTCCACGCCGGGGTCCCGGGCGGTCAGCAGCACCGTCTGCCCGCCGCCGGACAGCTGCTGGGAACCGCGCTGGGTGCCGGTGTCGAGGTACGCGGCGAAGAACTGACCGTTCGTGCCCCGGAAGTAGAGCGCCACCCGCCCGGCCGCCCCGTCCGTCAGGAACGGCGCGGTATCGGTGCCCGCGAACTTCAGCAGCGCCCCGGCGCAGCTCAGACCACTCGCGTCGACACTGATACGGGGCAGGGGCAGGCCGAGTTCGCCGGAACCGAGGAGACCTCCGGTCAGCCGGCTCAGTTCCTCCTGGGCCAGCTGGATCTCCGACTTCTTCGCGTCGAGGTCCCTGGTGAGCGCCATGAGCTGGGACAGGATCACCCGTCCGCGGGCGGTCGCGCTGTCCAACTGGGGGTTGGGCGCCTGCCCCTTCTGCGTTCCGGCGATCAGCGCGGAACGAGCACGGTCGGTGTTCCTCACCGCACCGTTGGACATGGGTGCCAGAAGCCACTCGGAGTTGACGGCGGACTGCAGACGGAACGATCCCGGGAACGAGCCGTCGATGTACCAGCGCCGCGCTTCGGGTACCGGATCGGTGAATGCGCAGTCCTTCAGGTCCACGGCGTATATCGAGTTCGGCATCTCCAGGATCTGCGGGGTGGCGCCGATGCGGAGGACGGCCACGGCGGGGTTGCCGTAGCGTCCGGCCACCCCGGGCAGCGGCGTCACCCACCACACACCCTCCGAGTCCATGACACTTCCAGTGAACAGCGTCCACCGCAGCTGGTAGATCCATGCCAGCGCGTCGTTGGGCCTGTTCCTGGCGGCGGTGGCCTCGGCGAGCACCTGGTTCAACTCGGTGTTCAGAGGGTCGATGGCCTGCTGGATCGTCCGCGCCTGCCCCTCCAGCCGGACGATCAGCGCCTCCTGCTCCCTGACCTTGTCGATGCTCTGTTCCTGGGCCTGGCCCAGCTCGGCCAGGGTGATCACATCGGGGATGTCCGCGAGCCGCCCGTCGATCCCGACCCCGAAGTCGACGCTCGCCAGATGCGCCTGCGCCGCCGCCTCCCCGGCGGGACGGGTCGCGCACGCCAGCAGGACCCGCGCCTGGCGCCGAACGGGCCGGGCCTCTTCGCGATAGCCGGAGGCGATGTCCTCCTGCTGGTAGTAGAGCGTCGAACTGAGTCCGGACACGATGTCACGACCGGCGACGGTGAAGCTGTCACGCCGTACCCCGGGATGGTCGCCGACCGGCGCGAGCGAGGTCACCCACACCGGGCCGCCGGCGAGCGTGCCGTGGGCGGCGGTGTCGGTGAGGTCGTACGCCGTGGTCCCGGACCCCTCGTCGAGACGGTAGTAGGCCAGCAGGCCGGGCTCGTTCCCGATCAGCCGGTAGGCCATCTCCCCGGCGATCTCCGCCTGGGCGCGGGGCCGGTTCCAGATCCGCACCTCGTCGATGTCCCCGGCGAAGAAGCCCGTGCCGGCGGCCGAACCGATCCGCAGGTCCGCGGTGCTCTCAGCGGCCCAGGGCAGGTCATCGGTCATGCTGAAGCCGCCGTTGACGTACAGGGTGGCACGGGTGCCGTCGAACGACGCGGCTATATGGGTGTACACCCCCGCGGTCAGGGCCTGGGCCGAGACCACCTGCTTGCCGCCGTGGCGCAGGGCCAGCTTCCCCCCGGTGGTGAAGCCCAGCTCCCAGCCGTCGGAGCCGCTCGCGGTGCGGCCGACGACGACCCGGCGGCCGTCCACCACATCGGGCTTCACCCATGCCTCGACGGCGTAGGACCTGCCGCCGAAGGCCAGCTTCGGAGCCTTGCCCAGAGCGACACCGTCCGTGGTGCCGTTCAGCCGCAGCGCGGTCTCGGCGTGCCGGGCGTCGGGCACCAGCGGAATGAGGGCCTTCCCGGTGAACGGGCAGGTACCGGGCTGCCGCTCGTACACCGATCCCCGGTAGGCCGGGTCGGGGCTGGTCCAGTAGCGGCTGCCCTGGGTGTTGAACAGCCCGTCCGGGTCCTGCTCGATGCTGAACGCGTCGATCCGCCCGGTGGCGGAGTTGTGGGCGAAGAACTGCCACCGCTGCTGTCCCTGGACCGCGGTGGGCACGAGGACGGCGGTGAACCGTCCCCCGGTCAGGTTCCGGATCAGGTCCAGCTCCTGGGTCGGCTCGAAGAACGGCCTGCCGTCCATGTCGAACGCGCCCAGGCTGTCCTTCTCCGACGCCGGAAGCGTCTTGTGCCGGCTCCGCTTGAAACGCACCTCCGACACCGGCTTCAACTCGCCCCCGACCAGGAGGAACCGGTCACATAACAGCGTCCCGTCCACCACCGGCACGGCGACCGGCGTAGCACCCGCCGTCTGCACATCCACCCGGGAACGGTCACCGGTGGAACCGGACCCTTCCTTGAGGGTGAACACGGCATCCGTGCCGTCCCGGCCGATCGCCTGCCGCAGCACGACGACATGGGAGCCGTCGGAGAGGACCTGGAACGGCGCGCCGGGCGCGGTGAGGCGGGCCGTGGAGGAGAGGAAGGTATCGGTCTCCTCCGGCTCCAGGACCTCGACCGCCGTGGCTTCGGCCTGGCTGTCCTTCTTCACCACCGGCATCACGGTCGCCCCGGCGACCGCGTAGCCGACCTTCACCACCTCCGTGGGAAACGGCAACGCGACCGGGTTCTCCGACCAGTACGCCGCGTCCAGCTCCCCCTTCTCCTCGTCGAAGGTGGACAGATCCAGGACCGAGTAAACGATCCTGCGCGCATCGTCGATGGCGAAGGCGAGCACCGTGCCCTGGTGGCGCACCATCGTCGTGTGCGTGTACACGCGGTCGCTGTAGATCTTCACCAGACTCTGATCAGCCGTGGTCATGGGCCATCCGTCCTCGGACAGGCCGCCCCTGGACCAGGGGCGGGGCAGGGGGAGGAACACGTGCCGGGTGCGAGAAGCGAGCCGCCCCGAGGACGGCAAAGAAGCGGTCAAGACAGGCCGGGCACAGCAGATCACACCCCGACCCCGCCGAATATCGAACAGAGCGCCAAAGTCTGTCGAACGCTTACGGAATGGCGCATACACCATCCCTTCATCGGACGGATACCGCCGCCAGCCCGCGGCGACGCCCGCGCCCGCACCGGTCCACCACCGGACCGCGCGTCCACCACATCTCCGCACACCACGGCATCACCACGACACACTCCGCGTCGGTGGGCATCCGCACATGACGGAACAGCACCGTCAAGGCCTCCGGCGCTGCCACCGGCGGGAATGGCCTGAACCTCCCACCCGGCACGGCTCCATTCGACAGCCGGATCGACCGGTAGCCGCCTCGACCGGTGAACCGCGAGGGTGTGCCACAAGCCGCCGCCGCGACCTCATGTCTGTGTGAGGAGTTCATCGGACAAGCCGAGATGGCGGCGGAGTGCCTGTCGGCCGGGGGCGGTGACCGCGACCGCGCGCGTGGTGCCGACGGGAGTGATCCAGCCTGTGTCGAACGCGTGCCGGCACAGGGCGGCACCGACGGCGCCGGCCAGGTGGGGGCGGCGTTCGGTCCAGTCCAGGCAGGACCGTACCGACGGTCGGCGCGTGCCGGCCGGGACGGTGATGCCCAGCTCTTCGAGCCACCTCGCTCCGGCGCTGGTGAGTCCGAGCCCGTGCTCCAGATCCAGCAGCCTCCGTTCGAGCATCGCATCGGTGATGGCGACCCCGACGGTCCCGGCGAGGTGGTCGTAGCAGGTGCGGGCGTGGGCGAGGGCCTGTCGGCGGCCGGCCGCCGACAGGGAACGGGGCGCCGGGGTGCGGTCGGGTGCCATCGCGGCGAGGCTCTCGATCAGCTCGGCCACGTGCGGACCGGCCAGACGCACATAGCGGTGGCGTCCCTGCCGCTCCTCGGCCAGCAGGTTTCCGCGGACGAGCGCGTGCAGGTGCTCCGTCGCGGTCGAGGGCGCCACCCCCATATGACGTGCCAATTCCGTCGCTGTCCAGGCCCGGCCGTCGAGGAGGGCCAGACAGAAGCCTGCCCGCGTACCGTCGGCCAGGAGCTTCGCCACGGTAGCCAGGTCAGGACCGGCCGCATGTGCGCGCTGCATGTCCATGCGGTCCATTGTCCCCCTGTGACACTTCGGCCCCGGCCGAAACGAGCGGATCCTAGGCTCCTCGCCATGAACACGGCACCTCCCAGCACCCTGCCCGCACAGACAGCCGCCACCCATCTGGAGATCGAACCGAGCATCCTGTACTTCGGGACGCCGGTGGTGCTCCTGTCGACAGAGAATCAGGACGGCTCGTTCAACCTTGCCCCGATATCATCCGCATGGGCCCTCGGGAAGACGGTGGTGATCGGACTGGGCCGGGAGGGGCAGACCGCGTACAACCTCGGCAGCCGCCCCGACATGGTCATCAGCCTGCCGGCCCCCGCCCAGTGGCCGGCCGTGGAGCGGCTGGCGGCACTGACCGGCCGGAATCCCGTGCCCGCCGGCAAGCCCAGGGGCTGCCGCTTCGAGCCGGACAAGTTCGCCGCCGCGGGCATGACCGGCGAGCCCTCCCATCTGGTCCGGCCGCCTCGCGCCGCCGGATGCCCGATCCAGCTGGAGGCCCGTGCCGAGCGGGTGCAGCAGGACGCCTCCGGGGAGTTCGTCATCGTCGAGGCCGTGGTGTGCAAGGTGCACGCCGACTCCCGCATCGTCGTTCCGGGCACCGACCACATCGACCCCGCCGCCTGGAGCCCCCTCATCTACAACTTCCGCCACTACTTCGGACTCGGCCCGGAACTCGGCCACTCCTACCGCACTCAGACACCCCGCACCTTCGAGGGGCCTGCCGCAGAGCCTGCGCCCGCCGACATGGCGCCCGACTGGGACCGCCGGACGAGTGACGTGCCGGGCGCTCAGGGCCTCAAGATCAACTCATGGCCTGTGGGGGAGGGGCGATACTGATCGTGACAGTCGCTCCATCGCCGTGCGGGCCCGGGCGGTGAGGGACGTACCCGCGTCGATGTCTTCGAGAGGAGCCGCCATGACCACGGCGAAAGACCTGTTCATCATCGCCATGGACCCGGGAGCCGGACAGAGCGTGGGACAGGGTGACCTGTCGCTCGCACTCGCGGGCGCCGAGCTGATCGATCTCATCGTTGCCGAGGCGGTCGTCGTGGACAACGACCGCATCGTGCCCCAGGGGCCACCGGCGCCGGACGACGGGCTCGCGGCCGAGGCCGCGGCCGGACTCACCCGGCAGGCGCCCTACGAGAAGATCGAGGACTGGCTGTGGCGCCGGGGCCGGGACCTGTCAGCCGCGTACCAGGCCGCCCTGGAGAAGGACGGCGAGCTGATCCGCAGGCGAAGCGGCTCCTCGCCCCTCGGCCCGCGACGCGTTGAACCGGCCGATACGCCCGCGCGCCGCCGGGCGGTCTCCCGCTGGGAGGAGAGGGAACCCCTCCTGAGCGCCCTCGCGGCGGCCGTCGGCATCGGCGCCGAACGACCCGACGACGGGCCCGGCCTCACTGACGAGGCCGCGACAGCCGTGGTGGCCGCTGTCCACGACGCGGTGATGGAACTGGAAGCCGTACGCCAGAGGCGGTCCATCGAGAGCGCGGCGTTCGCCAACCTCTGGCGCGGAGTGTGAGCCCGCTCCGCGGGGAGCGGCTCGGGCCGGTGTGAGGGCGCCGATGTCCCGGCCGCCGGGGTGGATCCCTGAGTCTCGACGGATCCAGTGTTCCTTCGTGCACCTATCCCTGAAATCCGGTCACTTGAGCACGAGTCCCGTGCGGGTTTCGGTGCATCCCTCCGGGAGTGGGTGAACCATGGCGAGGACGAACCCGTTCCGCTGTGGGTGTCCCTGGCCGAGTGGGACACCCGCATCCCCTGCGTGATCTGCTCGTCGCCCGCTATGTGCTCGCCCCGATCGGCCGGGCGATCCGGGCGACTCTTCGGCCCATCGGGGACGCCACCCGAGAGGTCCTTCGGGCCATCCGCGGGACGACTCACACCCCGACCAACGGCAAGCCTCCGACTCGGCTCACCAGCCCGGGGTCAGCGGTCCTCCCGACCAGGATCCGAACACGAGGTGGGTCTCCACTCGGCCCACCTCCCGGCGTGCGGTGAACTCCAGGACGAGTTGCCGGAGGTCCTCAGTGTCACGGCAGGCCGTGTAAACAAGGAAGTCGAAGGCTCCGGTCACATGGTGCAGCGCGCGCGTCTCGGGCCGCTCCCTGGCCCATGCGACGAACGGGTCGACGAGGGGACGTGAATGCGCGATGAACTGCACGGCAAGGATGGCCTGGACCTGCCGGCCGATCGCCGCGGCGCTCACCTGGGCCTGAAAACCCTTGATCACCCCTGACTCCATCAGCCTCTGCGTGCGGGCCAGACAGGTGGACGGTGCCACGCCGACCCTCTGGGCCAGCGTCTTGTTCGGCAGCCGACCATCATTCTGCAGCTCGCGCAGAAGCGCCTGATCGATCGAATCCAGGACGACCTTTTCTTTCATTCACCGAATATAGTGCGGGTTTCATTCGCTGATGCCGATGCTTTGCCAAGACTGCCGTCATGACTGCGCATCACTGGGAAACCCGGGCGATCCATGCCGGCCGTGAGGACCTTGTCGATCTCGGACTGCATGTTCCGCCCATCGATCTGTCCACCACCTACCCCTCCCGCGACACCGCGGCCGAGGCGGCGCGGCTCGACGTGTTCGGCTCCGGAGCCGACGACGGAGGTCCGCCGATCTACGGCAGGGTGGGAAACCCCACCGTCGCACGGTTCGAGTCCGCGCTGGCCGAACTGGAAGGGGCCGAAGCCGCGGTGGCCTTCGCCAGCGGCATGGCAGCGCTCTGCGCCTGCCTTCTCGTGCAGGTCGCCCAGGGACGGCCGCACGTCGTCGCCGTGCGTCCTCTGTACGGAACCACCGACCACCTCCTGGACTCGGGCCTGCTGGGCACCTCGGTGACCTGGGCACAACCCCACGGCGCCGGTGATGCCGTCCGCAGCGACACGGGACTGGTGATCGTCGAGTCACCCGCCAACCCCACGCTGACGGAGATCGACATCCACGCGCTGGCCTCCGCATGCGCTCCGGTTCCGGTGCTGGTCGACAACACCTTCGCGACGCCCGCGCTCCAGCGCCCCCTGAACTGTGGGGCCGGCCTCGTCCTGCACAGCGCGACGAAGTACCTGGGCGGTCACGGTGACGTGATGGGCGGTGCGGTGGCGTCGAACGAGGAGTTCGCCCGTGCCCTGCGGCGGATCCGGTTCGCCACCGGAGGGATACTGCATCCCCTGGCCGGTTACCAGCTCCTCAGGGGACTGTCGACGCTGTCGGTCCGGATGCACCATGCCTCGGCCACGGCTGCCGAGATCGCCCGCCGACTCGTACACCATCCGGCGGTCACCAGGGTCCACTACCCCGGGCTGAGCGGTGAACCCCGGCCGCCGGAGCAGATGACCGCGGGCGGGGCGATCGTGTCCTTCGAGGCCGGCGATCCGCACGCGGTGACCGGCAGCGTTCGTCTCTTCACCCCGGCGGTCAGCCTCGGCAGCGTCGACAGCCTCATTCAGCACCCGGCCTCGCTCACCCATCACGCCATGGACCCGGACTCACGCGAACAGGCCGGCATCTCCGATCGGCTGCTCCGCGTCTCCATCGGGCTCGAACACGTCGATGATCTCTGGGCCGACCTCACCCAGGCCCTGACGCGAGACTGACTTCGCACCCGTCGGAGGGCCATCGCCCCCTCCGTTGTGTTCACCGTTGCTGGACGGAAGGCGATAGGGGGCGCGGGAACCCGTGCTGTCCGGCGGTGAGGGTCAGCGGGGGCCTGCCGCGGTGGCGGGAGTGCGTGTGGTGAGAAGGAGATCCTCGTAGGTGTGGTGGTGGCGGGTGGTGGTGCGGTGGTGCAGCAGGGCGACCGCGCGGGCGGGCTCGCCCGCGTCGACGAGGGCGCGGGCGAGGGTGTCCTGGATGATCTCGCGCTCGACCCGCACTCCGCCGATCCGTTCCTCCTTGTCCCCCAGGCCGGTCAGCAGGTCCACCGCCGTACGGGGACGGCCCGCGGTGATCTCCGCCAGCGCCTGGACCACGGGAGCCAGGACATCGCGGTAGTCGGGGCGTTCGTCGGCGGCGGCCCGGCGGGCCAGAATGCGCAGGTCGTCGGTGGCGGCTTCCACGGCCAGCGCGTGGGCGAGGTTGAAGGTGTGGAAGACCTCCGCCATCCCACCCGGCGCGGCGAGCAGTTCCCGGACCTGGTCCGGGTCGCTTCGGCCGGCCGGTGTCTGCCCGGCCAGGAGCAGACGCCAGTTCGTCGCGGCCCGCATGCCGACATCCCTACGCGCCAGTGCCGTGTCCGCGCGCCGGCGCGCGTCGGGGAAGTCGCCGCAGGCGATGGATTGCAGTGCGGCATGCCAGTTCAGATGCCCTGACTGCACCGCTTGCGGGTCCACCGCGAGCCACCGGTCCAGGAAATCGACCGAGGCCCGCCCGGCTCCCAGCTCGTGCTCGGCGTGCGCGAGGGCGTGCGCGGCCACACCCGAGCGGGGATACAGCCGCAAGGCCCGCCCGGCCAGCGCGTGCGCCTCCCGCACCCGGCCCTGTTCCGCCCTGGTCGCGGCCAGCCGGCTCAGCCACGGCCAGCTCTCCGGGCCCGCCAACGCCGCCTGCCGCTCCACCAGGGCGTCGCCGCGCGCACGGTAGGCGTCCTCCCCACAGGCGGAGAACGCGCCCACCATGAGCCCGGCCATCTCATCGGCGGGCCACCGGTCGAAGTGACCCGCCAGATGATCGGCCGTCAGCCGGTACTGCCGGTGCGTATGCAGGAACACCCCGTACACCAGACTGGCCTCCCGCTCACCGGCGGCCAGCGCGTCCCGGTGCGCGATCACCAGTTGCTCCTTCAGCACGGCGTCATCCCACAGGTCACCGGCCGCCAGTGCCACGAGCGCCCGCGCCACACCACAGCCCGGGTCCGAGCCGACCCACTGGCGCAGCAGCGGCAGCGCCCGCCCGCCCAAGGACAGCAGCGCCTCCACCGCCCGCTCGCCCACGGGCGTATCCGCCGCTGCCCCACTCGCAGCCGTCCGACCGGTCATGTCGCTCACCGGCCCGTTCAGTACGCAGGTCTGATGATGGCGGTGCAGATGATGCCGCTGTTGCCGCATTGGTTGCGCGGCAGGCTCAACGGCAGACCGATCTGATTGCCGCTGCCCACCCCGCTCCCGGCCACCGTGGCACCCGCAGCGCTCGCACCGCCCTGGTTGACACAGGTGTTGCCGAACACCGCGTTCCCCACCCCGATCACGCTCGCATGAGCAGCACCGGCCGGCAGCAGCGCCGCCCCGGCCACCGCACCCAGCACCGCGGCCCGCACACCCACACGTCCCGCACCGCCGCCCGTACCCCGCGTCTCCACACCCATCGCGCTCCTCCTTCATCCGGCACCGCATCCCGCCACCCCTACGGACCACGCCGGCCGGACGAACCCGGGCCGCACTCCCACCAACGAGAGAACCCGGCTCCCGACACGTGGGCATCCCGGCAGCGGCCGACGAGGCCCTTCTCGTACTCGGACAGCACTCCGCTTCAGCACGGGCGAAGAGCAGCCCGCACCGAAGCGTGGGCGTATCACTCGGTGTCGGTGACCACCGGGACCTCATCCTCCCGAATGATGAGGTGCTCCTCGCCTTCGATCGTGATTTCGGTGCCTGCGTACGTGCCGGACGGGGTCTCCTGCCCTGCGGACTCCGTCTCGTCGGTGCTTTCGTCCTCAGCCATGTCTCCTCCTTCCGATCGACACGATGTCGACCTGGACCCATCCTGTCATGACTCAACGTCACAGATGCATTGCTCTTGGTAGGTGAGGGGGCAGGGTCAGATCGACCGGGACGGGAACCGCAGGTCGGAGTGAAGCCGTGCCGGGCAGACCTCGTGCCGTGAAGCCGGGGCCACCGGACCTCTCAGGGCGCGGGACACGCGACGACGCCGAAGGAGGCTGTCGAGCTGTCGGCGGAATCCGTCCTCCCCTGCGCGCCGAGCCTGAGGTGCCGCCGGCTGTCCCCGTCGGAGCTGGTGGGAACCCTCCAAGCCCGGCTGGACATCGTTGTGTCGGTCAAGATCTCCGTGTTCATCCGCCGGGCCGCAGACTTGCGGGACGGCCTGGCGGTCCTCAAGCCGATCGGCTCGCCGCACACCACCAAGACCCTCGTCTTCGACGAGCACGGTGCCCCCGAGGTCAAGGAGGTCACCACCGCGCCGGCCGAGGGCGACGACATGGAACAGACCGTGGCGGTCATGGGCGGCGCCGACTGGGAACGGTGGATCACGTTCCTGGCCGACCGGTCCCTCCTCGCCGACGGCTTCACCACCGCCGCCCTGTCCTACATCGGCTCCCCGCTCACCGCGGCGATCTACCGGCAGGGCACCATCGGCGCCGCGAAGTCCCATCTGGAAGCCACCGCACGCACGTTGGACGAGCGCCTCGGCAGGACCGTCGGCGGCCGGGCGGTGACCTCCGTCAATGCCGCTGCCGTCACCCAGTCCTCCACCGCCATCCCCGGCATCGCCCTGTACGTGGGGCTGTTGCGCGGGGTCCTCGGCGACTCCATGGTGGCCCCGATCGGTCAGCTGGTCCAACTCTGGGACCAGCTGACCGGCGCCCGCCCCTTCGACCTCGATGACCAGGGCCGGGTCCGCCTCGACACCTGGGAACTGGCCCCCGCCGTACAGAACGCCGTCGCCGAACGCTGGACCACCGCCACCAGCGACAGCGTCACCGACCTCGCCGACCTCACCTGGTTCAGCGACGAAGTCCGTCGTCTCTACGGCTTCTCCGTCCCCGGCGTCGACTACACCGCCGCCGTCGAAACGGACGTTCCCTGGCCCACCCTCACCAGCTGACCCGCGCCAGAACGCCCCCGATCGCTTGGTAGGCCCAGGTCGCTGCGCCAGCGCTGGTGACCTGGGCCGTTGATGCGTCCCGGCCGTCCTGACCGCGACGGATGACGTGTCCGATGAAGCGGCTGGAGATCGCCGTGGGCGGACCGGGCCGAGGCCGCGGCGCGATGCCGATGAGGACGACCTGCTGGGGACCGGGACCGGCGACGTCCGGCCCCGGGTGTCCGGCGTCCGGCGCACTGCCGTGTCCCGCTCTCCGCCACCTGTCGGCGATCTACCGGCTCATGGTGCAGGTGACCTGTCGAGGGGCCGTCTCAGGCGCCGAACGCCGCCCGGGACACCCCGTCCCAGCGCTCCCACTCCTCGATGCGCGAGGCGTACTCGGCCCGGATCACGTCGAGGGGCCCCTTGCCGAAGAAGATGCGCAGGGGCGGCTCGTCGGCGTCGACGACGGTGAGGATCGCCGCGCGGGTGGCGGTCGGCTCACCGCGCACTCCGGCCGGGCGCTGCATGGCGGCGCGGAAGCCGTCGTAGGCGGGCAGGGGTTCGGCGTGGACGGCGGAGGGCCCGGCCCAGTCGGTGGCGTATCCGGCGGGTTCGACCAGAGTGACCTTGACGCCGAAGTCCCTGACCTCCTTGGCGAGGCTGGCGGTGAATCCCTCCAGGCCGAACTTCGAAGCGTGGTAGACGCCGAGACCCGGCAGGGAGAAGACGCCGGCGATCGAGGAGACCTGGATGATGTGCCCGCCGCCCTGGGCGCGCAAGTGCGGCAACGCGGCCTGGGTGACCCACAGCGGTGCCAGCAGATTCACGTCGATCTGCGCCCGGGCCTGTTCCTCGCTGATCTCCTCGACCATGCCGAACAGGCCGTAGCCGGCGTTGTTGACGACGACGTCGAGTCGGCCGAAACGGTCGACTGCCCGGCGCGTAGCGGCATGGACGGCCGCCCGGTCGGTGACGTCCAGCCGGATCGGCAGCAGGTTGTCGCCGTGGGCGTCGGCCAGGTCGTCGAACGCGCCGGGGGTACGGCTCGTCGCGGCGACGCGGTCGCCCCGTTCCAGGGCGGCTTCGGCCCACTGCCTGCCGAAGCCCTTGGAGGCTCCGGTGATGAACCAGGTCTTCGTCTTCGTGACCATATCGGGCTCCTGTGCTCCTGGGTGTCGGTGGGTTCCCGCGGCCGGTGCGGGGTGAGCGGTGACGGGGGCGCGCGTGGGGATGACGGCCAGGCCGTCGACCTCGATGAGCCATTCGGGCCGGCCGAGCGCCTGGACACCGACGAGCGTGCTCGCCGTGCGGGGCCAGTCGCCTCCGAAGGCCCGCCGGCCCGCCGCGAAGATCGGCTCGATCAGTTCGGGGCGGTGCCCCACGACGTGGATGGTGTTCTTCAACAGGTCGCGCGGGCCGCAGCCGACCGCGGCCAGTGCGGCGGCGAGATTGCGGAACGCCTGCTCGGCCTGGGCCGCGTGACAGTCTTCGCCGACGAGCCGGCCGTCGGCGTCCAGGGCGATCTGTCCCGCGATCGCGACTATGGATCCCGAGCGGGCGATCGCGAGATGGTGGTAGAGACCGCCGATCGGCGGAGCCAGCGCGGGCGGGTCGACATGTTCGATCACGGCCGTGTCCTCTCGTCGGGGGTGCGGTCGGGCAGCGCGAACAGCCGGGCGAGCGGCTTGGCGGCGTATCGGCGTATCGGCGCGTCCAGGCGGCGCGCGAGCGCACGACGACCGTGACCTGTGCCCCGTACCGCGTCGGCCGGCAGCCGAGCGCCGGGCCGGCGATGCCGGTGCCGGTGCCGGAGAACGGCGTCTTGATTCGGGGCATCGTTCACCACCTCAGGTCTTGGTCATTGACCAATTTCTGCGTCCCAGTAAAGTTGGTCGGCGACCAAATATCAACCGCGTGAGCCGATGCCGAGCAGAGGGATCCCCCACGCGACGGCTTGATCTTCATGAAGCCGGTGAACGGCAGGGCGAAGCCGGAGCGTTGGGCGGCGTCGGCGATGCGCTGCGGAGGAACGCCGGTTCGGCCAGGCCATCGACGCCGCACCCGGGCTGCCAGGATGTGCCGCGAGACGGGTTCCCGGGGCAGCGACACCGCCGCGCTGACCGCCGTGCGGCGTTGCGTACAACGCGTACCGTTCACGGCGGGGCTGAAGCCGGGTCGGGCTACGCGCCGGCAGCCCACGGTGTGGAGATGCGACGGTGCGGAGCCAGTAGGTGCAGTCCAGCCTCGGCCATCCTGTTCATGAGCGCGGCAAGTACCTGCCGGGCCTGGCGCTCGGTGACGCGATGCAGGACCCTGTCGTCCGCGTACCGCTCGAACCAGATGCTCGGGAACTCCCGCGCCATCCGCCTGCCCGGCTTGCAATCCGGAGTGCGAAGAACAGGGTGCAGCCCGGTCCACGGGGCTGATACGGCCGCAGCTGCCACGCGGGTACCGCGGGGCGAACCGCACCCGGTCTCGGCATCCGGCGTCACGCTGGCTTTGTCGTTCGCTCCGTCGCCGACCCAGTTGGCAGCGTCGGCGAAGGTGTGACGCGGGCCTCCGAAGGAGATGGCCTCGTTGAGTTCGAGGATGCAGTTGTTGTGGACCGTCACGGAGCTGGTCATGTCGTTGAAGGAGAAGCTGTCGAGCCATTCGAACGAGGCGTCATATTTCACGTCGTCCTTGCCCCGGTCCGCTCCGATCTTGAGGAGGAGGGATGCTCCCCTGTAGGAGGCGTGCTCGAAACAGCAGAGGTATGGAGATGCTCACAAGAACAGTGGTGATGTCCGCCGCCGCACCCTCGTCCGGCAGACCCGGGCGGACCCGCGCACCGAGTGTCTGCTGCTGGGGTCGCTACGTCCGGACGATGAGGCAGGTGGCGGTGTAGCCGGCTCCGACGCTGACGAGGAGGATCCGGCTGTCGGGCGGGGGTGGCCGGCTGACGATGTCGGCGAGGTTGGCGAGGAGGTCGCCGGCACCGAGGTGGCCCGTGCGGGAACCGTGTGTCTGGATCTTGTCCTGAAGGGGAGCGGGGAGAGCCGAGCGGACGGTCCAGTCGATGAACGTGTGGCCGAGGCGGAGCGGGAGGACGGTGAGCAGAGTGGGCGCGTCGGGGCTGAGGCGCGCGTCGTCGAGGGCGTACTGGACGGCTTGTTCGACGCAGTGCCGCATGCGCTTGAGGACGTCCTGGTTACGGAAGGCCGAGCCGGGCTCATCGGTGATTTCGGGCGGTGGTCCGAAGGGGTCGCGGCCGGGGAACTCGGCTTCGAGCGTGGGGTCCCCGTAGGAGGCGATGGATTCGATGAGCAGGGGACCCGGAGCCCGGGTGAGGACGGCGGCGGTGCCGCCGTCGCCGAGCGGGCCGCCGTCGGAGAGCACGGACCAGCGCCCTTGAGGGATGTCGGTGAACTGGTCGGCGGTGGTGATCAGGGCAGTGGTGACCCGGAGGTCGACCGCCATGGCGTTGAGGGCTGCTTCGATGGCGGCGGCTCCGCCGTTGGACTGCTGTTGCAGGCCGAGGGCCACGGCGTGCTCGGCGCCGACGAGTCGGGCGACGTGGTGAGGCGGATTCCAGTTCCCCGTGCCCTGCTGGTGGACCCAGGCGTGGATGAGGAGGTCGACCTCGCCGGGGGCGATCCCGGCGTCGTCGAGGGCGGCGCGTGCGGCCTCGGCGGCCATCGCCGCGACGGTGCGATCGTGGCAGACGGTCACCTGCGAGAACCCTTCGGCCTCGGCAGCACGACGGCGGATGGTTCCTGCCGCGACGGCTTCCTCCGCCGTGGACGCTGTTTCGGGAAGCCACAGCGCGGCGGCGGAGACATAGTGCGCGGTGTCCGTTCTCATACGGATGTCTCCCTGCGACCGGTACCGGCGGTACTGCTACCGGCGGTACTGCCGGTACCGAAGGTGACGGGAAGAGTGTCCAGCCGGCGGTTGACGGTGCTGCCCGACCAGGTGAGGGAGTCGAGGGGCGCGGCGAGTTCCATGGAGGGGTAGCGGTGGAAGAGGGCGCGCAGGGCGATGAGTCCTTCCAGCCGGGCGAGATGGGCGCCCACGCAGTAGTGGGGTCCGTGGCCGAAGGAGAGATGGGCCGGGGCGTTGGAGCGTCCCGGGACGAGCTGGTCGGGGTGCGGATAGACGTCGGCGTCCTGGCCGGGGGCGGCGAAGGAGAGCAGGACGCAGGCGCCTTCGGGGATGGTCGTGTCGCCGACCGTGACGGGTTCGGTGGTGAAGCGCCACGCGCCGGTGGGCAACGGCGGGTGGTGGCGCAGGAGTTCTTCCACGACGGGCTTGGCGTGCTCGTCGTCCCGGAGCAGGGCGTGGAGCGCTGGAGGGTGCTGGATCAGCCGGGCCGCGCCGTAGGCGATGAGGACGGAGGTGGTTTCCGTTCCGGCGAGGAAGAGCAGTCCGATCATGGCGTGGATCTCCAGGAGAGTGGGCCGGCCTTCCTGGGCGCGTGCGTCGAAGAGGAGGGTGATGAGGTCATCGCCCGGGTCGTTCCGGCGTACTTCCATCATCTGGCGGATCAGCTCGGAATGGGTTCGCTCGGCGGCGCGCATGGGTTCGCTGTCCGGGTGGTCGGGCGCCCCGATACCGATGGTCGCGGCGGTGAAAGGATGACGGAGATGCCCGGGGATGCCCAGAAGATTGCTCATCACTTCACTGGCCACGGGGTGCGCGTACTGAGCGACCAGGTCGCCCGGATCGCACCGGGCAAGGGCTTTCAGCGCATGCTCGGCGGCTGCCTCGATCATCGGCCGCCGCTGTTCCAGAGCCGTGCTGCTCAGGAAAGGCGCTGTCAGATGTCGCAGCCGGTGGTGGTCCGGTCCCTCGGTATTCAGGAGATGGCGTCCGCGTCCGGCTCCGCCGTCCTCGGGGTAGCGGCGGTGACCGACGCCGCCGGAGGGCTCGGGTATCCGGCGCAGATCGAGGCTCAGACGGGGGTCGACGGCCAGTGAACAGACAGCTCCGCGGTCGGTGACGAGCCAGGCGTTCAGCCCACCGGGGAGGACGACCGGGTGGACCGGTCCGGCGGCGGCCAGTCTCCGGACGACGGAAGGGTATGCCTCGTGCGGGAAGGCCGCGTCCACCAGGGGCTGGGCCGCTCCCGCCCGGGGCTGGGCCGCTCCCGCCCGGGGCTGGGCCGCTCCCGCCCGGGCCGGGCAGGCGGCCGGCGGCCGGCCGGCGGAGGTCATGGCCCGGAGCGGAGTTTGCCCGCGACGAGAGCACGCAGGTCACCGACGGTGCGCAGGTCGAAGAGTTCGTCGTCGTCGAAGGTGACGGAGAACTCCTTCTGTGCCCGCGAGATGACCCTCAGCAGCCCGAGTGAGTCCGCCCCTGGCAGATCGAGCAGCAGGTCGTCCTCGCCTTCGGTGAAGGTCTCCGCCCAGGCGAATTCCTGGTCCAGCAGGGTGTGGAGACCCTCCTGAGCCTGTCGTTCCCGTGTCGCCCGGGTCTGCCTCCGGACGCGATTCATATCTCGTCCGCCCCTTCTCCTCCACGGAGGGCTGACCGCGCTGCCCGCGCCGGTGAGGGTTGAGAACGTTGTTGCCCGGGCCATCCCGGGTGTCGACGGGGCCCCGGGTCATTCCGGGTGCCGACGGGGCCCCGGGCCATCCCGGGTGTCGACGGGGCATGTCCGGCGGCCCGTCGTCCTTCACCACCCTACGCTCGCCCATCGGTCTCTCTCATGTCGAGACGGGCCGTGACAGCCCCGTCGGCGCCGCGGCGCCGACCAGTGGCAGACATGGGACCATGAGTGCACACGGCCCCGTACAGCCCGCGCGCACGTGTCACAGGGGCACGCGGAGTCCCGCTCCGTACACCGCTCACACGGGGAATCTCCTTCTACGGGCAGAGCACGTTCCCCGTGGTGAGCGGTGCCTGCGGCCCACATCCCGGCGCCGGTGACCGGCCGGCCCCGGCGGGTGTCGGCCACAGCCGGGCAGGTGGACGAGGCCCCGCCCTGACGGTGCCGCAAGGCGCGGATCGGCTTCCGTGAGGAGGATTCCGATGGGTGAACACCCCATGTCAGGTGAGAGCCGGGGCACTCAGTCCGGGGATGGCGTGGCAGCGGGTGGGCCTGATGCGAACAAGCCTTCAGGCCGGTCACAGGATGCGGTCGCCATCGTGGGGGTGGGCTTGAGACTGCCGGGAGGCATCAGCGGCCTCGACGGTCTGTGGCAGGTGCTGAACGCAGGAGAGAACGTCATCACCTCCGTACCGGCCGACCGCTTCGATCCCGCGCGGTTCCTCGACGAGGACCCGGCGCGGGAGGGGAAGACGTACACCGTCGCCGGTGGATTCCTCGAAGACATCACGGCCTTCGACGCCGACTACTTCGGCATCTCCCCCAAAGAGGCGTCCCGGATCGACCCCCAGCAGCGCCTTCTCCTGGAGTGCGCGGTGGAAGCGCTCGACGATGCCCAGATCGATGCCGCGGCACTGGCGGGTGGTGACACCGCCGTGGCGGTGGGTGCCTCCCACCGCGACTACTTCGAGCTGCAACTGCGCCGGCTCAGGACGTGGAACGCCTACAACATGAGCGGGTCGGCGTTCTGCAACAACGCCAACAGGCTGTCGTACGTCCTCGACCTGCACGGCCCGTCGTTCACTGTGGACAGCGCGTGCTCGTCGGCGCTGACCGCGGTCCACTACGCCTGCGAGGCCATCCGGACCGGACGCAGCGCCCTGGCGCTGGCGGGCGGAGCCCATGTGATGCTCGATCCGGCCGACTTCGTCGGGTTCTCGAAGGCGTCGATGCTGTCGCCGACCGGGCGGTGTCATCCGTTCTCGGCCCTGGCGGACGGATATGTGCGTGGCGAGGGAGCGGGCGTGTTCGTCCTGAAGCCACTGCGTACGGCGCTCGCGGACGGTGACCGGATCGGGGCGGTGATCGTGACGAGCGGGGTGAACGACGACGGAAGGACGTCCGGGCTGTCCCTGCCCAGCGCGACCGCTCAGCAGGAGCTGCTCGACAGCCTCTACACGGAAGCAGGCATCGCCCCCGACCGGGTGGCGTACGTGGAGGCGCACGGCACCGGGACCCCGGCGGGCGACCCGTTGGAGTGTCTGGCCCTGGGGCGGGCGCTCGGCCGCCGCTCGCAGCCGCTGCCGATCGGATCCGTCAAATCGACGCTGGGACATCTGGAGGCGGCGGCCGGTGTCGCCGGCCTGCTGAAGGCGATGCTCGTCCTGCGACACCGGACGATCCCGGCGACCCTGGACGTGCTGCCGCTGAGTGACGAGATCGACTTCACCGGCCTGAACCTGGAACCGGTCGCCGTCCCACGCCCGCTGCTTCTGGCGGAGGACGGGGTGGTGGGAGTGAACTCGTTCGGTTTCGGCGGTGCGAACGCACATGTGACCCTCACCGCTTCCCCCGAGCAGGCACCGGCCGAACCGGTGGCGGGCGAGTGCGCGGAGTTGCCTCTGCTGGTCTCGGGCCGCACAGAGGAGGCCACCACAGAGGCGGCCCGGCGCCTGGCCGACCATCTTGAGACGTCGCCGGACTCGTTCTACGACATCGCCTATACGAGCTGTGTGCGCCGTACCCGGCACGAGCACCGGGCCGTGGTTCTCGCGCCGGATCCGGTACGGGCGGCGGCCGGTCTGCGGGCCCTGGCCGAGGACGGCGAGCCGGCGGCGGGCACCGCCCGGGGCAGCGCCGGGCAGGACGGCAGCGGGGTGGGATTCGTGTTCTGCGGCAACGGCTCCCAGTGGCCGGGCATGGGCCGGGACCTGCTGGATTCGGACGACGCCTTCCTGACCGAGGTCACCCTCGTCGACGGCGAACTCTTCCCCCGGCTGGGCTGGTCGGTCCTGGACGCGTTGCGCCGGCCCGCCCACGAGCCGGAGCTGCGGCGCACCGAGATCGCACAGCCCCTGCTGTTCGCCGTGCAGGGTGGGCTGGTCGCCTCGCTCGCAGCCGCCGGAATCACCCCGGCGGGGGTCACCGGGCACAGCGTCGGCGATGTCGCCGCGGCCTACTGCGCGGGCGCCCTGGACCGGGCCACCGCCTGCCGGATCATCGCCGAACGCAGCAGCGCCCAGGGCAGGACCGCGGGAAGCGGGCGGATGGCGGCGGTGGGGCTCGGAGCGGCGGACGCGGAAGACGTTCTCGCCCCGTACGCAGGGCGCCTGGTGGTCGCCGGGGTCAACAGCTCCGACGCCGTCACCGTCTCCGGCGAGGCGAAGGCGCTCGCGGAACTCGGGGAGACACTGTCGGCACGCGAGGTGTTCTTCCGGGAACTGGCGATCGACTACGCGTATCACAGCCCGGCCATGGAGCCCGTCCGCGAGATCCTTCTCGACTCGCTCCGGGGAGTGGTGGCCCGGCCGTGCCGCGTTCCGATGATGTCCTCCGTGACCGGCGGGCCGGTCGAGGGGCCGGAGGTGGACGCGGAGTTCTGGTGGCGGAGCATACGGGACCCCGTACGTTTCGCGGACGCGCTGGACGCCCTGTTGGAGAGCGGCTGCACGGTCCTGGTGGAGATCGGACCCCACACGGTCCTGGGCCCGTATCTGCGTGATGCCGCCAACCGGCAGCCGGGGCCGGTGACCGTGCTGCCCACCCTTCTGCGCGGCCAGGCGGGACTTCCGCTGGTGCGCTCGACGGTCGCCGCCGTCATGGCCGCCGGCGGCCGCACCGACTGGAATCCGTACTTCCCCGTACGGGGGAGGACCGTGCCCCTGCCCGCCTACCCCTGGCAGCGCGAACGCCACTGGTCGGGCGAGCCCACCTGGTGGGACGAATCGGTCCACCACGACACCCCCGCCGTCCCGGAGCACCCGCTGCTCGGCGAACGCCTGCCCACCCTCGACCCTGCCTGGCACCAACACCTGGAACCCGGCCCCCTCGCCTGGCTCGCCGACCACAAGGTCGGTGCCGCGGTGGTCCTCCCGGCAGCCGCGTACGCGGACATCGCCCTGGCCGCCGGGGAGAACGCCCTCGACGCGGGAGCGGAGGTCACCGGCCTGTCCATCGCATCGGCGCTCACCCTGCCCTTCGACGACCCTGCCATGGACATCCGCGTGCAGACCACCATCACCCCCGGCGGCCGGTGCACCATCGCCGGCCGCAGCGGACCTTCCGGCGTCTGGCAGGAACACGCCCGCTGCCGCATCCAGCGGCGCACGCTGCCGCAGCCACCACCCCTGGACCTGGCCACCGTCCGGGCCCGCACCCCCCGCCGCCGGACAGCGGACGAGCACTACGCCGAATGCGCCCGGGCCCAGCTCCCGTACGGTCCCGCGTTTCGGACGCTGACCGCACTCGCGGCCGGGGAGGGCGAGGTCCTGGCCGATTACACCGCCACCGTTCCCCTGTCCGATCGGTATCCGGCTCACCCGACCCTGCTGGACGGAGCCCTCCAGGCGGGCATGCCGCTGCTGTCCGCCGAAGACGATGACCTCGTGCCTTACCTGCCCGTCGGAATCGACACCGTACGTTCCTGGCAGCGCCTCCCGGACAGCGGCCACATCCACATCATGAGCCGCCCCGCCGACGGCGCCGACCGTATCTGGGACCTCACCATCACCGACGCGGACGGTCACATAGCCCTCCAGGCACTCGGCTGCCGCCTGCGCCGCTTCGACGCCGCCCGGCACTCGGCCCCGTCGCTGGTCACCGAAGTGATGCGGGCCGCCCCGCTGCCGGGCACACCGGCCGCTCCCTCCCCGCTGCCCTCCCCGCACATCACCCTCGCCGCCGCACGTGAACAGATGGCGGAACTCGGTGACGAGCACCTGGAGGACTACCTCCACTTCCGTGCTGCGGTACTGGACATCGCCGCCCACAGCACCACCCGTGCCCTGAAACAGATCCTCGGCCGGGCCGACACGGTCACTGTCCCCGCCGTCATCGCCACCGGGGTCCACCCGAAGCACACCCGCTGGCTCACCGCACTGTGCCGCCTCGCCGCCACCCGCGGAGCCCTCCGACGAACCGGCCGGGGCACCTGGCGGATCACCACCGATCCCGTCCCGGAACGCGTCTTCCAGGAAGCGCTCGCCGATCACCCCTCCATCGGAACGGCCCTGCACCCCACGGCGGTCGGCGGACTCCACATCGCCGACCTGCTCCAAGGACGGCTCGACCCGCTGGAATTCCTCTTCTCCGCCGACAACCTCGCCGGACGCGTCTACGACCACGTCCCCAACGTCCGCTACCAGTACGCGCTGGCCCGCAGCCTGCTCCGGACCGCCCTGGACGGCTGGCCGGCGAGCCGTCCCCTGCGCGTCCTGGAGGTCGGCGCCGGCACAGGAGGGCTCACCGCCGCGATCCTGCCTGTCTTCGCGCCCGAACGCACCCACTTCACCTGCACCGACATCTCACCGGCATTCTTCCCCCGCTGCCGTGAACGGTTCGCCGCCTACGACTTCATCGACTACCAGCGGCTCGACCTGGACCACGATCCCACGGACCAGGGCTTCGCCCCCGCCGGCTTCGACATCGTCCTCGCCGCCAACGCCCTCCATGCCGCCCGCGACCTGAACCGCACCCTGCGCCACATCTCCACCCTGCTGGCGGACCACGGCCACCTCCTGGCAGTCGAATCGCACAACAACGACACCCTGGTCCCGCTTTTCGGCATGCTCGACAGCTATTGGGAAGCTGAGGACACCGACCTGCGCCCGCACGGCCCCCTGCTGGCCTGGCAGGACTGGGGTCCCCTTCTCGAAAACTGCGGATTCGACCCACCCGCGCAGATCGGCGATGTCCACGCCCCCGACCTGCGTGACTTCTCCCTCCTCCTTGCCGCGCGCACCCCCCGGACGGCGACGGCGGCGCCGGGGCGACCGCCGTCACAGCAGCCCGATTCACCGGCCGATCGCCGCTGGATCGTCGCCGCCACCGGCAGAGCCGACGGCCCGAACACCGCCCTCGCCCATGCCCTCGCCGACACTCTGCGCACCACCTTCCCCGGCGGCGCAGACCTCATCGAGTCCGCCGGAGACCCGGACGCGTGGACCGCGGCGATTCCCCCGGGCCCCGGCCCCGTCGGACTCGTCCTCATCGCCGGCGACGAACACGACGGAGCCACCGAGGACCACACCACGCCGAATGCCCTCACCGAGGAGACCATCCGCCAGCTGACAGCCGTCCGCGCCCTCGCCGTCGTCTGCCCGGCACAGCCCCTGCGCCGGGCAGACCGACCCCTGGCTCATCACCCGCGCCACCGGCAACTGCGCCCCGGACCAGCCTCCCGGTGGTGTGGTCTCGGCCGCCCTCTGGGGCGCCGCACGCAGCCTGGCCGCCGAACTCGCCACCGCAGTCCGCCGCATCGCCCTCACCTCCCCTGCGGAGCCACCCGACGAGGGCGTGCTCGGGCCGCTGACCGCGGAACTCCACCACCCCACCGACGAGGACGAAGTGCTTCTCACCGCCGAGGGACGCTTCGTCCCCCGCGCCCAGCACCTCTCGGCCCCCACCCGACGGAGCGGCCACGGCACCGGGTGCTTCACTCTGGACGCCACCGCCCTCGGACCGCACTACGAACTGCACTGGACGGCCATCCCCCGGCCCGTCCCGCCGCCGGGACATGTAGTCGTCGCCGTGGAGGCGGCGGCCCTGAACTACCGGGACGTCATGACCGTGACCGGGATGGTGCCCCGGCCTCCCGGGTTCCCGGGAGACACGACTGTTCCGCTCGGCATGGACTGCGCGGGCACCATTCAGTCCGTCGCCGACGACGTCACCACCCTGGCGCCGGGAGACCGGATCGCCGGCATCGCGATCGGCTGCATCGCCTCCCACACCCTGATGCGCGCCGACCGGCTCATCCGCGTCCCCGACACCCTGCGCAGCACCGAAGCCGCCACCCTGCCCACGGTCTTCCTGACCGTGGAACACAGCCTCGGCCACCTCGCCCACCTGAGCCGCGGCGAAACCCTGCTCGTCCACGCGGGCGCCGGCGGCGTGGGCCTGGCAGCGATCCAGTACGCCCAGCGGGTCGGTGCCACCGTCATCGCCACCGCGGGCACACCGGGGAAACGCGATCTGCTCCGCCTGCTCGGCGTCGAACACGTCCTGGACTCCCGAAGCCTCGACTTCGCCGACCGGATCAGGGAGCTGACCGGCGGCGAAGGCATCGATGTCGTCCTCAACTCCCTTGCCGGAGAAGCCCTCTCCCGCAGCGTCGCAACCCTCAAACCGTACGGGCGGTTCGTGGAGCTGGGGAAACGTGACTTCCTCGCTGACAACCCCCTCCTCCTCGCCCCGTTCAGGAACAACCTCACGTTCTTCGGCGTCGATGTCACCCCCCTGCTCACCGAAGACATCCCCGACAGCGACGTGCTCTTCCGCAAACTGGAGGACGCCGTCCGCACCGGCACCATCCACCCCCCACCGCACCAGGTGTATCCCGCCTCGCACATCCGCGAGGCATGCGAATCCCTCCAGCACTCCCGCCACCTCGGCAAAGTCGTCATCGACCTCACCGACCCCGTCCCCGTACGCGAAGATCCCGCTCAGGGCCCCCTCGACCCGGAGGCGGAGTACCTCATCACCGGCGGCCTGGGAGGCTTCGGTGCCGCCACCGCCCGCCACCTCGCCGACCGGGGCGCCCGCCATCTCACCCTCATCAGCCGCCGCGGCCCCGACGCCCCCGAAGCGGGCGGTCTCCTCACCGAACTACGCCACAACGGCATCAGCGTCACCGCGTACGCTGCCGACGCCGCCGACCTCGACGCCATGACCGGCATCGTCGCGGGCATCGACGCCTCGGGCCGCCGCCTGGCCGGGGTGGTCCACGCCGCGATGGTCCTCGACGACGCGCCCTTCACCGAACTGACCGAGGACCGTCTGCGGACCGTCCTCGCGCCCAAACTCACCGGCGCCCTGGTCCTGGACCGGCTCACCACCGCTCGGAACCTGGACTTCCTCGCCCTCTACAGCTCCCTGTCCTCCCTCACCGGCAACAACCTCCAAGGCGCCTACAGCGCCGCGAACCTGGCGATGGAGAGCCTCGCCCGCCGACGCCGGAGCGACGGCGTGCCCGTACTCGCCTTCCGGTTCGGCGTGATCGCCGACGCCGGATACGTCCACCGCACCCGGACCGCGGGCACGATGCTCGCCCGGGGCATGGCCGGCACCCCCGCCCGCGAAGCCCTCCGGATCACGGACCGGCTCCTCGCCCACCCGCCCGAAGCACTCCCCAGCCACACCATCACCGTCGCCGGCATGGACTGGGCCGCCGCCGGTGACTTCTTCACCACCCTCACCGCCCCGCGCACCGCCGGCCTCCTGCCCCCGCAGGACGACACCACCACCCCCCTCCTGCGGGAACAGCTCACCCACGCCGACGACGGGGAAGCCGCCGCTCTCGTGGAGGACGCCCTGCGCGACCTTCTCGCCACCACCCTCCGAACCACCCCCGACCACATCCACACCAACCGCCGACTCGACCACATGGGCATCGACTCCCTCATGGCCACCGAACTCAGCACCGCCGTCCGCCGCACCTTCGACTGCGAAATCCCGCCCGTCGAACTCACCAACGCGGCCGACCTCACCGCCCTCACCCACCGCATCCTCACCCGTCTCAACCGTCGGCAGGACCCCACCTGACCGGTCACCTCGCGGGTTCACCGGACCTCCGGGCCGGTGCCGCGCCCGGCCGGTGCCGCCCTGTCGCGTCTTCGGCCCGTACGAGCAGGCAGGTCGCGATGGAGCCCATCCCGGTACTCAGGAAGAGCGCCCGGCTCCCCGGGGGAGGCGGTGTTCCGTCGAGTACGTCAGCGACGTTGGCGAGGAGATCTCCGGCTCCGAGATGCCCGGTGTGCGAGCCGTAGAGGCGGACCTTCTCGCGCAGCGGTGCGGGGAGGGCGGGGATGATGACGGTGGCGACGCCCGTCCGTCCGCTCCGCGCGGGCAGCACCACGCGGATGCTGGGGTCGGACGGGGCGATGCCCGTTTCCTCCAGCACCTGGAGTGCCGCTCGCTCCAGGCAGGACCGGAGCCTCTCCTGTATGCGCCAGTTGTCCGAGACCTCGGCCAGGGGCCGCAGGTCTGCCCCTCCGGGAGGGGTGAAGGGATCCCGGCTCGGGAAATCGCTCTCGATGCTGGGGTCGGAGACGGAGGCGATGGCCTCGACGACCAGGGGTCCGGCACCCCGGGTGAGGACGAGCGCGGCGGCACCGTCACCGAGGGGGGTGCCGACGGCCATCCCGCGCCACCGGTCGCAGTGCAACTCCGTGAAGTTGTCTCCGCTGGTGATCAGCACCGTGGTGAGAGCGCGGTCGGCGATCATGCGGGCGGCGCCGGCTTCCAGGGCCCCGGCGCCCCCGTTGCACTCCTGCCGGATGCCCACGGCGTGGCATCGGCGGCTTCCCAGCAGTCCGGCGATCCGGTAGTGGGGCAGCCAGTGCCCCTGTCCGCGGTCGAAGGCCCAGGAGTGGAGCAGCAGGTCGATGTCCCCGGCTGTGCGGCCGGCCCGCGCCAGTGCCGCGCGGGCCGCTTCCAGGACCATGCCGGGAACGGTGCGGTCGTGGCACTGGGGGAGTTGGACGATGCCCTCCTCCCGCGCGGTCCTCAGCCGTACCGCCCCCCTGGCCGCCGCCTCCTCCGCCGTGGACACCGTGTCGGGGAGCCACAAGGAGGCGGCGGCGATGGACAGGGAAGGGGTGACTCTCATGGTGACTTTCTTTCCGGGCCCGGCAGGACCGGCAGGGTGGCGTACCTGCGGTTGAGGTGGATGCCCTGCCAGGTCAGATGCTCGGGGGGCGTGGCGAGCCGCAGCGACGGAAAGCGGTGCAGGAGTGAGCGCAGGGCGATGCGTCCTTCCAGTCTGGCCAAGGGTGCGCCGGGGCAGTAGTGGCGGCCGTGGCCGAAGGAGAGATGGGCCCCTGCGTTGGTGCGGCGCGGATCGAGCCGGTCCGGGTCGGGGAAGACATCCGGATCCCTGTTGGCGCTGGGCAGACAGAAGAGGACGCATGAATCGGCGGGGATCGTTGCCGTTCCGGCCGGGATGGATGCCGTGCTGAAGTGCCATGTGCCGGTGGTGAGGGGGTGGTGGCGCAGGAGTTCCTCGACGACGCCGCGGGCAGTCTCCTCGCTGGAGAGGAGGGCCCGGCGGGCATCGGGACTCCGGAGCAGCAGCGCGGCACCGTGGGCGATGAGCGTGGTGGTGTTCTCCACTCCGGCGGTGAACAGCAGGCAGAGCATGCCGTGAATGGTGAACAGGGTGAGATCATCGCGGTGCGCGCGCGACCGCAGGAGATGGCTGACAATGTCGTCGCCGGGGTCCGCGCGGCGCAGGTCGATCAACTCCTGCATGATCTGGGTACGTTCGCCCCGGGCGGCACGCCGTTGTTCGCCCAGCGGCTCACCGAGCAGGGCGACTTCAGGGGCCGCTTCGGGATGGCGCTCGCGCAGGGCCGCGGGAACCCCGAGGAGATGGTCCATGACCGCGACGGCCACTCGCCGGGCGTAATGGGTGATGAGGTCCACGCGATCGCGGGTGGCGATGTCGTTCAGGGCCTGCTCGACGACCGTCTCGGTCATGGCCTGCTGGGAGGCGAGGGAGTGTTCGGTGAAGACGGGGGCGATCAGCTTTCGCAGGGCACGGTGCTCGGTTCCGTCGGTGTTCAGCCAGTGGCGTCGGTGCAGAGCGGGCCGGCCCAGGGGACAGCGGTCGTGGCCCAGGCCGTCGGGAAGGCGTGTCAGGCGTCGGATGTCCATGGTCAGGCGGGGATCGACGGACAGCTCGCGGGCGAGCGCGTAGTCGGTGACCAGCCAGGCGTTCAGTCCGCTGGGGAGCACCACGAGATGGATCGGCCCTTCTGCGGCAAGGCGACGAAGGGCCGGCGGATACGTCCCCTGGGTGAGTGAGGGTCCCGGGAGGAATCGGGGCACGGGGGTACCGGTGCCCGCCTGGCCGGGGCGCGCCGTCACACCGCGTCCCGGCGTTTGCCGTCGATCAGGCGACAGAGGGCGCCCACCGTGCGCGCGTCGAAGAGCTCGTCGCTTCCCAGGACGACGCCGAAGATCTCACCTGCTTTGATGACGACGCGCAGGTACCCCAGGGAGTCGGCTCCCGGCAGGTCCGCGATGCGGGTGTCACGGCCGATACTGACCGCGCCATGCCACTCGAACTCGTCGTCCATGAGGTGGTGCAGCTGATGCAGGATGCCATCCGGTGTCTCGGTATCTGCCATGGTCGGCTCCCATGTGCTCGATCCGGGGCCGGAGAGCACGACCACCCTGGGCAGGGTGGCTCAGCGGTCCGACCCGCCGATATTACATCCACCCATCTATGTATTCATGGCGCAAAATGGATAAATTCACACGCAATGCTGAATTAATGGCAATTCTCTGGCGAGTTCTCTCCAGGTTGTCGTACGGTCCGCTGCGCGCGGCTGATCGACGGTGGCCGCCGCGCATCCGGCCCTCCGCCTCGGCGACCGGGGCAAACGGTCCTCCTGTATCCCGTTTACCCGTGCGAGGAGACGACGCAGATGGCTCAGCCGCGCACCGCCGCAGGTGACCATGGTCCGGAGGATCGCCGCGCGACCCTGGCACGGACGGCACGGACGTCACCACACCGGCGGGCCCCGGTGGAGGCGGTGGCTGTGGTGGGTGTCGGCTGCCGGCTGCCCGGTGGAGTCCGGGACATGGACGGCCTGTGGCGGGTGCTGGATACGGGGCGCGATGTGATCACCGAAGTGCCCGCGGATCGCTTCGACGCGGCTTCCCACCGGGACCCGGACCCCGGGCGGGTGGGCACGACGTACACCGTCGCCGGTGGCTTCCTGGACGGTGTCGACCTCTTCGACGCGGCCTACTTCGGGATCTCTCCCCGGGAGG
This sequence comes from Streptomyces yaizuensis, assembly GCF_034961445.1. Classification (NCBI taxonomy): domain Bacteria; kingdom Bacillati; phylum Actinomycetota; class Actinomycetes; order Kitasatosporales; family Streptomycetaceae; genus Streptomyces; species Streptomyces yaizuensis. Next base: position 401,192 of record NZ_BSBI01000004.1, read on the forward strand.
CGTCCCGGATGGACCCGCAGCAGAGGCTGCTGCTGGAGTGCGCGGTGGACGCCTTCGACGACGCGCAGATCGACACGGCCGCACTCGCGGGCAGTGACACCGCCGTGGTCATGGGCGTCTCCGCCCGTGACTACTTCGAACTGCGCCAGCGCCGTCCGCGGGAGTGGAACGCGTATGAGATGAGCGGCGGGGCGACGTCCAACACAGCGAATCGCCTCTCGTACGTCCTCGGCACGCGCGGCCCCTCCTTCGCGGTGGACACGGCCTGTTCCTCGGCGATGACCGCCGTGCACCAGGCATGCGACATCCTGCGCACGGGACGCAGCGCGCTGGCGGTGGCGGGCGGTGTCAATGTGCTGATCAATCCGGCGCACTTCGTCGGCTTCTCCAAAGCCTCGATGCTCTCCCTCTCCGGGCGGTGCCGTCCTTTCTCCGCCCGCGCCGACGGCTTCGTCCGGTCGGAGGGCGCGGGGGTGCTCGTGCTGAAGCCGCTCACCCGTGCTATCGCGGACGGTGACCGGGTGCACGCCGTGATCGTGGCCAGCGCGGTGAACGCCGACGGGACGACATCCGGGCTGGCCCTGCCGAGCACCGACGCCCAGCGGGAGTTGCTGGAGCGGGTCTACGCGGAAGCCGGTATCGCCCCGCACCGGGTGGGGTACGTGGAGGCGCATGGGACCGGTACAAAGGCGGGCGACCCCGTCGAGTGCCGCGCACTCGGTCAGGCGCTGGGCACCTCGCGCCCGTCCCCGCTGCCGGTGGGGTCGGTGAAGGGGAACCTCGGGCATCTGGAAGCGGCGTCCGGCATGGCGGGGCTGCTCAAGGCGCTGCTGGTCCTGCGGCACCGGACGATCCCCGCCACCGCGCATGCGCTCCCGCTCAACGACGGGATCGACTTCAGCGCCCTGGGTATCGCTCCTGTCACCGCGAACCGGCCGCTCGGCCTGGAGCCTGACGGTGTCATCGGCGTCAACGGCTTCGGGTTCGGCGGCGCCAACGCGCATATCGTGCTGGCGCCTGCGCCCGATCCGCAGACGGTCGACCGCCCACCGGCGAGCGGTCCGGTTCCGCTGATCGTGTCGGGTCGTACCGAGCGGGCCGCGGATGCTGCCGCGGGGCGTCTCGCCGACCACTTGCGTTCCTCGCGCGACGCGTTCCACGACATCGCCTACACCTCCTGCCGGCGCCGCACCGTGCACGAGCACCGTCGCGTCGTACTGGCCGAGCACGCGGGCTCGGCGGCCGCGGCACTGCGCGCCCTCGCGGAGGGGGAGCGGGCTCACTCCGCGGCGACGGGTGCCGCCGTCGGGCGCGGACGGGTGGGCTTCGTCTTCTCCGGCAACGGCTCGGTGTGGCCGGCCATGGGCAGAGACCTCCTGGACCACGACGCGGCATTCTCCGAGGAGGTCTCGCACCTGGACGCCGCCTTGCGGCCCCACCTCGGCTGGTCGGTGCTGGACGCTCTGCGTGACCCGCCGGACGGCGACCGGATGCGGCGCACCGAGGTGGCCCAGCCGTTGCTGTTCGCGCTCCAGTCGGGCCTGGTCGCCGCGCTGGCCGCGTACGGCATCCGGCCGGCGGCGGTGTGCGGGCACAGCGTCGGCGAGGTCGCGGCTGCTCACTGCGCGGGCGCCCTGGACCGCGAGGCCGCCTGCCGGGTCATCGCCGCGCGGAGCCGGGCACAGGCGCCGACCCGGGGCAGCGGCGGTATGGCAGCCGTCGGCCTCGGTCATGAACGGACGCGCGCCCTGCTCGCCGGGTACGGGGACCGAATCGTGATCGCCGCGGTCAACAGCGAGGTGGACACGACCGTGTCGGGCGACATCGCGGCACTCGCGGCTCTGGGCTCCCGTCTGCGCGCGGAGGACGTCTTCTACCGTGAGCTGCCGCTCGACCACGCCTTCCACAGCCCTGCCATGGATCCCGTGCGCCACACGCTGCTCACCTCGCTCCCCGCTGTGGAGCCGCTCCCCTGCCGTATCCCGTTCGTCTCCTCCGTCACGGGCCGGCCGGTCGAGGGAAGCGGCCTCGACGGGGAGTACTGGTGGCGCAATGTCCGCGAACCCGTACGCTTCGCCGACGCTCTCGACGGCGTGCTCGCGCTCGGCTGCGATGTGCTGGTCGAGATCGGACCCCATCCGGTCCTCGCCCCCTACCTGCGTCGCGGTGCGGCCCGAGGCGAGGGACCGGTGGCCGTGGTGCCGACGCTGCGCCGCGACGAGCCCGGGGCGCCCCTGCTGCGGACCGCGGTCGCCACCGCGGTGGCGGCCGGAGCCGGCATCGACTGGGACGCTCTGTTCCCCCATGGCGGCCGTACCGTCGCACTCCCCGCCTATCCCTGGCAACGGGAGCGCCACTGGGCGGGCGATCCCTCCTGGTGGCGCCACTCGGCCGACGATTCACCGATCTCCGACATCCACCCCCTGCTCGGCGAGCGCCTCCCCACGGCGACACCCGGCTGGCACCAGCACCTCCAGCCCGGCAGGCTGGCGTGGCTCGCCGACCACCGGGTCGGCGGTACCGTCGTCCTGCCCGCCGCCGCCTACGTCGACATGGCGCTGGCAGCCGGACAGCAGGTCCTCGGCACACCCGTGGAGATCAGCGGGCTGTCCATTCCCCGCGCCCTCACCCTCCCGTTCGACGACCCGGAGATGGACGTACGGCTCCAGAGCACCCTCACCGACGACGGCCGCTTCACCGTGGCCAGCCGCATCGGCCCCTCCGGACCATGGCGCGAGCACGCCACCGGGCGGGTCAGGCACCTGACGGCGGACCGCCCCGACGCCCTGGACACCGACACCCCCGCGGCAGCAGGCGCCCGGAGCTGCCCTGCCGACCAGCACTACAGCACCTGCACCGGCATCGGACTCGCCTACGGTCCCGCCTTCCGCCCGCTGACCGCACTGACCACCACCGACCACCAGGTCATCGCCCACTACACCGCCACGGTGCCGATCCCGCCCCCGTGGGCCGCGCACACCACACTCCTGGACGCCGCGCTCCAGGCCGTCCTGCCGCTGATGCCGACCGAACACGGCGAACCGGTACTCCACCTGCCCTCCGGCATCGGCACCGTACGCTCCTGGCGGCCACTGCCCCCCTCAGGACGCATCCACGTGACCGACCGGGACACCCCCGAGGGGCGCGCGGTCCGGGATCTGACGATCACCGACCACCACGGCGAAGTCGCACTGCAAGCCACCGGACTGACGCTGCGCCGCTTCAACGCCACGCACACCACCGAGATCCAGGTCCTCACGGAAGTCCGCCGGGCGGCCCCACTCCCCGACACCACCGTCCGCCGCTCCCCGATTCCCACCGCCGGCGAACTCCGGGCGGCGACCCACGGACCGCTCAACGACGTGACAGCCCACGCGGACGACCATCGTCACTTCCGTACCCACGCATACCGCCTCACCGCTCACCACACCGTGCGCGCGCTGCGCGCCCTGATCCCCCACGGCACGACGGTATCCGTGGCCGACGCCGTCCAGGCGGGAGTGGACCCCCGGCACACGAGGTGGCTCAGCGGACTGTGCCGCATCGCCGCGGACCAGGGACTCCTGGAAAGGACACACCCCGGCCGGTGGACCCTTCTCGCGGAACCCACGCCGGAGCAGGCGTTCCGGCAGGCCGTCGACCAGGCACCGTCCGTCGGTCCCGCACTCCACCCACTGGCCGTCTGCGGACAACAGCTCCCCGACCTCCTCCGCGGACACACCGATCCCCTGGAACTGCTCTTCGCGCCCCCGGACCACCTCGCCGCACGCCTCTACGACTGGGTGCCCGGCCTGCGCTGCCAGTACAGCGCCGCGCGAGCCCTGCTGCGCGCGTCCATCGCACGCCGGCCCGCCGGGAGACCGCTGCGGATCCTCGAAGTCGGCGCGGGCACCGGCGGTCTCACCGCCGAACTCCTCCCGGAACTACCCCCGGAGACCACCCGCTTCACCCTCACCGACATCTCCGCCGCCCTCTTCCCCCACTGCCAGGATCGCTTCGCCGACTACGACTTCATCGACTTCAAGACCTTCGACCTCGACGTCGCACCGGCGGACCAGGGCATTCCCCCTGGCGGCTTCGACCTCGTACTCGCCGCGAACGCCCTGCACACCGCCCACGATCTCGCATGGTCCCTGCGCCACGTCGCCTCCCTGCTCACCTCCGACGGCGCACTCATCTCCCTGGAAATGCACAACCCGGACCCCACCCTCATGGTCTTCGGCATGCTGGACAGCTTCTGGAACTCCCGGGACACCGCCCTGCGCCCCCACGGACCCACGCTCGCAAGGGACGCCTGGCCCGGCCTTCTGAGCCGGTGCGGCTTCACCACCACCGCGCAGACCGGCCATCCGCATGACCCACGGGACAACGACTTCTCCACGATCCTCGCGGTACGGAAACCACCTCCTGCGCCCCGCCCGCCCGCGACCACGGCGGCACCCGCTCCGGAGCCACCGCGGGACCGGGCGCCGCGCACCGGCCGCTGGGTGATCGCCGAAGCGGACCCCTCCGCGACCACGGGGCACCCACTGGCGCGGCAGGTGCACACCTCCCTCCAGAGGCAGTGCGCGGGTGGAACCCGACACGTGGCGGATCCCGCCGATCCGGATGCGTGGACCAAGGCCATCGGCGCGCAACCCGGACCTGTAGGACTCGTCCTGCTCACTCCCGACAACCAGGACCCGGACCAGGACCCGGACCCGGACCAGGACCGGGACCAGGACCCGTCCGCCGGCCCGGCGGCTCACACCGAACGGGCTGTCACACACCTGGCGGCGCTGCGCTCCCTGGCCACCGCCTGCGACCGTACCCCGGCCGGGGTCGAGGCCACCGTGTGGATCGTCGTCCCAAGCGGCGAGAACCACGCGTCCGCACGGCCGGCCGCCTCCGCCGCGTCGGCCCTGTGGGGGGCGGGACGCACTCTCGCGAACGAAAGCCCCTCGGTCCCCGTGAAACGGATCGTACTCACGGTCGGCGATGACATCGCCACGGCGGCACAGACGCTGATCTCCGAGTTCCTCAGCGGCTCCGACGAGGACGAGGTCCGTCTCACCGCCGAAGGCCGGTTCGTCCACCGGGTCACACCCCTGCCGCCCGCAGAGCACCCGCTCAGCGGATCCGATGGCTTCACCCTCGACATCCCGGCCTTCCAACCGCGCTACCAGGTGCGATGGAAAAGACTTCCGCGCACGGCGCCGCCCCCGGGCCAGGTGCGGGTGACGGTGGAAGCCGCCGCACTCAACTACCGGGACGCCCTCACCGCCACCGGCGACGTCCCCGTGCCCGACATCACCACAACCCCCGGAGCCCTGCCCATCGGAACGGACTTCGCGGGAACCGTGGAAGCGGTCGGCCCCGATGTCACCGGCCTGACGCCGGGAGACCGCGTCATGGGGGTCGCCCTGGGATCCCTCGGCTCCCATGCACTCACCCCCGCCGACCTCCTCATCCCCACACCAGAGGCACTTCGCTCCACCGAAGCCGCCACCATGCCCACCGCGTTCCTCACCGTGCAGCACGCCCTGGGCCATCTCGCCCGCCTCACCGCAGGCGAGACGCTCCTCCTCCACAGCGGCGCCGGCGGCGTGGGGCTCGCCGCCCTCCAGTACGCCCGCCACATCGGCGCCACGGTCATCGCCACAGCGGGCTCACCCGCCCGGCGCGAACTGCTGCGCCTCCTCGGCGCCGACCACGTCCTGGACTCCCGCACCCTGCGCTTCACCCACGAAGCCCGGGAACTCACCGGCGGACGAGGCGTCGACGTCGTCCTCAACTCGCTCGCCGGCGAGGCACTGCGCCGCAGTGTCGAACTCCTCGCCCCCTACGGCCGGTTCGTCGAGCTGGGGAAACGGGACTTCCTCGCCGACAGGCCACTCCCGCTGGCCCCCTTCCTGCACAACCTCACCTTCTTCGGCGTAGATCTCACCCCTGTCCTTCTCGGCCACGCGCCAGTCGGCGATCACCTCCGCACCCTGGAAACCGCCATCCGCACCGGCACCTTCCGCCCCCTGCTCCACCAGATCTACCCGGGGCGCCGCATCCGCGAGGCATTCCACGCCCTGGAGCACTCCCGCCACCCGGGCAAAATCGTCATCGACCTCACCGAACCGGTCCCCGTCCACCAGGACACCCGCCCCGCCTTGTGCGACCCCGCCGCGGCCTACCTCATCACGGGAGGACTCAGCGGCATCGGTGCCGCCACCGCCCGCCATCTCGCGACCCGGGGCGCCCGGCGCCTCGTACTGATCAGCCGTCGCGGCACCCGGGCGCCCGAGGCAAACACCCTGCTCGCCGAGTTGCGCAACCTCGGCGTCGAAGCCAGCGCACACGCTGTCGACGTGTCGGACCTGCCCGCGATGCGTGCCCTGTTCGACTCCCTCGACGCGGAGAAGCGACGACTGGCCGGCATCGTCCACGCCGCGATGATCCTCGATGACGCACCGCTCACCGAGCTGACCGACGACAGGCTCCGCTCCGTCCTCACACCCAAGGTGACCGGAGCCCTGGTACTGGACCACCTCACCCGCGACAGGCACCCGGACTTCGTCCTGTACTACAGCTCCGTGGCCACCCTCCTCGGCAACCTCCGCCAGAGCGCCTACACGGCCGCGAACAAGATCCTGGAAGACCTCGCCCAGCGGCAGCGCGACACGGGGACACCCGCACTGGCCATCCAGCTCGGAGCCGTCTCCGACACCGGATACGCCCACCGCACCGGCGCCGGAGGAATCATGTCCACCCACGGGTTCCCCGGAGTGCCCGTGGCCCAGGTGCTGCGCGAAGTGGACCGTATCCTGGCCCGCCCCCGGCACGCCCTGAGGCACGCGACGGTGACCATCGGCCGCATGGACTGGAACGCGGCGGCCCAACGGCTGCCCGCTCTCGCCGCCCCCCGGACGGCCCCGCTCCTGCCCCCCAGGGACAGGGAGACCGCGCCGCGGTTTCGGGAACACCTCGCCAACATCGCTCCCGAACAGGCGACCGACACGGTGGAGAACGCCCTCCGCGAGGTCCTCGCCCAGGTCCTGCGGACGACACCGGAGCACATCCACCCCACCCGGGCCCTGGACCAGATGGGGCTCGACTCCCTGATGACCACCGAACTCAACGGCATCATCCACCGCACCTTCGACTGCGCACTCCCACCCGCCGAACTCACCGGGGCCGCCAATGTGCACACAGTGGGCCGGGCCATCCTGACCCGCCTCGGACAGCACCATGAAGGATGACAACGCCGGCCCAGCCTCACCACCCGCCTGCCCTCTGGGCTCCCGGGCACGCTGTTGCCGCCGTCCCCAGCGACCACCGCATCACCCGACCGGCAGCCAGCGTGCCACTGCCCCTGCCACGCCCCTCGCAAGAGGAGAAGAGGAAGTCGAGTCCGTGACCCAGCGGCATCTGACCTTCATTGTCGGGACGGGCCGCTGCGGGTCCACCGCCCTCTCCCATGTCCTCAGCCTCCATCCCGACGTGCTGAGTCTGAGCGAACTGTTCACGAGCATGGACGGCATCCCCGAACTGCTCCGGCACGAACCGCAGAGCGGGCAGCAGTTCTGGGCACATCTCACCGCTCCCAACCCCCATACCGACCGCCTGATCCGCAGTGGCATCACGCCCCCCGAACTCCTCTACATCCGTACCCCCGGACGACGGTACGCCGCGGAGACCACCGGCATCCCGGCCCTCGCCCAGACAGTCCTTCCGCATCTCACCGACGACCCCGACACCCTGATGGACCTGCTGGAGCCCCAGGTCACGGCCTGGCCGGTACGCCGTCCGCGCGACCACTGGGCAGCGCTGTTCCGCATCCTGGGCGAACAGCACGGAGATCCCCGAGTCGTCGTCGAACGATCCGGACTCTCACTGAGCCGGATCCCCGCCCTCCACCGCCTCTTCCCCCGGGCCCGGTTCATCCATCTGCACCGGAACGGCCCCGACTGCGCCCTCTCCATGAGCCGCCACCCGGCATTCCGGCTGAACCTGCTGCTCACCCGTGAGGCCCGGCGCCTCGGCCTCACCTCCCTGCATGAACTCGGCCCCGAGCACACCGCCCGCCTCCCGCCCGGCCTCGCCCCCCTCCTGCACAAACGCTTCGACCCCGCACTCCTCATGGAACACCCCATCCCGCTGCCCCACTTCGGCCACCTCTGGACCTACCTGGTCCTGTGCGGCCTGCGACATCTGGCCGCGCTGTCCACCGCACCGCACCTGAGCCTCTCCTACGAAAGCCTGATCCTGGCCCCACGGACGGAGCTGACCCGTATCGCCGAGTTCGCCGGCTTTGAACCCTCTCCCGCTTGGCTGACCACCGCGACCGGCCACTTCGAGGGAACACACCGGCTTCACCCGGCCCGCGACCTCCCCCCTGACAGCCTCGCGGCCCTCCGCGACGCCTGTGCCCCCGGCACCCGCGCGCTCGCCTCGCAGCACGACCGCTGACAAGCCGGCACCAACCCCGCCCTCCGCCCTCGGCCTCCACCGACTCATCCTCTTCGGACCGGCCCGCACCACCGACGCGTCGCGCATCCGGTGCGGGGCTCGGGGCTGGATGAGACGCGAAACGCCCGTCGCCCGGTGAGCGGCCGGCGGCGGACGGCCCGGCTGGAGTCGCCGGCCCGTCGCGACCACTCGGTGGGACATGTGCAGGCCGCAGCCGTCGGCGAAGGGCTCTGACCAGGACTGCCGTCCGGATGCTAGGACCAGCCGAGGATCAACAGGCCGGAGTTACCGGATGCGCCCGGCTCCGCCGGCGAGTCGGCGGCACCGCCCGCGCCGCCGCGCCCACGGCTTCCCGGATTGCTGCTGCCCAGGTCCGGTGGCAGGCCGCCGGTCCCACCGGGGCTGCTGACCACACCCGCACCCGCGGTGCCCGCCGCGCCGGTACGGACGAAGCCGCCACCGCCGGTTGCCGTGATCGGCGGCACGGTGCCGCTGCCACCCGATCCGCCCGCCCCTCCTTGCGCGGGGGAGCCGCTCTGGCCCCCCTGCCCGCCACTGCCTCCCTGGGCGACGGCCACGACCGTTTCCCCGATCCTGACAACCGTGTCACCACCCGCGCCGCCCGGTGAACTGGCGGCCCCGTCCACCGGACTCCCCGCCCCACCCACACCACCGGCCCCGATGGTGATGGTGAGCTGTTGCAGGGGCAGCACCGTGATCGCACCACGCATGAACCCGGCGCCCCCACCACCGCCACCCGAGGCATAACCCTGGACAGCGGTGTTCAGGAAGGACCCGCCACCCCCTCCCCCCGCGCCCCACGCGACCAGGTGCACTCCGGTCACCCCCAAGGGAACGGTGAACGTGGCACTCTGGGTGTACTCACGGAGCCCACCGGAGGCATGCGCGGGAGGAGCCTCGCCCACCACGGTCATGGCGGACAACGCCAGAACACCCGCGCAGGCGGCCAGCCCGAGCCTTCGCGGCCGGCCTCGGAAAAACGTTGGATGAGATGCCCTCACTGCCTTCCACCCTTTCGTGCGCCAAAAGCCTCCGCCGAAGCAGCTCCGGCAGACGAAGAGACCCGGTCCGAGAACCCTCCGCCCTGTGCTTCACCCTCAGGCCGGAACGGATTCCGCGCATCCCTCACGAGGCCGAACGGCTCACCGGCAGGCAAGGCGAGCGCCACAAAAGGGCCTGTCGCAGGGGGCTGCATCCGAGGTGAGGACGCCGGCCGAACAGGCATCGCTCAGTCGGCGGCGGAGGCCGGAGCAGCGGTCATGGGACCCTCCGAGCACGATGCACCCACCGGGCCCCTGGCGGGCCCCGCGGAGGCGACGAGCCCCCATGGCCCGCGGCTTGCGATGTCCCCGCGGCCGGCGGGTCGAAGCCGATCAGCCGCCGGCTGAAGCTCGGCAGCCTGCGCCGAGAACCGGTGGCCACGAAGAGGGGACCATGACGGTGCCCGCGCGGGCGTGGGTCTGAGCGGCGGCTCGGGCCTGCTCGCAGCGCCGGTTCGTGAGAGTGCGGGCGGCGGTGAACCCGGTCTCCGGTTCACGATGCGTGCAGAGCGCAAAGGTCGGCCGGCAGGCCCTGGAGCACGGCGGCGAACCCGGTCGGCTCCCGGCCGCAGCCGTGATCCGCGCTGGAGCGGGCCGACCCGGTTCGCCTCTGCGCGCGGGCGGCCCGGCGGGGGAGAATCCCCGGGTGACCACCACTCAGCCTCCCCGTGACCATGGCCGATCCGCTCTCGGACGTGGCGTCTCCACCCTCATCCCCCAGTCGGCCGCCCTCTCACCGGCAGACCGCGCGGCGGCCGCGCTCGCGACCATTCGCACCGTCCCGGTCCACGTCGGCGTCCTTGAAGCCGCCGTCCTCCTCCTGAAGGAACTGGGCCGCACCACGGAGGACGAGACGACCCGGTCCATCGCGGACACCACCGCCGCTCTGCTCCGCGCGGCGGCTGAGCAGCAGCCGGCCGAGGGGACGTCGCCGTCCGCATCTGGTCGGCGATGACACCGGCAGAACGGCCCCGAACCCCGCCCAGCGCGGTTCGGGGCCGCAGCCGTGTGAAGAAGAGGTCGGCTCGCGCCGGGACCGGCCAGGGCATCGCGTACGCAGTACAAGTGCGGCTCCCCGCGGTTACGAGGACGAACCGGGCGCACCGAGGCTGCTGGTGCGGGCCCTGTATGCGGGGGAGTCCCGCGCCGCTGCCCGACCGGCCCCGGGCGGCGGATGCCCCGGTCCTCCGTCCGCCGGGACGCCCCGTGCCCCGTGCCCCGCGATGCGCCCGGCGGTTCAGCGCCGGGGTGCCCGCGCCCTGGCCTCGCCGCGCAACCCCGCGCGGTTCAGCAGCCACAGCAGCGCGGGGACCGCCAGGCCGACGGCGATGAAGAGCCAGGCGCTGTCCGTGTGCCGGCCCGACTCGTCCACCTGGAACAGGACGAGCACGCTGATCACCGCAGCGGCGGGCATATGGGTCAGGATCACCAGCAGCTCGACCGGAGGGAGCGGCTCGCGCGACTTCACGCGGCCGACGACGAACGCGCCGAGGAGCAGTACCCAGATGCCCCCGATCCAGCCGGCGGCCGTGTACCAGCCGCTGCCCGGACCGTCGGTGATGGTGCCGCCCTTCGCCGTCGCGACCGTGCCCAGGTCCAGGAGACCCACGGCCGCGAGCCCCCAGCAGACGCTCCCCACCAGGCTGTGACACGGGCAGGGATGTCTCCGGTCAGGCACGCCTGTCCGAAGCATGGGCCTGTTCGTGCTGTCTCTGGGGAATCTCGGTCTGCGCGGCGATCTCGGCAAACGCTCCCTCGGGCTCCCGGTTGCGCAGGAGCGCCCGGACCTGGCCTTCGTGGGTGGCGCGGACGCGGGTGCCCATCTCGCTGCCACGGCTGTTCCTGTGCTTCTGGTGGGCGGCGAGCGGGGTGAACGGTCACCCCGGCTGCTCGGTGAAGTCCACGCCCAGCCACGAGTTGCCCGGAGCCTCCGGATCCCTGCTGGTCCAGAACTCGATGATCGCCGAGGTGAACTCCTCCGCCGACAGCCTGCCGTCCCCGTCACGGTCCAGCCGCCGGAAGGCGGCGTCCACCTCCTCCCTGGGCCGTCGGGGGAAGTGGCCGCTCAGGAAGGAGAAGTACTCGTCGGAGTCGACCACCCCGTCACCGTCGGTGTCGGCGACGGCCAGGAAGACCTCAGCCAGGGCCCCCACCGTGGCACTCACGGCGCCGGGGTCGTCGGCCAGGGACCGGGTGGACTCGATGAACTGCTCACGGGTCATCGCCTGGGCGCCGGGCGGCAGATGGGGCACATGCAGGTTCCGCCAGACGGACACGTACGCGTCCACGATGCGCTGCTCCTCCTCCGATCCGGAGGGGTGACCGAGCGACCGGGCGGACCGCTGCCCCATGAGCACATGATCGGCCTCGGTCAGATCGCCGCTGCCGTCCACGTCGAACTGGTCGAATCCGTAGGTGATTTTGCGGATCAGCAGTTCCTCTGACATCGCTTGTCTCCTTTGAGCGGGTGATCTGCCGCAAGGCGGGCGAGGGGCGTGGGCGGGGGAGCGGTCCCGGAGGCCGGGGACGGGTCCGGGACGGCAGCGGTGCGCGGCGACACTACTCCGTTCGGTGAGGGCCCTGAATCGAACAGGGCGCAGCACACGGCGGAATCGATCCGGCGCCCCGGGCCCCTTCACACGCCCTCGACCGTCGAGCCCGCCCTGGCAGCACCCACGTCCAGCATGAGGTCGGAGCACACACCCACCCCGGACCCGGGGGCGTCATGGTGCCGTTCGGGGGATGCCCACCACGTCGTGCAGATGGGTGCCGTGTGCCCACGACTTGAGTTCCTCGCGTCCCACGAGGATGAGGCGGTGCTGCCGGGCGAAGTCGGCCGCGGGCTGGGTGAAGCCGTTGAGCGCGACCATGACGGGGACATCGGCGCCGTGGTGCGGCCTAGGCCGTCTCTTACGGATCTTGCTGGGGCTCGCGTGCCCTGGCACCGCGCCTCGCCGCGTTGTCGTCAGTCGCCGATGGCCCCCTGGGCCTGGCGGCCCGGGAGGTACCCCCACCGCATGGACTCCCTCCTCCGCCTTGCGATCCACGGCACCAGACCCCGCTCCCTGACCCAGCCTGATCCGTAAGAAACGACCTAGCCGTGCCGTTGAAGGTCTGGACATGCCGTGACCTCACCAGGTCGCTGTACTTCTTGCACTGCATGATCAGCAACCTGCCTTGAACACCTGACCCCCGGGTGGACTCGGACCAACGACAGACGATCCAGGACGTGGACGCACTCGGCGAGTCGCGGCACTCTTGCCGTATGCGGGGCGGGGTCGCCCTGGCCCGTGCCGTGATCGATTCGGGAGGTGTGGTCATGGAGATTCCCGGGCCCGAGTGGCGGGCGGACGGCGGTGTGGGCGCGATCGCTGACGCGGGTGGGCTGCATCTGTACCAACTGCGGTTGCACGAAGCGTTCGGGCCCGTCGTCCGCTTTCAGCTTCCGGGAGCGGATGGGGCGGTGTCGATCGCCGATCCCGTACTGCTGGAGGCCACGGCCCATCTCGACGAGCGGCCGGAGCGGCTGTTCGCGTTCCTGGATCCGCTCTTCGAGACGGGCAATCCGCAGGTGATGCCGGCCGGTGAGCATGCTTCCTGGCGGCGTCTGCTGCTGTCGGTGCTGGCCGGCCGCCCTTCCCACGAACGGTATCTCCCGCAGTTCACCGCGCTCACGATGGCGCTCGCGGACCGCTGGGCCGAACAGGCCGGCGGCGCGGAGGGGGACGACGGCCGCCCGGTGGGGCTCCAGAAGGACCTCACCGCGCTGTCGCTGCGGATGATCTGCGCGTACGCCCTGGGCGGGGAGGTCAGTGAACCGGAGCGTGTCGTCTCCGCGTTCGAGGATGTCCTCACCGCCCATCTGCACGGGCTCTACCGGACGCCCGGAGCCGGTGCACCCGGGGAAGCGGCCGGGCGGAATGGGGAGGGGGAACGGGCCGAAGCGGGTCTCCTCCTTCTGCGCCGGACGGTCGACCGGGTCATCGCGGCCCATCACGGCGGCCGCAGGGGCCGCAGCGATGTCGTCGGGGCGCTCGTCGAGGCCGGCGAGGAGCCCGCGCGGATCCGGGACACGGTCATGGCGATGATGCTGGCGGCCCACCACACGACCGGTGTCGCGGTCTCGTGGGCGCTGTATCTGCTGTCCCTGCACCCCCGGGTCACCGAACGGGTCACCGGAGAACTGGACCGTGTCCTCGGCGCCCGGGCGGCGCCCGCGTACGAGGATCTGGGGCGGCTGACGTATCTGGAGATGGTGCTCAAGGAGGCGATGCGGCTCTGTCCGCCCGGACCCTACGGGGCGCGGCGCACGGATACGGCGCTCGTGGTCGGGGCGTACGGGATCCCGGCCGGCGCGACCGTCTTCTACCCCTTCTGGGCTGTCCATATGAATCCGGCGTACTGGCCCGGGCCGCGGGAGTTCCGTCCCGAACGGTTCACCCCGCGGGAGAGCGCCGCGCGGCCCCGCCTCGCCCACATCCCCTTCGGGATCGGACCGCGTTCCTGCGAGGGGGCCCGCCTGGCCATGGTCGAGGCCATGCTGATCCTCGCCGTTCTGCTCAAGCGGTTCCGGTTCCGTCCCGTTCCCGGGCACGAGGTCGTCCCGGTCGAGCGGTTCGTGCTCTGGGCCGCCGACGACATCCGGATGACCGTGAGCCTGCGCAACGACACCTGAGCCTGTCTGCCTCTGCCGACCGGCCGGGAACACCGGCGCAGCAGCGAGGACGCAGCGCCCGCCGGGTCCGCGCCAGCCCGGCCATCCAGGTGTCCACGGCCGCCGCACGGTCCGAGCCGTCCCAGGCGGAGATGCGTTCCAGCACTTCTTCGACGGCCGAGCCGGTCGGCGAGTTCTTGCCGTGAGCGGAGAGGGCGGCCCTGGCGGCTGCGGGTTCACTCCGCTTTTCGGGGCCAGCAGAGCATCATCTGGTCGGCGACGGTACGGAGCGCGTCGCGCTCCGTACCGGAAGCGGCCTGGACGGCGAGTCCTTGGACGACGGTGACCAGGAGCCGTGCAAGGGAGGAGGGGTCGGAGCCGGGAGGCAGGCCGTCGGCGCCGGGGAAGGACCGGAGCCGGTCGGCCAGGATCTGGACTCCGTCCTCCCGGAGGCCGGTCAGATACTCCTGTACCGAGGCCGCGCGGGGGTTCACGGCGAGCGCGCTCTGCACGATCAGGCAGCCGTGCGGGGTGTCGTCGCCGGTGACGGCCTCCACGGCGGAGTGCAGGAAGGTGCGGGCCAGTGCCTCGGCCGTCCGCTGGTCGAGGGCTACCCGCAGGTAGTCGCCCGGGCCGGCCATGTAGCGTTCGACGGCCTTGCGGAAGAGGGTCTCCTTGTCCCCGAACGCCGCGTAGACGCTGGGGGCGCTCATCCCCATGGCCGTCGTGAGGTCGGACATCGCCGTGCCCTCGTAGCCCTGGGTCCAGAAGGTCAGCATGGCGGCGTTCAGCGCCGCCTCGGGATCGTAGCTGCGAGGTCGACCACCCGGCATGGGCCTTCTCTCCTTCCCTCGCCCGCGGGGCGACTCGGCCACCCGCTCGAAGGGGGTTCACTCGCAGCCTACTGGGGCCGGGTTGACATGTCGCCACGGGTGCGAAATAGTTTACTAACGATCGTTAGGAAACTGCTGCTCGGCAACGAGGAGAGTCATGAGCCTGATCGATCCCTATGTGACGGACCCCCGGTACACCAAGCGGAGCGCGATCTACGTGCCCGCCGGGGAAGGTGAGACCTCCTGGGTGTTCGCCGACACCTACACCCTCAAGGTCGGCGCGCGGGAGACCAACGGGTCGCTGACGTTCCTGGAGGCCACGGTTCCGCCCGAGGGCGGACCCGGGCCGCATGTCCACAACGATCACGACGAGGCGTTCTACGTGATCTCCGGGGAGTTGGAGTTCCTCAACGGCGACGCGACCGTGACCGCCGGTGCCGGGGGATTCTTCTTCGTCCCGCGCGGCACGCGGCACCGCTTCCGCAACCGTGGTCACCACGCGGTCAAGATGATCTTCTTCTTCACCCCGGGCGGTATCGAGGAACTCCTCCTCGCCAGTGCCAGGCCGGCCGAGCCGGGGATGGCACCGCCGATCCGGGAGGCCAGCATCGCGGAGCCTCCGACGGAGCTGATGGAACGCTACGCCACGGAGCTTCTCCCCGACACCGGCTGATGCTGTGACCGGAAAGGTCCGCGGTGGGCCCGCGGTGTCCGGTGCAAGCCCCGTGACCGCAGGGCACAGAGGAACGGCCTGGCCGCCCCGGACCTCCGGTGCTCCCCGGGCGGATGTTGCTCCCTCATGCGTTCGAGCGCCCAACCGCAAACCCGCAGGAGAGCCCGTATGCCTACCCCACCTGAACCACCCACCCCACCCGAACCCCCCGACTCCTTCGAGCACGGCTTCGCCCACGTCAACGGAGTCCGTCTGCACTACGTGAGCAGCGGTTCGGGCGATCCGCTCGTGCTCCTCCCGGGCTGGCCCCGCACCTGGTGGCAGTACCGCACGATGCTCCCCCTGCTCGCGCGGCACTTCCGGGTGATCGTCTGCGAGTACCGGGGAATGGGCGAGTCCGAGAAACCCGCGTCGGGATACGACAAGGCCACCATGGCACGCGACATGCACGAACTCGTCCGGCACCTGGGCTACAGGCGAGTCAACCTCGCGGGCGAGGACGTCGGATCCTGGATCGCCTACTTCTTCGCCGCCCACTACCCCCAGAGCACCGCCCGGTTGGCGATATGGGAGCCGGGAGCACCCACGAGCGCACTGGGGGACCTCCCCGCTCTGCCCGCACCGGACGGGCTGAACGCCTGGCACCTGGGCTTCAACCAGCTCGACGGGCTCCCCGAGCGGCTGCTCGCGGGCCGCTACCGGACCGTCGTCGACTGGTCAGCCGATCAACTCGCCGTCTCTCCCAAGTCCATCGACGAACACAGCCGGGAGATCTACGCCCGCGCCTACGACTCCGCCGACGCGATCCGCGCCGTGGCCGGCTGGTACCGGACGCTGCGCGAGGACCTGCGCGTCGCGGCCGGATTCCCCCGGCTGACCATGCCGGTCCTGGTCCCCGGCGGACGTTACCTCGCACTCTCCCGCGCTTCGAACGAACACCTCGCGACCGACATCCGCTTCGTCGAGATCCCCGACGCCGGCCACTATCTCTCGGAAGAGCAGCCACAGCTGCTGAGCCGCGAACTGATCAGCTTCTTCGAGGGCCGGGCGGCCGCGTCGCCCAGCAGCCCACCGAGCCACCCGACCACCGCCACCGCGTAGCGCCTGTGCCGCATGAGTCCGCGCGAAGACGTGCGCGGTCCGCATCCGGCGGGTGACCGCTCGTCCTCCCGCCTCGGCTCGGCTCGGCCCGCGCGCCGAGCCGCCCGGACGGGGACACCCACCGCGTCAGCGCCTCCCCTACGGAATCCCGCCCGCCGTTCCAGGTCCCGAGAGGGGACGACCATGCCCGGAGGAACGCGCCGTCCACTGCCCGAACTCTTCTGCCCCATTGAGCCCAGAATCAGCCCCTTGCGGGCCGAGCTGGACACCGACGTCGCCCGGTGGATGGAAGTCTCACGCCTGTACGAGCATCCGGCCCAGCTGAAACGCTACGTCCGGTCCTCGTTCGGTTCCTTCGCCGCCCGTGTGTGCCCGGACGCGGAACGGGAGGAGTTGCTGCTGTTCTCCCGCTGGCTCGCCTTCGGCTTCTTCTACGACGACACCCTCTTCGACGAGGGCCACCACCACGAACACCCGTACCCGGCCGCCGACGCGGTGATGGCGATCGTGTCGGTCCTCTCGGCCGAGGGGGAACCGTCGGACCTTCCCCGCCCGTACGACCCCGATGGCTCGCACCGGCTCGACACAGCCGCCGACCTGGTCCTGCGGACCCGGAGCATCGCCACCCCGGAGCAGTTCGACCGCTTCCGCACCCAGATGATCCTGTGGTTCTACAGCTATCTGTACGAACCGCTCACCCGGCAGCGGGGCAACGGGCCCACCCTCCCCGGCTACCGGGTCAACCGCCTGCACAACATCGCCTCGCTCCCCTACGTCACCGGCGCACCGTCTCATGTTGCGGGCTCGCCTCTGGATGACGTGAGCAGGGTCTCGAATGCCCTGTATGAGGTTGTCGACGGACTTGCCAGGCGGGTGCTGGACGCGGTTTCTTCCGGGCAGTCGAACGCTGAGGCGCGTGACGCATGGGCTGCGCTCTTGCTGATCGCCCAGAACTGGCGGGGCTCACCTGATCTGCCGGCAGACCTGAAGACCGTGGTTGATGAGGCCCTTCCACTCTGACAAGCGGAGTAACGGGTGGATCGTCACCAGCCGAGCCCTCGTCAGGTCACGGCTCCTGGTGTCCAACTGCGCGGAGTCTGGCAGCGGCTTCAGCGGGTGTGTCGTAGTAGCCGGGTCGGGCCAGGAGGACCGAGCCGAAGTAGTAGCCCTGTTCTTTGTCGGGTTCGTTGTCCGCTTCGAAGGGGCGCCAGAAGCTGAGAAGAAGGTCTGGTGCGATGAAGGAGGCCGGGTCGTCCTCGGCCTCCTTCATCGTGACGAGCCCTCGCATCAGGGTGACTACCTCGGCAGCGGGCAGACCGAAGACGTCGATGGCGCGGAACCGGACGGTGTCCTGGCCGCCGGCGGGTCGGCCCAGCTCGATTGCTTCGAGCTCGCCGCGCGAGCAGTGAATGCTGACCATCAGGCCGCTTGGCCGAAAGACGAACCTGTCCAACTGGTCTGATTCGGAGATCGCTGAGGGGTCGCGGAACGAAGCGAGTGCCTGCTCTGCTGCCTTGCGGGGCATGCCGATGGCCAGGGCGCCGAGACCGGTGGGCGGCGTGAGTTCGAATTCCATGTGCGAATGATTCCAGAGCCGATGATCAGCGGGATCCAGGGCTCCGACGGCATCCGATTCTCGTTGCGGATCACGCGGCGAAGGCTTGTGCGGGCGGCTGCCAGGTCGTCATCAAACTCGGCGACCATGAACGCGCCCGCACTGCCGTCGGGCAGGGCGCGGGGCCACCTGTGTTCTCGCGCGGTCGGCTGTGCGCTGTCAGGGGGGCGGCGGCTGCCGGGCCGGTGGGCAGACCGGGCGGGAGGACGGGGACAGGGAGAAGGTTGCGCGTTCTTCGGGGGTGAAGTCCCGGCGGTGGGCTTGGCAGATGATTCTGATGGATTCTGCCGGGCCAGGAAATGTGATGGGGTGCACTCGTACGGTCTCGTCCTCGGCGCGGGAGGTGAGAGTGCGGCCGTCAGGGCTGAACGCCAGCTCCACTACATCGCTTTCGTGGCCGGGGAGGGTGAAGCGGGTGCGGCGGGTGGTCAGATCCCACAGGATGATTCCTGTCCGCAGGCTGCCCGTGGCGAGGGTGCGGCCGTCAGGGCTGAATGCTACGGACGTCGCATAGGCCGTGTTCCCGGACAGGGTTGCCAGGAGGCGGCCGGTGTCCGCGCTCCACAGTGCTACCCGGTCGTCAGAGGTGCCGGCCGCGAGAGTGCGGCTGTCGGGGCTGAACACGACACCGTGCGGCTCGCCCTGGTGCGTGGCGAGCCGGCCCAGACGGCGACCTGTCCGTGCGTCCCACACGTGGGTGGTGCTGCGAGCCGGTGTATCGAATCGTGCCATGAGCCTTGTTCCGTCGGGGCTGAACCGGAGGTCGCGCGGCGCATCGCCCCGGTAGCCGGTGAGGGTGGCGTTGATACGGCCGGTCGTGCTGTCGCGCAGGTGTACCGTCCTGCCGTCCGATGACAGGGCGATCTGCCGCCCGTCCGGGCTGATTGCCAGCCTCGCCTCGGCTCCGACGGTGAACTCTCTGCGGATGCGACCGGTACCGGTGTCCCACAGCCGCACGGTCGAGCCAGTGGCCCTTTCCCTGGAGGAGCTGCCCGTGGCCAGGTTCTGTCCGTTGCCGCTGAAAGCTGTGCCGTCCAGAGTGTGTCCCGATGGGAGGGTGAGACGGGCTTTTCTGCTGCCCGAATCGATGTCCAGGAGATCCACGGCGTCCTCGTCGCCGATGACTGCCGTGCGTCCGTCGGGAGAGATTCCCAGGAGCCCTGGCATTCTGCGGATACTCCCCGTGGGGGTGTCCCAGATCCTTATGCGGTTGTCGCGATCCACTGCGGCCATCAGACGCCCGTCGGCGCTGAAGGAAACCGGCGACATCTGTTCCGAGTGGGCGATGAAGGTGGTCATGGTCTGGCGCGCAGGGATGTCCCAGAGCTGGATGCTGCCATTGTCCAGGGGTACCGCCAGAATTCTTCCGTCGGGGCTGAAGGACACTTCGGAGTCGAAGTTGCCGCTGTAGGGGAGCGAGGCCAGCAGGCGGCCGGATCCGACCTCCCACAGGCGAATTCTCTTACCGGATATGCCTGCCAGAGTACGGCTGTCCGGGCTGAATCTCATCAGGCGCGTCGGGCCGGGCCGGCCGGAGAGGAGCGGGCCCGCGCGGCGGCGGGAGACATCCCACAGGATGGTGCTCTCCTCGGTTTCGACCGCGATCATGCTGCCGTCGGGACTCAGCCCGGCCCAGAACCCGAGCCTGTCCCGGAGGGCGAGGACGAGAACGGGTTTCCTTCTCACGTCCCACACATACTGACCGCGGAGAGAGGTGACCACGAGAAACCGGCCGTCGGCGCTGAGCCCGGTCTGGGGGAAAATGCCCGAGTCATCCTGCCGGCCCGGGGGGAGTGCATGCCCGTTGAAGACGGAACGGAGCCGGCCTGTGCCCGTGTCCCACACCCTGGTCGTGCCGTGCTGATCGGCGTCCACGGCGGTACGGCCGTCGGCACTGAACCGGGTGTTCGCCGTCATTCCGGTGGAAAGCACGCGGCTGCGACCGGTGCCGGTGTTCCAGGACCGCAGCCTGCCGCCGCCCGCAGCGAGGACATGCCGGCCGTCCGGGCCGAACACCACCGGGCCCATGGGCCCGTCGCCGGCCGCGACGACGCGTCGCAGAGGTGTCGCGGCCGCGTGGTAGAGGCGGGCCGTGGCCTCCGCCGTGGGCGACGCCCGGTACGCCTGGACCGCGAGCAGGGACGCGGCATCGGGGTTGCTCTCGCGCACGACCTCGGACTGGACGGCGAGTTGCCGGGACAGGGCTGCCTGCTGTGCCGTTCTCGCGGCCTGGCGTTCCTCCAGGGCGGTCTCCCGCTGCCGGAACGCCGTACCGGCGGCGATGAGCGCGAGGACGAGGACGCCAGCGAGGATGACGTTCAGGCGCCTGGTGCGCCGGACCGTGGCCTGCGCGTGCCGCCTGCTCGTGTCGACGAACACGGCCGTGTCCGCGGGCAGGCCCCGGGTGAGGCGCCATTCCAGCCCTGCCAGGAGATCGCTCCCATGGAGGAGATCGCCGCTCTGGTGGCTCTCCTCCCACCGGGCCCGCTGATCCTCCGCGCGGCGCAGCCAGGTGTGGAAGAGGTGGTCCTGCTCGGCCCAGTCGCGCAGTTCGGCCCAGTCACGGGTGAGGGTGTCGTGGACGAGTTCGGCCACGTACTGGGACGGGGGAGGGCCCGGAGTGCGGGCGTAGGTGGTGATGATGCGGTGGCGTGCCAGGGCGGAGACGACCGTGTCGACCGTGCTGTCCGCGCCGGGTCCCGAGGCAAGGGAGCGGAGGGTTTCGAGGGGGACCTGCTGGCGGGTGGCCGGTATCTGACGCAGTGGATCGGCGGGGCGGACGAGGGCGGTGAGCAGCCGCCGGGCGATGGGCCGCTGCTGCGGCGGCAACTGGTCGAGGGCGGAGTTGCACCACGCGGCCAGGCTCCCGGTGACCTGGCCGATCCGCTCGTACGCGGCGTGGGTCAGCCGGCTGTCCTGCCTGCGCTCCCAGAGCCGGCTGAGGACGAGTTCGAGTGCCGGGAGCAGGGTGACCGGTGCGTGCCCGCGGGTGAGGACATCGGCGATGATGCGTTCCGCCAGTCCGTCCTCGAAGCGGAGCCGGGCGAGTTCCGCGGGGCGGGTGATGATGGCGCGCAGGTCCTGTCGGCTGAGTGCGGCCGGGGTGTTGACGAGTCCGGGGGCGACAGCCTCCAGCAGCGTGGGCGCGAAGGCCGCGAGCTGCGGATAGTAGTCGTCACGCATGATGAGGATGACGCTCACCGGCGCACCGGAGGTGATCAGCTCCGCGAGCTGTTCGGCCGGCGGGGGCGACGCGGACGGGGCGGCCGGGTGGTGGAGGAACTCTTCGAACTGGTCGATGACCAGGATGAGCCGCTCCTGGCCCGCCGCGGCGGCCAGCCGGTTGTGGACGGCGGTGGCGATCGTGGTGGTGCCGGCTCCGGGGAGGCCGTGCCGGTCGAGTTCGGCGAGGAGATCCTCCCCGGGACGGGGCACCAGGACGGGCAGCCACCGGTCGCTTCCCGGCACCGCGCCACGGCTCAGCGCCGGCAGCACCCCCGCCTGGATGAGGGAGGACTTGCCCGCCCCCGAGGGCCCGAGCAGGAGAAGGGCTCCGGGCCGTTCCCACAGCCCGGCCAGGACCCGGTCCACCGCAGTCTCGCGGCCGTGGAACCACGCGGCGTCCGCGGCGGTGAAGGGTTCGAGCCCCCGGTAGGGACGCACCGGGCGCTCGGCGACCTCGGGACAGATCTGCCGCAGGACACCGGTGGGGGTCGCGTAGGCGATGCCCGTGCCACGGTGGTGGACGTCCGGCACTGTGATGGCGGTGACCATGCCGATCACCAGACCGGTCTCCTGGTCGATCACCGGCCCGCCGCTGAAGCCCTGGGTCAGGTCATTGGCGCCGGTGAGCTGTAACAGTTCTCCCACGCCGTCGCCCCCGACGGCGGCGGGAAGCACGTCGCCGGCGGTGCCGTATCCGAAATGGCCACCCGGCGGTGCCTGGGCCGGGAAGCCGAACGACCGCACCCGGTGGCCCCGGCACCCCGCGGCGGAGCCCATCGGCAGCGGCCCGGTCCCCGCCGGGGTCCGTTCCAGGCGGATGACCGCGACATCATCGCCGTCCGGGGCCCGCCACCGCCCGGCCAGCACCTCTCCCTCGGCAAACGGGGCACCGGACGCGCGGGGAAAAGTGAGCTGCACCCGGTCCCCGGGGCCCGAGCGGGCGGCCCTGACCACATGCGCGCAGGTGACCACCAGCACGTCGGTGATGAGGAAGCCCGCGCCCGCGACGCGGCCGTCCACGACGATCTGCGCGACCGCCGCCTCGGCCCGGAAACCCTCCGGCTCCGTGGCAACCGATTCCACAGGGGTCTCAGCCGGGTGCGGTGGTCGGCAGGGCCGTGCTGTATCCCGGATCGCGGTGCCAGGAGACCGTCACTTTGAGGTGACAGCCCGCCTGGCTCTTGGCTATCACCGCACCGGCCTGAGAGGCGAGATCGACACCGAACTCGACCTGCACCTCGTCCGGACCCGCCTGCCTCAGCCGCTCCAGCACGGCCCCGGCCATCTCGGTCACCGGCTCCAGCATGGTCTGCAGGCTGCCCGGCACGTCCCGGATCGCCTCGGCGATCCGCCCGGCCTTCACCGGTCCGTCCGCCCCCTCGACTGCTTCCACAAGGATCGAGCCCCCGCTGCCCAGCGGAACACGCACCAGATCGGCCATCGGCCCCCCAATGAACCCGGCACTCCCAGAACCCGCGATGCTGACAATCCACCCGGGCGCCCTGAAGGCATCCACGGTATCCGCGCACGCTTGCGGCGTCCCCCCTTTCGGCGATTCCACGCCTTGGCCGACGGCATCGTGGCCGCCGGACGCCCCCGCAACGGCGGGCCGGTGGCGGACACGTGGAACGCCTTCCCGACACAGGAGCCGTCCTCGTGGAGCGAGAACCATGTTCCGCTTGACCAGATGATGGGTACAGGTCGCGAGGACTGCCAGCTGTCGTTGCCGGACTCGGCCCACCTGGTGCAGGAGTGGGGGCTTCCTTCGTTTGAAGCGGCTGGCCCCGGGCGAACCTGCCCGGCCGACGGTCTCCCGGCGCGAGTTCCTCCGCACCCCGAGCCCCACGACGCTCAACCCCCTGTCCGCCCCCGGGGGTGCGGTGGCCGGTGTCGCCCCACGCGGCGCCGGCGCCCGGCAACTGCTCGCCGCCCAAGAGCCGGTATCCCGGGCCCGGTGCCGAGGCGTACCCATGCCGCATCGACGCCGACGTCTTCCGGGAGCCTGGGACTGTCCGGCCCTGGTATCGCAGGGGGGGCTGGCCGGGGACCACGGCCGATGTCAGTGCTGGGACGCTTGCGGGGAAATCCTGGTCTCGTGCCGGCCGCACAATGCCGGGAACGCTTCGATGGGCGGGCGCCCGGCACGTGGCCTGGCGACAATGCGGCGGGCCGACACGCCGGAGCGGAATCGGGATGCGGCGGGCCGTGACGGCGGGTCGCCGGGAGCGGCCGCCGGACCCGTAGGGAGGCCGCGCCGGCTGGCTTCACCCACGGGCCCGGAAAGTGCATGAGCACGGGATTCTTCATCAGCCCAGGCAGCCGGGCGTCGGGGAGGTCTCGCTGCGGGAGTGGGTCAGCACGATGCCATCCCTGATTCCCGGCGTGAGCGAGGTGCCCGAGGGCTCTCCTGGAACCGGGTGATACAGGTGATACGGCTGAGGAGCATCTGCCGAGCGCGAGCTGACTGCGCAGCGGCGGGGAGGTGGTGGCGCCCCGAGCTATCGCGCGGGGATTGCGGCGAGCGACCGGGGCGGTGAAGGGCGGCCAGGCAGCAACCTTCTGGAGAGCTGGGCACCGAGGTCCACCGGGGCGTGCGACGGCCAGTTCCCATGCCCGGCTTCCCCTGACGGGCGGATGCACCAACGAACGGCCCTGCTTCGAGGCGACCGTGGCGACGATCCCCGGTCCTGCGGATCGGGCCAGACCCTCCAGGGGCCGGCCCACCCCTCCTCGCATCAGCCGGCCGGGGAGCTTGAGCTGGCAGCGGCGGCCGTCGAGTGGGCTGGAGAGGCGGGCTGCGGGCGACGCCGCCCAGCAGGGGTGCGGTCGGTCCGACGGCACGGGTTCAGGCAGGAGGGCGGCCGCGGTGGTCACCGTCATGGTCGTCCACCGCACCCGGCGCCGAGTCGGGACGGCGCACGGTGCGGGCGGGGTCGCCCCCATCCCGTGCACCCGGGGCCGCGAGATCTCCGTCGGCGCACTTCCGCAGCACAGAACTGCCCGGCAGACTGACCTCACGCATAAGTGACTGGATGATCACATGGAGTCAGGTGTCGTCCGGCCCGGCCGGCGGATGGCCGGCCGAGCCTGCCGATGGCCGGGGATCATCGTGTCTGCGGTTGTGATGAGCGGGTCGGGTGCTGCATCCGCGCCGGCGTGGCCGGGGCTCTTTCTGCCCGCAGCCGGGGCCGTCGGCTGTGGATGCGGCACATGTTGGCGTTCGTGTGTACCGGATACCTATGGCTGGAGCGCTCTTTGGCGCTCCCGGAGGTCCACGGATGGGTCTGAACAAGAGGCCGTGCGACACCAGGACGCGGGCGGGGATCGGCAAGCCGGTATCAGACGACTGCGTTCACCGGCTCGGTCCGGACGGGGTCTCGGCCACCTTTGAGCCGGAGCCGGAGCCGGAGCCGGTCCGGTTCGGACGCGAGCGGGGGCGGGGGCACCGTTGGCGGTGGCGCGCCGGCGGTGCCGCCCGTGAACTCCCGTGCGGCTCAGACCATGGAGCTGGCAAAACCTCGCCACTGCGCATCGGCGAGCTGTTGGCGCGGACAGTGCGTACAGGTCCTCCGGGACGGGGTGAGCAGCGGTGAGTACGTCCCACGATCGGGTGCAGGACGCGCAGTCGGCTCGGGCCGAGCGGCGGCGCAGACGCCGGGAACGGGCGGCCGGGGCCCGTGTCTGGGGGCCGAAGGACATCGTCAGCGGGGCGGGCCAGCCGCTGGACCCGGGCGTGCGGCGGGAGCTGGAGGAGCGGCTCGGTCACGATCTGAGCCGGGTCCGGCTGCACACCGACCGGGAGGCCGGTGTCCTCACGCGGATGCTGGGCGCGGATGCGGTCGCGGTCGGCCAGGACATCTTCTTCGGCGAAGGCGCCTACCGGCCGGGTACGGCCGACGGCCGGCGGCTGCTGGCGCACGAGTTGCTGCACACGGTGCAGAATCCGCACGGTCTCGGTGTGCTGCGGGTCGGCCGCGATCCGGGTGCGGTGAGTCTGCCGCAGCAGTCGATCGAGCGGGAGGCGGAGTCGGCGGCCCGGGCGGCCATCCAGGCGGAACAGGCCGGTACGCAGGAGCCCGCCCCGGAAGTCGGGCAGGGGCGGGCCACGCCCGGCTGGTTGCGCTACGCGACCGTGGACGCGGACCGCAGCCGCGCGGAGGCGATCGACCCGGCCACCCTCGTCGACCGGCTGGCCAACTCGCTCGTCCGCTCCCTGCGCGGCGATCCGGAGGATCTCTCCCAGCGCACCCGCAAACAACTCGCACGGCTGCCCGTCGAGTTGCTCGACACCGTCCTTGGGCGGCTGGAGGTCAGGCTGCTGGCCTCGGAGCACGACCGGGTGCTCGACTTCGTGGACGAGATCGAGACGTACGAAGAGCACGCCGAGGACGGCCTGGAGCGCTACTCGCACGAGGCCCCGCAGATCGAGCCGGACACCGCCGAGGAGATCCGGACCGAGCGCGAGAACGCACAGCGGAACGCGGAGGAGCGCACGGCACAGGAACAGCGGCCACGGCTCGCGCCCGGACCGGAGAAGGAACAAAGCGGCCAGGAGGGCGCGGCCGGGAGCACGCCCCGCCAGGGTGGTACGCCGGAGCACCGCGGCACTGTGCAGGGCGCAGGTGCGCCGCGCGAGGCCGACCAGAAGCCACCGGCGTGGCGGCCGCGTTCCGGGAAGGGCACCGCGCCGAGTGCACCCGCGCCCGCGCCGCAGAGGCAGCAGCCGTCGTCGTCCCCGCCCTCCGGCCGGGCGTCTGACGGAGGGCGGGAGTCCACGCCCCGGTGGACGGCAAGGAGCCGAGCGGCGGCCAGGGCGGTGAGGAGAGGACCGAGCGGAAGGACGCGGCCGCTGCGAGCAAGGAGGAGTCGGCGGCCAGGAACCGCCCGGGCGCGGCCGAGGCGGCGGTCGCCGGGCGCCAGCTGAAACAGCAGGACAAACGAGGGCAGGACAAGCCCAGAGGCTCACCGGCCACCCCGGGCACGGATACGCAGCTCCCCAGTGCGTTGAGCACCCTCGACGGCACACGCGACCAGGATCTCGACGGCCCGCAGGAGACCGACCAGGCCCCCCTCGGCTCCGCCGGCGAGTCGGAGGTCGAGGCCGGCGGCGAGGAGCCGAGCGCCTGGGACGTCAAACTCCAGCCGGACGACTTCGTCCCGCAACGGGACCTCGACGTGTCCGCCGTGCCGACCGCGGACAAACTGGACCCCTCCACGCCCACCACCCCGCCGGACCCGTCCTTCGCGACCCCGCCGCCGACCCGGGCCGAGCAGGTACAGGCAGAGCGCGAAAAGGAGGACGCCGAGGACGACACCACGACGGAGCCCGAGGAGGAGGCGGCGGCCCAGCCGGAGCCGGAACCGTCGGTGGAGACCGAGGGCGGACCGGACAGCGCTACGGCCCTCGGTGGCCAGGCCGCCGAGCAGGCCGCCGCGCTCGCGCGTCTGGGCTCGACGTCCCGGGACCCCAAGAGCGGCGACGACCCCAAGAGGGGTCCGGTCACCGCGCAGACCACGGTGCAGGAGGCGGCGGGCAAGTCCGAGGGCGGCAGCGGGATCGAGGCGACGACCGCCAAGGAGGAGAAGGGCACCGCCGCCGGCGGCAAGGGGAGCGGCGAGCGGGAGCCGGAGTCGCAGAAGACGACAGGCGGCCCATCGCCGCGAGGTGACACCGAGGCCAAGGAGCCAGGTGGCGGAGGCGGATCCGACGCTCCGGGGGCGTTGTCCTCCGGCGCTTCGAGCAGGTCCGAAGCGCCCGGCGTGTCGAGCACACAGTCCGCAGGTGAGCAGCCTGTGCAGGAGTCCCGCACCGAGCCGGACGCCCGCCCGCAGACGCACGTGTCCAAGCCCGCGCCCGCTGCCCCGAAGCCGCAACCGGCGTCGGTCAAGGCAACCTCCGGGGAGAAAACGGAGCAGGAGTCCGCACCCGCGCCGAGGGCGGCGCGGGCCGGAGCCCTGCGCGGTGGTGGTGGCGGTGGGGCGGCTCCCGCGCGAGGCAGGCGTGGGAAGGGTTCCGGAGCTGTTCCGAACCTCGCCGGGGTCTCGCCGGAGGCTGGTCTGGCGACGGCGTCGAAACTCAAGCCGCACACGGCGCTTCAGGCGATGGGCGGGGTCGGCGGTGCGGTGGACCGCTCCGTCGGTGACGAGCACAAGGTACTCGCGGCCGCGCCACCGTCGATGGAGCGTCCCGTCGGCGCTCCGCAGACGCTGGCCGGCAAGCCGACGACGGACGCCCCGGCCGCGTACTCCCAGGACAAACCCATGGAGTCCCAGGTGCCGGAGCCGGAGAACGCCGAGGTGACCGGCGGGAAGAAGCCCGAGGGACAGATCGAGGCGGAGAAGGCCGAGGAGCCGGGCGGCTGGGACACCTTCAAAATGGCCCTGGGCTTCATCGGCGGCAAGATCGTGAACGGGGTCGCCGGCTTCTTCGGCGCCGACAAACCCGTGGTGGACCCGCAGGAACTGGCCGCCAAGTTCGCCGGCCTGCCGACCAAGGACGAGGCGCTCAAACAGGCACAGGCGGGCAACGCGCCGGGGGTCGGGATGCAGGGCGGTGCCGGGCAGGCGTCCGCCGAACAGGGCGGGCACGTCGACGCCAAGGGCCAGGAAACCCTCGCAGCGGCCCGTGACGACGCCGGCCGCGGAATGGGCGAGGACCAGATCTACCCCGACGCCCCCAAGGAGGAGATGACCGCCCAGGTCCCCGGGGCGCAGGGCGGCGCGGGCGGGCCGGTCGCAGCGGGAGGCGCCACGGGTGCCGTCCCGCCGGAGGCTGCCTCCGAGGTGGCGGAGCACGAGCAGGGCCCGCAGTTCCAGGCGGCGTTCAGCGACGGCACCCGGAGCATGTCCGAGGGCCGGCAGGCCAAGGACCGGGACTTCCGCGACTCGCAGGCCCAGCACCAGCAGAAGGTCGATGCCGAGATCGCGTCGAACACCGAGGCGCAGGCCCGCGAGCGCGCGAAGGCGACGGCTGACGTCACCGCCCAGCGCCAGGACTGGCGCACGGAGCAGGACCAGGAGCTCAAGGGCCTCGGCGACAAGAAGACGCAGCGGCAGAAGAAGGTCCTCAAGGACGTCGAGGACGAGGAGAAGAAGACCGACGACAACGTCGGCAAGGAGAAGAAGGGCAGCGACAAGAAGATCCAGGAGGAGAGCGACAAGGCGGAGCGCGACGCGGCACAGCAGCGCGACGGCGCCGTCAAGGAATCGGGCAATTGGATCAGCAAGGCCTTCGAGTGGATCAAGCAGAAGGTCATCGAGATCAAGAACGCGATCGTCCGGGTCATCCGGACGGCGCGGAACGCCGTGATCGGCTTCATCAAGAACTTCAAGGAGACGGTCGAGCGCTGGATCAACGATGTCCGCAAAAAAATCGTCGAAGCGATCAAGAAATTCATCAAGGACCTGATCGAGCTCGCCGTGGCGCTGGTGCGGGCGGTGATCGAGCTGGCGGCAAGGATCCGCACGTTCATCACCTCCCTCATCACGGCGGCCATCGCTCTGGTGAACCGCCTGGCACAGGCTCTGAAGCAGGCGATCTCGGACCTGCTGAACGCGATCGGCAAGCTCCTGAGCGGCATCCTGGACCTCTTGAAGAAAGCCCTCCTGGCAGCGGTCCGGGCGATCGTCGCGGCGGTGAAGGCGGTCCTGGACTTCGCGTCGAAACTCCTGAGCGCACTGGGCGCCTGGATGATGATCGCAGTGGACTTCCTCTCGGACCCCGCCGGCTGGCTCAGCGGCGCCAGGAACTCCGCGGTGGACGGCGCGAAGAACCACCTCTTCCGCGAGGTCTCCTCGGCGGTGAAGACCTGGTTCCAGGAGAAGATCCAGGAGATCATCGGCGTCCCCAAAGCGATCATCGACAAACTGATCAAGGGTGGCATCACCCTGGACAAGATCGTCAAAGAGGCCTGGGAGGCAGTGGTCCCCCAACTCCCCCTGATCATAGGCGAGCTGGTCGTGACGAAGGTGGTCGCCAAACTCATCCCGGGCGCCGGCTGGGTCATGGCCGTCATCGACGCCATCCGCACGGCGTGGGGCGCCCTGAGCGCCATCCTCCGCTCCCTGGGCGCAGTCCTCGACTGGCTCAAGGCAGTCCGCACGGGCGGCGCCGGCATCCTCTTCGCCAAGGCGGTCGCGGCGGGCGCGGTGGCACTGCTGGAAGTCCTGTACCAGGCACTGCTGTCCGGGATCGGCAAGTACGTCGCCAAAGTGGGCCGCTGCCTCAAGGGCGTCGCCGCCAGGCTCGACAAGAGCAAGGAAGACAAGCAGGGCAGCGGCAAAAGCACGGCGGCCGAGGACTCGGACAACAAGAACAGAGACAGCAAGCCCTCAGCCAGTGTGAAGAAGCCGGGCCCGGCCGCGAAGACACAGACTGCTACGGCGCCGAAACACGGCCAGGGCAGGGACGGGGCGACCGGGAAGCCAAAGTCGCAGGGCGACGGCAGGACACTCATGCCCACCACAAACAAGGACACCAAGCCGACGCCGAAGCCGAAACCCGAATCGGCCCCCAGGCCCAAGCCGCAGAGGGACGGTGACTCCACCACTCCTACGGCCCGGGACAAGGACTCCGCCACGCCGAAGAACGACGGCAAGGACCCGACCCAACCCAAGGGCCCGGGAAAGCCCACGAACAAGGACGACGGCAAGGACCCGAACAGGGCGAAGGCCGGGGACAAAGACCCTCCGGACATGCGCAAGCCCGATGCGGATCACGACAGGGGCAAGGACAGGACAGACTCCAAGGGACCGATGAAGCCGAAGCGCGACAGGCACGAGGACCGGCGGTCGAAAGACAGGGGTCTGGAGAAGGAGAAGAGGGACCAGCGCAAGAAGGAAGAGGAATCAAAGGATTCGAAGGACGCTCGGCTGCAGAAGATTCTCGTCCGCCTCCGTCCCAAACTGCAGGGACTCCTGAACCGCGGAACATCGGAACGCACGTTCAAGGCGCTCCTTGTTCCACTGCGGGCCTGGTACCGGCTCACGAGACTCGAAAAGGAAGGGTCGAGAAGGTTCGACATCACGGCAGTCCTCAACCCGCAGGAAAAGGTTGTCGACGGCATGGATGTGAATATCGCCGATCGCCTCCTGCTGATTCTCCAGAGGCTGGGTGAGGAGTACCGGATCCGGGCTCTGAGGCGCCAGCGAGAAGGCGGGGTCCAAGAAGGTAGCGCGACCGACTCGCCCCGTCTCGCCGGGCGCCTGGCCCCCAATGACCTTGCCAGGCGCTCTGAGTCCGACCCGCACCAGGTGACGTCGGGCACATCCCCGTATCAGCAGTCCGGCATGATTCAGAGCATTCCGGCGCTGACCGAAGGGCCGACGTCAAGCTTCGTCGATCAGGTCGTCGGCGGCGAGGTCATCGCCAGCGTGCGTCGAACGCAGGGCGGTCGGCAGTACAAAAACCCCACTGCGGACAATCAGCTGGTTCACTGGACCAGCACCGACAGCAATGGGAGGCGCACCTCCGCGTACATGTCCCATGATGATTTCACCGACATGCTCAGTAACGACATGACGGTCGATCAGCGGCGGGAACTGGCTCAGGGAGCATTGGACAACGTGGCCGGACGTGCGGCGGCCGTCGGGGACCAGCAGAACGCGCTCGAGCTCAAACACTGGTTCTTCGACATCGAGGGCTGGCGGGACCCCGCCACACACATCCTCACCACCATGGGCCTGGACATGGCTTCACGAGGCCAGGGGAGAGTCAACACCCCCGACGGCGTCGTCGACTATGGTGACCTGGCCCAGTTCGCGCGCGACTTCCCGATGCGCGCGAAGGCTAAGCCCGGAGCTGTCGATCCGTCCAAGAGGGTCGGCGGGGCGGTCGCGATACGCAAGAGTCTGGTGCGATATTTCACACGGGTCAAAAATTACTTCAAGAACCCGAATACGAAATCCGGGCGACCGAGGGCGCGACCATATCTCAACACTGACAACAATGCGGCCTATGAGCAGGCTCTCATGCGTCGCCGACCAGCTTCGGATTGCGCGCGCGTGGATTGCAAACATGGAAGGTGTGCCGAACTGGGCGAAGCACCTTGAAGCCCTCTCGGCTGAGAGTCCGGAGGTAGTCGAGAAACGTCTCAGGGAACTTGAGCAGATCATGCGGGCCAGGCTGGATACGCTGTGGAATAATAACGTGGATGGTCGTGCGGACGAATAGATCGGGAGATAGTTTTGGGAACGAATCCGGCGCGCGAGACCGGTTCCTTGCGACTTGTTCTGCGCCCACCGGCGGGGGAGTTGGAGGTCACTGAATTCGCCTTGGAAAATGATTGGCTCAGGCTTCAGGAAGGCTGGGTGGATCCTCAGGGGAAGCTGGAATACAGAATCACCTGGGAGTGTGATCCGGAAATTCGTTTCCACTACACAGAAGACGCCTTGGCCGGCTGCCGTTACGTGCAGTTTTCGGCGCCGTCCGAACCGGCCTTTGCCGCTCAGCTCGAAACGGCTCGGAGCGGGCTGCCCTGGTGGGTGTTGAGTGAATTGACTGAAGCCGTGGACGTGGCGGAGGAAGACGAACAGCGGGGCCGTGCCCTCGTCAGAATGGCCGTCGGCTCTCCGGCCGATAATGATGACGTGTTCGAGAGGATCTCGGACGGTCTACAGAGCGAGTCGAAGGTCGTTCGTGAATTCTCGATTCTTGCATCTTTCTACAGTATGTATCCCTCTCTTCGCCCGCTCCTCCGGTCGGTCGCCGAAGGAGACCCGTCGCCAGATGTTCGGCATCACGCTCGGACCTTCCTCAGCGCTCTCGACAACTTGGGGGTCAGTGACCCGCAATGACCCGCTGCGTCGACATCCCCCAAACTTATCCGCTCCGGAATGGTCCTCGTCGACCCCGGCACCGGCACCACCGTCGGATCATGGTGAGGCCACCTTGCGCACCCAGGCGTGCGTACGACGAACTCACGACGCCGACACGCCCGGCGCGGCGATCGGCGGCCGCGACGTCGGCACCGCCGCAGCAGCGGCCGGCGATGCCCGCCGGATCGCCACGGACAAACGGCGTGCCGAAATAGCGGCCGCCGCCCAGAAAGCAGCCCAAGAGGCAGAGGAGAACAAGAAGAAGGGCCGCAACCCCGCCAACACTCCCAGCAACGACCGGGTCAACCCCGAAGGCGGCACCCCCGGAAGCAACGCCGGCAAGGAAGAATGGTGGAACGACGCGAGCTGGTGGTCCGACACCTTCGGCACCGCCAGCACCGCAACCGGCGTCATGTCCGCCGGATTCCTCGTCCCCAGCATCATCCCCCCCCCGCAGCCCCCTTCACCCTGCCCATCCCGAGAGTCCTCGGCGGTGTGTCCCTCGGCACGGCGGGGATCAGCGCCGTGTTCACCGGCTTCGAACACGGCTTCACCAGCAGCGAATTCGTCAACGCCGCCGGGGCGCAGCCCTCTCCCTGATGACACGGGGCATCACCAACGTCGGCAAGGTCGTTGTCCCGGTCGCGGGCAAAGCGATCAACAAGGTCACCGAACTCGCCGAAGACGCCGTCTCCCCGACCATCGGGGTCTTCTCGTATCACCCGAACACCTCGCCGCCACCGGTGGCCCCACCACCCACCCGCAGCCCGCCGCTCGGCCTGAGCCAGGCGCGCCCACCCCCCCACGGGCCCTGCCCAGCCGAAGAGCTGGGCAGGGCCCGTGGGCGTGGACCAGGCAAGGCCGGACCGGCCACCAGGGCGGCGGGAACGGCGACAGTGCCCTGCGACGCCACGGGGCACCGCCACGAGCGGCGCGCCTGCCGACGACACCGGCACAACTGTGCGGGCCCGGCACCCGATACGGATCCGTATGCAGACCGGCATCCGCCGGTGAGCCGGGTGGGGTCCGCCCGACCACTGTGTCCCGGACCCCTGCACCGAGCCCGTCCCGGAGCGGACGACGCTGTCGCGCTACTTCAGCCCGAACCACCCATCCCTGGCTCTGAGCGCGCCGGCGGCGTCGGCATCCTGCGTGTCCGTGGCGGAACCTGCATCGGGTTCCGGCCGTGGAGGGAGCAGCGGACGTTCTTGGTGAAGAGGGTGTGGTCGATGGTGTCGGCAGCGGGCTGGTGCACGGGGCCATTCGTGGGCGGAGCGAAGATCAGTGAGGTGCGGACGGCCAGGGGGTCTTGAGATGTACGTCCCGGACCGCGGTTTCCGCGGTCCGCCACGGGGCCTCATCCGAATCCGGCGGTGCCGGCGGAGACGAGTAGGAGACCGGGCCGGGATGAGTGATGCAGCGGAGTCAGGAGTCCCTTCAAGAAGGCCACCGTCCGGGAAGATCACCGTGCCAGTGAAGCGGAACAGCAACGTAGGAGGTCTTCCGTACTGCTGAACCGTGCGGACAGGCGGGGCCGGTGGCGGATCGGGGGACCGCAGCAACCGGACCCCGGGGTACGGTTCGGCTCCGGAACCCCGGTCGGGTGTTGTGGCGGCCGCCAGGTCTGAACATGGAGGCAGATGCGGTCGGGTAACCGGGTCACGGCAACGGACGCGGCTACCCGACCACAGCAGAGTCAGCACGTTCGGCGGTAGGGCAGGTCGGGAAGATGAATCCGCCACTCCGCGCGGGACAGTCCCGAGCCCGCCCGCTCGCACACGGCGGCGGCCATCCGGTGGGGGTCAAGGTCGTACGTTTCCAGCCCCGAGTACGGTCCCGACGCGTACAGGGTGCCGCCGTCGGGGCTGAAAGCGAGGGAGAGGACCGGGTCGCCGGGAGTAGGGAGGGGGAATCCCAGGCGTTGGCTGGACTCCACATCCCACAGGTGGACGCTCCCCGTAGCGTCGCCCACGGCAAGGGTCGCTCCGTCCGGGGAGAAGGCCAGGGCGGACGCTCCGTTCGGCGCCAGCAGAGTCGCGACGGAGGGTTCGGCGACACGGGTGCCGGTGTCTTCACCGATTGCCGGACTGAGGTGAGTACCGATGTCAGCGCGCATCAGCGTTGCCAGGCTGCTTTC
Source organism: Streptomyces yaizuensis (assembly GCF_034961445.1). Classification (NCBI taxonomy): domain Bacteria; kingdom Bacillati; phylum Actinomycetota; class Actinomycetes; order Kitasatosporales; family Streptomycetaceae; genus Streptomyces; species Streptomyces yaizuensis. Next base: position 435,745 of record NZ_BSBI01000004.1, read on the forward strand.
CAGCCTTCCGTCCCACACGGTGACTCTGCCCGCTGCGTCACCCACGGCGAGGCGGTCGCTGTTGGGACTGAAGGCCAGGGTCTGCACGCCGTAGAGAGACCGGTGGGCCACCCGCCTGGTGTGAAGATCGACAAAGGCGCCGGTGGAGCCCACGAGTCCGGCGCCATCACGCCGTACAGCCAGGTTTCCTCCGATTCCCGAGAGTTTCCCAACCTTGCGGCCGTGGCTTCCCGCGCGGATGTCCCAGATCTCCACGAAGTCCTCGTCGCTCTCCTCCACCGACATGTACAGCCGATAGCCGTCAGGACTCAGTGCAAAGCCGCGGAGACGGGGGTCCCCGTCATAGAGGGGCCGTTGCAGGCTCGCGTGTTCGCGCCGGGCAGCCACGTCCCAGACGGTCAGCCGGTCGGTCCCGGGCGTTGAGTAGGCGAAGTAGCGGCCGTCGGCACTGAATGCGGAATCTCCTTGGCAGTGCGTGATGATGTCGTCCGTGGGATCCTTCTCATTCAGCGCGCACGGCTGCCCAGCTGGTCTACCGATGACCCGGCCGCTGTGCGTGTCCAACAGCCTGATCCCCGCGTCACCGCCGGTGTAGGTCACCTCGGCGAGGGTATGGCCGTCTTCGGTCAGCTGTGTGCGGACATGGCCCTCCCGCCTCCACCGATCCGACACCACCGGGCCCAAGCGCAGCGATCTCACGATCGCCTCGCCCTCGTTGATGTACCGCAGGGATCCCGCGGTGGTGTCCAGGGCGAACCGGTCCGCGTCGACCAGGGGATACCGGAAGGGCAGGATCTCTGGAAACTCCCATCGCCACAGGTGCAGTTCGCCGGAGGTGGCGGCGATCAGGTAGGCACCGTCCTCACTGAATCGCAGCATCTTGGGCCGTGGGCCCGGGACTCCGGGCAGTTCCCGGGCCGAGCCGAGGTCCCAGCGGCGGATTCCCGCATCGGTGGCGACAGCCATCGTGCGGCCGTCCGGCGAGAGGTCGAATTCCCTCCAGGAACAGGAGTGATTTTTCCCCAGCCGTCCCGCCCACGGCATGGCGAGCCGCTTCTTCGTGAGGACGTCCCACACCTCCAGCAGCCGGTCGGGCGTGCAGACCGCCAGACGCCGGCCATCCGCGCTGAACGTCATGGCTTCGATGGTGTCCGGGCGCTGGTGAACCACTTTGAGCAGTCGTCGACGACCGCTCACATCCCAAACCTCGACGGTGCCGCCGTCCTTTTCGACGGCCAGCGAGAGCCCGTCCCGGCTGAGGACATGCGGCGTCGATTCCCCCAGCGGGAGCCGCCCGCTCACCCTGCCGGCTCGTATGTCCCACACCACCGTGCCGCCCTCCGCCGAAAAAACCAGGCTGCGGCCGTTGGGAGCGAGGACAATCGCCCCGGCGGCCAGCTCCCCAAGCCCGCGATAGGTACGGGTTCGGCGTGGGTCGCGCAGATCCCAGGTCTTGATCCGGTCCGCTCTGACGGACACTGCTGTCCGGCCGTCCCCTGTCAGCTGAATCGAGTCGTTGCCGTGAGGCAGGTCCCGTTCCGGAATGCTGAGAACCCCCTCCTCCCGTTGGCTCACGGCGCCGAGCAGCGCGGAGCGGGTCTCGCTGATGTCGGCGACCCGCCAGGCGGCGACGCTGAGGCGCATGGCACGCTTCGGGTCGGTGGAGCGCAGGGCGTCGGCGACGGAGGCGATGCGGCGGGCTTCGGCCTCGGTGTGCCGGCGGTTGCTGATGGTGTTCTGCTGCCAGGCGACGACGCCCGCGATCAGAGCGAGGACGGTCACCAGGGTGAAGGTGGTGCGCAGTGTGCGTCGTCGTCGGCGTGCAGTGGTGTGTGCGGTGCGGCTGGCGGTGAGGAAGGCGTGCTCCGGCGGGGTGAGTGCGGTGGTCCCCTCGGTTCCGGTGAAGTGGTCCTCGGCGGCGGCGAGGCGGGCGCCGCGGTAGAGGCCGCCGGGGTCGTGTCCCAGGTCGGTCCAGGTGTGGGTGGCTTCGGTGAGGTGGCGGTGGGCGCGGAGGCGTTCGCGGGCTTCTTCGATCCAGGTGTTGAGGCGGGGCCAGGCGGTGATGAGGGCTTCGTGGGCGAGGTCGACGGTGGTGTCGTCGAGGGTGAGGAGCCGGGCGCGGGCGAGGCGTTCCACGACGATCAGGGTCTCGGCCGGGTCGCCGAAGTCGAGTTCGGTACGGGTGACGGGGCGGCGGGTGTCGGGGGTGCCGTCACCAGGGGTGATCATGCGGAGCAGGATCTGCCGGGCCAATGCCTGCCGTTCCACCGTGAACTCTGTGTAGATGTCCTCGGCAGTGCGGGCAATAGCGCCATGGACACCCCCTGCGGCCTCAAACGCGGCCATGGTCAGAGTCCGGCCGCGGCGCCGCCGCCATGTCTCCCGCAAGGCATGGGACAACAGAGGCAGCCCGCCGGACTCACCGCCGACATCGGCGACCAGCCGTGCGGTCACCTCACGCTCCACGATCAGGCCGACAGCCTGTGCCGGCCCCACGATCGTCTCACGCAGCTCGCCCGGAGTCATGGGCCCGACCAGCAGTGACGCGTCGGTCAAGGCGTCCGCGAGGCCCCGGTGCCCGGCGCAGCGGCCGTAGAAATCGGCGCGGACCGCGATGATCACACGCAGCCGGCTCTCCGGGTCCCGTGCGGCGAGGAGCCGCTCGATGAACCCGTTCCGCTCGGCGGGGTCGGTACAGAGGGTGAAGACCTCCTCGAACTGGTCGACCACCAGCAGGGTGTCGCCCTGGGCGGTCCCGTCGGTTCCGGTCTGTTTCGGGACCAGCACGGCGGTGTGGGTGCGCAGGGGGTGTTCGCCGGGGGTGAGGATCCGGATCGCGGCCAGGCCCTGTCCGTCTTTACGCAGGGCGGGGACGAGGCCTGCCCGCAGCAGGGAGGATTTGCCGCTGCCGGACGGTCCGAAGACCGCGGCGAAGCGGTGTCCGGCCACCAGCTCACTCGCGGTGCCGACCAGTCTGTCCCGCCCGAAGAACCGGTCGTGATCGCTGGGTTCGAAGCGCGCCAGACCCTGATACGGAGACTCGGCATCGTCGCCCGGGCTGTTGCGAGCGGCGCACTCCTCCTCTGCTTCGTGCCAGCGCCGCTCCCACTCCCCCGCATCGCCCCCGCACGCCTGGACGTAGGCGAGCGTCACCGCAAGGGAGGGCAGCTGCTCCCCGGCGGCGGCCCGGGAGAGCGTGGTCACCGCGTACGGAACCCCGCGCGCCATGGCCCGGTACGTGAGGCCACCCGCCTGCTCACGAAGTTTCCGCAGTTCGTACGCGAACCGCTGCACCGGTCCCTCGTTCGGATCGATGGGTAACTCCCGACGCCCCATGTCCCGCCCCCCAGGTGTCCGCCCGGCGGATGCTACGAGTCCGTACAGGATGCTCACAAGGCCGGATTGAGTCCGCCGCCCGATACAACCCCACGGCAGTTGCCGAACTCCCGCCCGCAGCAGCAGGCCGGAGCCGCGTCGGCAGGTGCGTGCACCGGACCGGCATCCCCCGGTGCACGCCGTTCCGCATACCGACGGCCCCCAGGGTGACTTTGTTTCCTCAGCCGAACCGTCCTGCGCAACAACAATTCGAAGCCGAAGACTCAGTGGTGCACCGCAGAACAGCAGACAGCACCCGGCAGGGAAACATGCTGCGAACCGCAGCGCGGAGCCGGCCGCCCGGCACCGGGCCGACTCGTCACCCGCACCTACTGCCGGAATACGCCACTGCATCAACGAAAAAGGAATGAGAGGTACCGGATATGTCTGAAGCCGAATCGATCAACCTGCCCAACCCGAACCCCAACTCCGAGGGCGCCGCGGAACCGCTCGCCGACCCCGGCGAGCACACCACCCACGCTGCCGCACCCGCACCCGCACCCGACGCCGGGAGTGAGGGTGAGGGTCTGGTGGGCGAAGACGGGTTCGCCGTGGCGGGCCGGGTGTCCTCCCCCGTGCCGGGCCACAGGGTCACCTACCGGTACGGCATACGCAACCCGCGCTACGCGACCGGGTATCACACCGGTGACGACTACGCCGCCAGGACCGGTACGCCCGTCGTCGCCGTCCGCGCGGGCACCATCGCCTGGGCCGACACCCGCGGCGCCTCCTACGGCACCTGGATCGGACTGCGCGCCGACAACGGCCGCGACTACATCTACTGCCACCTCTCCAAGCTCGAAGTGAAGACCGGCGCCAGGGTCAGGGCCGGCCAGCGCATCGGCCGCGTCGGCGCCACCGGCAGCGTCACCGGCCCCCACCTCCACCTCGAGGACCGCCCCCGCGGCGGCCGATACGGCCAGGACCGCAAACCCCGCTGGTAACCACAGCGGACACCAGTAACGGGCTGGGTGGTCCCGCACGGGGGTCAGGACCACCCAGCCCCACGTCCCAGCAGCTCCGCTCGCTTCGGTACACCCGGCGGGCACCGGCGCCCTCGGTCCGGCCCTGCCGGCCGGGGGCGCCGCTCCCGCACTCCAGCAGCACCGCCCCCACCGTCTGAAGTGCGGAGAAGGCGAGCACGGCCGCCGACGCGACCGGGCCCGCGTCCGGCTCGCACAGCCCCACCGCTGAAGGAACGCGCGCCGGGCGCGCTCGATGCCGGCCTCCAGCGACGCCGCGCCCGGAACCAGTCGACCAGACAGGAGGCGGTACCCGTCGGATGCTGGCTCACGGATGCGTACCGGCCAGGTCGGCGCGAGAGCTTCCCGACCCTCGCTGTGACCGCTGCCCTAGGCTCGACCTTTCGTGACGGCTCATCAGGTCAACTGGTGGGCCGCGTGGGCTTGATCGGTTGCGTGTGGGCAGGCTGGGGTCCCGGGTGTCGTCTCGGGTGGACGCCGGGTCCCACTGCTCCGGGATGCTGCTGGGGCTCGTCGGGACGGTCGGGGTTGCTGGTCAGCCGGGGTTCGGCAGGGCTGCCAGCGCTGGATCGCCTCGGTGATCACGTGCGTCCAGGGCCATCGGGCGATGAAGCGGAGCCGGCGGCGTCGGCCGGTGATGATGAGCTGGGCGGCGGCGGAGAACAGCCGCAGGCGGAGCCGTTTGGGTTCCCAGCAGCGGGCGGTAGCACCGGTCAGGGCGAGCATCGACATCCAGGCCAGTAGGTCGAGCGCGATCTTGATGATCTCCAGCCAGATGCAGTTTTGCGCGGTGTCGTGCAGGGGCAGGTTGCGCAGGCCGGTGGCGCGGGTGCCTCGCGACTCGGATGCGGTTCTCGCAGCGGGGCCGGCGCCGGTGACGCAGCTCCAGGTCCGCGAGCTGGGCGCCTTGGGTGTTGGTGGCGAAGCAGGTCAGCCGCAGCCCGTCGAGGTCGGTGAAGCGCAACTGGGCACCAGGATGAGGTCGTTCCTTGCGGACGATCAGCCGCATTCCTTTCGGCCATGTACTCAGGTCGGGCATGTCGGTGATCTCCGCGATCCAGGCGCCGGGCCGCTCGGTTCCCTCGGCGTCATAGGCCGGCGTCCACGCAGTCTTCGGGATCTTCAGCACGGCCTGGTGGAGGCTGTCGGCGATCCCCATGCCGACCGAGTAGGACAGCCACCGTCCCGGCCGGGACAACCACTGAAGGAAGGCGTGGGTGCCGCCAGCGGAGTCGGTGCGGATCAGCGTCCGCCGCCCGCGCCGCAGGTCCTCGGGGAGTTGGGCCAGGGGGAGCCGGGTGGCTTCGATGTGGTCGCTTGCGGTGTTGAAGCCCGCGTTGCCCGGCCGCAGCAGCGCGGTCACCGGCTCACCGGACCCGGCCCGGCCGTGGTCGACGAACGCCACCAGCGGAGGTCGCGGTCGCGTCCTGCTTCTCGGAATGCGCCTGGACCAGCACACCCTCGATGTCCACGATCACCTGGCCATCGGCAGCCGGACCATCATCCCCGGCCAACGTCCCTACGCGCTCGCGCACGCCGGCCCGGGCTGCGCGGATCGCGGCCAGGGCCTTCGGCCCGGCCACGGCGAGAGTGTCGATGAGGGGAGACGGGCGGGTCCGATGCCACCGGGCCGAACAGATCCATCTCGGCCCGCAGCAGGGCGACATCGGCGAGACAGTCCCCGCCCAGAGCTACGGCAAGCGCGAGGTCCAGCAGGATCTTGCCCGGGTCGTGCACCGCCCGCGGCTTGCGCCAGGGCGCCATGGCTGCCGACATTGCCGTGTCCAGACCAGACGTGCGGACCGTCTCGACCAACAGCACCACCCCGGCCTGCGAGACCACCCCGCGGCCGCCGCCCTCGACGCGGACAAGCGAGTAGCACCCGTTTGGCTTTATTCACGAGTAGTGGTTCTGGCTCAGCTTCCATGCTGAGTGACGCTCTGTTACGGCTGGACGTCGAAGAGAGCAATGGAAAGGGGTGGCGGGGCAAGCACTGCGCGAAGGCGCATCAGTATGGCTCGCCACTGCTTCCAGTCCTTCGGGTCGCCCCAGTTTGAGGCCGGCCCATCCTCGTCGCCGACGATGCGGGCGAGGGCTTCGTCGGCGAGTACCCGAAGGTCGGAAGGAAACACGGGCATGGGCTTTTCCGGACCGTAGGACATGTCGACGGGTTCGCCTCCCGGGCATTGCACCGCGATCAAGGCGGCGGCCGCCACCGCCTCTTCTGCTTCCGTGAGGTAGCCGGTGGCGTCGACCGTCCGGACGAGGACGCCTCGGATCAGGGCTTCGCGGGCCTCGGGCTTGGCTTCGTCGAGGGCGTTGGCGAAGTCCGCGGCTGTGTCGTTGTCGAAGGGACCGGTATCCCAGGTGCCCATGCTGATCTCCTTGCATATGGTCGCTCGGATCCTCGCATCAAGCACTGACAACACAATTACGGGGCGAGCAGGACCCGTTTGCGAAGAGGGTCGAAGCCTGCGCGGCCGAACATCTGGCGCATGAGCCTCTTGATCCGGTTCACGTGGCCTTCGACGACTCCGGATTTCCAGGGCAGCGTCAGGCCAACGATGACGGCGTCGCGGTCTCGGTCGATGCCGGCCGCAAGAGTGTGGAGGCTGGGCAGGTCGTCTTGGCGGACGGCGTCGAGCCATTGCGGGAGTCGTTCACCCTGGCGTTCGGTAAGCATGCGGACGGAGGACCGGACGTGACCGGTCAGGGCATCGAGTTCGGGGCAGTTGGCCAGGACGGCCTTGAGCCGGAGCCGTTCGATCTCGGTCAGCGTCCAGGGTCGGCTGAGGATCCATCTCGTCACCACGCGAGGTGCCGGCGGTTGCGTGGTGACCGGCCGTGGTGAGGTGCGCTTCTCTCGGAGGTAGGCGCTGACCCGGCCGTAGCTGCCACGATGGCCCAAGGGGACGATCTCCTCCCACAGCTTCCAGGCGTTGGTGCAGCCCTCCTCCCAGCGCTCGTCCAGGTAGGGCTTGTACTCGTCGAGGACGGAAGTCCTGCTGCGCTGCCGCTGGCCACGAAAAAGGTCTTCCGACTTCGCAGCGTCGGTGAGGCTCTTGACGGTGCGGTGGGTCATCCGGAGCTGACGCCCGATGGAGCGGCGGCTGTGGCCGGCTTCCAGCAGCGCGTGGACCGTGGCGTGCCTGGCTCGGACACAGTTGGCGAACCGATCGCTCCGCCATGGCGAATCTGTCTTCTCCCCGGGCGGCGCAGGTGGTTCGGCCTCCGCTTCGTGATTGGGGACCAGGACGCGAAGGCACTGGCGGTGCTGGGCACAGCCTGCTCAGCGGCCTCCCCGGGGTTGTGCCACAAATGCCAGCGGTCCGCGACCTGCGTCGCTTGGGATGCCCCGGCTGTGGCGCCTTCTGCGAAGAACGATGCGCGGTTCCGGCAGACGATCTCGATCCCTGGCCGTTGGGCGAGGCAGGCGGCCAGGCTTGATGCCTCTCGATCAGGCAGGAGATCGATCGGCCGGCGGGTCTCGACGTCCACCAGGACAGTGCCGCAGCGGCGGCCCTTGCGGGTGGCGTACTCGTCGACGCCGACCACCCGAGGCGTCGGCACCTCCGGCTCGGGGAGTGCCTCGACCAGACGCAGGATCGTGCTCCGGCTGATGGATATGCCGAGCACGGCAGCCAGGCGGGCGCCGGCTCGACCGGCCAGGGCGAGGCCGATCGCGGTCAGGATGGAGCGCAGTCGTTCGGTGCGCTGGCCGTGCCTGCGGGTGAGGCCGGATATCTGCTCCACGAACGTCTGACGTGGGCACTTGGTGTTCCCGCACCTGAATCGCCGGACCCGCAACTGGAGTACGACGCTTCGTCCCGCGCTCGGGGCATCAGCGAGAAACCGCAGGTAGGAGCTGTGAACTCGGGTCGAGCAGACTCCGCATCCGGGGCAGGCGGCGCCGGCTGTGGTGCACTGCGAGTCAAGGCGCACGTTCTCGATGTCCATGTTCACCAACCGCACCGCGATGTCCGCGATCGCCGGGAACAACAGCGCCTTCAGCTGGAATGCAACGTCTTCCACGGCCCGGACTGTCAGCCCAGCGATACTGACCACCACCCATTTTCGGGCGACTTCGCACACCGCCCGGAGACGCTCAATCGTCACTCACCGTGGCGAGGGTTACTTGGGCGGTCCATGACCAGGGGTCCGGGGGCGGATCCCAGGTCATCTCGACGTCGGTGTCGTGGACGTCGCGCGCGAGTTCCACCACCATGACTGCCGCAGCGGCTCGCGCGTCCTGCGGGTCGGTGTTGATCGGAATGTCGAGGCGCCCGCAGAGCATTCCGCCTTCCACGGGTTGGATCAGGAAGCGCCAGCCCTCCGGCGTTGCCAGCAGGACGATCCCCTTCGGAATGCCCCAGGTGGGCTGCTGCTTCTTCTCCTTCTTGCGTCTCACCATGCCGCTATCCAACATCGTCGGGATCGTGGTGATGAACGGGGGTGGCGGGGCTGTTGCCGCGGCGTGGTTTGGTGCCTGTCTTGTGGTGAGCGGGGCGGGCGTAGGGCTTGCCGGTGGCGAGGACGCGTCCGACGTGTCGGTTCTTCGAGCCGACCGGGCGTCCGGGGCCGGGGCGAGTGGGTTTTGGTGCACCGTCCACCAGGGCGGTGATGGCCGAGGTCGCCGCGGTGCGCAGGTACTCCTGGACGACCTCGGCATCCGTCCAGCGGCGGCGGGCGGAGACCTGGACGATCAGCACCCGGGCCGTTGCCCGGCCGGCGGCGCGAGCCCGGACTCCCGTGTCGGCATCGGCCCCCACACCCGCGCCCTGGCCCGATACCAGCCCTGCGGAGAGACGAGGTAGCCGCAGCCGTCGGCGCCTGCCGGAAGCATGACCGTCACGATCAGCGGCACGGTCAGCAGCTCGTACCCGGTCCCCAGGGGGTCGGGGTCCATCGGCACCCCGGCGGGCGGAACGGCGCCGAAGTCCGGAGCGGCCCGGCGGGCTTCCACCCGGGCGCCAGCCTCCCCGCGCCGCAGCCCCGTCACCGCCATCTCCGCGCGTGCGGCCGGCTTGCGCTTGCGGTCCTTCGTCATGCCCGTCTCCTGCTCACGGCCCGACTCCACGCCCCGCGCCGCACTGGAAGATCGCAGACAGAAGAAACAAGGGGGGATCACGTGGCACGCGATTCCGGGAACCTCGACCCCAGGACTGTGGGCGTGGACCGCAACTCCCCGACGGGGCACCGGCGTACGTGCACGCCGCCGCACGCATTTTACCGACCTCACCACGATAACCATGGCCGTTCTCGCACAGGCCCCAAGGGCCGGGGACATGGCCCCGCGACCATACCGCCAGCAGGAAACCGGCAGTCTTCACCCTCCCCGGCCGGACGGCGGGGTGACCAACCACCAGGTCTAAGGACGTCATCCGTGGTTCCGGCCAGCCTCAGTACCAGGAGGGCGGCAGCGGAGCGGCAAGCGATCGAGGATGCGGGGCAGTCCGCTGTTCCCCGCGTGATGGCCCGTTCCGTACAACCCGGCCCCGGGCGGACCGGTCCAACGGTTACGCGTACGGGACCGCCCCGGCGCGGCGCGGGTGGAGTTCACCCCGTCCGCGCGGTTCTCCAGGGGAGGAACGACCATGAACATCCCTTGTACGGTCCGGTGGTCCGGGCCGGCTCTCGCGCTCCTGGCGACCGGTGTGTTGATCGCCCCGGCGGCGGGAGCGGCTCCGGTGGAACGGCCGGGCGCGTTACCCGTGCCCGTGGCGAAGGCCGAGGACTTCGACGGCGACGGCTATCGCGATGTGGCGGTGGCCGCGCCGCACGCGACGGTGGAAGGGCGGGCCCGGGCGGGCTCGGTCGCCGTGCTCTACGGATCCCGCAAGGGTGAGCCGCTCGCCCGGAAGCAGGTCTTCCGGCAGGGGCACAAGGAGATTCCCGGCACGCCGGGGACCGATGACCGCTTCGGCGCCGATGTGGTCAGCGCGGACCTCGACCGCGACGGGTACGCCGATCTGATGATCGGTGTACCCGGTGAGAGCGGGGCAGGCAAACGGTACGCCGGGGCGGTTGTCGCGGTCTGGGGCGGACCCGATGGGCTGGGCTCCGCCACCACGGTGCTGCACGGCGTGGCGGAGTACGACAGCAGCGGCGCGGTGCTCGCGGCCGGGGACTTCGACGGTGACGGCGACACCGATGTGGTGACGACGGACCGGCGCCAGAGCGGACAGCGGCTCGTCTCCGGCCCCTTCGGGCGGGACGGGTCGCACGCCGGTACGGTGCCCGTCCCGTCGGACCAGTTCGGTGTTCACACCGACTTCGCCACCGGCGATGTCAACGGTGACGGTCGGACCGACCTGGTGACCGCCGGTCACACCACCCACGGCGGTGCTTACCCTCGGAGCGCTTTTCACCTGGGCACACCGCTCGGCCCCGGACACGCGATGAAGCTCGGCGGACGGCCGTTCGAGGCCGACAACGTCGACATGGGCGACATCAACCGGGACGGCTTCGCCGATATCGTCCTCGGCCGCCAGGGCGGGCTGGACACCGACCTGGAGGTCCCGCACTCCAAGGGCGGCATGATCACCTGGGTCCCGGGCTCGCCCTCGGGCCCCGTTCCGGCCCGCGCCCGCGCCCTCAACCAGGACAGCCCCGGAGTGCCCGGGGCGGCCGAGGACTCCGACAACTTCGGCAGCGGCGCCTCCATCGGCGACATCGACGGGGACCGCTATCCGGACATCGCGGTGGGTGTTGCCTCGGAGAGCTTCGGCGGTGTCAATGCCGCCGGTGCCCTCACCGTGCTGCGCGGCTCCCGTACCGGCCCCACCACAGCGGGGGCCCAGGTCATCAGCCAGAGCACCCCGGGGGTGCCGGGAGTCGCCGAGCACAAAGACCACTTCGGGTACGAGTCGACGGTGGTCGACATCAACAACGACGGCAGAAGCGAGGTGTTCACGGCGGCCATCGGGGAGAACGGCTACGCCGGTGCGGTGTCCTTCCTGCGCGGCACCCGCTCGGGTCTCACCGGCACGGGCGCGGTGACCTTCGGCACGGGTTCGCTGGGCATGGTGGCGACCAACGCGATGCTTGGCGAGTTCAACGACTGACGCGGTGCCCGCTCCCGGCTTCCGGGCCGGGATGCCGGGTGATCATGTCTGCTGTGGCAGAGCCGGACCATGCCCTTCGACCCACCGAGGCGTTGCTGTGTGCCGACGGCCCGGTGAGATCGAACAACTCGTCGCCGTGCACGGTCAGGCAGTCGAACAGATCCTCCCGGAAGCGTGACGCCTTCGCGAACGCTTCCCCGGAACCGGTGGCAGGCAGGAGACTCACCCTTCACGGCCTTCGTCTTGATCGGTGCACCTTGGTCGGAGCACATGATCAGACGAAGACCACCCTCATGACCGGCGAACACCCAGGTGAGCAGCCTAGTTCGAGGCCTATTTCGATGCCGGAGGATCAAGGACCAGCTTACGGCAGAGACCGCAGGGGCGGGTATTGCGTCGTTATCCCTGAGGGCTGGAGCAGTGGCGGAGGTTCGGGGCCGGGATCCTCGGCAACGACGACACCGGCGGCCACGTGGTCGAAACCGGCCGGCCAGCGAGTGTGCTCGCTGGCCACCGCGCCGGTCAGACGTGCCTGGAGAAGGCCGGCGGTGCTCAAGTCGGAGCCACGCAAGTCGGCGAGGCGCAGGTCGGCGCGGCGGAAGACAGCGCCGCCCGCGTCGGCCTTGCGCAGGTTCGCCTCGCGCAAGTCGGCCTCCGTGAAGTCGGCGTCACGCAAGTCCGCTTCGACCAGCCGCGCGCCCCGCAGGTCAGCGAGAACGCAGCGGGCCCGGCGAAGAGTCGCTGTCGTGAGGTCGGCGTGCCGCAGGTTGACCGCGACGAGAGACGCCTGCGTCAGGTTGGCGTGGTACAGCCCCGCCGCCTCCAAACAGGACCGGTCGAGGTTGACCTCGTGCAGCCACAGTCCGTCGCAGTCGGCCCGGCGCAGGTCCGTGACGCTGAGGTTGACCCAGGACTGCGTTCGGGGCTGCGGCAACAACACGCCGAGCCCGGTCAGCGCCACCTGAGCGTCGGCGGCACGGACCTCCAGCGGCACGACGTCGTTGATGGGCGCGTCCGTCGCTGGACCTTCCGGTCCGGTGGGTGGCCAGGGCAGGTGTGTACGCAGATAGGCGGCCTGAATGGAGATGACGGCCTCGCGGTCGCGGTCGGAGTACTCCGCGATCCGCCACAGGGCGTGGAGCCCGCCGATACGCGTCTCCAGCTTGTCACTGCCGAGCTGATCGACCGCCGTGCTGAACCGGTCGGTGACATAACCCTCCTGGGTGGCCCGCAAGCCGTCCTGGCTGACCCGCAGTTGCCGCCAGGTGGCGTACGCGCCGAACAGCAAGACCATGCCGCCCACGGCCTGCAGAAGCGTCGTACGGACGTCGTTCACCGCTTTCAGCCGGTCCTGCGCAGCGACCCTGGCCCCGGCGAGATCATGATCGACCACCACACCCGGCAGGAAGACGAGCACCATGCCCAGAGCAGCCGGCCCCGCTGCCCCGGCCAGCACGACCTCGATCACACGATGCCTGACCAGCCGGTCACGCCACGGCCTGCGACTGCGGTCCGGCTCTCTCATGCCCATGGGCATGAGAGCCTAGGTGCCGCCTAAGAAACGATCAAGACTCGACTTGGAGCGGCGCCATTCCACCCCCACCGGCCCGACGGGCAGTTGCCGTTGCGACGGCAGAGCGCTGTCCGTTCCCACCGATATTCGCGAGCCCTGTGACCTGGGCCGCCATCACCTCCTGACCCGGCGTCTCACCCGCAGAAGCTCCCCGCACTGACAGCATCGGCCGCCCGCCCGTGATCACTGGGCGGGATGTCTTCTCGCCGTGCACGGCTGTGCAATCGGCGGCGAGCCAGGGGCCCAGGTCGTCAATGAGCGTGCCGAGTACCGCCGGATCACTCAAGGGCACGCGTCGATGGCCGCGGCGAACCATAAAGGACAAGCTCAGCCTACCCGCGCACCTTCTGCTGGATGCAGCGGTCGAAGAGGACGAGGCCCGCTGGCCGGAGGCTGCGCAGCGCGAGCAGGCCGCGGCCCACCGTACGTTCGCCGCGAGGTGCGTGGGCATCGAGGTGCGTCGCGGTTCCTGCGGCGAATGAAAGCGGGTGCCAGATCTTCTTGACCAACCGGCACTCGAAGACGGTCGGTCCAAGCCCTGCCGACAGGAATCCGCCCAGCCAGCCCCAGCCCCAGCCACATCTGCCGCGCCCGCCGGGCCGTTCGTGGTCGCACCGGCAGGTGCACCGCTTGCGGGTGACCTTCCAGCCCGCCCCGGTGGGGCCGTCACCGAGGAGGCGGATCAGGTCGGGGCACCGCGGCAAGCGGAATACCGAGCTGCTCCCAGGCAGCTCTTCCTCGCTTCGGGAATCCGGCCCGAGGCGTCCTCACCCGAAGGCTATGGCGTCCCTTCGGCCGACTGCTGCCAGGCCGGCGCGCGGAGCAGGGTGGCCGTGGTGTCCGCGGTGGCCCGGGGTGCTTGGTCCTCCGTGGTCCGGCCCAGCCCCTGAAGCAGGACGGTGGCGTGGAGGACACCGACGTGGACCGGGACGGTGCGGACGCCCGTGAACGCTGCGCGGCTTTCCTCGGCGAGGCACAGCCCGTCCAGAACGCCGGGCTGGCACACGGCCTCCCGGACGGCCAGGACCAGGATCTCGGTCAGGAGGCCGGCCTCGCGGTACGCGGCCATCCACGCGGCCGCGCCGACCACGCGCGGCCTCCTCCACGATCACGTCCTGTCAGCTCGCATGGGCACGGGCTCCGGTGCCGGCCTGTCTTGGCCTGCGAGCTGGTGGTCGTCTGTCCGGTGGGGCGGATCGTTCGCTGGGGTCTGGGGACGGAGAGGGTTCGCCTCAGTCCTTGCGGGAGCCGTAATACTGCATCAGCCAAGGCCACTGGCGAGAGAGGATCGCCGTCGAGCAGCGGGCCACGGGCATTCTCCTGCCAGTGCCGAGTGCGCCCCTGACCTGCGCCATCCTCCGGAATCCCGGATTCCCCTGAGGGTGAATTCGATCACTCGGCTCCGGAGAAGGGACGACCCATTGGTAGAGACCAATCCGACTTGTCCCGGACTTGTGCGGCTGTTGAGGGCGTATGCCCTGGTTACCGCTCCAGAGGTCAGCCGACGGGCGGGTGGTGATGATCTAGTCATGCCAACAAACAGACGGTTACTGTCTCGTCACCCCCGGATCGATCCGGGGGTGCGGGCCCGGCGCACTCGGTTTCCTAGGCCATGACATGCGCCGGTAGAGCATTGCCCGCACTGTCTTACCCGAAGGGCCACGATAGTGAATCGCCGCTACCGGGCAAAGCCTCCCGTCATGACCCGCCGCATCCTGGTGAGCACCGCGTGCGCGACCGCGCTCCTCGCAGGTACCGTCACCGTGCCCAGCGCCTTCGCGGGTTCGTCCGTACGGACAGCCGCGTCGGCCAGCGAGTGCCAGAACGCTGTCCCCACCTATGTCCACGACAGGTCCGGGGCAACAGCCGTACTGCGCAAGTACCTGGACTGGGACCCGCTGACGGGAAACACCAACGGCTCCCTCCACAACACCGGCGTGACCGCGCCGCTCGACACCAACAGCATGTTCTTCACCGCGAGCACCGGCCTCATCTACGAGATCACCAACACAGGCGTACTGAAGGCCCATAAAGACAGGAGCGCCACGGGAGGCAGCCTGCTGACACCGGTACGCGACCACGGCACCGGATGGAACGTATACAGCCGCGTCTGGTCGGGTGGCGAGAGTCGCGTGTTCGCCCTGAACCACAACGGCGAACTCGACGTCTACATGATCGCCAGGGCACCTCTCGACAGCGGTGCCTTCAAGAAGCTGCGGACGCTTCCCGCCTCGTCGGCTGCCGCCACCGCATTTCGGGACGCGGACGATGTCTGGGCCGTGGGAACGACCGTCTACTCACTCAAGCGCGGTACCACAGACGGACCGGGCACGGTCAGGTCGTGGAAGTACATCGAGACCGACCCCGGGGCTAAATTCTCCGTGCCCACCACGGTCTACGCGGGTGTGGGGGTTGACACTCTGCGCGGCTGGAGCCCCGGGCCCGGCACCTTTTACACCGTCGGGTCCGATTCCGAGTACACCGGTGTCGTCTCCAGCTACACCGGCACCGGCACGGTAAGGCCCGCCAACCCGGATGTCGCCGCCGGCTTCCAGGGCGATGTACACGCCGAAGCAGCGCCCTGTCTGGCGAGCCCCTCCCCGGACATCAAGCCCGTCGTCGGCCCCGATCCTTCAGGGACCGAGGTCCCGCCCCCGGCGGTGAACGACAACACCCCCGACCCCGCACCACAGAATCCGACCGAGTTCACAGGCACCTTCGTCCTCGGCGACGGCCGCCCCGCCGCAGGGCTGCCGGTCCGGGTAGAGGCCCTGGACATCACCAGCGACAGCGACGCGGAACACGAGCTGACCACACTCGGCACCACCGTGACAGGAGCGGACGGCACCTGGAAGGTGACCCTCCCGGCGACCCTGCCCGAGCCCGTGCGGCTGGCAGCCGCCGAGAACGGCGGCGCCATCAATGCCATGGCCACGGTCAACGGCCAGACGCCCACGGGCCAGATCATGCGCGGTACCGACATGGTCACCGCAGCGCCGGCGAGCGCGCCGGCGACAGCCCGGGCGCTGGCCGCGACAGCCGCGGCGGACAACGCCGAGCCCACCAAGCTCCGGCCCATCACCGCTGACATGTTCCAGGAGCAGCCCCAGCCGCCCGCCGCACGTACCGCTCAGAGCTGGGCTTCCAAAGACGAACTGAACTCCGCCGACACACTCGGCGACCGGCCGCTGCCCGAGTACCAGAGCGATGTCGCAGGACTTCCCCAGGGAGACCCGTACGTCATCAACGGAGTCGACACCAAGGCCATGGAGGTGAAGGCCTTTGACGGCGGCTGCGACAAGACCAAGGAACAGGTGATCGAGCGGAAGATCAACTATACGACCGTCGGCGAGGGCCACGCCTGGTTCGACGCCGGGGCGACCGTGGAGTACGAGAACAAGATGGCCTCGAACGTCGAAGTCGCGGTCAAGACCGGCAGCCGGTGGACGATCGAAGGCTCCGTGACGCTCGGCTCGTCCATCGGCCACTCCACGGGGTACGCCAAACGAGGCCCGTACTTCGCCAAGCAGTGGCAGGTGCCGATCGAGTACAAGAAGATCCGCGAGACGTGGAAGTGCGACTACGGCAAGATCACGATGTACCGGTACAAGATCGTTGCCGGTAAGTACAAGATTCCGCGGGGCGGCGCCGTAGGCAAGTTCGGCAAGGATGTCCGCGACTTGGACGGCCCGACCAACTATGGACGCTATCCAGCGAAGAACCGTAGTTGGGTCGAGCCGGGCTCGTTCTTCCAGATCACCAAGAACCGCAGTACCAAATGGTCAGGGGCGGTCAGCGCCTTCGGGGTGAAACTGGGCGGATCCACCCAGTACGACAAGGACCACAAGCAGCGCATCGACGCGGGTACCAAAAGGAGCCCGCGGCACGACATTTGGGGGAAGAATGACAGGGTGGACGGCAAGCCGGGTGTCTTCTACTCGTGGTAGAGCACTCGTACTCCTGACGGCCCTGGCCCTGGCCGGGTGCTCGCCGACCGGCCAGCGGCTCGATGAGCAGGGATCCGGTACGCCGGCCATGCCCGGACAGGCGCTGGGGCGCGAGGGAGGGCAGTCCAGCGGCGTCGTGGGCAACGAGAACGCCCGGGTGGGTGAAGTCTGGTACTTCGCCCTTCCGGTCCCGCATAACTCATCGTCCAAGCCCATCGACATCACGAGTGTTGAGGTCAAGGACATACCCAACGGACTCAAATTGATCAGCTACAGCGCCTACGATCTCGACGACACCCAAGGGCTGCCGATGCTGGCCAAAGAAGGCGGAGCGCACACACCAGCATTCGCGAAACTGAAAAACTACGCTAATGAACCGGTAACAGTCGCGGCCGGGAAAGAGAGCGACATCTTCTACCTGGCCAAGCTCAAGATCACGGCACCACCGGAAGAGTCTGCACGCTGGTGCCGATTCGACTACCGGCAGGGCGGCGTGAAGTACACGCAGACACTGGACTGCGAAGTCGAGCTGACAGTGCCCAAGTAGACAGACCACGGCGCCCCCTCTCACCACACCGCGCCCTCCCCGGAGACAGCGGAAGCGACTGTGATGCTCGCGCGGAGTGAGCTCGTCCCAGGCCATTCTGGGACGAGCTCACTCGCTCATCCAACCTCGGGCCTCATCCCTGACTGCGCCAGGCTCTCTGCACACCCGGCGCTCGCAGGGGCCCAGCCGCATCGATGCCTCATGGGTGTGAAGGTCGGCAAGCAGGGTGGAGTAGGCGTCGCACTGATGCTGGCGGCGGTCGGAATCGACCGGGCTGCAGCGGACCAGGGCTCGCCGCTCTCACCTGAAGGCTTTGGTGTTCAGCCCGGCCAGCTGCTGGTGGTGGGCTTCGTCGGGGAGACGGCCCCAGCGGCCGTTGTCGTAGTAGATGCCCGTTCCGGTGGCGGGGTCGGTGAAGTCGACGGTGCAGGTGTCGTGCCCGTGGTCGCACCGGCAGGGGCAGCGCTTGTGGGTGACCTTCCAGCCCGCCCCAGTGGGGCCGTCGCCGAGGAGGCGGATGAGGTCGGGGGCACGGCGGGCCGTCGGTGGCCTCCATCCGGTAGCCGTCCTCCGAGGTCCAGGCGGTGGTGGAGTTCACCGTCCCGGGGCCGGCCGTGGCCCGGACCCGGCGCAGCAAGGGTGAGAAGACCGGGCCGCACGGCACCGTCGACGCCCCAGCCGCACCGGCGCCCAGCACGCCGGTGCGCGAGAAGCCGGCCACGACGGGCCAGTCGGCCGGCCCCGACCGAAGAGCGCCGGATACCTCGCCGCACTCGCCGTCCACCAGTAACACCGCACCAGCCGCACCAGCGAGATGGACGCCCGCGTCCGCGCCGCCGACGAAGCCCAGGCATGGTCATTCCGTCGGAACCGGGATCCGGAGGAGGCGTTCACCGAGATCGCCGCTGAGGAAGAGATTCTCCGGAAGCAGCACGAACGGGCTTGCACTTCGGGCAGGCTGGAGGCCAGCGTCCGGGCCGCGCTCACCTGCAAACGGCGCGGTGAAGTTCCGGACCCGGCACGGCGGCTGTCCGCAGCCTCGTAACAGCCGTTGGTGAACTTGGGGTACGCCCCTTCTGTCGTGTACGGATAGCCGAGGTCGGCCGGGTTGGCGTCGATCGGCAGGATCAGGTGCTTGCCGCACAGGCGCACGAAGGCGCGCATCCCCGGGTGGCCGCTGTGGAAGTCAAAGATGCTCACCTCGGAGCGGTCGGCCGCCTTGATGCTCGGGGCGGGTGCGGCGTCGAGGTAGGTGATCCGCTCGTACTGAACGACGAGGAAGCGCTCGCGGACGGCCAGGTAGCGGCGCAGCGGCAGTGCGGCGATCTCCACCCGCAGGCTGGTGTCATCGCGGTGGACGCGGACGACCTCCGTGAGGCCGACGTGCGCTACAACACCGCCGACAGTCTCTTCACGGACAGGCCCACCGGTAGCTGCCGGAACCGGTACGACATCCGCTCCGTCGGAACACACGAGGCCGGGCATGTCTTCGGACTCGGACATGTCGGTGCGGGGCACGAGAACCTCACCATGTACACGAACTCATTTCTCTGCACCACAAAGGCGAGGACCCTCGGCAAGGGGGATGTCCTCGCCCTCCGTAGCATCTACTGAGGAGGCGTCCATGAGCTGGGCGGGACGGTCTGCGCACACCCTGCTGGCGGTGGTCGCGGCGGTGTCAGCCGCCGGGTGCACGGCTGGCGGCAGCAGCAGTGACGCGGGAGAGGAATCCTGCGTGTACCTGTTCACCTATGAGGGACGCGAGTATCGAGATATCGCGAATGTGAACTTCGTCGTCGCCGACAAGCTCGGAACCGCTGTCAATACGCCCTGCGACGACCAGGGTGGAGAGGGCGACACGAAGGAGCCAGGGACCAGCAAACCCGCCTACGCGGTGAACGGCATCTCGCCGAAGATCGCCATCGCGGTCGGAGACACACCGGCCGAGGCGAAACTCCTGGTCTCCTATTCCGGATCCGAGCTGCCACCCGAAATACAGAAACCAGACGACGGGTCATGACACAGTGTGGGCCTGCAGTTCATGCTGCCGGGCCCACACTGCCGACGGCGAACTCTCCTCTTCACCCACCGTATTCCGGCCCGGAAACTTGCTGCCCCGCCGCCTGGACATCGCCCCCGACACCCCGGCCGTCGGCACGAAGCTCCGCTGGAGCGCGCCGAAGCTGATCGCGGCGGCGAACGACGGGTGCCGAACGGACACGTCCGCGCCCTGCACGTCCCGGCCTCCGCGCCCGTGAGGACCGGCCCCGCCATCGTCGGCGACGTCACCTCGGCTCTGTTGCCAGCCGCGCCCGCCGCGCCGGTGGAGCGCCGGCCACCGCCGGACGGGTACCGCCGCGCGATCGAGGCGCGCCGCCGTCCCGCATCGACCCGGGCATCGCGGAAGCGGTGGAGCGGCAGACCGCCGCGATGCGGGAGCTGTCGCGCCGCGCGTTCCCCGAGCCCGACGCCGTCCCGGACGATGTACCGGCCGGGGTGTGGGGCCGCCCCCTGCCAGGTCCTGCCGTGAGTCCGTCCCTGAGCCTCAGCCGGCGCGAAGAGGCACCCCCCGGACGAGACCGGTACGGGAGACCCGGCCCCGCCCCCGAGTACCCCGGCGCGGGGTGCTCATGGGTACCGGAGACAGTGCGGCGATGATGTGCGGGTGTTCTACGAAGATCTCAGCGAGTACTCCTACCTGCCCGAGGACGCCGTTCATCGACCGGGAATCGGGCTTTTACGCGCTCTGGTACCGCCCCACGTACACCCGGTTGAACATCGGGTGGCTGGAGGCCGGCAGGCCGTACGCGGCAGGGACCGTCCCCGCCGCGTTCGTGGAGAGGCTGAAGGCTGTGCAGGACGTCCACTGGATGAACGTCTGCCTCGGGGCGCACAGGTGTGACCTCTGCCCTGATCAGGAGACATCGGCACCGGAGGGAAACGGGGAGGTGCGGATTCCCGGCGAGCCGGGCATCGCCTACGCCGCTCCGTTCCTGATCGCACACTACGTCACAGCCCACGGCTACCGCCCGCCGCAGGTCTTCATCGACGCTGTCCTGGCCGTCGACCTCGACGAGTGGACCGCCGCGAGATGGCCCGACGTCCCCTTCCCCTGGGTTCCGGACGAAGCCGAACCCATGCTCGAATAGGGCGGAGCGAGGCATCTGCGCGGCCGGAGCGCGACGGGTCGCAGACCCGCCCGTCAGGCCTTGAGCTGGGTCACGTGGTTGTCGACGGTGTTGTCCCCCGGTCGAGAGGTAGCGGCGGGCTCAGCGGGGTCGCCTCCCGCACATCCCGGTCTACTGAGTTTTTAGGCGTGGTGTCGTGTAGGGCTGACAGGGGCTGATCGTCGCGGTATGCCTGGAAGATGAGGTATCCGCAGGGTGGGGGCCTGTCCCCTGAACGGCAGGTGTTTCGAGAACGCATCCGGCTGGAGGCGGCCGGGATGTTCGCGGCGGGGCATGCCAATGCCGCGGTCGCGAAGGAGTTACGGGTCAGTGTCCGGTCGGTCCAGCGCTGGCGGCGGTCATGGACGGAACGGGGAGAGGCGGGGTTGCGGTCACGCGGCCCGGTGTCCCGTCCGAAACTGGGCAGAGCCCTGTTCACGGCGCTGGAGGAGGAACTGGCCAGAGGGCCTGCCGCGCACGGCCGGCCGGACCAGACCTGGACCCTGGACCGGATCCGGACACTGATCGGGCGCCGGTTCCACAAGACCATGACCCTGTCGGGCATCGCCCAGATGCTCCGGCGGCACGGCTGGAGCCACCAGATGCCCGCCAGGCGGGCCGTGGAGCGTGATGAGGCGGCGGTGGCCGGCTGGGTGAAGGAGGTGCGGCCCCGCGTGGAAGCACCGCGGCGGCGCTCGGGGCCTGGCTCGTCTTCGAGGAAGAAGCCGGCTTCTCGATGACGCCGCCCACCTCACGCACCTGGGCCAAACGCGGCCACACCCCGGTGATCCGGGTCCGCGGCCGGTCCCGGCGCCGCTGCTCGATCGCCGCCCTGGTCTGCTACAAGCCCGGCGAACGCTCCCGCATGATCTACCGGCCCAGACGGCACTGCGACCACAAGCGGGGCGGGCGCCGCAGCTTTGCCTGGACCGCCTACCGCGACCTCCTCAAGGCTGCCCACCGCCAGCTCGGCGGACCGGTCATCCTGATCTGGGACAACCTGAACGTGCACAAGGACCGCCGCCTGCGCGCCTTCATCGACGCACAGGACCGGGTCACCGCCTCCCACCTGCCGCCCTACGCACCCGACCTCAACCCCGTCGAGGGCATCTGGTCCCTGCTGCGACGAAGCAGCCAGGCCAACACCGCCTTCACCAGCCCAGAACACCTCATCACCACACTCCGCCACGGCCACCGCCGACTCCAGTACCGCAACGACACCCTCAACGGATGCCTCACCGAAACCGGACTCACCATGACGACAACACACCTACAACCTCAGTAGTAGAAGGTGGTCACGGTTTCCTCGAACCGGGCCTGCAGGGGAGGTTCGAGGCGGCCGCGCGGGTAGCTGGGCATCAGGGCCGGGGTGGACGTGCTGGGGGCGTGGCGGGGGCGGGTCACGGCCGGTGCCTTTCAGCCGCGGGGGTGGCGGAAGCGGACGGACCAGGGGTGCGCGCCTCGCCGAGGGCGTCCTCGGCGAGGCGCAGGAGCTGGATGTCGCTGGTCCCGGCGGGGGGTTCCAGGCACAGGGCGTCGCGGTGGTAGCGCTCCATGGGCAGATCGCAGCGCAGGCCGGCCGCGCCGTGGAGCCGCAGTCCGGTCAGGGTGGCGGCGATGGCCGCGTTCACGGCCTGGTACTTGGCGCTGATCAGGTCGCTGTCGCACGGCTGTCCGGCGTCGAGGAGGGCGGTGGCGGCGTGGAGGGTGTGCCGGGAGACGCGCAGCGCGGCGGTGATCTGCCCGATGCCCTGGCGGATGACGGGCGGGGCGGCGAGAGGCCGGCCGTAGCGGGTGGTCGTGGTGGTGTGGCGGACGGCCTGGTCGAGGGTGGCCTGGTGGAGGCCGACGGCGACGGCGGCGAGGTTGGCCCTTCCGTGCAGGACGCTGGAGGAGTAGGCGGCGGCGAGCCCGCCGCCGACGGTCCCGATCACGTGCTCCTCGGGTATACGGACGCGGTCCAGGACGAGTTCGCCGAAGCTGAACCCGCGCAGCCCCAGCGACCGGGGATGGGGGGTGGTCATCAGCCCGGGGCGGCCGGTTTCGACGAGGAACGCGGTCAGACTGTCCGGGCGGCCGGGTTTCCCGGTGCGGGCCACCACGCAGTGCAGGTCACTGGTGTGTGCGTTGCCGACGTAGTCCTTGCGGCCGGTGAGGACCCAGCCCCTGCCCTTGCGGCGGGCGGTCGTCTCCATCCCCAGGACGTGGCTGCCGGAGCCCGGTTCGGTCACCGCGATGGTGGGCAGGCACACCCCCTGCGCGATCCGCGGCAGCCACTCCTCCCGCATCGACGGGCTGCCGAGGTTGAGGATCATCGCGGTGCCCAGCTCGGCAGCCTGGGCGGCCGCGCCCGCCGCGCCGCTGATACGGGACAGCTCCTCGATGACGACCGTCTTGGTCCGGTGCCCGGCGTCCATGCCCCCGTACCGGGCGGGGATGGTGATCGAGGTCCAGCCGTGGCGGGCGATGGCGTCGAGCAGGGCCCGGTCCGGCACACCCGCGGTCTCCAGGTACGGGATCCGGGGGGCGATCTCCGCCTCCGCGAAGGCCCGCACCCGGCGCCGCAGTTCCTCCTCGGCGAGCACCGGTGGCCGGCGGCGCGGTTCCACCCCGAAAGCCGGGGCCGAAGCCGTGGGTGTGGTGGGTGGTGAGGGGTGGGGCATGTCGGGTGGTCCCCCTGATCACGGTGATGGTGGTGGGTGGGTTCAGGTGGTGCGGTGGCGGAGCAGGGAGTGGAGTTCGCAGGCGAGGTCTTTGCTCGTGGCGAGCATGCGGTGGGCGTCTCCGGGGCGGGGTTCGGGGTCGATCCCGCACACGGTGCCCAGGACCAGGTGGGTCTCGGGGTCGATGACTGGGGCGCCGGTGTAGGCACGGACGCCGAAGGCGGAGACGGCGATGTTGCTGACGAGACGGGGCGCCGCGCACACGCCGGGGAGGGCCATGGGGCGGCGGCGGTCGGCGACGAGGGGGCAGAAGCCCTCCCGCAGGCCCATGGTGCGGCCCATTGTGCTGCCGGCGGGCTGGGACAGGCCGGTGAAGTGCTGGTGGGTGCCGATGAGGTTCACGATGCCCACCGCCAGGCCGAGTTCGGACCTGATGTGTTCGGCGAAGCGGTCGAAGAGGGGGTCGGGGCCAGCAGTCCGAGGCTGGCCAGGCGCCGGATTCGCAGGGCGGTGTCGTCGTGCAGGTGGGGCAGCGCGTCCCGGCCGGTGGGGAAGTCGCCGCTCACCGTACCTCTCCCGGGGGGAGCATGGCGCAGGCGTGGTCGACGAGCACCATCAGGACGGTGCGGGCGGAGGAGCGGTGGCGGGCGTCGCACGTGATGACGGGGGTGCCGGGACGGGTCAGGTCCAGCGCGCGCCGGATGTCGTCCAGGGGGTGGCGGGGGGCGTCGTCGAACTCGTTGACGGCGACGACGAACGGGAGCTGTTCCTGTTCGAAGTACTCGACGGCCTCGAAGTAGTCGTCCAGGCTGCGGGTGTCGGCCAGGACCACGGCCCCGGCCGCGCCCCGGCACAGGTCCCGCCACATGAACCAGAACCGCTCCTGGCCGGGGGTGCCGAACAGCATCAGCACCACATCCCCCACCCCAGCTCTGTCGTGTGCGTTGTCGGGGTGGAGGGTGATGCGGCCGAAGTCGAGGGCGACGGTGGTGGTGGTCTTGGCCTTGATGCCCTCCAGAGGGTCGAGGGAGGTGTCGGCGGTGGTGAGGGCCTCGTCGGTGGTGAGCGGGGTGATCTCGCTGACGGCACCGACGAGGGTCGTCTTCCCCGCGCCGAACCCGCCCGCGATGACGATCTTCACGGCCTGGGCGGTGGGGGCGGGGCGGGGGTCACAGAGCACGGAGGCCACGGGCGACTCGTTCCAGCAGGGGGCGGGAGGGGCGTTCGGCCAGGGGAGGGGAGGCGATGTGGAGGCGGCCGCTGTGGACGAGGTCCGCGAGGACGACCTTGGCCGCCTGCACGGGCAACTGGAGCAGGGCGGCGAGTTCGGCGACCGCCCGGGGTCCGGGCTCGCACAGGCGCACCGCCTCGCGGTGCTCGGGCAGGGCACCGGCGGCCAGGACGCGGAGCCCGGTGCCGAGGAGGGTCTCGCGCCGCAGGTCGCACACGGGCCGGGTCCGGCCCCCGGTGACCGCGTAGGGCCGCAGCGACCGGATGGTCCGGGCCTCGGGCGCGGCCTCGGGCGGGGGAGGGTGGGGGGTCATGGTCCGGCCCGGCGGGCGGCGGTGCCCAGGTGCTCGGGCAGCTGGGCGGTCAGCCGGGTCATGGCGTAGCCGATGGCCCCGGTGTCGGCGCGGGGTTCGGCGAGGGCCGTGAGGAAGCCGTTGCCGCCGGGGATGCTCACCAGGAGCAGGACACCGTTGGTGGTGTCGATGCAGATGGCCTGGTAGCCGGTGGTGTTGAAGCAGAGCGCGCCGGTCTGGCGGGCGAGGCTGTGCAGTCCGCTGAACGCGGCGCTGAGCGTGTCCGCCTCCGCGAGGGGCGGGTGGAGGGATTTGAGGAGTCCGTCGCCGGTGGCGACCAGCGCGGCGCTGACGCCGGGGGTGTCCTCGGTGAACTTGCGCAGGACCCACTCCAGGGGGTCCTCGGACAAGCGGGCGGCGGGGTCGGTCACGGCCGGTTCTCTCCCTCAACAGGGGCGGGCGGGGGTGGGGGTGTTGTGGTGTCGCGTACGGCGGTGAGGAATCCGGCGGCCCCGTCCCAGGCCGCCCGCGCCGGGGCGGGCGCCGGCGCGGACGGAGGGACGGGTGGGCGCGGATGGCGGAGCCCGGCCGCCATCCGGCCCGGCATCCGCACCCCGTCCGGCGTGGGTGTGTCCGAGCTGGTGCCCGTCACCCCCACCGGCGCGGGCAACGGCACTTCGGGGGGCAGGAATCGGTGCGGTGCGGTGGGCACCGGGACGGGGGCGTTCCCCGCCGCCGCCGCAGCGGTCGGATCACCGGCGGCGGAAGGATCGGGCACGGGGGCGGTGCGCAAGGCCGCCTGAGGTAACCACACTTCGGCGACCACCCCAGCTGTCTCGTTGGGGGTGAGGCGGACGGTGATGCCGTGCCGGCGGGCGAGGCGGGCCGCGACGGTGAGGCCGATCTGGCCACCGGAGACCAGGTCCCGGCCGTCGTGTCCCGGCTCGTGCGCGAGCAGGAGGTTCATCGCGGTGAGCTGCTCCGCGCTCATGCCCGGTCCGCTGTCGGGGATCACGAGCAGCAGGCCCGGCCGCCCGGCATCCAGGCGCCCGGACAGTTCGACGACCCTCTCCGGCGGGGAGAAGGCGGTGGCGTTCTCGATCAGCTCGGCCAGCAGATGGGTGAGTTCGGGCACCACATGCCCGGCGATGGCGGTCGCGGGCACGAACGGCCCGGCCCGCACCCGCCGGTACTCCTTCACCTCGGAGATGGCCAGCCGCAGCACCTCCTGCGCCGGGGTGTCCTCGCCGGGGCGGCGGCGCCTGGAGCCGAGTAGGACGATCAGGCTCTCCGTTCCCCGCACGACCCGGGTGACGTGATGGTCGACGGTGAACGCGATCTCCAGCAGGTCCGGGTCCTCGACCACCCCCTCCAGGGCGTCGACCGACCCCAGCGCCTGCTGGCACAGGGCCAGCGTCCGGTGCGCGGCGTGGCGGGCCAGCGCCCGCTCGGCCGACCCCGCCTCCCCCAGCGCCTGAAGCGCCCCCAGTACCGCTTCCTGGAACGCGAACAGCTCCCGCTGCAGCCCGGCCACGGTCGGCGGCCCGCCAGCCGCAGGGGCCAGGAGCACCCCGGCCCTGCCGGATACCGTGCCCGCCGGACCGGTGGCGGTGAGCGCAGAGGTCCCTGCGGACAGCATCGCCCCCAGATGCCCCAGGGCCACGGCCGTCTCCTCCCGCGCCCGCCCCGCGACCGCACCCGCCTCCCGCCACATGCGCGCCGCGCCCGCGGCCCGGCGGTACGCGGTCCGGGCAGCTGCCGCGCCCGCCGCAGTGGCGGCGGCGAACGCCCCGGCCACCGCCACCGGCCCCGGCTGGACGGCGGCGACCGCGCCCGCCCCGGCCATGGGCACGCCCCCCCCACACCACAGCCCGGCCCATCGACCGCGCCCACAGGTCGCCAGGGGCGGGCGCCGGTGCGTGGCGCCCCGGACGCGGGGCCCGGGACCGTAAGGGCCACCGGCCACGACCGGCCGGCACGGGGCGGGCAGAAGGTTTTCGCATGCGCAGGATCCTCAGCGGAAACAGGCCCGGACAGCACCGACCCGCCGCACACACGGCCGCGGTCCGTCACAGGAACAAGGGAGAAGGGGTGGGGAGATCACGGGAATGGTCACCAGTCCGCCCCGCTCCCCGGCGATGGCGGGGGATGCCACCCCGGGGGAGCGGGCCGACACGGCCACCCTGCCCTGCGCCCCGGGCCCGGCGCCAGCGCCCACGACCTGTCGCCCGGCCGGGCACACCCAACCGGCGAAACCATGTGGAAACCGCCCGAAGGTCGCATCAGGGATGCAGGATCCCGGGCGGAAACGACACGCCCCAAGGGTTGACAACCCGCGCCGGCCCACCGGCCGGCCGCTGGCCGGACCGGCACCCAACGGCGCTGACCGGCCCGCACCGGGCCCCCGGCCTGCAAGTTCCCCGCTCCGCCGGCGCGACGACACCTCCCCCATACCGCAACCGCGCCCGGAGGAGGGAACCGGCACGCCGGGCCGGAACCCGCGACGCACTGTCGGCCCCCTCCGCAGACCCCCGGGGACAAAACCCGCCTATGCCGGATACCGGATGTTCCGGGTGCCGGGTCCGCTGGGAAACGACAGAGCCGGTCGCCCCGTCGCTTTGCCCCGGCCAGCGAAGCGGAGGGCCTGCTTGTCAGCCAACACGGATCTGGAACCGGCATACGGGAAAGCAGGCCCTCGACGGCGGCGCCTGCCTGCATACGCCGGACTCGGTGGCACCGGACGGACACGGTGCTGGCCGCGAGGGCGGCCCTCGACGACCTGGTCCGCGGCAGAATCGTCCCGTAGGAACCGCGTGGGTCGGTTCCTGCCCCCAGGCGTTCAGTACGGACCAGCGATACAAGTCGCTTGCGTTCCAGCGCGAGGGCGGCGGCATCGCGGCACCCGAAACGCCTGACAGTGGCCTCCTCTTGTGTGTGGGGGCCACTGTCAGGGGCTTCGTCTGAGAGTTTGTCCGCCGGTCAGTGGGGCGTCCGGTGCCCGTCCCCTCAGAGGTGGGGAGCGGGCAGTGCGGACCGCCCCTGTCCGGACGCGTGGGTGATTTCCAGGGCCGCTTACCAGACGGCGTCGAGGAGCTGTCCGTTGATGTGCCCGCGGGTCCAGTCGACGCAGGTCGGACGATCGCCTGTGCCGGTGCGGCAGAACTCTTCCAGCGCGGATCGGATCAGGGCGGCCGGCAGGGTGCAGCGGGGGTCGTAGAAGAGAGGGTAGTGACTCTCCGACACGACGCGGGGGTCGAAGGCGGGCGGGTTCGGGTTGTCGGACACCCAGATGTGCTCTGTGATGTCGCTCTGCTCCCGGGCGGCGCGTTCATCTTCGACGTACCAGGTCAGCCCGCCGTATCCGGTGGAGGCATTGACGGAGACGCACAGGGTGTTGTCCGGCCAGGGGGCCGGTTTGCCGGTGAACGGTGCCTTGTCGAACATGAGGCACACGGTCTCGCCGGGGTCGGTCCAGGGGTTGTTGAAGGTCTCGTACCGCAGATTCGTCATGATCTCGTCGATGACCGCGGACATCTCCTGCCATGTTTCCGCGTGGTGGTATTCATTGTGAATGATGGCGTTGAGTATCATCTCTATCCCTTCCCCTCCAGTCGCCTCTTCCCCTTGGGATGCCATACTGTCATGTTCCATCCCGTGGGCAGGATTGCCGGGACCGCTGTAACGCAGTCGTATCTCACGGCGCACACGCCGTCGGGATGGTTGATGGCGACGACAAGTTCCCTGGGTATCTTATCGCCTCTGCCCTGCTGCACTTCCTGCCTCACCCACCATGCGTACATGGTCTCGACGTGGTACGCGGCGGAGTACTCTTTCATCCCTTTACGGAGCTTCTCCATCTCGGGATGATCCTCAAGGAACGCACTGGCATCTTTGCGGATGGACTGCCAGCCGTCAGGGGCGTGATTCCCGCTTGATATCTGAACCGTTACGGATTTGCCCGAAGGGTCAAACATGCGGCCCGTGGTGACATGCCTGTCGGCGAGTTCTTCCAGGGCCTGCTTGATGAAGACCGGGCATTCGGAGTTGTGGACGAGGACGGGTGTCTTCCCCGCCAGTACATAAAATGTATGGGGGTCGTCGACGTCGAGGGTGTAGGTGCGGGCGTACTGGGTGCGGGGGAGGTTCTTCCGGACGGTGACGGTGGTGCCGTCGAATGCCCGCAGGGTCATTCCGGCGCGCAGGTCGGCGGCCTTGATCCAGTCCTTGTGGGAGGGGGACCAGAAGGGGTGCTCGTCCGTTGCGGTGATGCGTTCCTCACCGTGGCTGGTGGTGAGGGTGAGTTCGCTGAAGCGGCGGTCGCTTTCGGTGACGATCAGGTCGGTGACCGCGCGTGGCCCGGTCTCGCCTGTGCGGGGGTCGGTGGCGATGACCTGGTCGCCGGGTCCGACGGACTCGATGGGCTTGGTCGAGTGGTCCGCCATGAGCACCTGCGTGCCGGGGAGGAAGCACTGGACGCATTTCGCCACGATCTCGGCGTAGCGGGTGTCGCTGCCGAGGTCGTCGACCTTCTTCGAGGCGGGCTGGTCGAGGTACTTCGCGTACTTGGCGTAGGTGAGCTCTCCGACCAGGGGGACCAGGCCGAAGCCGGCGATGGCACAGCCGGTGAAGCTCGGGTCGGAGAGGCATTCGAGGGCGTCGTTGACGCCGAACATCTCGCCGGCGAGTTTGAGTACCGACGGGTCACTGGCCGGGAACTCGACGATCCATTCGCCGGGTTGGAAATGGGAGGCCAGCAGGCAGCCTGGCACTCCGTCCCGGTAGGGGTTGACGTTGCAGTAGCGCTTCTTCTTCTGGCTGGCCTCCTCGGCGGCCTGCTTGCGCTGTTCTTCGGCCTTGCGGCGGGCTTCGGCGAGTTCGGCTTCGCGCTTCTCGATCACGCTCGCCCATGCCTGGCGGGCGTGGCCCTTGGCCTCGTTGGCGCTCTGGTTCGCCAGGAGCGCGGAGACGAAGGCGTCGCCGGCCGCCTCGTCGGCGAGGGACGCGGACTGGCGGGCGTAGGAGGCGGAGAATTCGGCCTGGGCCGCTGATTCCTCGGCGGCCGCGGCGTCGTGTTCGGCGCGCTCTGCGGCGGCGCGTGCGGTGCGTGCCGATTCACCTGCCTGGCCGGCCGATCGGGCAGCCTCGGCGGCCGACGTGTGCGCTTGGTCGGCGTAGCCGATGGCTTCCGCGGCAGAGGCGGCGGCCTGCGCGGCGGCGTCCTGGGCTTCGGCGCTGGCCTTGTTGGCGTGGGCGGCTGCCTCGGCGGCGATCCAGCGGTTCTGCCG
Source organism: Streptomyces yaizuensis (assembly GCF_034961445.1). Lineage (NCBI taxonomy): Bacteria > Bacillati > Actinomycetota > Actinomycetes > Kitasatosporales > Streptomycetaceae > Streptomyces > Streptomyces yaizuensis. Next base: position 465,872 of record NZ_BSBI01000004.1, read on the forward strand.
GGCCCTGGCGGCGACGACGTCCGCTTCGTGAATCAGTTGCTGGACCTGGGCGACATGGGTATCGGCGAGTTGGTCCTTGCGGTCGGCCATGTACTGACCGACTTCGATGAAGGCGTGCAGCTGATCGGCCGGGCCGGACAGGGCGATCATCGCCGCTGCCTTCATCTCCGGGCCGCCGTCGTTGTACAGCTTTCCGGCGGCGGCGCGTTCGTCGACGTTGCGCGCCCGGTACTGGCCGCTGTTGAGGAAGTCGGTCAGGGCCTTGGGGCTGCCGTCGGTCAGGGCTTTCTCGGCGGCCGTTTTGACGCTGGTGCCACCGTTGTTGTGGATCTTGCCGATCCGGGCGCGGTAGTCGACCGTGGCCACCTGATGCTGGCCGGTGGTGTGGAACGTGCGGATCTGTTCGGCGGTGCCCGTGAGGGCGGCGGCCGCGGCGGTACGGACGGCGTCGTAAGGGCTGGTGGTGGCCAGGTCGGCCACCTGCTGGCGGATCTCGTCCTGTTCGGCCTGTTCCCAGCCGGTGCGCAGGTAGTCCAGGACGTCTTCGTCACCGCCCGTCAGGGCCCCTCTGGCGGCCTCCTGCCGCCAGGAGCCGTGAGTCTTGAGGACACGCAGTGCCAATGCCCGGCCCTGGGGGACGAGGGTGGTGGTGTCGGCGTCCGGTGCCACGGCCCGGGCGGTCAGGGCGACGGCGTCGTCCTGCAGGTCCTTGACGTCCAGGAGGGCGCGTGCCGTCTCGACGGTGAACTCGTCGCTTGTGTCCTTGCGGGAGCGGGCGAGTTCGACGGCGGCGGTGGTGCGGGTGGCCAAGTCCTCCGTCTCGGTCTTCCGGGCGAGGGCGAAGACCTCCTTGGCGGTGGTCACTGCGGTGGTGGCGGCTTCGGCGGCCTGCCGGGCGGCTTCGGCGTGTTTGTTGGCCTGTGCGGCGGCGGTGGCGGAGTCGCCCGCGTGTCTGGCGGCTTCTTCTGCGGCAAGGGCGGCGTTCTCCGCGTGCCGGGCTGCGGAGTCGGCGGCGTCTCGGGCCTGGCCTGCTACTCGGGCGGCTGTACGGGCCAGGTTCTCCGCGGCGGTGGCGGCCCGGTCGGCCTCCCGGGCGTGCCGCCGGGTCTCCGCGGCGGCTGTTTTGGCCTTGGAGGAATGAACCCCCGCAGCCTCGGCATGCCGGTTGGCGTTTTCGGCTGCATCGGCGGCGGCATAGGCGTTTGCTGTGGCGCCCCGTGCCGCCTGGGCTGCGTCGGCGGCTTTGAGGGTGGCCACGATGGCCTTGTCGACGGCCTGCCGGGCCTTCTTGGCCCCCTCCGCCGCCGCTCGGGCGCGGGCCGCGGCCTTGTTCGCCTCCTCGGCCTTGGTCGCGTCGCCAGCGGCTGCGGCGGCCGCGCTCAGAGCGTGGGCAGCGGCATCGGCCGCACCCGCAGCCGCGTTGGCGGCCTGGGCTGCTGCCAGCGCGGCAACCCGGGAGGCACGGTTCGCGGCTTCGGCCGCGGCGACGGCCTGCTGGGATGCCTGCGCCGCGCCCTTGGCCGCGTCGGCGGCCTGCTGTGCGAGCCGGGCCGCCTTCTGGGCATCCTTGCCGGCGGCCTCGGTCTCCTGAGCGGCCAACTCCGCGGCTTCCTTGGCCAGCGCGGAGGAGGCGATGGCCCGGTCCTTCGCCTCGATTGCCTCCTCGGTGGCCTGCTCGGCCCGGGCGCCTGCCTGTTCCGCCTGCTCGGCGAGCTGTGCGACGGTGACGTGTTCCTGGTCGCGGCTGCGGGCCACATGCTGCCCGATCTCCAGGAACTCCAGGACGTCAGCCGGCGTGCCCTTCAGCGCGATCTCGCCGGCTGTCTTCATGTTCGGCCCGCCGAAGTTGATCAGCTTGCCGACCGCGGCCCGGTTGTCGACCTCACGAGCCCTGTGCTGGCCCTCGGTCAGGAACTGCGCCACGTCCCCGGGGGCGCCCTGCAGGGCCTTGACACCCGAGTTCCTGACACCCCGGCCACCGGCATTGATGATCTTGCCGGCCTCCGCCCGCCGGTCGACCTCCAGGGGCTTCTTCCAGCCGTCCTTGAGGAAGTCCCGCGCCTGCTGCGGATCGGGCGAACGCAACGCCGTCAGGGCCGCGGCGCGCACCGCCGGACCACCGTCGTTGATCATTCGCCCGGCCGCGACGCGGTCGTCGATCCGCTGGATCCCCTCCAGATCCTTCAGGAAAGCGGCGATGTCGTCATCCGACCCCCGCAGCGCCTTCTCGGCCCCGGTCCGGACCCCCCTGCCACCGATCTCCCATTGGTAGAGGACAAAACCCCGGTCCTGCGGTGACAGAACAGGATCCGGCTCCGCACCCGGTTCGGTGGCGGCAGCGGGCGTCTGCCCGAGCAGGCCCACCAGCAGGACGGTGGGCAGCAGCACGCTGCCTGCGCCGCGCGCTCTCCCCATCCATTTCTCACGTCTGCGCCGCTGCACGCGGCCTGACTGCGCCCCTGCGGGGCGCGGTTCCGGTCTCATCGTCCGGACCCCTTCTTCTCGGGTTGAATCACCACAACCAGAACAAGCGGGCGTTACCTCGCAAGGGCCACGTGTCTTGCAGCGAGCGCCGCGCATGGTTGCGTGTCACAGACCTCATCAAAGATGCAGATAGCATCACTTGACGGTCTGTTTGTCCATATCTTATATATACTTTACGTAAGCTAATTTCATGGTGAAGTGACTGTGATCACTCTCTTTGGGAGGAAGAACATGACCCCACTCCGGAACCGCGGCGTGATGCGCTTCGGCGGCCTCATCGCCGCCGCTGTGTGCGCCGCGCTCGGCACCCTGGCGGTGGCTCAGGCCGCCCCTCAGGACACCCCCGGCCAGGCGCGGCCCCCGGCCGTCACCGACATGCCCGTGGCTGTAGAGGACTTCGTCCACCCCGGCGCGGACGCGCACCTTGCGGAACGCGGTATCACTCTCCAGCGCGGAGACGGTGGCATCACCCTCACCGACTGCAAGAACGACCACGACATCCAGATCGAGTCCTTCGCCGGGGCCAACTACTTCTGCTTCAGCGTCACCGGCAAACAGGGATACCTCGCCATGGAGCTTCCCGACGTGTTCGCGATGTGGACCAAGGACCACCCCGTCCGCGCCAAGCTCACCGCCGAGGGAGAGACCCACTTCGTCGACGCGGCCAAGAACAAGTACACCCCCATCGGTGAGAACAGCGACCTCGGCAAGCCCTCCGTCCTCCTCGAACTGCGCCTCACCAGCTGACCCACGGGCCGATCCCCCACCCGGAACCCGATCAGGGGCCCGGATCATTCCGCACAAGAACCAAGGAACCTCCGTGTCCGCACGACACTCCCGCACTGCCGCTCTGGCCAGTGCCGCAGCGGTCCTCGCCGCCGGCGTGCTCGCCCCCGCCCCTGCTCACGCGGCCACCGGCCCAGCAGCTCCCGCTGCCTCTCACTCGTTCACCGCGAAGCTGGAGATCGGCACCGGTGACGCCAGGCGTACCTGCACCGGCGCGCTGATCGACGCCCACCAGATCGTGACGGCGGCCTCCTGCTTCGCCGCAGATCCCCAGCAGCCGGGGGCCCTGGCCGCTGGTGCGCCGCCGTTCAAGACCACCGCGACCATCGGCCGCACCGACCTGTCCGGGACCGGTGGCCACGTCACCGACGTCGTGAAACTGCTGCCACGCGCGGACCGGGATCTGGTGGTCGCCTTTCTCGCGGAGCCCGCGACCGGGATCACTCCCGTCCCGCTCGCCACCACGGAGGCGGCCGAAGGGGACCGGCTGACGGTCGCCGGGTACGGCCGCACCCGGACACAGTGGGTACACAACCGCCTGCACACCGCCGTATTCACCGTCAAAGCCAACGATGGCACCGCGCTGAACATCACGGGAGCCTCCGCGGGGGACGCGATCTGCAAGGGCGACACCGGTGCTCCGCTGCTGCGGGAGACCAGCGGCACGGTGGAACTCGTCGGTGTGGCGTCCCGTTCCTGGCAGGGCGGCTGCTTCGGCGAGACCGAGACCCGTACCGACGCCATCGTCACCCGCGTCGACAACACCCCGCTGGGCAACCGTCTCGCCTCCGGTCAGCGGCTGCACCCCGGTGACGCACTCGCCTCCGCCTCCGGCACCCTCAGCATGAGCAAGGACGGTGACCTCTCCATCACCTCCAACGCCGGGAAGACCCTGTGGTCGACGGGCACCTCGGGCAACCCCGGCGCGACCGCCCTGCTCGACGCCGCCGGCAATCTCACGGTCCGCAGCACGGCCGACGCCGTCCTGTGGGAGTCGAAGACCACCGCCCCCGGCGGTCGCCTCGTCCTCCAGGACCGAGGCAACCTTGTCCTCCGCAACACCCAGGGCCAGTCCCTCTGGTCAAGCGGTTCCGCGCTGCGACACGACTACAACCGCAATGGCCGCAGCGACGTCGCCGCGTGGTACGACCAGGCTGACGGACCCAGGCTGCACAGCTACTTGGCCGATGCCGAAGGTGCCTTCCACTGGCAGCTGGCACCCATGGGTGTCCCGTCGGGCGACTTCTCCGCTTCCCGTGTCAAGCCGGTGACCGGAGACTTCAACGGCGACGGCCTGGGCGATGCCGCCACCGTCCACGGCAGTGCCGACGGACGTGTCTCCCTGTGGACCTGGAACGGCAGGAGCGCTGTACGACCTCTGGGCGGTGTATTCGATCAGCCCTTCCGCTCCTGGACCGTGGAGCCCGGCAACTGGGACTTCGCCCGCATGACCCCCCACAGCGGTGACTTCAACGGCGACGGCCGTGACGACGTCGCGATCTGGTACGACTACCACGACAAGAGCGACACCATCTGGATCTTCACCGCCAACGCCCAGGGCGGCTTCAACTCTCCGGTGAACGCCTGGACCACTCAGACCGGCTGGGAGAAGTCCCGCGCCAAGACGGTCACAGGAGACTTCAACGCCGACGGCCGCGACGACATCGCCGCCCTCTACGACTACGCCGACGGCAGCGAGAAGCTCTGGACCTTCACCGCCACCCCCGCCACCACCCTCACCCCCATCTCCTCCTGGTCCTCCACCACCTGGGGCGACTGGAACCGCACCACCCTGCGGGCGGGCGACTTCAACGCCGACGGCCGCGACGACGTGTCCGCCTGGTACGACTACGCGGACGGCCGCGACGCCGTCAACGTCTTCCCCGCCACCACATCGGGCACCTTCACCACCTACTACCAGGCATGGAGCGCACCCGCTGGCCACTTCGACGCCGCCCGTATCAAGCAGGTCACCGGAGACTTCAACGGTGATGGCCGCGACGACCTCGCCGCCATGTACAACTACGCTGCCGGTAACGTCAGCCTGCTCACCTGGACCACGAGGACGGACGGGAAGCTGAACGGCCACACCGTCAGCGCAACCCGCCCGGCCACCGAGTGGGCCTTCGACCGAACCACCCTCCTCCAGCAACAGTAAGAACAATCCGAATATCCCGGTCCCACCCGCTGCCCAGGGCGGGACCGGCACATGGATACCCCCATACTGCCCGCGGTCCGGGATACAGGGGCGGCAGATCGACACACGGTCGTCCCCGATGCGGGTACTTCACAGAACTCCTGGCACGGGCGAGTCCGTGCCAGGAGTTCTCCATGCCCGGTGAGGCGTCGCAAGTCAGGTGAAGAACACCTACCGAAATGATCTTCGAGCGGGTCCTGCGACTCCTCCGGTTTGCCTCGAAGCGGCTCAGAGGGCGCCCGGATCGCGGGTTGACCTGCTCGATGCGTCACGGCAGCACAGTGGTGCTCCGACGCCAGGCCAGTGCGGCCAACACCGGGGCCTCCAGCAGCAGCGGCCGCAGGATCAGCGGGGAGCCGGGCTCGGCTGCGTCCGGGCCTTCGCTACGTCCAGGCCCCCTTCCGTGCGGCACCCGCCACCCCACCCGGCTGGCATCGTCTCGCATCAACAGCACTTCGGCGCGAGCAAGGCGGGCGCCCAATCCCGCAGATCAGGCTGACAGGAGACGGCGAGGATCAGCACACTGAGCACATGCGATACGAAACGAGAGCCGAGAGAGCCAGGCTCAAGGGCGTGAGGGTCCTCATTTCGCTGGGCGTCCTCGTCGCCTCACCCGTGTTGCTGACTGCGGGAGCACCGATCCGCCGCCGCTACCTCCGCTACGTCTACCGTGATGAGGCCCCGCACATCCTCGACAAGCAGCGCAGCCAGGTCAGCGCCCACTACTTCGTGGTCACTCACCCTCTCCTCGCATGGCTCTGCTGGCCCACAGAGGCACTCGCCCGCCTCATCCGACGCCGAGGCTGGACGACAAGCTGAGGGACGGAGATCGAGGAGGCCGACTTTCCCTAACTGAGTGGACGGTTCGTCACCGGGCCGGCCTTCGCCCGGGGTCGGAACCGGTCTGCTGACCTCCGTGCGACAGCACTGCCTGCCCCGAGGGTGGAGCCGGGTACGCCGAACCCAGTCACCGGCAGATCTGCGCGAGCGGGTCGCGGAGGCCGGACGCGAAGACTGGCTCGGCCAGGCCGAGGGGCTGCGCGTCAGCCCTGCCGCTACCGAGAACAAACTCTCCCGGCTCGACGACCGCCGACACCGGGCTACGACCATCAACCTCGGGATCCCGCCCCTCCGCGAGATCGCGGCCCGCATCTCGCAGTGCAGAGGAAGGGGTCACTGGCCTCACTTGGCACGCTGTCCGACACGCAGGACACTCAGATAACGGCGTGACGCCCGGTCGCCCATTCGCGTGCGAATGCGCTCGGCGACGGCGTCGAGCAGAGGCTCACGGACATCCAGGTCGAGTCTCCGGTACAGCGACAATGAGCGAAGGTGATCGGCGAAGCCGTCCCCGTTGAACCACTGAACGGCTGGATACCAGCGCACGATCGTCGGGCCGAACAATTCTCCGGGACCGTCGGCCAGGCCCCACCCCTCGTCGGTGGTGCGCACCTCGTCCTCCAACGGTGGATGACCCCAGCCGGGGTTCCCGGGGCAGAACTGCTCGTGCAGATCGACGGTCTCGGCGTACACTTCCGGCTCGCCCGGCAAGCGGACGACGACGTGGCCGAGCAACGCCATCCAACCCCCGGGAGAAAGCACGTCGTGCGCTCGCTGCCAGCCGGTCGACGGGTCGACCCAGTGCCACGATGACGCAGCCACGAGAACATCGAAGCGTCGGCCGCGGTCATCCCACTCCTCAAACGCCGACCTCTCGACGTCGACCTCGCGGAAGGAGGCGAGCCGCCGGCGTGCGAGTGCGGCCATGTCCGCGCCCGGCTCGACGGCGGTCACTGAGCATCCGAGCGCTGCCAGTGAACGCGTCGCCTGACCAGTACCGCAGCCCACCTCCAGCACCGACGACCCTTCGTCCAAGCCGGTGACGGCGACAAGGTCCGCGAACAGTTCGCCGGTATATCCCGGCCGTCCAGACCCGACAGGGTGCTCACTCGGTGTCAGCCACAGCTCAGGCTGAGACTCTCAGCTCTTCGGGCAGAAGTACGCTGCCCTTATGACGCTCTACTTCGATGCGGCGGCGGTGCTGTTCCAGGTGTACCCGAGCGGTAACGGTCGCTGGGAGGACCGCCTGTGGCTCAATGTCCCGGGTCCGGTGTACGGCGCCGAGACGGACAACTGTGCGACAGGTCGGCTCGAAGCCCCGCGTCACATCCACTACGGCGGTCAGTACTTCACTGAGTACGTATACCGCCAGCCGCGCACACCGGGCGAGGTGAGAGACGTACTCAGTGCCATCGAGGCGGAGCCCATGGACGGCTATGCCTGGGACGGAGACCAGCGGTGGACACCGGAGTTGGTTCGGGAATGGTGGCGGGACCGGGAGCGGATCCTGGAGTACCTGAGAGACCAGGTGCACGAGTGGGAGCGGTACGACCGGTGGATCCCGAACCAACGAGCAGTGGAGGGTGCCCTGGATTTCGCGGCCTACATCGCTGGCGGCACCGACTCCGGATGCCTGGAGACGGACCTGCAGATCTATCTCTACTGGCTACAGGAACGCCGCTCTCCCACCCCGGCCGACCGACTGCCCGAGCTCTAGGAGTTGTCGTCAAAGTGTCAGGCCCACATCAGAAGCGATGCGAGGGTGACGGCTGCTTGGTAGGACTGTGCGGTCTTGTCGTACCTGGTTGCGATGCCGCGCCACTGCTTGAGGCGGTTGAAGCACCGTTCCACGACGTTGCGGTGCTTGTAGGTCTCACGGTCAAAGGCCGGCGGACGGCCGCCGGTACGGCCTCGCCGGGCCCGGTTTCGGGTCTGGTCGGCCCGCTCGGGAATGGTGTGGGCGATGCCGCGGCGCCTGAGCCAGGTGCGGATGGCCTTCGAGCTGTAGCCCTTGTCGCCAATGACGTGGTCGGGCCTGATGCGAGGTCGGCCCGGCCCGATCCGAGGCACTCGTATCGCGTCCATCACGGCCGTGAACTGGGTGCAGTCGTTGGTGTTCCCGCCGGTCAGGACAAAGGCCAGAGGGCGGCCGCCCCCGTCGCAGGCGAGGTGGATCTTGCTCGTCAGTCCGCCTCTGGACCGGCCCAGGGCCGGGCTCCGGAGCCCCCTTTTCGGGCTCCGGCCGCGTGCTGGTGGGCGCGGACGATGGTGGAATCGACCGACACCAGCCACTCGATGTCCCCTGCCGCATCGGCCTTCGCCAGCGCGGCCTGGAGTATCCGGTCGAACGTGCCGTCCGCCGCCCATCTGCGGAAACGGGTATGGAGGCTGGTCCAGGAACCGTATCGCTCAGGCACGTCCCGCCAGGCAACCCCGGTCCGGAACTTCCACACGATCCCATTGAGGACCGTCCGGTCGTCCAGCCGAGGCCGCCCCAGCACAGGTCGGGGCAGCAGTGGCCGTATGAGTTCCCACTCGGCATCGGACAGTTCATGGCGGCGTATCACCCCTCCATGATCCACAATCCAAGATCACTTTGACGACAAGCTCTAGCACTCCAGCAGGATTTCGCTGTCTGAGCTGTGGTTTTCAGCGGGGTGCGGGAGTGTAGCGGGTTGGTGGGTGGTCGGGGGCGGGCTCACGGAGGCCGCCCCTCGAACGTGTGCATCCGCCGCTGGTAGTGACAGTGGCGTGCGACTGCCTGGTGTTGTCGGCGCCAGGTCGACCAGTTCATAGCGTGGCGTCGGCCGCGGTGTCCGCACAGGTGTGGGGGCTGGGGCCGACAAGCTGCCAGGAGTCGCCGAATCTCCGCCACGGTGATCTCAACGGCCCCGTTGGCCTCACCGGTTCCGCCCCCTTTGCCCGGGCCTGCTGTGCCGTGGCCGCGAGGAAGGCGTGCGCGAGCATGGCGAGGGTGATGTGCCGGTACCAGCCGACGTATCTGCGGACTTCGTACTGGTCCAGGCCGCATTCATTCTTCGCGGCCTGGAAGCACTCCTCGATCGCCCAGCGCGCCCCGGCGATCCGCACGAGCTGGTGGGCGGTGGTCTCCAGCGGGGCGTAGGCGAGGTAGTAGGCGATCTCGTCGGGCCTGCGGATGCTGCGGCGGGCCAGCGCCCACCGCATCCGGCAGGGGAACTCGCCCTGGTAGTCGAACTCGGCGACGGCCGGCAGCCGCACTGCCGCCCAATGGTAGAGGCGCGGTCCCTTCGCGCCGTCGCCGCAGGAGGCTTTCTCCCACGCCTCGTCCGGGGCCCGGGCGAACAGGCCGTCGATGCGGGGGCAGCCCACGGTGAACTGTGACGTGGGCACGGCCAGGACGTAGCCGGTGCCGGTCTGTTCCAGCAGTCGGCGGAAACGGCCGTCCTGTCCGTCGGCGGAGTCCGCGGTGACCCAGGCGACGGGCAGCGGCGAGGCGAGGGTACGCAGCACCATGCGGCGGGCCAGTTGGCCCTTGGTGGCGGACTCCCGGCCGTCGGGGACTCTGGCCGTCCGGCAGCGTTCGCGGTCCTCGGCCCAGGTCCTGGGGAGGGAGAGCTCGGGGTCGACCAGTGCCCGGCCGCGCGTGGTGGAGTAGGCGGCGAAGACGCCTGTCTGGCAGTTCTCGGTGCGGCCGGCGGTTCCGGAGTACTGGCGCTGGACCCCGGCGGACGTGGTGCCCTTCTTGATGAAGCCGGTGTCGTCGACGACGAGGACTCCTTCGTCTTCTCCCAGCTTGTCGGCTCTGTATTCCTGCAGGTCGTCGCGGATGTCGTCGGCTTCCCACTTCGCACCGGCCAGCAGGTGCTGCAGGCCGTCGGGAGTGGCGTGGCCCGCCTGCTCGGCCAGCTGTTCTTGCGTGCGACCGGGGCGAGCAGGCCGCGCGCGTAGTCACGCGTACGGCGGCGGAGCTCGACGCGGCGGAAACGGTGGCCGATGGTCAGGAAGAGGTCGTCCAGCTCCAGGTCCCACTGCTCGGCAGCACTCTCGGTGATCACACAGGGAGGCTTCCCCGGACGCTGTCACTACCAGCGGCGGATGCACACGTTCGAGGGGCGGCCTCCGTGAGACCGCCCCCGACCACCCACCAACCCGCTACACTCCCGCACCCCGCTGAAAACCACAGCTCAGACAGCGAAATCCTGCTGGAGTACTAGGTTCGCTCATCGGCGGTTGAGTGACCGGTGAAGGCTGACTTCCGGGGGAGGCGGTGGGGCATGACGCGTGAAGATCTCGCGGCGATGCTCGGTGAGCAGACGACGGCATGTGGACCAGCACGCGATGCCCTGCTCAGCGGAGGCGCCTTTGTGCTGTGGGACGGCCTGGTCCCCGCAGGCGAGGTCACGCGTATCCACCGGGCCAGGCTTCGGATCACCCGGAAGCGTGGTCAGCAGACACAAGCCCTTGCGGCCGCTGTCAACATCCTCGGCCAGGCGGAAGGCGCCCTTCTCCGGATCGGCCGCGTTGATGCCGCTGACGCGTCGTGGACGTTCATGCTCTTCCTCGACGCCGCCACTACCGAAGTACTGGCCTGCACCGGAGTGGCCCGGGCGAAGCCCATCACGAGACCGGCGTCGAGCCGATGCGGAATCGATCCCGCATCAAGCGATACGGAGTGCCACAGGACCACTCAACCCGCTCCCCGGTGGACCCGCCGAACCCGCCGTTGGATATGTCCGGTTCCCGGGCCGAAGTACTAGCCTGCGGGGGTGAACATCTCTCGTGTGGCTCGCGTCCCGCAGGTACCGGGGAAACGCCCCCGGGTCGGGCACATCCAGTTCCTCAACTGCCTGCCGATCTACTGGGGCCTGGCCCGCACCGGCGGCCTGCTCGACCTGGAGTTGACCAGGGACACCCCGGACAGGCTGAGCGTCCTGCTGGTCGACGGGACCCTGGACATCGGTCCGATCGCCTGCGCGGAGTACCTCAAGCACGCCGGTGACCTGGTACTGCTGCCGGATATCGCGGTGGGCAGCGACGGTGCGGTGACCTCGTGCCTGATCGTCAGTCAGGTACCGCTGGGTGAGCTGGACGGGCGGCGGGTCGCCCTGGGATCCACCTCGCGTTCGTCGGTACGCCTGGCCCGGCTGCTGCTGGAGGAGCGGGAAGGGGTCCGCCCGGAGTACTTCAGCTGTCCGCCGGACCTGCCGGTGATGATGCGGGACGCGGACGCCGCGGTGGTGATCGGCGACGTCGCGCTCCGCGCCCACCTCCATCAGGCCCGGGAGCTGGGCTTGCGGGTCCACGACCTGGGCGCGATGTGGAAGGAGTGGACGGGGCTGCCGTTCGTCTTCGCCGCCTGGGCCGTCCGCAGGGACTACCTGGAGCGGAATCCCCGTATCGTGCGCGAGGTGCACCGGTCCTTCCTGGAGTCCCGGGATCTCTCGATGGCCGAGGTCGACAAGGTCTGTGAGCAGGCGGCCCGGTGGGAGGCGTTCGACGAGGAGACCTTGCGCCGCTACTACACCGAGGCCCTGGACTTCTCCTTCGGCGAACGCCAGCTGGAGGGTGTCCGCGAGTTCGCCCGCCGCATCGCCGCGGACTCCGGATCCGACCCTGAACCCGTGATCTCGATCCTCCAGCCGTGACGGGCACGGCAGACCGTGACGGGAACGGCCGGCCGTGACAGCCACGACCGGCCGTGGCAAGGACGGCCGGCCGTGCCCTGGACACTCCGGGCGGGCGCGGCTCAGAAGCCGGAGGCCGGGCGTGGGGTGTAGTGCTCCTCCAGCCGGGTCAGCTCTTCGGCACCGAGTACGAGTTCGGTGGCGGCGACGGCGTCGGTGAGGTGGTGGGGCCGGGTGGCGCCGACGATCGGCGCGGTGACGGCCGGCTGGTGCATGACCCAGGCCAGCGCCACCTGGGCGCGGCTGACGCCGCGTTCCGCCGCGATGGCGGCGACCGCGTCGACGATCCCCCGGTCGGCCTCGGCGGTCGGGCCGTAGAGGATCTCCTCGGCGCCGTCGGTGCTGCTGCGCCTGGTCCGCTCGTCCGGGTCGCGGGTCAGCCGGCCGCGTGCCAGGGGGCTCCAGGGGATCACACCGATGCCCTGGTCCAGGCAGTACGGCAGCATCTCCCGCTCCTCCTCGCGCTGCAACAGGTTGTACTGGTCCTGCATGGACACGAACCGGGTCCAGCCGTGCAGGTCAGCGGTGTGCTGGAGGTTGGCGAACTGCCAGGTCCACATCGAGGACGCGCCGATATAGCGGGCTTTGCCGGCCTTCACCACGTCGTGCAGCGCCTCCATGGTCTCCTCGGCCGGTACGTTCGGGTCGAGCCGGTGGATCTGGTACAGGTCGATGTAGTCGGTGTCCAGCCGGCGCAGGCTCTCGTCCACCTGGGTGAGGATCGCCGCCCGGGACAGGCCCCCGCCCTTCGGCCCGGGACCCATCGTGGCGTACACCTTGGTGGCGATGACCACCTCGTCACGCTTGGCGAACTCGCGCAGCAACCGGCCGGTGATCTCCTCACTGGAGCCGAGACCGTACATATTGGCGGTGTCGAAGGCCGTGATCCCGGACTCGATGGCCTGTTTGAAGTACGGCCGTGACTCCTCGATGCCCAAGGACCACTGATGGGTGCCGCGGGCCGGATCTCCGAAGCCCATGCAGCCCAGCACGACCTTGAAGATCGACAGTCCGCTCTTGCCCAACCGGATGTACTGCATGGCGCGATCCTCACCAGGTGACGGGAACGGGGCGCCGGGCACGCTGCTGCCGTGCCCGCACGGGACAGCCGGGTGGCCCCCGTGGCGGCCCCCTCCATGACTGAACATTCGTTTAGCCATGGAGGATAGCGCAACCCTGTCCCCGCGCGATCGTGCTGCGGGAGGCGGGCGATCGGGGTCATTCCGTGACGAGCCAGACCACTTCGTCGACGAAGTCGAGGAGGGCCTCGGCCGTCACCGGCTCTCCGGAGGCATGCCAGAGCGCGACCCGTCCATGGGCCGCCGTGAAGACCAGGACCGCGGCCCGCCGCGCGGGCAGCCGAAGCCGTACACCGGCCCGTTGACAACCCTCGAACGCGGTGGCCACCCTGGTCACGAGATCGATCATGGGGCCGGCCCGGGGTGTCGTGAGCGGCTGGTGGTTGATCAGCAGGCGGTAGTGGCCGGGGTGGTCCACCACGTACTGGCAGTAAGTCCGCACCTGGGCCCGCACCCGCTCCAGCGCGGCGTCCTGCGGGCATGAACCGCCGGCCTCGGCCATGGCCCGCGAGATCTGCTCGTACTCATATTCGATCAGGCCCTTGACCAGCGCGGATTTATCGGTGAAGTGCTGGTAGACGGCGCCCGGTGAGATGCCCGCGGCGCGCGCGACACCGCGGATCGTCAACCCTTCCTCGCCGCCCAGCTCGGACAGCAGGCGCGCGGCCCCCTCCAGGATCTCCAGGCGGAGTCGGTCACCTTGTCCTCGTGGGTTGCGCGTGCGCTGGGAAGTCTCGGCCACGAGGCACTGTAACCGGTGGCGGGCGGACCCACGGGACGGCCCGAGCCGCCCGCGCCGGTCTCGCGCACCCGGTCTTGTCCGGAGGTACTTTGTTCCCCAACACTTAACAAACGTTCACCTATGGGGAGTGGAGGAGGGCATGGTGCCGTGCCGGGCCCGCTGCCGCACCAGGCCCGGCACAGCCGAACCACTCCTCACGACAAGGAGCCCACTGATGAGAACCGACACCGGCCCCGCTCTCGCCCGCCCGGAGTCCGGGCCCGTCACCGGCCTCCGTGGCGCGGACCGGTTACTCCGGTTCCCGGGGATCCGCTACGGAACGGCCGCACGCTTTGCGCCACCGGTCCGGCCCGCCCGGCACACCGGCACCGTCGATGCCACCCGGCCGGGCCCGATCTGCCCACAGCTCCCGTCCCCCCTGGAACCGGTCTTCGGCCCGCAGCGGAACGAGCCCCCGCACTCCGAGGACTGCCTCTACCTGGCGGTCACGACCCCCGGTCTCACCGGGAACCGGCCGGTGATGGTGTGGCTGCCCGGCGGCGGGTTCCTGACCGGCGGCGGCACCCTGCCCATGTACGACGGCGGGCGGCTCGCCGCAGACGGCGATGTCGTCGTCGTCTCGGTCAACTACCGTCTGGGCGCGCTCGGTTATCTCGTTCACCAAGGTGTCAGTGACGGCAACCTCGGCCTGTACGACCAGATCCTCGCGCTGGAGTGGGTGCACGACAACATCGCCGCGTTCGGCGGCGATCCGGCGAACATCACCGTCTTCGGCCAGTCCGCCGGCGCCGCCTCGGCCCTCATGCTCCTGTCCGTCCCCCGCAGCCGGCGGCTCATCCGCCGGGTGATCGCCCAGAGCGCACCGACACGGGCGACGCTCCCCACCCGCGACGAGGCATACGCGGCCGGGGTCCACTTCGCCGAGGCGGCCCGCGGTGACCTGAGGACCCTCCCGGTACGGCGGATCCTCGAAGCCCAGGCCCGCACCGCACAGGGGACCGCCGGCATGCCATCGAGGCCGCGGACGGTGCCGCTCCGGCCCGTCTTGACGGAACCGCTCGGCGAACCCGCGGCATACCGGCAGACCTTCCGGTCCGCGCCCATGCCGGATCTCCTGATCGGCTACACCTCGAACGAGGGCGGGGCGTTCGCCCGCTGTGCCCCGTCCCCCCTCCCCGGGGAGGCCGTCGCGGCGATCTCTCACCGGGTGTTCGTCGAACCGGCGCACGAGACCGGCCGACAGGTCCTCGACGCCGGCGGAGCGGCCTTCCTGTACGAGTTCGCCCGGCCACCGGCGGAAGGGGGCCTCGGCGCGGTGCACGGCGCCGAACTGCCCTTCCTGCTGGGGACGGAGGAGGCATGGGCCCAAAGCCCGCTGCTGGACGGCACCGACTGGGCCACCGTCGACGCCAGGGGCAGATCCCTCCGGCAGAGCTGGGCACATTTCGCGCGGTACGGATCGCCGGGCACCACCGAAGCCGCATGGCCGCAGTGGACCGGCGACGGGACATCCGTCCGGCGGATCACCTGGTGACCCGTACCCTCGCGGACGAGGCAGTCGTCCAGCCTCCGTGAAACCCCGCCGACCGGCCCGTACACGGACCGGCCCGTACACGGACCGGCCCGTACACGGACCGGCCCGTACACGGACCGGCCGCCGCCCCGATCGCCCCGGGTCTGCGCCGTCCCCTCCGGCGAAGTGGCGACAAGGCGGTGGAGACGGGCTGGGTCGGCCATGCTGACGGTGTCGCCGACGGCGGTCACGCTCAGCAACTGGGTGAAGGTGGCGGGACCGGATCCGAGCCGACCGGTACACCGTTCCGCCGGATCCGGATCGGCGGCATCGTGGTATGGGGGCCTGAGGTCCGATCCCGTGTTCGGCCCGGTGCGGTGATGTCAGCGTTTCGGCGGTCGGACCTGGCCGCCGGTCA
Organism: Streptomyces yaizuensis; assembly: GCF_034961445.1. NCBI lineage: Bacteria > Bacillati > Actinomycetota > Actinomycetes > Kitasatosporales > Streptomycetaceae > Streptomyces > Streptomyces yaizuensis. The sequence goes on from NZ_BSBI01000004.1 coordinate 481,597, forward strand.
TCTGAGAGGGCGAGGAGTGCGTCATGTCGGTGGAGGAACGGACCGCGCAGGGCAGCTGGCCGGGGGCGTGTGAAGGTGCGCGTGCGGGTCGGCGTAATCGGGTGCGGCCTGACGGCGAGTTCGTGGCTGATCCGGGGCGGGGGCTGTTCTGGGGGAATCGGGGTTCGCTGCTGGGCGCTGCCGGTCAGCCGACCCGAAGGCCGTCGACGCGGGCCTGGATCTGCTGTGTGCTGGAGTTCAAGGGCTGGAGGCGGGTCCAGTGGCAGCCGGGCCGGCTGACGGAGCGGTACTTCCTCGACGAGGTGACGGCTCTCGCCGCCGGGCACCGGCCGTGCGGACTGTGCCGCGTCCCGGACTACCAGCGGTTCCGGAGGAGCTGGACAGGCGCCTTGGGCGGCGGTCTTCCCGGGGCGCCGGAGACGGACGGCAGGCTGGAGGCGGACCGGCGTACACCCGAGGGGTGCCAGCGCACCTTCCGGGCGGCGTTCGGTGACTGCCGGACGGTGTGTTCGTCCGGCTGGACGGCGAGGCCGGGCTGGTGTGGCAGGGGCGCTGGCTGCCGTGGTCGATGGCCGGGTACGGCGCGGCGCGACCCGTCACCCCGGGCCTCCGGGTGGAGGTGCTCACTCCCGCGGTGACGGTTCGGGTACTGGCCGCCGGGTACGCGCCCGTCCTGCACGCGTCCGCCGGGTGAACACGCCCGGGCTCCGACCGCGGCCCGTTCCCGCGGGCGCTTCCACCAGCAGGCATGACCGGCCCCGTAGTCCGCGAGAGAACTCGTACACCCCGCGGGGCGCTGGTGCCGGTGCGGACGGCGGCGTGTGCGGCATCCTGTCCGCCCTGGCCGGAAGTCCCCTCCCGGATCAGAGGTCCGGCATCCTGGTGGCGTGCCGACCACGGGGCACGGGCACGGCCAAAGCAGGCGCCGACGGCCCGGAGCTGGCCGGTCGCGCCCGCGCATCGTGGCGGCACAGCCAGCGTGGTCCGGTACCGGACCACGTTTCTGTGATGGTGAGAGGAACCGCACCGTGACAGATTCGTTCGTCGCTCACGAGCTGCTGGAGAAGGGCACCGCTGAGCTTCCGCTCGGGGTGTTCCGCCACCTGGTCCAGCACTCCCCGATCCGCGACCTGGGCGACGACACCGTGCGCCACGCCCACACCCGCTGGCAGGAGAGCTCACCGGGCCCGGACGGGCTCTCCCCGTTCGAAGCAGCCAAGTTCTATGCCCCCGACGCGGATGTCGACCTGTCCTGGGCCCTGCGCCAGCTCATGGCTCTCGATCCGTCCGCCGCCTCCTACACCTTCGGAATGATCGCCCACACCGCCCAGCGCGAGTACGGCATCACCCCGCTCTTCACCGCGGGCTACCTCGCCGAGAACGCATCCCGCAAGCTCAGCGGCACAGCCAGAGCCCTTCCGCAGGTCGAGCTCCACACAGCTGACATCGACACGCTCGCCCAGGCATCCACGACGCCCGAAGCACTTCGCGGCCTTGGTCGTTTTCTCCCGCTGTTTCATCCCGTTGTGCGAGTTTGATCCGGTGATGTCGGGTCGCGCCAGGAGATGGTGCTCTCGCCGGTCAGGCGGCGGGCCATTGTCTCATCCTGCGTGTAAAGCGGTTATTGCCTCTTCTGGAGTCCTGTGTCTCGCGTGGTCGGACGCCTGTGACCCCTTAGCGGGCGAGGCTGCCCCAGGTCATGAGTGCTGGCAGAACTCCGCGTCGGCGATGCCTCTGGCCGCTGCGCCCTGGAGCGCGAGGTGGTCGGTGTTGAAGTACAGGGTCATCCGGTGGCGGGTGTCGCGGGTGGAGACCGTGAGGGCTTCGAATCCGTAGCCGCCGCCGCGCTGTCCCCAGAGTTCAGTCCCGCAGGAGGTGGTCATGCGGAAGAGGCCCAGCCCGTAGGCGTCGGCGCCGACGGAGATGGTGGTGGTCATCTCCCTCAGTTGCGCCTGGGGCAGCAGCCGGCCGTCGAGGAGGGCGCTGTAGAAATGGTTGAGGTCGTCGGCCGTGCTGATGATCTCGCCGCTGGCGCGGAGGGGTGAGGGGTTGAACTCGGTGACGTCGACGCCTGGCAGGGGTGCCTGGATCTGGGCGGTGGAGTAGGCCCGTCCGGAAGGGTGGGGCAGTGTCTCGCGGGTACCCGGCGAGCTGGTGCCTCGCAGCCGGAGAGGGGTGATGATGCGCCGGTGCAGCTCGTGCTCGTAGGAGTGGCCGGTGATTTTCTCCACGATCAGCGCGGCCAGAAGGTAGTTGGTGTTGGAGTACACGAACCGTTCGCCGGGGGCCGCCGAGGGTCGCTTCGACATCGCGACGGCCAGGAGCTCCTCGGGGGTCCAGGTCTCGTGCAGGTGCTTCAGCCAGATCGGGCCGATCTGGTGCAGGGCGGGGTCGTTGAGGTAGTTGTACAGACCGCTGGTGTGATTCAGCAGCTGCCGGACGGTGATGCGGCGGCCGTCGTTACCGTGGCCCCGGACCACCCCGGGCAGCCACGTCTCCACGGTGTCGTCGATACTGAGCCGTCCCTCCGCCTCCAGTTGGAGTACGAGGGTGGCGGTGAACGTCTTGGTGATGCTGCCGATCCGGAAGTGGTCCGCCGGATGGGGCGGGCGTTTCGTGTCCCGGTCCGCTATCCCTGCCGTTCCCGCCCACCGGCCTTCGCCGTCGGCCGCGGTGACGAGGACCCCGGGTGCACCATCCCGTACCGCCCGCTCCATCGCGGCCCGCGTCCGCGCATGCTCCTGGCCGCTGGCCCCACCGGCCGGTGCGGCGGCAGCCGACGGTGACACCGGGAGCAGCAGGAATGCGGTCACCAGTGCGGCGGCCAGGGAGGCGAGAGCGGCCCGGCTTCTTCCAGTGGCCATGGGCATGGGTCGTGCTCCCTCGCGCGACGGGGATCATCCGCTCAGTCAAACAGAGGCGCCGCCGCCCCGCACACGGGTGGCCCGCTGGCGGTTGCGCCATTTGGCATGGGAACCGCAGGTCACCAGGCCACTGCGGGTCTGGCCGGGCGGGGCGCCGCGGCGTTGGGGTGGATGGGCGCGCGGGTGAGACGCCGGGTCATCAGTGTGAGCGCGGCGAGGGTCACCATCGCTTCGGCGTGTTGGGGGAGGCGTTCGTAGTCGCGGACCAAGGGGCGGGCGTGCATCATCCAGGCCAGTGTCCGCTCGGCGACCCACCTGCGGGGCAGCAGGATGAACCCGTTGGTTCCCGCGGGCCGGCTGACTGTTCTGACGGTCAGCCGGAGCATGGTCCTCGCCCAGGTGATGCGGGTGCCGCCGTAGGCGGGGTCGGCCCAGACGACGGTGCGCTGGGGGTGCATCAGGCGGAGCCGGAACAGGACCTCGCGCCCGGCCCGGCCGTCGTGGACCGAGGCGGGGGTGATCATCACGAACAGCAGCAGTCCTTGTGTGTCCACCACGATGTGCCGCTTACGGCCGTTGATCCTTTTGCCCGCGTCGTAGCCCCGCCCGGCCCGGGAGACGGTGTCCGCCGCTTTCACGGACTGGGAGTCGATCACGGCGGCCACCGCCCGCGGGGGTTTGCCCATCTGCCGGCGGACCAGGCACCGCAGCGCGTCACGGATCCGGTTGAACACCCCGGCACGGGTCCAGCGGGCGAAGAAGCCGTGCACGGTCTGGAAGGGCGGGAAGTCACCAGGGAGGGAGCGCCATTTGCAGCCGGAGTCGACCAGGAACCGGATGGCGTCCACAATGTCACGCCGCAGGTGCACCTCCGGGCGCCCACCCCGGGGCGTGAAGCAGGCGGCCACGGGGAGGAGGGGCTCGATCAGCGCCCACTCGTCGTCCGTGGTGTCCGCTGGATACCGGCGCGACCGCATCCGTGCCTCCCTTCTCCCTGGCCGGCGGTGCCGTGCGGTCAGGCGATGAGGTCGAGGGTGGACTCGACCGAGTTAAGCTGAGCGACGACGTGCCGAATCCACCGGTCGTCGGGGTCCAGGGCCGCGTGGGGGAGCACGGTCGATGTCATCAGCCGGCGGATCTCGGTCAGCCGCTGCCGGACCACCGCCAGCTCGTAGGCGCGCAGCAGGTCCGGACCCTGTGCCGGGGCAGCGGATCGTTCGGGCTGGTGCCACCGGTCGTTCTGAGCCCGGTTGAACAGATGCCGGGCCGTGTCATCGGCCGCAGCACGCTCCGCGACCGCCGGGCGGCGCAGCAGGTCCGCGGCCACCCGGGCCGCGACCTGCTCATCAGCCGCCAGGTCGCGGATGGCCTCGACTTTCTCCTGCACCGACTGCGGGGCACTCACCCGCCAGCCGACCTGGCGCTTCGCGGCATCCTGCGTCCAGCACTGCTGCCCGGTCCGCGGATGAACGGGCGGGTCGGTGATCCGCTCGAAACGGTCCGGAAGCTGCTCCAGGATCCGGTGGATCTCGAACGGAACCCCCGCGACCCGGTGCTCCGGAGGCCAGTGCCCGGCCGTGAACCGGTAGACCCGCACACTGCCGTAAGGAATGCCCACGCCCTCGGCGAACATCTCCAGAGACTGCCGCACCCCGAACGCTTCCTCCCCCGCACCGGGATGCGCACCGCCATGCTCGCGCAGCGGCTCGATCTCCAGAGCGAGATCACCGATCCGGAAATGGATCTTCGACTCCGCCGAAACGAGCTCACGTACCTCGCCCAGGATCTCCTCATACCGCTGCCGGGACACACTCCCGATCCCGGCCTGCGCCGCCGCCCGCTCCCCCTCCAGGTGGAATATGGCCCGAACGGGCTGGACGGCACCGGTTCCGGAGAAGCGTGCGATCGCCTGCCGGTCGCGCCGGAGCAGCATGCGGAGTCGGACCAGGGAGCACGCCACGAACACCGTGAAAGCGCCGGCCCAGACGACCACGAAGGCCCAGAAGGCCGGTAAGCCCTTCATCGGTCATCCCCCGTCGATCCCATCCGGTCCGTCGGAGCGAACCGGGAAACGGTATCCCCCGGCCTCCAGGATGACAGTTACGGCTCCCGCAGCCCAGGCGCCCGGCAGGTCCCGGACGACGGCCGGGCCGACGGTTGCAGCTGTACACGCCATGGCCACCGATCGCCTGGCGGCAGCGCTGCGCGCCCGAACCGCCATGGAGGCGGCCCGCGCGCTGGTCTTCCGTGTGTTCTCCTCACAGCGGGAGGGGTACGCGGAGCCGTGCCACACACGATGCTGGCCGCGGTGACGGGCTGTGAAACAGTCGGGGCATGTCCAGCGACATCGCCTATCCCGTCTTCCGCACCCCCGACCTGGAACTGGCCCTGAGCACTGCGCGCCGCATCATGGAGTTCGGCCGCCGCGAGCACTCCGGGGTCTGTGTGCGCGCTCATCTGCGTTCCGTCGCCGAGGTGCGGCGGATGGCGGGGGAACTGCCCGAGGGGTGGTTCCTGGGGCAGGCGGGACGGGGGAACTCCGGCGGGGCCCTGCCCGGGAACCGGACCGTGCCGGCCCTCGTCGTTCAGGGGTCCGGCCTGCCGGCCGACCCGGCCGCGTACGAAGGGCGGCTTCCGGTGGTGTGCGAACTGGACGACCTGCCCGTCGGCGGCATTGAGGACGTATTCACGGCGGCGATCGGCCCGAGCACAGGCAAGATCAACTGGGACGGCCTGTGCTGGCCGGACGGGCCAGAGCCGGGCTTTCTCGGCGAGTCCAAGCACGCCGAGGTAACGCTCCTGCTCAACACCCGCACCCGCGAGCTCGACGAGCACGCCGACGACCACACCGTCCTCGTCCACGTCCGCAGCGCCGTCTTCGACGGCTGCCAGACGCGGGAGCCGTACGCCCACTGGCTCGCCCGGCAATTGGATCTCACCATCATCGGGCCCGGGCAACGGTACTGAATCCGGCCGGACCGCCCCGCCGAGCCGAAGGGGTCACGGAAGGCTTCAGCCGTCACGACCGACGGACTGCACCGGGCTGTCGGGCGGGTCAGTTCCGCCGGTAACTGCACGATCCGTGTGGTGCCCGTTCCCACCGGGCCCCTGGGACCCAGTCCGCAGACGGTGCGTCAACGCCTTTCGGTGTTCGGGCTCGGGGGCGAGGTCTTCAGCGACGACTTCCCCATGGTGGCTTTCACCGTCGCGGCAGGCGCGGACTTCGCCGGGATCAAAGCTCCCCTGAACCGTGGCCGGGACGACGGCTGGTGGCACTACGAGGTCGGCTGCTGCACCGGCGCATGGTGGACCGCCTGACCTCTGCCGGACGGCCATGTGGCACGCCGCTTCGCATGTCGCCTCGAACTGGTTAGCTCGCCTGGGTGTTCGCCGGACGTGGGGGCGGCCTTCGTCTGATCATGTGCTCCGACCAAGGTGCACCGATCAAGACGAAGGCCGTGAAGTGAGTCTGCCGCCTGACACCGGTCCTGGGGAAGTGTTCGCGAAGGCGTCACGCTTCCGGGACGACCTGTTCGACTGCCTGACCGCGCGCGAGGACGAGCTGTTCGAGCTCACCAGGCCCGCCGGTGTCCGAGTCCGCCGGCCTGTCCGGAGCCCCACGGTCCCCCGGGGCCTTGCTCAGACACCAGGGAGCAGGCAACCCGCCGGTAGCTTCGGAGGGCCGATTCCTGACGCCGGGGATTCTCGCTGAGCTGATCGGGCGAATGCCCGAAGGGCGACGACAAGAAGCGGGTGCGCGGCGCCCCCCTCCCGGTTCTCCCGGATCTCCCAAGGGCAGCCGGGGCACGGAGAGTCCATCCGCCGTAGGCCGGACCCGGCAGAACGCCTCCCGGACCCGATACTCGTCCGACCTCTCGTAGGCCACCTCGGCAGGGCCGGCATTGACACCCGTCGTCCAGGCAGCCTCTGCGACCACAATGTCACGCTGCTCGGCCAGTCACTCATCGCGCTCCATCCGGGTCGCCTTGTCCCGCCAGTCCAGCGAGGGGCTCGCTTCGACTCACGGTCCTCTCCTCCGAGGCGCGGGGCGCGGCGTTCGACGACGGCCATCAGTAGTCGCCCTTCAGGGATGAGATGTACGAGGAGGCGTCGGCGGCGGTCATCCGCTCGATGCCGGCGCGGTCGGTCGGGCCGGTCATGAACCCGCCGCCCTCACCAGCCGACCACGACCGCGCCCGCCGACTCGCCCGGCTCTCTCTCGAGGCCGGCCGCGGCACTCAGAAGGACATCATCGACGGCACCGGATACTCGCGGGAGACCGTCAGGCGCCTGATCGGACAAGGCCTGGAACTCCTGCCCGGACCCGCGGACGAGACCGGCCAGGGCAGCGGTACGCCCCGCGCGCAGCAGCTGGACTGACCGTCAGATACGGCGAGAAGTCACCCTTTCCCGCCATGCGGGGCTGCTCCCGTCTCACGCCCCCTGCTGACACGATCTGATCGTGCTCCCCGCCCACGCGGGGATGGGCCGGACATTCCGAGCTTTCCGGCGTACTCCCCGCGCACGCGGGGACCTTCCATCATCGTGGGCTGCCCAGATTTTCTGGCGAGGTCGGCCCGCCTGCACGTCGTATCCATGAGGACTGCATCATGAACGGTGATCAGTACCTTCCCGGGGACTGCCACGAATGCAGGGACTCCGTCTGCATGGGGTGCGACGGCGAGGACGGTCTCACTGAAGACGCAGCCCTGCTGCTCCTGGAGTATGAGACGCACGGTACCGGCTTCCCGGGCCTGGAGGATCTGCCCCTGCCCGCCCCGACTGGGTGGGGCGGACACGCAGGGAGCAGCCACCCGAACTGTCCGTACTCTGTCGGCTGATGCACAAATCCACCAGGGGGCCCCGGCGGAAGCGTGGGGGGATGGCCGAGCTCACCACCGCGAAAGAGTGCACCACCGTCGACCGTGACATCGGCGCCAAGCGCTGCAACCGGGCCGCCGACGCGGCACGCACCGACCTGCACCTGCCCCGACGCCAAGCGGATCATCGACGCCCATCGCGGGAGCGGCGACACGCAGCCCGTCGACTCGCGCGAGTCCGCCGTGCGGTCATCGCAGTGAAACTCCCTCGTCATCGGCGCCTGTTCAGGGGAACACTGCGGCCATGGAGTTCCTCTGCTACCACCGCGACCGCACTGGCTCACTGTCGCTGCGCTACGAACTGAACGATGCGCACTTGTCCTACATGGACGGATTCGCGAAGGAGATGATCGCCCGAGGGCCGACCTTCGCTGACGACGGCGAGACCCTCACCGGCAGTGTGCACATCCTCGGCCTGCCCGATCCCGCTGCCGCCCGCGCGTTCGCCTTCGACGAGCCGAACTACCAGGCCGGCGCCTACCGGGACGTACTCGTGCGACGGTGGCACAACGCCCTGGGGCGCACCATGTGGGACTTCCCCGGCGGCCGGACCGGAGGCAACCGATACCTGGTGCTCGGCCTCGGCACAGGAGAGGCCGCCGACCTCGCGCTGCCGCCCGAGCCGAAGGAGCTGATTGCCTACGGACCGTTGCTGTCCGACGACGGGACTCTCTGGCTGGGCACGGCGGCGTTGCTCCGGGCCCCGGACCCGGCCACCGCACGCGCCATCCTCACACACGACCGGTACGCCGACATCGAGGTGCACAACTGGGAGTCCGGCGGGCGGCCGTCATGAACGAGGCGCCCACCGGTGCCATCGCGGGCGCATCACGCTCTGTGGAGGAAGTGGCCGCCAACGGGGAATTGAAGTGGCCACGGGCGGGGAGCTGAAGTGGCCGCGGGCGGGCGGGGAGAACCAACTGGCCGCTATCAGATTCAGGGGTGATGGTCCGCTGCATTGTCGGCGTGCCCGGCGAGGTGGGCGAGGGCGTCGGTGATGCCGCCGGTGTGGGTGAGGCGGCTGCGGGGGCGCAGCAGACCGGTGGTGCCGGTGGTGTGGAGGTCGCGGCAGCGGCCGGTGAGCCATGTCCAGTCCAGGCCGAGGTGCCGGGCGAGGGTCTCCAGCCGCCCGGCCGGGTGGTCGGCGGCGGGCAGGGCGTGGGCGGTGGCGTGGTCCAGAGCGTCGGTGAAGGGCTGGGTGGTGACCGTGTCGGGCACGGTTTCCGTACGCCCGAGAGTGCGGCTGTCCCCGGGGGTCCAGTGGGCGAGGTGGGCGCGGCCGGCGGCGATGACGAACTCGTCGACGCTGTTTCCCGCCGGCTCCGCGTTGATCCGGACAGCCTGTCCGTGGTGTTCGAGGAGGGCGGCGGTCAGGAGCAGCAGAATCCGCTCCCAGGGTTCGCTGTCCTTGACGGACGTCTCGGGCAGGTTCAGCAGGGCCGTGCCGCCCGGTGCCAGATGCCGCAGCAGGGCGCGGCGGGCGGGGAACAGCAGCCAGCCGCAGGACTGTTCCCCGGTCTGGGCCGCGATCCACATCCGCACCGGACCACTTCCGGGAGGGATACGCGCGGTGAGATACCGGGCGCCCGCTTCGGAGCCGAGCCACATGCTGCCGGCCCGGGACAGCCCGGGCACCAGGTCGCTGGTGATCGCCGCCCCCGGCCGGGAGGCGAGGGAGTCCAGGACCGCCTCCTGGGCCTGCAGGGCGCGGTCGTCGGCCTGCAACGCGTCGTCGATCACGATGAGTGCCCACAGCAGCGCGTAGGTGAGGTCGTCGACCCGGTAGGCGGCGGGGATGACCAGACCGGCCGCCGGCAGAGCCCGGGCGGTGACCTGGCGGGCGAACACGGCGTCGAGCGCATGGACACTGCCGCCGGGCCGGGCCCCGTCCGCCCCGAGAACCAGGGCACGGCGCAGCGGCCGGGTGAACCCGGCGAGATGCTCCGCGTCCGACTCCGCGAGCCGCAGACCCTCACGCGTGAGGGTCCCGTCGTAGGGCTGGACCACGATGCGGGTCCCCTCCAGGAGCCGCAGCCCGTCCAGAGCCCACTGCCCCTCGACCCCTGGCCCCGGGGCCAGGCTCAACCTGGAAGTGGCGAACCGCAGATCGAGCGCCCGCGCGGCGCCCTCAGCGGCCGGCCGCAGGACAGGAGCCGGGACACCGGCCGGCTCGGGCAGCGGCCGCAACAGCGTCTCGAGATCCAGGCCCAGCCAGTGCTCCAGCACCTCGGCCGCGTTCCCCCGCGGCCGCTGCTCGCCATCCAGCCAGCGCCGGCAGGTCCGCTCCGAGGCATCCATCGTCGCCAGCCCCGGCCGCCCCAGCTCCCGCGCGGCACGCCGCGCGGCCTCCTGGAAAGCCTCGGCGAAACGGCACGGATTGCCGCCGCTCGCGGACAGGATGAGCAGTAACGTCGTCGGACGCACCGGCTTGTTTCCCCCATGGTGGTTCGGTCAGTGTCAGCGTGTGATCGCGTGGCCGGGGCCGCAGGGCGGCGGGGCCGCGGATGCGCGCCCGACCCGGGCGGTGCTGGTGGCCGGTCACGACGCGCCCCGTGCGGGGATCCAGTGCGGCGCGGGGCCGGGCAGCCCCTTCTGTCCCCGCCGCAGGGTCAGCGACTCGGGCTGGTCCACCTCTGCCATGTGCCAGCCGCCGGGGAGAAGGGTGTCCTGGGAGCCGTACCGCTGCGGGACCCGGGCGAGGGCGCAGAGCCGGTCGTGGAGGAGGGCGGGGTGGCAGCGGGGCGCGTCGCCGAGGTCGGCAGCTTTCTTCAGGACTCTCAGCAGCAGCTGGAGGTGGTCCGGCAGGTCGCAGGCCAGGGCGATCTCCATGGCGGCAGCCGCCCCGTGGGCGCCGGCGAGGCGGTGACCGGGCCAGCCGCGCTTGTCCACCACCCACCACAGCAGCCGCAGGGCCTCCCACTCCACCAGCGGCCCGCCGGCCAGCTCCCTCGGGCCCGTCCAGTCCTGCGCGCGCTGGTGCCGGGCCGCCCGGGCGTGGTGCAGCAGCTCCTCGGACAGGAACGGGTCCAGCGGAGCATGGCGCCCGCCGGGCGGCAGGCCGCCGGTGGGCGTGAGATCACCCGGCCGGCACAGCAGCAGACCCGACCAGCTCGGATGCACCCCACCCGCCCACACCGCACCCAGGCCGGTGACGCCGGCCGCCCGGGCACGGTCCTCGCCGGCGGCCGCGGCCCCCGCACCCGGAGGGTGCGGCTCCGGTCCGGGGCCGGGCGGCCGGCCGGCCCGGAACACACCCGGCGCGCGCCCGCCGAGGACCCGGGACACCACCGACCGCAGACGCCCGCCCACCCGGGCCATGCCCGCCGGCACGGCCCGGCGACGGTTTCCGCCCTCCGCCCTGTGCCGGCCGGAAACCGCCACTCCCACCGGGCCCACCGGGTCGGCCGGGCCTGCAGCTCCCGCCGCTCCGGCCGGGCCTGTTCCGGGCGGGGCGGCGGTTTGTGGGTCCGGGGATCCGGGACCGGGCGGCCGGCGGGCTGCGGGACCCGGGCCGTCTGCGGCCGCCGGGGGCGCAGACGGCGGCGGTGCGGTCGTCAGGTCGTGATCCGGGGGGTGGTCGGGACCGCCGGAGCGCTGCACCGGCACGGCAGGCGTGTCGAGTCCGGGCAGCCGCGCACTGACCACAGGCATCGGTTCACTCCAGAGGTCTCAGGGGGAACGAGGGGGGAGGAGGTGTCAGGGGGTCCGGCGTCCACGCCGGGCCGGGAGCGGCCCGGGCCCTTACGACGGGCGTCGGCCGAGGGTGAGGAAGCGGCCCCGGCAGCCCCGGCGGCCCAGGCGGCGCGCGCCCGCAGGAGGCCGGGTGCCGGGGCTGGGGCCGTAGAAGGAGAGGGGGAGCGGTTCGGGGCGGTCCGGGTGCCAGGGCGGGACCAGCCAGCGGCGGCCGCCGGTGGGCGGGAGCGCCATCCACTGCTCCGGTCCCGTCAGCACCTCTCCGCCGCACCGCACCATCCGGTGTCCCGTGCCCGGCCGGACCAGGAGCGCCGTCCACTCGGCGTCCACGGCCATGACCGGGGCGGCAGCGCCGTCCGGTGCGATCCGCGTGAGGAGATCGGCCACCACGGACGGCACCACGACCGCGTCGAACAGCCCGCAGACGACGCCCAGCTGGACATCACCCGCATCACCAGCGTCGTCGGTGGGCCGGTGGGCCACCGGCCAGCCCAGGACCTCGCGGTAGACGGCCTCCAGCGCCGACGGGTCACCCGGGCCCGGAGGCCAGGACGAAGGAACGGTGCTCACAGGGACCTCCGGAAGTGTGCGGCGGCCGGCCGTCGCGACACCGCGGCACGGCGACGTGCGCGGGGCGGGCCCGCGGCCGGCAGCGGGGCGGTGTGGGGCGGTGTGCCGGTCATGCCGCCACCGGCCGCATGCCGGTGGGACGGCACGGGGCGATGACCTGGCCGTCGGGCAGGAGGGCCCCGGTGTCCTCGAAGAGGAGCACCCCGTTGCACAACAGGACCCAGCCCTGGACCGTGTTGACGGTGACGGTGTGGGCGTTGGCGCCGTTCTTCGCGTCCGGCTCCGGGCACGGCGGCGTGTGCGGGCAGGCGGGGGAGGTCACAGCACACCTCCGGGCACCAGCCGCAGCCCCGTACCCCTGTCCGGGAGGCCGGGGGCCACGAGGAGGGCGGCCTCGCGCGCGCTCTCCGCCAGCTTCACGAGCGCGACCGCAGCAGCAGCCACCCCCGCGGCGGAGCCGGCGGGCGTGGAGTTGTCGTGCCCGGGCCGGGGCATCATCATCCGGGCGCGCGCGACCAGATCGCGCTCGTCGTCGCCGTCCCGCCCGGGCGGCGGCTCGGCGCGGCCGTCCAGCATCAGCGCGGTGAGAGCGGCGAGTTCGCGGTGGAAGCGGGGGACCTGGTCCGGCCCCCGATGGGCAGCGGGCCCTCCCCGTCCAGCAGCAGACCCGCCACCACCAGGGCCCGCTCCGCGGCCCGGACATCACGACCGGGGATATCCCGGACCGGCACGGGTGCAGGCTTCGGCCGGCCGCCGCGCGGGACGCTCACGGGCCACGGACTTCGGGGCGTTAACGACGGCGGACGGCCCGGGAACGGAACAACAACAGCAACAAACGACATAGCAATCACTCCAGACACATCAGGAGGCGCAAGAAGACGGACAGGACAGGTGGGACGGGGCGCGCGGGGCCGGGCCGGCCCCGGGTGGCGGTGCCGGAGGGCCGACGGGCCCGGCCCGGGCGGTGGTTCAGGGCGGGGGAGGGCTGTCCCGGACGGCGAGGGCGGTGGTGAGGGTGTCCTTCAGGCGGGCCGCGTCGGGGAAGGGGGCCGGTTCGGGGCGTGCCGCCTTCCAGGGCGGGGTGTCCCAGGCCAGGCCCCGGCCGGGCGGGACGACGAGGTCGCCGCCCTCCGCGATCCATCGCAGCCCCTCCAGACCGGACACCTCCTCGGAGGTCCCCGCCCGGACCAGGAGGATCAGCGACGGCTCGCTGTGGAAGGCGGGCACCACCACGCCCTCGCGGTCCAGGTCCTCGTCCCGCTCCAGGTGCAGCGCGGCGATCCGGCTCACCCTCGCCGGCAGGGCGATCACGTCGAAACCCCGGCACTCCGTGCTGACCACCGCATCCGGCAGCCGCTCCAGTCGTTCGGCCGCCTCGCGGGCCGTGCACGGCACATCGTCCACGGACAGGGACCAGCCCAGGACCCGGGTGTAGGCGTCCAGCAGCGCGGACGGGTTGCTGGTGCGGGGCGGCCAAGGCCGGGTGGCGGGGGAGCGGTGGGGCATGGGCGGTTTCTCCAGACGAGGGGCGACGGCACTTCCGTGAACGCGGGGCACGGATCCCGGCGGCGGACGGGAACACGGGGGACGGAGCGTCCGCGCCCCGACCGCCGGGCCGGACCCGTACACGGACGGTTGCGCCACCTTCCGGGCACCGGGTGGCCGGGCTCCGGCGCGTGCAGGCCATGCAACCGGCCCGGCCGCCTGAGGGCCAGGCCACGGGCCGTCCACCGGGCGGCCGCCGACCGGCCATTGAGCGGCCATTGCGGACACCCGGCACCCGATCGCCCAAGTGCCGTGGAGACATGCTGTGTTCGCCGCTACCGTGAAGGCGTGGCGAGCCCAGGGAACGCGAACACGAACGAGGCCTTGCGGACGGCCCGGACGGACCAGGGGTGGTACTCCCAGGAACAGGCGGCCGACCAGATCAGCACGATCGGGCAGCGTGTCCTGGGCGACCCCTACTTCCACATCAGTCCCAGGACCTGGCGCCGCTGGGAGTCCGCCATCCCCGGCTGGCCCCGCCCCGACACCGCCATCGTGCTGCGCGCCGTGTTCGGGACCGGACCCGAACACCTCGGATTCACCCCGCCCCCCGGCCACCCCGCCGCCACTGTCCGGACCTGGCCCGACCCACTTCCGGAGGACCCCGTGAAACGCCGCCACTTCCTCGCGGCCGGGCCGGCCGCTGCCCTCGCCGCCAGCACCCCGGCCCTCGCCGCCCCGGCCCCCGGCCGCGTGGACGCCCAGCTCGTCGGCTACTTCACCCAGCAGCTCAACGGCCACTACACCGCCGACATGCTCCTCGGCCCCCTGGACCTGCTGGGCACCGTCTCCGAGCAGTACCGCCTCATCAGCACCCTGTGCCGCCAGGCCACCGGCCCCGTCCGCCACGACCTCACCCGGGTCGGGGCCGCCTATGCCGTCCTGGCCGGATGGCTCCACCAGGACGCCGGACAATGGGAGCAGGCCCGCTCCTGGCACGGCACCGCCCTCGCCGACGCCCAGACCGCCGACGACCCCGACCTGCACGCCTACACCCTCGCCAACCTCGCCTACCTCCACGTCGAACTCGGCGACGGCCACGCCTCCATCACCCTGTGCGAACGCGGCCTCCACCTCACCGGCCTGCCGCCCATCGCCCGCATGCAGCTCACCTACCAGCAGGCCCACGGACACTCGCTCCTCGGCGACCACACCGCCGTCGACACCCTCCTCGACGCCGCCCAGCACACCGCTCACACCCGCCCGGAGAACCCCCCCACCCCCTGGGGCCGCACCGCCGCCCTCGGCAACCCGCACTTCTTCGACATCCAGCGCGCCACCTGCTACGGCCGCCTGGGCCTCCACTCCCGGGCCCAGCCCCTGTGGGAACGCGTCACCGCCGCCGTCCCGGACACCGCCCGCCGCCGCGCCGGGATCTACCTCGCCCGCCAGGCCACCGCCCACGCCGCCCTCGGCGAACCCGAACAAGCCCTCGCGCTGGCCACCGAATCCGCGCGGATCGCCGCCGAAACCCGCTCCGCACGCCACATCGGCGAACTCCGCACCCTCCGCGACAGAATGAGCCGCTGGAACAACACCCCCCTGCGCGACGAACTCGAACACGCCTTCCGGCCCATCTCCGCCTGAACACCCCCCACCCACAACCCCACCAACAACCCTCGCCCCGGCACCCCGCACCCTCAACACGGCGCGGCCGGCCGCAGCCCCGGCCCGCACACGAGAATCCCTGCGTACCTGCACGGCGACCAAGCTTCCGCACCGACCCCGCCGGACCACCGCCCCCGGCCGCGCCGCGCACGCCAGCAGCCCCGGGTCCCAACTGCGGGACGACCCGGCCGGCCGGGACGGCCGTACACGAGCGGGCATGGGCGAGGGCAGGGCCGGGGCGGGGCGTGCCGCCGGGTGGTGGGACAGGGGCTGGATCATGTGCTGGTTCCTCAAGTCCGATGGAACGGAAGTACAGGTTCGGGACGGGCGGGGAGAGGGTGGGCGGACCGGCTGCCGCACCCCGGGTTCCCGAGACCCTGGTGCGGCAGCCGGGAGCGCGGGCCCGTCCACGAAGAACGACGGCACCGCTCTCGCCCCAGACCCCGGGGCCGGCCGGTGGGGGGCAGCCCACCCGTACCGGACCCTCGGAGGTCGGGGCCCGCAGGCCGGCGGGCCGTTACTGCCGGTGGGTGTGCGGAGCCCACGGCTGAATCGGACCGCCGGACCACACCGACCCGGAACGACCCCCTCCGGACCCGTGACCACGCGGGTGCCGGCAGGGCCAGAGGCGATCGATACACCCGGGACGGCTGCTCACAGGCGCAGTCGGGATCACGGCCCCCTGCCGCGCCCGGACACCACGCCGGCCGGCGGGCCGGACCGGCGGGTCCGCCGAGTCCCGGAGCCCGGGCCCCGGGGCCGCTCCACGGCCACGCCCATCACGTTCTCGTCGGCGGTGAATGAGGCGGCTATGTCGCGGCCCCGGGGCGGCGGCACAGGACCGGTGCCGGCCGGCAGGCGAGACAGGAAGAGGGGCATGAGGACTCCGGAACACAAGACGGAATGGAGGAGGGGCACCCGGCGAGGGTCGGGCGCGTGCCGGGCCGGGGCGCGGTCACGCGGCACTGGTGAAGAACCGGGGGCGGGGCGGACGGTCGTGTTCGACACGCATCCACACGGTTTTGCCCGGGCGGGCGTGGTTGGTGCGGGAGCCCCAGGAGTGGGCGACGCCGGCCACGATGCCCAGGCCCCGCCCGGAGCAGGCCCCGGCCTGGGCCGGGCGCGCACACGGCAGCACCGGTGAGCGGTCCTCCACCGCGACCTCCAGGAACCACCGCGCCCACCGCAGCGTCAGCACCACCGGATCACCCGCTGTCGACCCGTGCCGGGTCGCGTTGGCGACCAGCTCGTGCACCGCCAGCCCCACCTCATCGGCATCCCACGCACAGCCCGTAGTGGTCCGAGGTCCCAGGAACGCCCGCACCAGCCGGCGCGCGGAGCCGAGCTGCGACAATTCCCCCGGGAACACGGAACACCACACCGCCTCCACCCCCGTGCTGCGTCCGGCAGCCGGTACAGGCGCGAGCTCGACCACGCGCACCACGGGCGGGCAGGGCCCCAGATCGCGGCGGGAGGCGACCACCAGCACCGGCGCGGCCCCGCCCGCGATCCCGCCCACCCGCGCCCACCCGGGTCGGGAGGCCAGCTGCCCGTAGGGTGCGACCGAGTCGCTCACCGCCCCGCACACCGCGTAGCCGCGGTCCTCAGCGGCAGCGGCCAGACCCGCCAGCGCTCCTATCGCGGAGGGACCGCAGGCGTAGACGACAGCGGGCGGCGCACAGCTGGTCACGACAGACCTCCAGCAGGGAAGAACGGACGTGGGGGTTGGGGTGGTGTCGGTGGCCACGGGTGACTCCGCACCCGCCGCGGTGTCACTCCCCGAGGGGGCTCGGGCACTCTCCGCGAGGGGAGAGGGAAAGGGTTGCAACTGCCGGGGCATCAGATCCACCCTCATTCCGCCCCCGGAACCGGGCCCGGGGATGACGCGCCGGTCCGGACTTCCCCCGGACTTCCCCCGGAATCGCCCAGGGGGATGTAACCCGCCCCCGGACAGGGAACATTGACCGCCGAGGAGCCTTCCCGCCGCCGAGGCGCGCGGGAGGGCGGACAGGAGGGAAGAGCCGGATGACGACCCTTTTTCGCTACCTGCTCGACCAGCGAGGGCTGGGTGACCACCGGGCGTTCCTCCCCGGTTTCCGCAAGGCCGCGGACGAGCTGGCGGACATCGGGAACGAGCCGGCTCTGCGGAACCTCGACCCGGCCCTGACCACGTTCGAGGGCTGGTACTACGGGCGCCGGCAGCCGCAGCGGGACGCCCGCCGCGTGCTCCGGCACTGGCTCGGGTACAGCGTCGAAGCCCTCTGGAGCCCGGCAGCCTCCGTTCTCGCGCACGAGCGCGAGAACACCGCCGCCGACGGCCGTGCCGAACAGAGCACGGTCCCGGACACGATGAGAAGGACGGCAGTGATGGCCGCACAGCGCGCAGCAGACTTCGCCATGGGCGCCGAACACGGGCAGATCGGCCCCGAAACCCTCGGCCTCGTCACCGACAAGGTCGCCGCCATCGTCGAGGACTACCCCCGCGTCCCCCTGTCCGCCATCTGGGACGAACTGGCGGCCACCCAGGACCAGGTCTTCCGCCTGATCGACGGCGGACGGATCCGGCCCTCCCAGGGCCGCGACCTCGGAGTCCTCGCCACGATCCTCTCCTTCCACATGGCCAAGGGCTGCCACGACATGGGCGACGCCCGCCTGGCCATGACCCAGGCCCGCGCCGCCGGCGTCGCCGCCCAGTGGGCCGAACACACCGGCCTCATCGGCCTCACCCTGGGACTGAAATCCCTCATCTCCTACTGGTCGAACCAGGCCGGACAGGCCCTCCACTACGCCCGCCAGGGCGCCGCCGCATGCCACGACTCCCGCGGCACCGTCACCGTCTGGCTCGCCGCCCTCGAAGCCCGCGCCGCAGCCCTCCTGGGAGACGAGGAATCCGCCACGACGGCACTCACCCGCGCCGACACCCTCCGCCAGCGCGTCGTCCCCGACGACCTCGACCACCTCGGCGGCCTGCTCACCTTCCCCGAGGCCAAACAGCTCTACTACACCGTCGAAACCCGCGTCCTCCTCAACCACAGGGGAACCGACGTCCTCACCCTCGCCGAAACCGCCGCCCACGCCTTCAGCAACCCCCAGGCCACCCACTGGGCCTTCGGCGACCAGGCCGGAGCCCAGTGCAACCTCGCCCTCACCCGCCTCAACAGCGACCAGCTCGACGGCGCCGCCGAAGCCGTACGCCCCGTCCTCGACCTCGAACCCACCCGCCGCAACCTCGGCATCATCGTCTCCGCCGGCCGCGTCGCCACCGCCCTCACCCACAGCCCCGCCCGCGACGCCCGCACCGCCCGCGACCTGCACCAGGAAATCGAGGCGTACAGCTCCACCGGCCCCACCCGGCCCGCCCTCACCCGCTGACCCCAGCCGGTAAAGTCCCCGGGCATGTACCCGGTCAGCCGCACCAGCGAGCGCCTCACCCTGCGCGAACTCCACCCCCACGACACCGACCATGTCCTCGCCATCTACAGCGACCCCCGGGCCACCGAACACCTCTCGTTCACACCCCGGACACGGGACCAGGTCACCGGCATCGTCGAACGCTCCATCACCTCGGCCACCGCCGAACCCCGCACCGAGTACGCGCTCGCCGTCACCACCCGGCACAACGACCAGCTGACCGGCTACGCCCGCCTCGCCCTCGACCCCCACCAGCAACAAGCCGCCACCATCGGCTTCGCCCTCACCCCCGCCACCTGGGGGAACGGGTACGGCACCGAAACCGTCCGCCTGCTCCTCGGCCTCGCGTTCGAAGACCTGGGCCTCCACCGGGTCTGGGGAGCCCGCTCCCCCCACAACGAGGTCTCCGCCCGCACCATGGCACGCGCCGGCATGACCGAAGAGGGCCGCATCCGCGAACACATCCACAAGAACGGCGCCTGGCGCGACTCCATCGTCCACGCCATCCTCGAACGGGAATGGACCACCAACCGCAACACACAGCCCGGCACCACCTGACCCGGCGCCCCGAGGCCCCCAACGCCCCGCGGACCAACCAACCACCCGCCCCAGCCCCGGGCAGTGGCGGTGTGGTCCGGCGCCCGCGCCCGGCCGTCACGGTCCTCATCCGGGGCCGGGCCGCTCCCGGAACGGCCCCCACCACCTGCGGCGGCCACTCGCATACGGGCCGTCGCACCGTGACCACCTGGGTCAGACCTGCCGGCTTCGCCATCGTGGAGGGGCCGCAGGCGTAGACGACAGCGGGCGGCGCACAGCTGGTCACGACAGACCTCCAACGGAGAAATCGGGAAGGGGAATGAACGGCGTTGGGGCCCGCGCCGCGGTGGAGTGGGGGTGAGGCGGCCGCGGGCGCCCGGGGGCGGACCCCAGGGGGAGCGGGCGCCCGGGGCAGGCGAGTTCGCCGAATCCCCCGGCGCCGGCGTCGCTGCGGAATATCGTGGTCACGTCGAGGAAACCGTGAGAGCAGCCGCGGGGGCACCCCGCCGGCGGGGCCGGCCCCGCCAAACCTGCCAAAGATCCTTCCGGTACCGGGGAGCGCGCCATGGCCCGCACACGCAACACCCAGCTCGCCGCGGTCATCCAGGAGACCGGCTGGTCCCAGGACCAGACCGCCCGCCACTTCGTGAAGGTCGCCCAGGAGACGGGGGCGCGGGAACTCCTGTCCGTCACCCGCTCGCATGTATCGATGTGGGTCGGCGGGACACAGCCCTCGGGCCGGGCGGTGCCCCTGCTGTGCGAGACGCTCGCGCGGAAACTCGGCCGCCTCATCACACCCGCCGACATCGGCCTCGCAACCACCCGCCGTGCCGACGACACCACCGGGCACCCCGGACTGACCCTGGATACCGACCCGATCGATGCCCTGATGCCCCTGTGGAGCAACGAGATCGACCGCCGCAGCCTCCTGAGCACCTCCGCCTACTCCGTGGCCGCAGCCGCCCTGCCCCTGACCCACGTCACCGAGATCGCCCAACGCACCCGCGCCGCACACACCGGCCGCACCGTCGGCATGCCCGAAGTCGCCGCCGTCCGCGACATGGTCACCGCCTTCTCCGCGATGGACGAACGCCACGGCGGCGCCCACGGACGCACCGCCCTGGCCCAGTACCTCCGCGACGACATCGCCACCCTGTGCCGCGCCCGCTTCCGCACCCAGGACGTCCGCGCCCAGATGCTGTCCGCCGCGAGCCGCGCCGTCCACCTGCTGGGCTGGAAGTCCTACGACGCCGGCCGGCAAGGCCTCGCCCAGCGCTACTACCTCCAGTCCTACGCCCTGGCCGCAGCCTCCGGCCTCCCCGGCCACGACGGATTCGTCATGCGCACCATGGCCATGCAGGGAATGAAGCTCCACCGCCCCGAGCACTGCCGCGAACTCGCCGAAACCGGCCTCGCCCAGGCGCGAGGCACTGTGGACGCCACCACCGAAGCCCTCTTCCGCATCGTCCACGCCCACACCCTCGCCAAGGTGGGAGAGTCCCACGCCGCCCTCACCGAAACGGACCGCGCCCACACCCTCCTCACCACCAACCCGGGCGACCCGACCCCGTTCTGGGCCCTGGCCTGGGGCCCGCCCGCCGCATCCGTCCACTCCCGCACCGCGAAAGTCCACGAAACCCTCGGCGACCACCACACCGCAGCCGCCTTCTACACACGTGCCGCCCGCACCCGCCCCCCGGGTACCTACGCCAGGATCATCGCCCTCGACCTCGTCGCCGCCGTCGAACAGCAACTGCGCCACGGAAGCATCGACGCGGCCTGCACCACCTGGAACGAGGACCTCGACCACATGGACGGCGTCCGCTCCGCCCGCACCCGCAAAGCCCTCACCCGCATCCGCACCGACCTCGCCCCCTTCCACGCCCGCGGCAGCCGCCCCGCCGCCCGCCTCGACCAGCGCGCCGCCCGCATGCTGCAGAACGACGACTGACAACCGACCCGACGAAGGCAACCCCGCGCACCACAGCCCGAGGCCACCTTCACCCTCACCATCCGAGCCCTGTACGCCGGGCCGAGTCTCGCCTCCGGCCGGATCGTCGATTGGGACGATGCCCGCGAGCGGGGCTGAGCGGCGGTGCAACAGCATCGGCGCCTCCAGCAGGGCAGCAGGGAGCCCGTAAGACGGGGCCAGTGCAGAGTGCACGCCGGGCTGACGGGAGAGGGACGCCAGGTTCACCGAGCAGGGCGGGGGCGGGCAACCGTCACGTCTCACGGGCCTTGCCGCATTCCGTGAGACGTGACGGAACAGGTCGTGTCTTCCGTGAGAAGTCACGGAAACCCGCCGGGTGTTCACATCCGTGTCACTACACTCGGTGCTCAGTCCGTTCGCGGAGGTGACGACATGGCTGCCCGGCACCCGCTGTCCTGCGCCGCTCGGCTGCGTGAGCAGGCCGGGACCGAGGGCCAGTCTGTTGAGCGGACGGCCGCCGCCATCGCGCGGTGCTGCGAGGTGAGCCTTCTGCGGGCCCACCGGCTCGCCCGCGGCTGGACGCTCCAGCAGGCCGTGGACGCCTACCGGACCATGACCCAGGGCACTCCAGGAGCGGCCCGCGTCGACCAGGACCAACTCGGGATCTGGGAGAAGAACCCCACCCGGCGCCCTCGCGCCCAGACCATCGACCTGCTGTGCCGCCTGTACGAGACGAGCGCCGGGGGCCTCGGCCTGAGCGGCGACTACACGCCCGCCATGAACCCGCAGACGGCGAACCCCCGCACGGCCGGGGCAGGCCACCACCCCTCGACACCCGGCGCCCTCCAGCCGGCGGCCGACGCGCTCGACCAGGTCCTCGACCAGACCCGCCACGGTGTGGACCGGACTCTGGCCCGCGCCTCCGTCAGCCCCGTCCAGCTCGACCTGCTGGAGGAGCGGCTGCTCGACCTGCGCCGCCAGTACCTCGTCACCGCGCCCATCCCCATGCTCGGACAGATACTCCCCGAACTGGACGAACTCCAGATGCTGGCAGCTGAACGCCAGCCCGCCACGGTCCAGATGCGGCTCTCCGAGATGACCGCCACGCTCGCCACGCTCGCCACGCTCACCGCCGACGCCCTGATGAAGCTCGGCCGCCTGCGCCAGTCCCGCGCCTGGTACGCCACCGCCCGCGCCGCCGCCGACGACAGCACCAACACCGACCTCCGCGCCCGCGTCCGGGCCCAGGCCGCGATGCTGCCCTACTACTACGGCCCGCTGTCCAGCGCCGTCACGCTCTCCCGCGAGGCCCGCATACTGGCCCGGCACCGCCCCGGCCCCACCGCGGCGTTCGCTGCCGCGGCCGAAGCCCGCGCGCTGGCCCGCAACGGCGACGCCGCCCGTGCCCGGGAGGCGATCCATTTTGCCCGCGACGCCTTCGACCGCGCCCCCGACGGCGACCCCGACGACGCCTTCGCCTTCCCCGAACGCCGCCTCCTGCTCTACCTCAGCGGCGCCCTCACCCACCTCGGCGACACCCGCGAAGCCGACCGCGTCCAGAGCCGCGCTCTCACCCTGTACGGCGACCACCCGGGCATCGACCCCGCCCTCCTCCACCTCGAACACGCCATCTGCCTCGCCCGGGAGCAGCACCTGTCCGAGGCGTGCCGGCTCGCCACCGCCGCCTACCTCGAACTCCCCTCCGCCCAGCGCACGGACATCGTCGGCGCACGCGCCCACGACGTCCTGGCCGCCGTCCCCGCCCGGATGAGAACCACACCGAGCGCCCGGGAACTCGGGGAAGCACTCGCGCTCCCGACCGGCGCGGGATGACAACACCGCCCCCTCTGATCCAGCCTGGGGACCATGACGGAACCCCGACCCGGCGGCTACAGCAACGCCGAACTCACCGCCCTGATCGCCCAGGCACATGCCGAACTGCGCCTCGGCGACGACGAGCAGCACCAGCTGTTGCGCGGCCACACCAACGCCGTCGTCCGCATCGGCCCCGCCGTGATCAAGATCGCCCGCAAGGGAACCGCCGCAGAGGCCGTCGAGCGCACCATCGCGCTCGTCCGCTGGCTCCAGGACCACGACTTCCCCACCGTGCCCCTCCACCCCCACGCAGAGCAGCCGCTCCGGCTCACCGGCGGAGCACTCGCCACGGTCTGGACCTACTACCCCCAGCCCCCGGAGCCGGTCACCGCAACCGACCTCGCCGCCCCGCTCTTTGCCCTCCACCGGCTCCCTGCCCCACCGGTCCCCGTCCGGGCCCTCGACAACCTCCGCGCGATCCGCCGCTCCCTGGCCGCGACCCGCACCCTCGACACCGACGAGCTGTCCTTCCTCACCGACCGCGCCGACCGGCTCGAACACGCCCTGACCCGGGTGCAGTACGCCCTCGCGCCCGGCATCGTTCAGGGCGACCCCCAGCACCGCAACGCCCTCCACGACACCGCCGGCGACCGGACGGTGCTGTGCGACTGGGACACCCTCGCCCACGGCCAGCCCGAATGGGACCTGGTCACCGTCGAGATCCACTGCCGCCGCTTCGGCCACGACCCGAACGAATGGTCCGGATTCGCCGCCGCCTACGGCCTCGACATCACCACCTGGCCCGGGTACGAGACCCTCCGCGACATCCGCGAACTGAGGATGATCACCACCAATGCCCGCAAGGCCGCCCACACCCCCGGGTCGCTCTCCGAAGTCCAACGCCGCATCAAGGGACTGCGCGAACAGGAACACGGGCTGTTGTGGAGCATCCTCTGACCAGCCCACCCCGTCACCCGGCACAGCCGTGACCGCCCAGACCGGTACCGGATGGAGAAACCGCGGTACGGCACACTCCACCACCCCGCCCACCTGCAGCGAAAGGACCCGCCCATGCGCGTCGGTATCACCGGACACCGAGGACTTCCCGCCCCCGTCGCCGGGGACTACGCCGCCTCCTCGCCGCACAGGCGAAGAGCTACCGCCCGTCCAAGCTGATCGCGGTCAGTTGCATCGCCGATGGCCCCGACACCTGGTGGGCACAGGAAGCCCTCAACGCCGGAGGACAGCTGGAGGTCGTCGTCCCGGCCGACGAGTACCGCGACGGGCTCCCCGCCTGGCACCACTCCGACTACGACGCCCTGATCAGCCAGGCTGTCGCAGTCCACCGGACCGGGATGACCGGCTCCACCTCGAAAGCCCACCAGGCCGGCAGCGAACTCCTCGTCGACCGCTGCGATCTGCTCATCGCCATCTGGGACGGTAGCCCCGCCCGGGGCTACGGCGGCACCGCCGACGTCGTCCACTACGCCCGCCGCAGCAGCACCCCGGTCACCATCCTCTGGCCCGAGGGAGCCACCCGCTGACCCACCCCCAGCGGGCAGAACCCCGCCACCGGCCCCACACCCGGGAGCACTCGCCACCACCAGCCCGAGAGCAGCACTGCCCATCCTGGCGGCGGGGCTCCGCGAGGTCCGACGGCCGGTACCCGCCGAAGCTGGCCGTCCGGGCGGACGGGAGCAGGGTGCCGCGCCGGGGGAGTAGCCAGCCTCCCGGCAGGGCCGGGTGAGCCCTCTGCCGCAAGGACTCGGAAATCCACGCGAGTTCATGCACGTCACGTCCTGGGAAAGGGGGACCGGGTCTCGCGGGCGCACCAGCGTCACCGGTGCCGCCGGCGGTCGCTGTCCAGCGTTGCCGAACGATCGCGTCATCAACACGCCATGCCGTGACGAAAGGCGACATGCTCGGCCGGGGCGGGGTTCGTGTACGCGTGTGCGGACCTCGGCTTTGACGACTGCCTCGCGGGCATCGGCGACGAGAAGCTCGTCGTGGCCATGCTCCACCGTGGCCCTCAGCGGGTCGCCGAAAGTCCGCGGTTCGGCCTTGGCGTTCCGCAGGATGTCCCCGGCGAGGACAGTTCGGCGCATGAACGTGTGATGGGCGCGGGATTCACCTGCCGTCTGCTCGTCTGATCGGCTGGCTTCCGGAGCGTGAGCGGACGAGGACGGCTGTCCTGCGCTTCGGCCGGGCCGGTGGGAGCCGTCCCTGACCGTACGAAGGCGGGACTCGGCAGTGCGGTGTGTTGCTGCGGGATATGTGATCTGCCAGCTGGCCATGGCCCCTCCTCATGTCCGTCCGGGTGGCGGGTGGAGCCCGCTGTTGCCCGTTTCAGAGAGTCAACGACCAGGCTCTTCGGCCGGGAGTGTTCACCAGGGGGTTCACATGAACACGGCTGCGTGGAAGGGGGGTTCACTCATGAACCCCCCTCTCGCACCCCCGCAGCCTGTGTCACGATGAGTGCTCGCGTCGTCGCTGCCCAGAATGGCCGGGGGTATGGAAGTGCCGAACGAGTTACTGATCTCTCTGATGACGGAGGCCGGGGCTTCGAACAAAGGTCTGGCGAAACGGATGCGGGATCTCGCCCACCAGCGAGGTGCTGTTCTGGGCACCACGCATGTCTCCGTCAAGCGGTGGAGTGCCGGGGCGGGTATCCAACCGCAGACGGCGGCGATCCTGCGCGATGTCCTCAGCGACCAGCTCGGCAGGCGGCTCACCCTGGCCGACCTCGGACTCCTCTGCGACCCGGAGCCGCAGGCCGGCCCGGCGCACGGATATCCTGCATCGGCTCAGGAGGCGCTCGCCGCCCTGGATGCCCTGGCGGGCACCGATCCGAATACTATGGTGACCGGCCCGGTGAACGCGACCGACAACGGACTCGACTCGGCGGTCCTGACGTGGATGCTCGCCCGGCCCGACGGGGTCCCGGCCGCAGAGGCTTCGGCTCGCCGGGTCGGCATGCGGGACGTCCACGCGATCCGAACGGCCGGTGGGATGTTCATGAGGCTCGACTTCCTCTACGGCGGAGGCCACGGGCACCGGGCTCTGCGGCACTACTTCCGCCACGAGGTCCTGCCCATGCTCGCCGGCAACCACCGTGAGAGGGTCGGCACCGCTCTGTTCAGTGCCGCAACCGAGATCGCCCAGCTCCTCGCGTGGACCGCCTACGACAGCGGCAAGCACGCTCTGGCCCACCGCTACCTGATCTCGACCCTCCGGCTGACCCAGGTGACAGGAGACCGGATGGCCGGCGCCCGCATCCTGTCGAACCTCAGCCACCAGGCGAATTACCTGGGGCACCACCCCCAGGCCCTCCGCCTCGCCCGCGCCGCGGTCGAAGGCGCGCGCCACCACGCCACACCCCGGGCGATGTCCCTCTACACCGCGATGGAAGCACGGGCCCTCGGGCGCGGCAGCGACGCCGTCGGCGCGGCGCGTGCGATGAACGAGGCCGAGCGCCACTTCGAGCGGGCGGACACCGGGAATGACCCTGGCTGGCTCGCCTACTTCGATGCCGCCGAGCTGCAGGGTGAGCTGGCGCACTGCTTCCGGGACCTGAAGCAGCACCACAAGGCCGTCCGGCACGCCCAGGGCGCCGTCACCGGCACGGACCCGCAGTACGCGCGCACCCTGGGCTTCTGCCGGATGGTTCTCGCCCAGAGCCTGCTGCTGCACGGAGAGCTGGAAGCGGCCCTCGCCACGGCGACGGTGGCGGTCGATGAGGGGGATTCGCTCCAGTCCACCCGGTTCCTGGGCTATGTCACCGGCTTCCAGCAGGAGGTGGACGTCCACGCCGGCCATCCGCGCGTGGCCGTCTTCCACGACCGGGTACGCGAGGCCCTCGCACGGATGGACGAAGAGGATTAGGCGGGCTGCCAGTTCCGGGGCGCAAGATCGTCCCGCAAGGAGGCGATCCGCTGCCGGTACTCAGCCGCCGCCACGGCGTCTTCGGTCACGTTCTGCATGAGCCAGGTCGTCATCCGGAACTCCTGGATACCCCGCAGGAGCTCGTAGCCCGGCCAGCCGTGGAGGTCGCGGCCGTAGGCGTCCACGAAGTCCGCGTACTGCGCCGGTGTCTGCCATCCGAGGCTGTGGTGCTCCACGGCCGTGACCATCAGGTCCCACTCCGGGTGATCGAAGCTGAAGTTCTCGAAGTCGATCAGGACCACCCGCCCTTCGGCGTCGACCATGAGGTTCTGGACATGGGCGTCCCCATGGACCGGCGCCGGGGCCGAGGTGAAGCGCACCGCCTCGAACGCGTCCCGCAGCTGCTGGAGCCGGCGGCGCAGGAACACCCGGTCCTCCCCGGGGATCGCCGCACGCTCGATCCGCAGATCCGTCCGCCCGAACACATCGAACGGAGGCAGCCGGAGCCCTTTCGGCAACGTCAGCGCGTGCAGGGCCCTCAGCATGCCGCCCAGCTCCCCGTAGGATGCCTTCCGGGCGCCTTCGGCGATCAGATGCCAGAAGGTCACCGGATGCCCGGCGACCACGACCGGCTGCTCGACCTCCTCCACCACCCGGGCTGCCGGAAAGCCCTCGACGGCCAGCCAGCGGGAGACCGCGACCTCGTTGGCCACCTGCGGCAGATACTCCTGCGACCGCGCGATCCGCACGATCACCGGCGCACCCGCCAGCCGGAACAGCGCGTTCTCACCGAGCCGGATCAGGGCCGCGCCCCGGCTGTCCAGCCCGGCAGCCCGGCACGCCAGTTCCAGCGGCCGGACGGCGCTCGCGGACGTGAGCCCGGGCCGTGCCCCGCCGACATCGTTCGTCATCCCGGAG
This sequence comes from Streptomyces yaizuensis, assembly GCF_034961445.1. NCBI lineage: Bacteria > Bacillati > Actinomycetota > Actinomycetes > Kitasatosporales > Streptomycetaceae > Streptomyces > Streptomyces yaizuensis. The sequence goes on from NZ_BSBI01000004.1 coordinate 509,250, forward strand.
TCAACTCCTCTTTCACAGGATCGCGGCCCGTCACACCGACGGTACCCGCGCCGGTGAAACCGACGCCTTGTCCTCCGGCGAAGGCATCCCGGCCACCACCGTCCCGGGGTGGCGGGGATGGCCCGGGCCGCGATGCACCGAGTGGTTCAACTGGCTGACCGGGGCGGGGATCGACAGCCTGGAGGACGTCACCCAGGAGGTGTGCGAGCGCTATCTGGAAGAGCGGCGCTGGAGCGTTCCCGTTCCCGGCAGACCACGGCGCCGCCTGGATCCGGCAACCGTGGCCGAACACGTCCAGGTCCTCCAGCTCCTCGCGCTGTACGGCGAGTTGCTGTCCACCGACCGCTACACGGCCGGGTTCATGCCGTGGAAGGGCAGGACGGCTGCCCGGGTCAGCGGGCGCGCACGGACGGGGAACCGGACACTCCCCGTCCCGGACGCCGTCCTGCAGCCGCTGCTGGCGACCTGTCTCTTCATGGTCGACGTGGTCGGACCGCACTTTGCTGACCTGCTGGACGAGGTCCGCGCGGACACTTCGGTGGCCGGCGCGCTGCCCCGCGTCACGATGACGCGCGTGCCCGGGCTGCGACGGGTCATCGCCGAGATGCGGGCCGCGGGAGAGCCGTTTCCCGCCGTCGGGGAGAAGGAGATGTCGCGTCGCATCAGCCGCTGCGGGGACGGGCCGCTGAGCGCGCTGTGCTGGAGCGGGCTGGCCCGTAGGGTCGGAGCGAACCGGGTCACAGGGGAAGCCCGGGAGGCGGTGCTGCCCCTGCTGGTCGAGGCTGCGGGCGAGCTGGGGTTCCAGCGGCCATGGCCACGGCAGACGGCCGCGGTCGCCCGGCTGAACGACGGGGCGCTCATCCTGTGGACGGCCCCCGTCGCGGCGGACGACCTGCCGACCACGGCAGGCTATGTGGTCACGGCCTGCCTGGTGCTGACGTGCGCGCTGACCGGAATGCGGTCGAGCGAGCTGCTGGAGATCGAGGCGGGCTGCCGTCGGCCGGCGCTGGTCACGCCCGGTGGCGGCAGACGCTTCCGGCTGTCGGGACGGCTGATCAAGGGCCAGAGGTTCGGCGGGGTGCCGGACGAGTGGGTGGTTGTCGAGGAGGCCGACCGTGCCGTCGCCCTCGCCGAGCGGCTGCTGGCCCGGCCGCGGGGGACGGCGCTGTTCCCCTCCGTCGACCTGCCCGACCGGGTGAACAACCTCCGTGACTGGCTGGAACGCACGGGCTACGGGGAGCGCTGGGGGCTTCCCGTCATTCCCAAGGGCCCGGTCAATGCCCGGATGCTGCGGCGGACTCTGGCCCTTTCCATCGCCGAGCGGCCGGGCGGACTGCTGGCGGCGAAGGTGGCTCTGAAGCACATCTCCGTGGCCACAACTGAGGGGTACGCCGCCCGGCCCGGTGGCTCCCAGCGGCTGTTCCACGCCGAGATGAGAGAGGCCGAGGAAGCCCGTCACGTCCAGCTCACCGTCGAGGCGTTCCGCGACGCCCAGGCGGGCATCATGCCCGCCGGACCCGGCGCCACAAGCCTCATCGAGGCATTCAGCCACGTCGATGCCCTGTTGAAGGAGACAGCCCGGACCGACCCGAAGGTCCTCAACGACGACCGCCACCTGGAGAGCCTCCTGCGGAAGCAGGCCAGGACCCTGCACGTCGGCCCGGCCAACTTCTGCTGGTTCCGCGACCCCTCGAAAGCCCTGTGCCTGCGGCTGGCCGGAACCCCGGACGCGAAGAAACCGCTGGTGGGAATGTGTGACTCCGCCCGGTGCCCGCAGGCCACGCACCATCCCTGCCACCGGCCGGCATGGGCCGGGCAGGCCCAGGCCATCGACATCTTCATCGAAAGCCCCCGGGTCACCCAGGGCGAGAAGAAGCGACTGATACCCGAACGCGACCGTGCCCTGCGCGTCGTCGCCGCGATCGACGCCGCCACCGCGGCCGGAGAGGACTAGGCAATGCCCCGGATCACAGAAGAGGACAAGACCCGCAACGAGGCCGCGATACGCGCCGCTATCGAACGGGTCCTGGCCGGGAACCTCCCACCCGGCCACAGGACCGACCTGAAGACCCTCGCCACCCTGGCGGGCGTCACCCGCACCAGCTTCTACCCCAAGAAGAACCACGACGGCACCACCCGCCCCGGCACCTACCAGCACCTGGCCGAAGAGTTCGACCAGCGTGTCCGAGAGCTCCAGGCAACAGGAGCGATGGTCGACCCTCGTGCCGCGCGCATTGAGCGGCTCAAGACTGAGAACGCCGCTCTGAAAACCCGAATCGCGGCCAGGGAGGAGAAGCTGGCGGAGCTGACGGAGTTCAAGACCCTGGCGATCTGCCGGCTGGCCGCTCAGCACGACGAGATCGAACGTCTGCGCAGGCAGGGCGGCGACGGTGGGAACGTTCGCCGACTCCCGGTGCCCACGGTCCCCACCGCGCCGCACGGTTCGTCCGGTTGAGACCTGCCCGTCTTCCGGCCCATCCGTTGCTGCGGAGGAGCCGGTAGACAGGGAGTCTTGCCCCGCCGCCTGACAGCGGCGGGGCAAGCCGGTGGCCGGTACGGCCGTAGTCCCTGGTCGGTCGATTCTGTCAGCCGTCGATGCCGTAGTAGTCGGCGAGGAACTGGACGATCTCGGTGGTGTGGGGGAGGAGTTGGGGGAGGTGGGCGGTGAGGGCGTTGCGGGTGGCGTTGGCGAGGTCGCCGAGGGATCCGGTGGCGGTGGAGGTGTAGGGGTCGAGGCGTTGGATGAGCTGGTAGTTGCTGGGGATGTCGATGTCGCGGAGTGCCTTGTCCACGGGGGGTGCGTCGGTGGGTGGGACGGGCGGGAGGATGCGGGAGATGTAGGTGACGCGGTGGAGGATGCGCCAGCAGGGGGGTTTGGTGTCGGACTGGCGGGCCTGTCGGAGGGCTGCGGCTGCGGCGTCGTTGCTGTTGGCGAGCCAGGTGGGGTCGGCGACTTTGTTGTAGAAGTCGTCGAAGTGGGTGTTGTCCTGGCCGAGGTAGAAGGTCATGAAGCGGTACGCGTCGACCTTGCCGGGCACCAGGACCGGTTTGCCGGCGTCGTACTGGGGTTTGCCGGCGGTGTCGTACTTCTGGAGGTCGCGGGTGGGGTTGCAGGTGATGTCGAGGCTGTGGGTGCGGGTGGATTCCTTGGAGCTGTGGCGGGTGACGGTCATGCCGCCGCCGATGGAGGCGTCGAACTGGATGCCGGCGCCGACTCCGGCGATTTCGAAGCCGATGTCGACGGAGGCGGTGACGGAGCCGGAGAGGCTGTAGGAGCCGCCGGTGGTCTGGGTGACGACGTCGACGGTGCTGGTGGATTCGGCGAAGAAGCCGCCGTCGGCGGTCCAGACGTAGGTGTTGGCGATGTTGCGGTTGGCGAAGGCGTCCTGGGACTGTGAGGGCGGGTTCTTGTCGGGGGCCGGGGGCAGGGGTCCGGAGAAGGATTCCAGGAGGCGCTGGGCCCGGCCGGCGGTGGGGTCGCTGTCGCCGGTGTCGGTGGAGACGTTGTTGTAGTAGCTCTCCAGCTCCTGGCTCTCGCGCAGGATCCGGCGCTTGAGTGCGTACGCTTCGCGGGGTTTGAAGTAGCTGTAGTCCCCGTACCCGCGTGCGTTCGGGTAGGCGGGGTCGAGGACCTTGCCGTGCTCGTCGAAGCCGACCGCCCCGTCCAGGGTGCCCTGCTTGGTGTACTGGGGGTTGAGGGGGAAGTCGATGATGTTCCAGTCCTTGGGGATGTCCGGGTTCGGGAGCATCCGGTAGGCGACCAGGGCGCCGGAGTGCGCGAGGCGCAGGGCGTAGACGTCGGCGGTCTCGGACTGGACGAGGGCGTAGCCGGTGTTGGCGGGGACGTAGCGTTGACCGATCGCCTGGTTGAGGATGTGGTCTTTGTCTTCCCAGTGGCCGGTGAGGGTGGCGGAGGTGTCGCGTTCGGTGGTGGTGCCCTGGGAGACGGACGTTTCGTCGGTCCAGGCGTTGGAGAATTCCAGGCTGCCGCCGACCTTGGCCCGGACGGTGACCTGGGCCAGCGGTTCGGCGGTGCCGAAGCCCAGCGGCGCGGTCAGCAGCAGGATGTGCTCATCCACCTCCACCCCGGCCGCGAGGTGGAAGGCGGTGTTGACGCTTTTCTCGGTGTCGGAGGAGAGGGTGGAGGTGACGGTCTCGGCCTGGCGGAAGGTGACGCTGGAGCAGCCCTCCGGATCATGAACCGTGGAGGTGAGGTTCTCGGAGGGGACGGGGGGTGCGCCTTCGATGTAGCCGATGAGCTGGGGGTCGTACTGGACCTGGCTGACCCATTCGCTGATCAGGTCGCCGACCTTGTAGCCGGTGGTCAGATGCCAGGTGCCTTCTTTGAGGTGGGTGTAGGCGCGCTTGAGGACTCCGTGGGTTTCCCCGGTGGCCGTGTACTGGACGTCGGCGTACTCGGCGGCGGCGGGCGGGGTGGAGATGAGTTCGTGGAAGGGGGTGCGGACACCGGCGAGGGCGGAGCGGACGGCGGCGGTGTCGGTGGAGACGGGCGCGGTGGAGAGGGTGAGCGGGGGCTGGGTGGTGTCGGTGCCGGGGTCGAGGTTGTTGCTGCGCTGGGACTGGTCCTGGAGGGCGGCGGTCTCGGGGGTGGTGGCGGTGCCGGCGGTCGGGTCGGTGTCGAAGGGCCAGTAGGCGAGGAGATCCTGTTTGTCGCCCTTGAGGCGGGTGAAGAGGCTGTCGAGGATCTGCTCGGGGGTGCGGGCGGTGCGCCACAGGCGCACTTCTTCGAGGCTGCCGGTGTAGAAGTCGCCGAAGGTGCCGTTGGTCTTGAGGGCGCCGAGGGTGAGCTGGTCGTCGCCCCAGCCGCCGAGGGGGCTGGTGGTGGGGGTGTCGGTGGGGATCGGCTGGCCGTTGCGGTAGAGGGTGAAGGTGGCCGCGCGGGGGTCGGGGTCGGTGGTCCAGCGGGCGCCGCGGAGTTTGAGGTCGTAGCCCCCTATGGGGTCGGCGGTGGTGTTGCCGGTGTTCTCCTCGAAGGTCCAGCGGGCGATCAGACCTTCGTCGCGGAGCTGGATCGGAGTGCCGAGCTGGGTGGTGTCACGGGCCTTGGCCCAGATCCGCACCTCGCCGATGGTCCCGGTGAGGGGGGCGATGGCGGTGCCCTCGCGGACGCGTCCGATTTCCAGTGGGCCGTCGTTGCCGCGCGGGCCGGGGCCGGTGTAGCGGCCGGTGCCGGCTGCGGTGCCGTCGATGGTGAAGGTGATGTCGTCCCAGGTCTTGGTGTCGACGCGGTCGACGACATCGACGCTCTGGGTGTGGTCCTTGCCGTCCGCGTCTTTGTAGGTGATGTCCTTGGGGCTTTTGATCTCCTCGGTGGACTTGCCGGCCTTGCGGACGACGGCGAGCCGGTGGAATCCCGTGGTGACCGCCGTGGTGGAGGTAAAGCGTTTGATGACGGAGTCGGGCTCCTCGAAGGCGAACTCCAGCTTTCCGTCCGGGCGGATGGAGAACTGGTACGGGACGCTGCCGCCGCTGCCGTCCGCGAGCCGCCCCTTGGAGATGAGGCCCTGGCGGGCGCCGATGGTGTCGATGGCGGCGAAGACCTCGATGGTCAGGTCCTCGGTGAGGTCCAGGGCGTCGGCGTCCGGGGTCTCCGCCCACGAGGAGCCGTCGAACCGCAGCCCCCATGACTGCTCGTACACCGCCGCCAGGTGGGCCCACTCTCCGCAGGGGTAGCTCTCGCGCCCTGCACGCACCTTGTCGCCGACGGCGGCCTGGACGCGGTAGGTCGTGAGGGCGGAGGCCACTGCTGTCGGGTCGTTGCCCCAGACGCCGCCGTGGTGGTTGTTGGCGCTGATGTCGGCGAATCGGGGCTGACCGTCGGCGGACGTGGTGCTGGGACGGTTCTTGTCGTAGATCCAGGCGCCGGTCAGACCGGGTTCTCCCGGGGTGGCCCGGCGGAAGCGGTCGATCTCGGTGTCCGCGGCGGATCGCGCTGTGCTCCAGGTCCGCAGCTCCGCGAGCCGGCCGGAGAAGAAGGTGGCGGAACCGCCGCTGTCGGTGCGGCCGACGATGAGCTGGGGGATGCGGGCGGGGGGTGCGGTGGCGGTGCGGCGGGCGACCTCGACCCCGTCACGGTGGATGACCTGGTCAAGGGTGGTGTGGTTGAACGTGACGGCCCAGTGGTGCCATGTGCCGTCGGTGGTGGCGGTAGTGGTGGTGAGGAGCTCGGCGGCGCTGTCCTTGCCGAAGCCGAAGCTGAAGTTCCCCTCCGGGGTGAATCCGATCGTCAGCCCGCTGGTGCCGTCCGCGACGATGGTGTCGACGGTGGTCCGCTCGGCGGTGCGCTGGAGCCAGCACTCGATCGTGAAGTCCGTCTGGGCCGGGACGGCGCTGCCGATCAGCAGGGCGTCGTTGACGCCGTCCAGGAGCATGCCGCCCGGCACCGGGTCTCCGGGGATCAGAGTGAGTGCCGTCCGGGTCTGCCCGCGGTTGAGCTGGAGGATCCGGGCGCGGGCGCCGGGAAGCGTGGCGGGGTTGATCCACACCTCGGTGCTCAGATCCCCGGCCGGGGTGGTGACCTGGTCCAGCAGGCCGTCGGGGAGGGCGAGGAACTGGGTTTTCCCGTCGAAGGCGAAAGCGCGGCCCGGGGAGTCGGCCCGCCAGCGGGAGCCGTGGCCGGTGACCCGTACCGCGGCGGTGCCATTGGGTATGGCGGCATCGACTGTGGCCGCGCTGACCGTGACCCATTGCGAACCCCCGGCAAGTGAGGCTCCGGGGCGGGAGGCGGTGGCCAGGGAGATGTCGTAGGGGACCAGGGACACGATCGCCCCCGCCGCCTCGCTCGACGGTTCGACGGCCACCGTCACCGTGGTGCCACCCAGGTCCACGGCAGCGGCCACCTGATGGACGGCCTCACCGATCCGCAGATATCCGGCGGCCGGGAGCGCGACGGGGCTGCCGGCGGCGAGGGTGACCGTGGTGCCCTGGACCGAGGCCACCGTTCCCACCGGGACACTTTCACCTGGTATTCCGTTGACAACGGCGGCCAGCACGCGCGCCGACCGCGGCAGCCCGGGGAAGGTTTCACTGTCCTCGCCCCGGGTGATCTTCAGGTCGCACAGCCTGTCGCCGGCCGTGCTGTCCGTGATGCTGATGACCGTTCCGGCGGTCAGGTCCACGCCGGGGTCACGGGCGGTGAACAGGAGTGTCTGCACGCCGCCGGCCAGCTGCTGCACGCCGCGCACGGTGCCGGTGTCGAGGTAGGCGGCGAAGAACTGGCTGTTGGTGCCACGGAAGTAGAGCGCGACCCGGCCGGCCGCCCCGTCCATCAGGAACGGCGCGGTATCGGTGCGCGCGAACTTCAGCAGCCCCCCGGCGCAGCTCAGACCGCTGGCGTCGACACTGATGGGGGTCTGGGACAGGGCGAGGTCGGCGGTACCGATGAGACTCGCGCTCATCCGGTTCAGCTCGCCCTGGGCCAGCTTGATCTCCGACTTCAGGGCGACCACCCGCGGGTCGGGCCCCACAGCCTTCTTCACCGCAGTGATGACCACGGCGTCGGATTCGTTGGGGACCTTCGTGGAGTTGCCGAAACTCAGCCAGCTGTCGTCAGGGGCGTACTGCAGGCGGAAACTAGATGGAAAGGAGCCCTTGACGTACCAGCGGGCGGATTCGGGAACGGGATCGGTGAGCACATTCTGTGTGTTGAAGTCTCCTCTGTCCCCCGTACCCAGCGTGTAGAGGCCGAAGTCTGTGGGGAAGACCACGGCTACACAGGGGTTGCCGTAGCGTCCGGTTACCTCCGGGATGGGCATCAGCCACCACGAGCCGCCTGTTTCGTTCGCGCTCAGCCACCAGTAGCGTGAGTCAAGGTTCGGACCCATGGATGCAAGGTTGAGGCCCCGTCCCAGCCCGAGGGTCACGTACCAGAGCTTCGAACCGTCGCCGTCGTCCGGGAACTCTGCGTCCAGCGGGGCGTCGGCCGTCAGGTCCGCGATGGTCTGCTCCAGCGCGGTCAGCTGCTGTTCCAGCTTCCCGATGAGTTCCTGCTGGGCGGTGACCTTGTCGATACTCTGTTCCTGGGCCAGGCCCAGCTCCGTCAGGGTGACCACGTCGGGGATGTCCGCGAGCCGACCGTCGATCCCGACGCCGAAGTCGACGCTCGCGAGATACGCCTCGGCCGCCGCGTCCCCGGCGGGGCGGGTGGCGAACGCGAGCAGGACCCGGGCCTGGCGTTTGACGGGCTGGACATCGGCGCGGTAGCCGGAGGCGGCGTCCTCCTGCTGGTAGTAGAGGGTCGCCGCGAGGCCGGACACGATGTCGCGGCCGTCGACGGTGAAGCTGTCACGGCGCACCCCGGGGTGGTCACCGAGCGGGGCGAGGGAGGTCACCCACTGCGGGCCGCTCTCCAGGGTGGCGTGGGCGGCGGTGTCGGTCTGGTCGTAGGCGGTGGTGCCGCTGCCCTCGTCGAAGCGGTAGTAGGCCACCAGGCCGGGCTCGTTGCCGATCAGCCGGTAGGCACTGCTGTCGGTGATCTCGCTCTGGCCGCGTGCCCGGTTCCAGATCCGCACCTCGTCGATGGTCCCGCTGTAGAACGGACCGCCCGCCTTGGCCCCGATGTGCAGGAGCGCCGACTCGTCACCGGAGGCCGGGAGGGCCTTGCTGCCGCTGGAGACTCCGTCGATGTAGAGGGTGGCGGCGGTGCCGTCGAACGAGGCGGCGATATGCGCCCACGTGTCCGCCGAGATGGTCCGGTCGGAGGTGAGGGTGCCGCCGCTGTGGTCGAGGACCACCTTGCCGGTATCGGTGATCCGCAGTTGAAAGCCGCCCTGGCTCGCGGTGCCGGACCACCGGGCGACCACCGGGCCGCCCGCCGCCCGCGGCCGGACCCACGCCTCCACCGCGTAGGCCCCGCCGTGGAACTTCAGCGCGGGCGCCTCCCCCGCGTTCAGATAATTGTTGACGCCGTCGAACTGGAGCGCGGTCTCGGCGTGCCGGGTGTCGGGGACCAGCGGGACCAGAGCCTTGCCGGTGAACGGGCAGATCCCGGGCGCCCGCTCGTACACCGACCCCCGGTACTTCGGATCGGGGCTGGTCCAGTAGCGGCTGCCCTGCGTGTTGAACAACCCGTCAGGGTCCTGCTCGACATTGAAAGCGTCGACCCGGCCCGTGGCGCTGTTGTGGGCGAAGAACTGCCACCGCCGCTGCCCCTGCACCGCCGTCGGCGTCAGAACAGCGGTGAACCGGCCCCCGGACAGATTCCGGATCAGGTCCAGCTCCTGCGTCGGCTCGAAGAACGGCTTCCCGTCCATGTCGGCCGGCCCGAGGCTGTCCTTCTCCGACGCCGGGCGCGTCTTGTGCCGGCTCCGCTTGAACCGCACCTCCGCCACCTGCTTCAACTGGCTGCCCACCAGCAGGAACCGGTCGCACAACAGCGTCCCGTCCACCACCGGCACCGGCGTGCCGCCCGACTTCACCACACCCGCCCCGGTGCCGTTCCCGGTGGAGCCGATGCCGTCGGAGAGCGCGAACACCGCACCCTGCTGCCCCGCGCCGACAGCCTGCCGCAGCACCACCACATGCGAGCCGTCGGAGATCACCTGGAACGGGGCGCCGGGCGCGGTCAGCCGCGCGGTGGAGGACAGGAACGGGTCCGTCTCCTCCGGGGTGAGGACCTCCGCAGGTCCGGCCTCGGTCCGGCTGCTCTTCTTCACCACCGGCATCGCGGTCGCGCCGGCCACCGCGTAGCCGACCTTCACCACCTCGCCGGGGAACGGTAACTCGGCCGGGTTCTCCGACCAGTACGCGACATCCAACTCCCCCTTCTTCTCGTCATAGGCGGACAGACCCAGGACCGAGTAAACGATCCTGCGCGCGTCATCGACCGCGAACGCGATCACCGTCCCCTGATGCCGCACCATCGTCGTATGGGTGTAGGTGCGGTCGCTGTAGATCTTCACCAGACTCTGATCAGCCGTGCTCATGAGCCATCCCTCGGGCAGGCCGCCCCCTGCGAGGCAAGGCGCGGGGCAGGTGGGTGGAGCAAACGCCGGAGCGAGGAACCGCACCCTCCGCCACAGCGTCAGCGGGCTCACCCGCCGCACCCGGGCGTGCGCGACGTTGTGCCGCCACGCCTCGCGGCGCCGCCCGGCCCGGTACAGGTCGGCCAGATACGCCGCGGACGCCGCCAGGACCACGTCCCCGCCCTCGCCGGTGAAATACACACCCCCCGCACGGCCGACGAAGTCCAGCTGGGCCCGCTTGATGGCCGCAGTGGCCGTGTACAGCGTCGGCTCGTCCGTCACCGGCACCGCCCCCGGATCCTCCAGCCCCGCGTACAGCACGATGTCCCCGCCACCGCGGAACACGTGATGCCGAACACCCGCCACCGCCTTCGCAGTACGCCGCGCGTAAGCCAGGTCGTCGTCACGCATCCGCGGATCGGCATGGGTGACGGCGTCCACCACCGCCCCACGTTCGGCGGCAAGACAGACCAGGGCCGTGGAGTCCAGGCCCCGCGAGGTCCGCCGCGACCGGCCGCCCGTCCAGCCGGACGGCCACCGCGTCCTCAAGAGCCGCCGCCACCCCGCGCGCACCCTCGGCCATGCTCACCGCATCCACGTCCGGCTCGAAGCGGGTCACGGACACCCGGTCCGCAGTGAGACAGAGCAGAAACCCGGGGGGAACACGCCGAACCTGCGCGTACAGGCTCCGCTCGGGCAGGATGCCGTGCACGCCGAGGGCGAGGCGCGCGGCGAGCAAAACCCGGTCCACCCCGCTACCGTCCAGCCGGGCCAGCGGCCCGGCCGCGGTCGACCACCAGGCACCACCGCCGAACGGCCTCCAGTACACCGGATACTGACCGGCCAGATCACCGATCACCACGGTCGTCCCACCGCGGGCCGCCACCACCAGATAGGACCCGGCCCAGCGGGTCAGGGCGCGCCACCGGCCCGCCTCCACATCGGCCAGAGCACGCTCCAGCCCGGCCGGCGAAGCACCGCACCGTCCGACGACCGCGACCCCGAGTCCCGGCGCCTTTGCCGTCCGCACGTCACCGGCGGGCCACCCGCTCGCCCACACCCCCCTCACTCCGGGGACCCGACGGCCGTCCGCCGGAGCTCTGTCCGCCCGCCCTGTGCCTGCCCATCCCGTGCACCATCGCACCACCGGCACCTCCCACGCCCTCGTCACGCCTCACCAAAAAGGGGGAGGGTGCCGGGACCATCGGTCCCGGCACCCGAACCCGGACCGTTCACGGTCCGGCGACCATCCAGGTCAGACCGCGGAGACGCCCGGGGTCTTCTGCCGGTACTCGGTGTTGTCCTGGATGTCGAACCCGTTCCTGCCCAGGGTCACCGCCCGCACCAGGCCGGCGTCGAACACCCCCGGCACCTCACGGACAGCGGCGGACCCCGCCACGAGAACAGAGCGGACGGCCACCTCGGGGTCGTCCCGACGGACAAAAGCACTGACGGACATGACATCCTCCCAACGGAAATCACATGCCGGATCGGCAGCCGCACCCCGCTCCGCCATCCGGCGAGAAGCCACGGGACGCGGCGTGGACTCCACCGTCACCGACCCCACCAACCCCCGTAAAGACACCGGCTGTTGCTCCGCGTTGCCGACCTGTTGCCTCGTGTTGCCTCCGGACGGCAGCGGTCTTCCCCGCCCGACGCGGCGCACAGTAGGAGGAAGTCGCCTACGAGGCCATCGAGAACGAAGGCGTGGCGGCGATGCTCCACCACCGGCCGTGACGCTGCTGATCACCGGGGCGGCCGGGACCATCGGCACCCGGCTCGCCCCCGACCTGGCCGCCTGCGGCGTCCCGCTCCGGCTGCTCGACCGGCACCCGCTCGTCGGCGGCCCGCCCGCGGGCGCCGAGTTCGTCCTGGCCGACCTGCGCGACCTGGACGCGGTCCACCCACGCCCGGGACATCGTGTGGATCGAGACCCTCAGCACCTCCGTCCACCTCAACCAGGAAACGGACGTCGCCCGCTACACCGCCACCTTCACCCACCTGTGGGGCCTGGCTCTCGACCCCGCACACACCCGTACCCGCCTCAAAAAGACAGATCCAGGAGCTCCACGCGTGAACCGCCAGCACCCGCCCCTCCCCGACCCGTCCACGATCACCTGGACGGTCTCCTCCTACAGCGGAGGCGGCGGCAACTGCGTCCAAGCGGCGCCCCACCCGGACGCGGCCGGCTTCATTCTGCTCGCCGACTCCAAACGGCCCGATCAGCTCCCGCTGACCGTCCGCCGTGATACCTGGAGCACTTTCCTCCACGTGGCCGCACAGTAGCCCGGGGCTACCGCGGAGCAGCATCTGCCACCTGCTGCCCCCCGGACAAAGCCGCACCACGGACCCGTCAAGACCGGGAAGGTGCAGCCGCAGAAAACCGGCGCGTCTTCTCCCGCGCGTGGCCGGGCCTACCCCGGAGGCAGAGCCCACGGGCGCAGAGTGCGCCGCAGGGCCTTCTCCTCGTCAAAGGGGAGATTGAAGGAGTGGCTCCCCGCGCGCGCCGGTCAGCTCCAGCTCGCCGTCGCGCGAGCGGAAGAACAGGACTCCGTCGCCGCGCTGTACGGCGGCGACGATCTCAGCCAGGACCTCCAGCTCGCTCTCGCCGCCGTCCCCCCATTCCCCCGGCCCCCAGGCGAAGTCCGACCAGGAGTAGCCGCCGACCCACAGCCGGGTCGTCGGCTCGGCCAGCACGGCCGCGGTGAGGTCGGCGTTGCCGTCTCCTGTGGCGAGGAGAACGCTGAAGTCGGCCGATTCGAGCAAGGGCGCCTTGTAGTTGGCGGCGGCCCTCCGGAAGATCGCCCGTACGGGATGGACGTCAGCGCTCAGTCGGTATGCACGAGCGAAACAACCGTGACCGTCAGTACCCCCTGCGACACCCAGAAGTCAGTAACCACTCCGGCGAGGACCGCGCGGCGCTTGTCCCGGCCCGTGACCGGGCTGCCGTGACTGTAGGGGTTCAGGGCGACCTTGCCGATCTCCCTGCTGAAGTCGGCGCGGCGGCGGGAAGACATCTTCTTCAGAGAATCCAGGGCTTGATCGGTGTACTGCACCCGGTAGCTCATGCGCTCTCTCCGGCCGGGCCGAAGAACGCGGCCACGTCCTCCGCGGACACCGTCCCCGTGAAATCGCCCCGCTCGATCCGCCCGAACGCGGCTTCCTTGTCCGCGATGAGATCCGGCCGGGTCCGCTCCGCCCACGTCGCGAGGAGCTCGAACAGCTCCTCGGCACCCGCGTTCTCCACCGCCTCGGTGAAGGCCGCCCGCTGATCCGGGGGCAGCGCCTCCCGGATGCCCTTGATGGTCGCCGGCAGAACGACCAGATCGCCGCCGCTCATGTAGGTGCTGAACGTCTTTCCCGTGCTCTCGGACACCATCCTCCTCATTCCGCATCGCCGCCAGGTGGGCGACCAGGCTATGCCGAGCACATCAGCCGAAGGCGAAACGATCGTCGCCACAGGGCAGCGCACCGAGGCGCCGAGGGCGTACTTCAGTGTTCTCCGCGCCCCCCACTGGCAAGCCAGGCTTCATCGTCGGGGCGGGGTGCCTGGGCCGGTGCTGCCTGGCACGGCGGGAAAGAGGAGGCCGCGGTGCCGGTCGGTGCCCAGCCGGGCACGGCAGTCGTGTCCGCTGGTCGTCCCTGCGGAGTTCCGCAGTGCCGCGGACGGCGGTGTGCGATGGGCCGCAGCCCTCCTGCACCAGCGCGCGGCACTCGCCCAGATCCACACCTCCGACACCTGCGCCCGACAGGCCGACCACCACGGCCTGCGCGCATGGACCAAAGGCACCGCTGCCCTGATCGCCTGAAGAGTCCTGTAATTCCGCGATGTGAAGGCCTGGTCCGAGAGCCCGAGGTCGAGTATCGGGCTCTCGGACCAGGCGGATCGGATGAGTCATGACGGACAGGGCGGAAGCAGCCGGCCCGGTAGACGCCGGGGACACGATGGCCGACGAGGTCGTCGAGCGGATATCCCAGCCGACTCTGCCCGGTCACATGCAGCCGTCATTGCTGGAGCGCCGAACCGCGGAGAGATCCTGCTTCAGATGGTGAGGCTTGTCGGCTCTGTCTGGATGTACGCGGAGCGCTGTCCCTGCCTTCAAGTGGTGTCAGCGCGCCTGTTTCGATGTCGGGTCAGGATGCCACGCGCAGGTGGGTCGGCCAGCCGAAGTCCTCGCGGGTGAAGAGACGGAACATCTTCTTGATGTCCTCCGGATGCAGTTTGACGCAGCCGTTGGACTCGTAGTCGCCGTCACCATCCCAGCGACGGCTTTCCCCGCGACCCTGAGTGCCGTCGCGGTTCATCTCGGAGTGAATGAACATTTCTGTGCGGCTGGCAGTGCCTGCGGAGCACTTCATGTCCTCAAGGTAGATGGCGTAGCCCTTGATGACCTTGCCGTTGTACGTGCGGGACTTGAGCCGGATCTTCCAGGTACCGTCCGGAATCCAACCTCTGCTGCGTGCGCAGTCGTTCGTGCTCCCGAGGCCCGAGCCGGCCCGGTATTCGGCCCAGAGCGTGGCACCCTTGTAGACCCGCAGCCGTGAGTCGGAGGGCTTTTGCCAGTTCTTGTCGAAGACCAGCCGGGTGGGCCCGGACGGCGTCGGCGCGGCGGCGGGTTTCTGCGCTGCGGCGGCTGGCGCCAGCGCGAGTGTGGACGTCATGGCTACGGCGATGACCGCAGCACGCAGGTGACGTGCGGTACTGCTCATGGGATTCCCCTGTTCCTGGTGCATGCCTCTACTCCCGGTCCACGCTCGGTGGGTGTGGTCGGTGCTGTTCGTGACGCGTTGGGCGTCCAGAGGGCCGGACGCGAGGGCACGGGCCACGCCCTGGGGGCGGACGGGCAGCATCCGCCCCCAGGGCATGCGATCAGGCGACGGCCAGACGGACGTCTGCCCTCTCCGCGCCCGGGAACTCGTAGGAGAAGGACTGCCGGACTCCGGAGCTGCACGCGGTCGGGAACTTGGGCAGCCCCTCATTGGGGTGGATGCGGACCTTGGCACACTTGCCGTCCATGCTGGTGTCCTGGACCCAGCCGGACACCAGCAGCTTGCCGTTCGCACAGCGCAGGGACCAGTGGGCCGACGCTCCGTTGATCACCGGAGACGCGGAGGACGGGCAGCCGGCCGCGCTCGCCGGACCGGCCGCGCCGACGGCGAGCCCTCCGGCGAGGACGACGGACGACAGGACGGAGACAACGCTCCTACGGAAAGCAGACATCACGAGGTGGCCCCTTTCGGGCGGTATGCTGATGGAGGATCGCGGACCGGGGCAAGAACCCGGCCAGTGCCCGCCGACGGGGCGGGAGGTCCGGGAGCGCCGGTCGCTGACATCAGAATGCCCGGCTGAAGGGGTGAGCGGAGAGGTTCGCGGCCCCCTTGTCCATGTGCATGGATGCGCCCTGTCCAACAAGACTGTGACCTGTGACTATGCCCCGATGCGCCAGAAGGTCAAGGCCCGGCGGCATACCCGGACCAGGCCGCGCGGTGCGTCTGTCACGCAGGAGTGGTGGGCAGCGTGCCCGCACTTCGCTGGTAGGCGGGTGCCTTGGAGGGAGGGCTCTGTCTCACCAGGAGGGCGAGCCAGGTGTCCACATCCACCTTGCCGGTCACGGGCAGGTGCTCAGAGCGCTGGAAGGCTCTCACGTCCTCGGCGGTCGCCGACGTGAAGCGTCCCGTCACCTCCGTGCCGCCGTTCCCCACATTGTCGAGGAGCTCCTGCACGGCCCTCACCTCGAACCGCCCGGACCCGTGCCCGACCTCCTTGACCAGCTCCGGCCAGGTCTTCCGGCCCACTTTGCCATCGGCCGGCAGACCCTGTCGCT
This sequence comes from Streptomyces yaizuensis, assembly GCF_034961445.1. Classification (NCBI taxonomy): domain Bacteria; kingdom Bacillati; phylum Actinomycetota; class Actinomycetes; order Kitasatosporales; family Streptomycetaceae; genus Streptomyces; species Streptomyces yaizuensis. The sequence continues at coordinate 525,058 of NZ_BSBI01000004.1, forward strand.
GCTGGAACTCCATGACAGCGTCTTTGGTGTCCTGCCGGAAGAAGCCATCGGTGCGCACGGTGAATCCGTGCGCGTTGAGTAGATACTGCAGCACGCGACCCCGCGTGTAATAGTCTTCCTTGGCCATGTACAGCACTGGCCATTCGAGCGGAGCCATGCCTTGAGGTGCGCCCTCGCCCGCAGCACCGGCCGCAGAGCTGTGCCCTGGCGAAACATACCGCTCCTGGACGGCCATCCCGGCCGCGAACGCCAGGGCGACGGCACCCGCGATCAGCACCGGACGTAACCTCCGGAAGCCGGGCCGGCCCGGTGCGCGCCGCTCTCCGGAGCCAGCAGCCGGGTCGCTTTCCTGCTCGAGTGCCGTGGACACGGCCTCATCAGCCATCGGTGCCAGCCGCTCCCCTCCACCGCCCGTGGCCTGGCGGCGGGTGTTCTCCCGCAGAGCCCGGTGGCGCAGTTTCCTCGCCTGTTCGAGTTCCTCCGCCGGGGCGCGCAGCAGGGCATGGAGAGTCTCGACCACCTGCAGCGGAGCGGTCGACGGGCGCTCCACGTTCAGATAGCGCGACAAAGTCGTCTGGTCGATCCCCAGCTTTAAGGCCAATGCCTGCTGCGTCGGCCGCCGGCCACTGCCGGGAGGGCTCTCGGCCTCCTCCCACCACCGGCGCAGCATCCGCGCAAGCTCGATGCCCGCTTCCCCGCCGGGGCCCTCGCCCCTCTGCTCCCGCCCCACGTGCGTGCCCCTCTCTGCCGTCATGCGGAACAGACGAGCTATGCGCATACCGCCTGCGTAGAGGAAAACTCTCCAGCTCAGGTCCGTGCATGACGGTGTGCATCGCTACGATCGGCCCCAGCGGCGCCGATCGTAGCGGCACGGGCGCCCCTGCCGGGCACGGCCCTCTGGCCACTGTCAGGGCCTGCGCACCAGACCTGGAGGGACTGCGGCCTGCGGGCTTACCCGTCTGGACCAGGAAAGAAGCCGGACCGTCGAATCGCGGCAGCCATCCCGGTCTTCACCCGAACGAGTGCACCGGCCTCAGACAGCCCCAGCAGTCCCGGGCAAGACCCCACTCGGGGAACGCCTCGCTCTCCGTCCGGCCGCGGAGAGGAGCCGGGAGTGCTCCCGTCTGCCGTCCAGCCCCCTGTGCGGGAATGACCCCGCACAACGGGCGCTCCCAGTACTGGCCGGAGAGGACCCGGCCCCAGGCGTCACGACGGTACTCGTTCCACGACCCGCAACGTCGTGTGGCCGGAAACCCGGCCGCAGTCTCGACACGTCACAGCCGCTGACTTAGAGTCCCCGCCGAAGAACTCCGTGAATCAAGGACCTGTCCGAGGAAACCTCCTGTGAAACAGAGCATCGTTTCGCTCATGAGTGCCGCCGTACTCGCTGCGGAGCCCTCGCAGCCGGCGCCCCGACCGCGAGCGCCGTCCCCGGGAACTGCGCCCACACCCCGACGACGAACCGCCCCACCCTCCAGCACGGGAGCACCGGCGCAGCGGTCAAACAGGCGCAGTGCCTGTCCAGCGTGTGGAACGGTGTGCCCCGGCTGACCGCCGACATCATCATCGGCCTCCGGACCTGAAACGCCCTCTACAACCCCGCCCCCGACTGCTACAACCCCTACCCGTAGAACCGGGATCGCCCGGGCGCCGGAGCTGCCTCTGGACACGACGCCCGACAAGCCGTCAGGCGCCGGCGGGAAGCCGCCCGGGAAGAAGTGAGCGCCGACTGTGAGCAGGCCCTCTGCCCGCCGGGCCTGGGAAGGCTGAATTCCTTCGCCCCGTCTCCCCAAGGGAGGACAGCCGGGAGGAGGAGCCATCCCCGTCGTCGAGACCGGGTAAGGAGACGGAGGACTACAGCTCCAGCATCCCCACAGCGGCCTGTCACCCAGAGCCCTACCCGTGCGTACTGAAGGCGGCAGGCCAGGGTCCGGGGCGACGCGGCTCCAACGACTCCGAAGAGGCCGACAGCCGCGCCCGGCGAACGCCCGTACTCCCAACTCGGCACCCGCTTCCGTACGATCGCCGTTCCCACCGACGCCAGTTCTCCGCCGGGACGGACACCCAGATGCTGCGCGGGAGTGCCGCAACGGTGAGCCCCGGCGGACAGCAAGCCCTCCACGGCCCCGGGTTCTGCTCACAGCGGCTGCGCCTTGTCCTCCGCCGGGTAGGAGGCCTACCTGGCCGGCCCGACATGCGGGTGAGGGCGATCATCGGCAAACCGCGGACGGCGCCCCCCTTCCGGTCTGCATCCGGCGCCGGGTGCAGAACCTTCCGTGAGCGGCACCCGCACCAGGTCACCGGACCACCGCGGCGATCAGGTGGTTCCGGACGCGATTCCACAGGCGGGCTCCGGGTCCGGATCGGTGTCGGCCCGCCCTCTGCGGCGGCCCGGATGCTCCGCACCGGCCGCACCGCCTCAGGACGCCGACCGGGATGTGCGCCTGCTCCGGGCCCGCTTGGGCGAGGTGGCCCCATACAGGGTCCGAGCATACGCAGGTCGGCTGCCATCCGGCGCATAGCCTCAGGTCAACGTCCCTTCATACGCGGTCATGACTGCATGCATGAACGGCCCGCCGAACTCTCTGGTGACGCCCCCTGGGCTTCGGGCAATCTGTGAACCGGGCCCGGCGCGAACGCCGCCCAGAACCCCCATCTCCCTCACGCCCCTGGTCTGCCCCCGCCTGCGCGGACAGCAGATCCCGGGCAGCACAGGCATCACCAGAACCAGGAGTCACACCATGCCCACAACGTCATCCGTGCGAGCGCGCCTGGCGTGCGCCGCTGCCACCCTGGGGGCGGCGCTGGCCAGCCTTCCCGCCACCACCACCCCCGCCCACGCGGCTCCGCCGACGGCCTACACCGTCACGGGAGTCGACACCAGCCACCACAACCACGGCCGCGAAGAAACGACACCGATCGACTGGCGCCGCGTGGCCACCAACCACAGCTTCGCCTTCCTCAAGGCCACCCAGGGCACCCGCTACACCGACCCCTGGCTCCAGCGCGACTACACCGCAGCCGCAGGCACCACGCTGCTGCGCGCTCCCTACCACTTCTTCGACCCCCGCACCACCGGCGACGGCGCCGCCCAGGCGCGCCACTTCGTGGCCGCCGCCCGCGCCGCCGGCTACCAGGGCGGCGGGAAGGGCGAACTGCCCCCCGTCCTGGACATCGAGAAGGTCCACCGGAATCACAAGGAGGTCTGCCCTCCCGAACTGCGCGTCCAGCAAGTCCGGATCTTCCTGGACGAGGTGGAGCGGTCCTTCGCCGTAAAGCCCATCGTCTACACCCGTGCCTCGTTCGTCCAGGAGTGCATGGGCGGCAGGGGAGAGGTATTCGCCGGCCACCCGCTCTGGCTGGCCCGCTACCGCAGCGGCGCCAACGAACCGCAGCCGGTACCCGGCGCCGGCCGGTCCTGGACGTTCTGGCAGCACACCGACGAGGCCCAGACCCCCGGCATCCCCGGCAGGAGCGACCTCAACGTCTTCCGGGGCAGCACGGCAGACCTCCGCGCACTCGCCGGCCGGGGGCAGCAGGCCCAGCCCTCCGCCCCCAGCGACACCACCCGCTCCTGAGCCGCCAGGCGGCCTGCGGTACCCCGGGGTTCCCCCGGGGTACCGCAGGCCGCCGAAGCACCGGCAGCGCAGGGAATTGCGCAATGACGGCGCACGTCCCCCAGCCGGCGTGGGAGCGATCAAAGCACTCTCCCGCGCCAACGCGGTCCGGGCCACCCATCCCTCTTCTCACACCGGAGGCACCCATGCAACACCACCCGTTCCGGACGACCCTCCTGCGGCGGACTGTCACCAGCGCTGCGGCCTTGGCGTCCCTGGCCGCCTCGGGACTGGTCTTCGCCGAACCCGCGAGCGCCGCGCCTGCCTTCCAGGCGCCGTTCGCCTGCGGCGAGACCTGGCGCGGCGACACCCGTACCAGTCACAACGACTACCACTCGATCGACTTCAACTGGGGCGCGGGCAAGGCCGACTACCTTCGCCCGGTACGGGCGAGCGCTCCCGGCAGGGTGACAGGATCCGGTGTCTACAACGACGGCGTGTCCTACGTGCTGATCGACCACGGAAGCGGCTGGACGACGCGCTACCTTCACATGCAGACCACGAGTCTGGCGCGGACGGGCACCACCGTGCGCGCTGGTGACGTGGTCGGCAAGGTCAGCGATGTGGGCTCGCGCGGCGCCTACCACCTGCACTACGAACAGCGCCGCAACGGCGAGATCGTCGCCGCCAGGTTCAACGGCGCCGCCTTCGCCTACCCCTCCCAACGGGTCACCAGCAGGAACTGCGGCACTCCGTAACCGGTTCCCGGGCGCAGAGCGCTCTCACCTGAAGGACACGTCATCCGCTCCACGGCCCCTCGTCCGGCATGAGGAAGCCCGTGATATCCCCGCCAGCGCACCGAGGCACCGACCCCGGTGCGCTGGCGCCTGCCGGACGGCGATCTCGCTGCGTCGGCCCGAGGCCGTTGCACCAGCGGCGCGACGCCGTCGCGGCTGCCTATGTCGCGCCCAAGCCGACCGTGTCCCGCCAGGCCCGGTCTCCGCCCCGGTAACCCACTCCGGAACGAAGCCGCAGCCGACCTCCTCCGCGGTCCACCGGCCCCCGGGCGGTGGCTGATGCTGCCGGGGGCTGGGGGTGCGCTCGTGGTCATGACCTCATCCCACCGCGGCCGGACTCGCCCCGGCACGGGCTGCCCTACTCAGCCGGACGGCCCGGGGTACGCGCCCGCCCTTCCGGCACCCGCTCACGCGCCGCCGGTGCCGGCCTTCCCACACGGTCCTCGCCGTTTCCAGTCCGAGGTGGAAACAGGAACCGGCCTCCCGGTGCGGGGGTGGAGCGGTCACCGCGATGGTGAGCCGGGCACCGTGCTGCCGGGAGAGCAGGGGAAGCCACTGACCCCCGTGAACGCCAGTGCCTGGCGCGCTCCTTGCGGTGACGTGGCAGGATCGGAGACATGACGATCCTCGGGGTACGTATCGAGTTCTACGAGAAGGTCGGCGCTGTGGGTGAGCCGCCCCAAGCCATGGTCGGCGCGCTCTACCGGGACCACGGATTCAGAGCCGCAGCGGTACCCCGCGTGGGGGAGCTGTTCTCTCTGACATCCTTGAGAGTCGGTCCGCGTGAGCACCATGCCGGCGTCGACTTCACAGGGCACGGCCCGTTCCTGCCGGTGCGGGTGGTCGAGCACTACCCGACCCCCATGGACGACGACGGCAACGCCCCGCGTGGTGGGACCGGTCCGCAGAGCCCTCGGCCAATGTCGTACTGCACACCACGATGACGAGCGATCCGTTACGAACCCGACAGCCCGCGGGAATGGGTTTCGTGGTTCTCGGCGGTGGCAAAGACGTTGCACAAGCATCACTTTGTCTACAGACGGGACGGGGGCTCGGACGGGTGAAAAAACCTCCGTCTGGTACACGCTGACTGTCACAGCCAGCTCCATGCTGGCGATCACAGAAGGGCTCAGCAGGATTGTCTTCCCGACAGGCCATCAGGGTCTGCTTGAGCCGGATGCTGCGACGAGTGGCACGTCCGGTTCTGAGGGGGCCGGGGTGCGGCAGCGCACTCCGGCTACTCGACTTTCCTCCCAATCCGCCCGTACCGTCCGCAGCTGAGAACTGAGGATGACGGCTGGGCGTATCGGCTGGGCGCAGCTTCCCGGCGCGGTGGTGGCCGAAGTGCGTGAGCGCCTCGGTACGTTCACCGCCCGGGACACCGAGCACTCGGCGGCGGCCGGGATCGCTTCCCTGCTGGAGGTGGAATCGGGGGCGCTCGTCTTCGTCAAGGGGCAGCGCGAGCGGGCCCCTGCGCCTGCGGACGGTGCCGGTTTTGAGGAGGATGACTCGTGGTGGGGTGCGGGCTGGTCGCCCGTGGACGAGCTGGACCTCGAAGAGGCGGTCAACCCGCACCTGCCTCCGAGCGCGCCGCGGGTCCTGTGGCGCCTGGACGGACACGGCTGGAATCTCCTCGCCTTCGAAGGCGTCGTGGGCCGGGACGCGGATTTCGTACCCGGCTCGCCGGACCTCGCGCCGGTCGCCGCGGCCTTGGCCGAGCTGGCGCCCCTGCCCGCACCGCCCTCGGTGCGGCTGCCCACCGCCTGGGATCGCTGGGGCTACTACTGCGCCGACCGGGACCGGGACCTGCTGTCTGGGTCCCGGCTGTTGCACACCGACCCGGCCTCGACCAACGTCCTCATGGATGGCGGCCGGGCCCGGCTGGTCGACTGGTCATGGGCCACGGCCGGCCCGGCGTGGATCGACACGGCGCTGTGGGGGATGCGGCTGGTCTCCACCGGCGGGCACTCCCCCGAGCAGGCGTGGAGGTGGGCGGCCCGGGTACCGGGCTGGACGACGGCCGACCCGAAGGCCATAGCGGTGCTCGCGCAAGCTGAGGCACGGCGCTGGAACGACCTCGCCGCCGAACAGCAGGCCACGGCCGACTCGATCGCCCAATCCGCCGGCGAGTGGGCCGACTTCATCACCACCCGCAGAGCGGATTCCCGGACGAGGTGGAGCCCGACGTCGTCCTGGTAGCGGAGCGGATCACGCGCAGTCGGCGCGTTCCCGGAGGGCTGCGGACGGATCCGGCCCCTCCGGGAAACTGGCCGCGCTTTCGGTCGTTAAGGTCCGGCGAGGATCCAGACGACCTGGACTTCCACTCTGTCGTCGTACACCCGGTACTGGATGGTGACACATCGACCTGCCGGAGAACGAGCCGGCGCAGCGGCGGCGTTCCGCCTGCCCTCACGGTTCCGACTCTGCTCGGGTTGTCCGCGAGGGCACGGGTCACGGCGTCGTGGATGGCACGCCGTTTCGGGGGTGTGAGGTCGGCGAGTGCCTGGCGTGCGGCGGGGAGCAGGACCACCTTGTAACTCACCGGCGGTCACCGCTGGCGTGTTCGAAGGTGGTGGGGTCGTATTCGGCGAAGACCACATCGGCCGGGACGCCGTCGCCGCTGGGGCCGGACGCGGATTCCTCGACAGCCTGTCGGATCAGCGGATGAACCAGCAGCATCCACTCGCGCCGGTACTCGGAGATCACGGAGCGGACATTCTCGAGCGGCTCGTCGCCGGTGAACGGAGCGGACTCCAGGTCGTGTACGAACCGCTCCAGGACCTCCGGCCACGGGGACAGCGCCTCCTTCAGGGCCGCGATGCTCTGCGGGCCCTCGTCCCAGTCGAGTTTGTACGGTGACCGGGTCGGCCAGGAAGCAGGGGAGTCCATGAGCCGTCCTCCAAGGACAAAGGGGGTACCAGCAGACAGACGCTACCGGCACCGTGACAGGCGGGGCAGGGGCGTGCGGTTCTCCAGCGGGAGCGCGCGGTCTCACCCATGCACCCCCCGAGGTGTGCATCCGGTCGGTCCGGCACGGTCCGCACCGCGAACTCATCGGCACGCATCGCCGGCATGGCCGCCAGCTTCCGGCGCGGCCTGACGGTGCGGGCAGTGCGGGAGAGACGCGGCTGGACAATCGACGATGATGAGCTGGGATGACGACGTGAGGGATGCCGGTCATCGCGAAGCCACGGTGACCGGCACGCGGGTCCTCCTGGACGGTGACGACATCTTCCGCACACTCGCCGAGGAGATTCTCCGGCGGGCCACCGCACGGGGCCAACAGGTCGACACCTCACAGCCCGGGCGCCCGGTGATTTCCCGCCTCTCGCTCGGGTTCACCCGTGGGACATCCCGGGAATTGCCCCGGGACCCGAAGGGACCGTCCACCACCTTCTCGCCCCACTGCCGGTGGCACGCCGCCACCGCGACCCCCGCAGTGTGAGGGCTGGGTCGGCGGGATTCTGGAGCGCCAGGTCCGCGGCCTGTGGAACGTGTGGTCCGTGATGCGGGTCGGCCTGTCCCCCCCTGGACGGTGGGACAGGCGGCGGTCGAGGTACCCGGGGGCCGGTCCGGTGGGCTGGCCCGGGCGGGGACGGTCAGGCGGGAGGGCTGAGGGTGGTGGGGTCGGTGTTGGCTCCGCACAGCACGACGCAGACCTGTTCGCCGTTGCCGGGCCGGTAGCCGCTGGCGGTGTCGGGGTGGTCGGGCAGGTGCCGGTGGGGGCTGGTGAGGGCGGCGAGGGCGGTGGCGGCGCCGTGTTCGACAGCGACGCGGCGGTGGTCCCACAGGGCCTGGCGGGCGCGGATGATCTCGGCGTCGGGTACGAGCGCGGAGTGGACACGGTCCTGCTGGGCGGCGTGCAGGGCCATGGCGGAGGTACGGCGGGCGCCGAGCGAGTCGGCCGCGACGGAGTTCACGGTGACATCGACGGGGCGGCCCGCTTCGATCGCGGCATTGAGCGCGCGGCAGTTGTCGGGTTCGACGGCGATGGTGCGGATGCCGTGGTGCTGGGCCGCGATGGCGATACCGGCGAACAGGCCGCCGCCGCCGACGGCGACGATGACGGTGTCCAGGCCGGGGACCTGCTGACGGATCTCTTCGAGGAGGGTGCCAGCACCGGCGGCGATGAGCGGATGGTCGTAGGCGTGGGAGGCGAGCGCGCCGGTCGTGGCGGCGAAGTCGTCGCAGGCAGCGAGGGCCTCGGCGTACTCGCCGCCGGTCAGGCGGACGTCCGCGCCGTAGGCGCGGAGCCGGGCGACCTTCACGGGCGGGGCGGTGGTGGGCAGGAAGACGGTGGCGCGGACACCCTGCCGCTGGGCGGCCCAGGCGCACGCCAGTCCGGCGTTGCCGCCCGAGGCGATCGTCACACCGGCCTCCGGGAGGGTGCCGTCCTCCTGGTGGGCGGCGAGGAAGTTGCGGGCCCCGCGGGCCTTGAACGATCCGGTGTGCTGCATGTACTCCAGCGCGAGCCACACCCGGCAGGGCTCGGGGGCACGATCGTCCAGGGGATCGCGGTGGGCGGTGCGGATCGCCCCGGGGTCCACCGGAGCGAGGGTGACGGGCCGGACCTGGCCGGCGATGCGCTGGGCGGCGGCCTTGATGTCGCCGTAGGTGAGCTGGTGCACGGTGCTGCTCCACATGAGAAAGGGGGTTCAGGACCAGGCGATGAGCCGGCCGGTGGTGGTCAGGCCCAGGAAGAGCGCGAACGCGATACGGCGCCCGCCCGGGTTCGGCTCGACGGCATGGAAGTTGGCGGGGTTGAACAGCAGCGCGCCGCCGGGCTGCGGGGCCAGGGTCACCTTCTGGCAGTCCCCGACCGCCCCGGGCCGGTAGCCGTAGGCGTGGCGGTGCTCCTCATCGGCCGGCTCCCAGCGGTGGCGCCACACCGTGGTCACCCCGCCGGCCGCCGGGACGGCGACCCACACATTGAACGCGAGCTGCGCCAGGACGTCCTGGTCGAACAGGCCGGCGGGGAACTCGCGGTTGAGGTCGTCGTAGTGGATCAGGGCGCCCGCGTTGATCTCGCGCAGGGTGCCGCCGAAGACGGCGCGGCCGCCGATGGTGGCGGGGGAGACGGCCGCGCCCCAGGCGGAGCCGAGCCGCGCCAGCGCGATGGCTATGGGGTCGGTGCGCATCCCGGCCCGCTGCCAGGCCGCGCGGGCGGCCTCCGCGTCGTGCCAGTACCGGCCGGTGTCCAGATGTCCGCTCTCGTCGCGGTAGTCGTTGAGGGCGGGGCCGTACCGGCAGATCCGGGTCGGCACCCGGGCCGGGTCGTAGTCGGCGGTGGGCAGCCTGTCCAGTGCGGTGAGCGCGCTCGCGCACGTGGGCGCGTCGAGGAAGCCGGGGACACGGACGGCGGCGCGGGTGCCGGCCGCGAGGTTGGCCAGGTGCCGGTCGGTGAAGGCCGGGGCGTCGGTGGTGGTGAACAGCGGGTCGAGCCCCGTGGTGCGCGGCATGATCGCCTCCGTGAGCGGAAGGAAGCCTAGCGTGACGATACGGTGTACCGTACGCTGACTCGCATGCCCAGGCAATCCACTCCCCTGAATCTCGCCACCCCCGAACGGATCGCGGAGCAGGCCCTGTTGATCGTGGATCAGGACGGGCACACCGCGCTCAGTTTCCGGACCCTGGCCACCGCGCTGGGTATCTCGGTGGCCTCACTCCAGCGCCGCTGCACCGACCTGGCCGGACTGCTCGACCTGGTCACCGACCACCTCGCCGCCCAGCTCCCCGACATCGACTCCGCAACCGACTGGCCCACCGCGACCACCCGCCGGTTCACCGCACTCTACGAACTGCTCACCGCCCACCCCGGTCTCGTCGCCCTGCGCGGCGGCCGCCCCTGGCTCGGCCCGCAGCTCCTCAAACGCCTGGTGGAACCGCAGCTCGCCCACTCCATCACGGCCGGCATGACACCCGAGGACGCGATCGTCACCTACCGGCGGCTGTACCTGCTCACCCTCGGCAGCGCCAGCTTCGTCGACCACCGCCATCCGGCCGCAGCCCAGGCCACCACCCGGCGGGCCCTGGCAGCCCTCGACCCCGCGCAGTTTCCGACACTGACCGGACACCTTGCCGCGATCCTGCCCGCCGTGGTCGACCACGAGATCTACCACGGCGCGCTCCGCCAGCTCATCGATGCCGCCGACCCGAACCGACATTGACGAGAGCAGGAAGACCACTCTCGTGCGAACGCCGTGGTCACGAAACTGATTCCGGAGCGGAAGGACGGTGTGGCGGAATCGAGGGGGCGCGGAGCGGTGAGTCAGTAGTGTTTCTGACCTTCTGGAGCGGTGGAGATGGTCCTGCGCTCCGGCGATGAGGAGGGCATGTTGATGCAGAACGTTCCTTGGGCTTTGCAGTTGGTCAGTGACCGGTTGCCGGTGTCGCCGCCGCTGTACGCGCGCGTTGAGCTGGATCCGCTGACGCAGCTGGCCCGCTACACCGACGTCGCCGGGCAGGTCGTTGAGATGGGGAAGCACGGGACGAGCAAGACGAAGGGCACTGCTTCGATGTCCGGGGGGTCGGGGGGTGGCGACGGCCAGGCGCCGCAGCCCCAGGTTCAGGACGATGTGACGACCGACTACGAAGCCGACTGAGCCGGTGGGTCAGGCGGTGATGGTGGTGACGTCCCTGGAGGATGTCACCGCGGACCTCGTCATCGGGGAGCTGAACGACCTCGGCACGCGGGTCGTGCGGGTCGATCCGGCCGACATCGGCCCTGAGCTGATGTTCGGGGCCGCCCTGGGCCCGGGCGGGTGGACGGGTTCGCTGACGACTCCGAGCCGCGCGGTGGCGTTCGAGGAGATCGGGGCCGTGTACTACCGGCGGCCGAGCCCCTGGCGGATGCCCCTGCTCGACGGAGCCGACGAGCGCACACGCGCGTTCGCGGCGGCGGAGGCGAAACATGGGCTCGGAGGGGTCCTGACGAACATCCCGGGCTGCCGGTACGTGAACCATCCGGCCGCCGTCACCCGGGCCGAGTTCAAAGCGGCCCAGCTCCAGACTGCCCAGGGGCTCGGACTGGTGGTGCCGCCAACGCTGATCACCAACGATCCCGGGCGCGCGCGTGCCTTCGCCGCCGAGCACGGTCCGGGGGTCTACAAGCCCTTCCGGGGCCTGCCCGTCTCGGACGACGGGCAGGCCGGCGCGATCTGGGCGCAGCGGATCGATCCGGAAACACTGGACGAGTCCGTCGCCTGGACCGCGCACCTGTTCCAGGCCGAGGTGCCGAAGACGGCGGACGCCCGGATCACCGTGGTGGGGGAGAAGGTCTTCGCCCAGCGGATCTGCGCCCCCGACGGCGCCCTGGACTGGCGGCGCGGCGACTGGGACGAGCTGGACCACCAGCCGCTCACCGTTCCCCCCGCGCTCACCGGGGCCCTGCTCGCGTACCTGGAAGCCTTCGGCCTCGTCTTCGGCTGCTTCGACTTCGCCCTGCGCGAAGACCTTCCCCAGGACGCGCCGCAGCGGTTCACGTTCATCGAGTGCAACCCCAACGGACAGTGGGGGTGGCTGCCCGACTCCACCGACATCGCCGTGGCCTTCGCCCGCCTCCTGATGGAAGGACCCCGACCATGACCAGCACCGACGACACCGAGCGCGAGCAGCGTGCGCAGCGGCTCCGGAGCGAACTGGCCGCTGCCGTGGTGCGCGAGGAGCGGGCCGATGGCTGGCGCCAGGCCGTGGAGGAGGTCCCCCGGCACCGGTTCACCCCCGGGTTCTACCTGCCGGCCGACAAGCCCTCACCGCGCGGGTTCACGTGGTGGGAGCCGGTCACCGCCGAACTGGACCCCGAGCGGTGGCTCACCGCCGCCTACACCAACCAGAGCCTCGTCACCCAGCTCGACGGCGACGAGCCCGACTGGAACAACCCCGAGCCCCGCGACGGCGGCAGCCCCACCTCCTCGTCCACCCTGCCCTCCCTGGTCCTGCGAATGTGGGAGGACGCCGGCCTCGCCGAAGGCCAGGACATCCTGGAGATCGGGACCGGCACCGGCTACTCCACCGCGCTGGCCTGCGAACGCTACGGCTCCGACGCGATCACCAGCCTCGAAGTCGACAACCACCGGCTCGAACAGGCCGCCGATGCGCTGTACGGCCTCGGCTACACCCCCGACCTCGCGGTCGCGGACGGCCTGTACGGCTACTGGCCCTCCGCCCCGTTCGACCGGATCGTCGCCGCCTGCTCCGTCCGCACCGTCCCCCAGGCATGGATCGCCCAGACCCGGCCCGGCGGGAAGATCCTCACCACCCTCGGCGGCTGGCAGTTCGGCTTCGGCCGCGCCCTGCTCACCGTCCACGAGGACGGAACCGCCGACGGCCCGCTCCTGCCCGGGACCGTCTCCTTCATGCTCGCCCGCCCCCACCAGGCCCCAGCCTTCGGGAACCCCACCCACTGGACCTCGCTGCTCGCGGACGCGCCCCCGACCACCACCGGCCACACCCTCGACTGGCTCACCGCCGCCACGGAGCAGGCGTTCTTCACCCGCTTCCTGATCCAGTCGGCCACGCCGACCACCCAGACCGCCACCGTCGACGGCACGACCTGCCTGATCGACATCACCACCGGCTCCCTGGCCGAACTCACCCCCGACGGCGATCGACTGCGCGTACGGCAGGCCGGACCGGTCCGCCTCTGGGACCGCGCCGCAGAAGTCCTCGACGCACACACGGCGGCGGGCCACCCAGGCCCGGAAACGTTCCGCCTCACCATCGACGCGGCCGGGCAGCACCTCCACCACCCCGACATGCCCACCCTCTCGCTGGAGTGATCACGGCGGCTCGGCCCTGCCTCGGTGCGCGCCCTCGCCCGCCGAAACCAGGGGCGGAGGGGCTATGTGCGGATCCAGGGGTGACGGGGAGCGATCAGTGGGTACGTCCTGCGGTGGCGGTCCCGGTCGGGACCGGCCGGACGTGGGGGTGTGCGATGGCGCCGATCGTGCTGGTGCACGGGATCTTCAACTATCTCGCGGGCGTGGAGCCACAGGTCGCGGCGGCACGGCACGTCGCCCGGTGCCGGCCACGGCTGGTCGAGAGCCTGGCGCGGTTCCCGGTGGACGAGCCGGAGGTGGTGATGGCCTACTACGCGGATCTGCTGCGCCGCGATACTCCCGCATGGTCCCAGTCCCCGGGTGGCGGGGAGAACTTCACCTCGATGACGGCCGGGCAACGGCGGGACGCGGCGGAGTGGCTGGTGACAGCGGGATACTGCGGACCCGGCGATCCGCAGGGCAGACCGACGGAGTTCCTCCGCACGTGGCTGGACCAGCTGGTCGGCGCACGCGGCGGCCGGCTGTCCCGGATAGCGCAGGAGCAGGTTGTGAACCGGCTGGAGCGGGTGATCGTGGCGAGCCTGAGAGAGGCGGACGCATACACGGCGTGGCCGGGGCGGCGTGAGCTGGTCCAGGAGAGGGTCGCGGGGGTGATCCGGCGCGAGGCACCGGCGGTAGTGATCGCCCATTCACTGGGTTCCTACATCACCTACGAGACCCTGCACGCCCATCCGGATCTGGAGGTGGAATTGCTGGTGACGGTCGGCTCGCCACTGCGGGTGCCGTCGCTGGCCCGGCGGTTGGACCCGCCGCTGCGAGCGGGCCGGGGCGCCAGGCCCTTAGGCTTGGGGCGTTGGGTGAACATCGCCGATGTGGGAGACCTGGTCGCGGTGCCGCCGAAGCTGGGCGAGGTGTTTCCCGTCGACGCCGATGAGACCTGCGACAACGGGATCGATTTCCACAGTCTCGGCGCGTATCTCGGCAACGGCCTGCTCGCGGCCGCCATCACGCCCTACATTTCCTGACAGCACACAACCGCGCACGCCCGTGACGCCCCGCCGAAGGAGACGTCGCGGCACGTGCCGGGTGGAGCCGGGCAGCCCGTGGCCGGGACGGCCCGGTGAGGGGACAGAACAGGGGGCGCGATGGTTAGGGCGCTGGTGGCAGGCGTCGGCGACTTTCCCGAGCCGTACGCGGGCGAGGACGAACTGGCCAACGGGGACGGTCCTTTCCCGCCGCTGCCACCGGTGGGGCCTGCGACCCGTGAACTCGCCTCCGCGCTGGGCCGGCACGCAGTCGACACCGGTGGGGACGCGCTGCTGGAATGCGACCGGGACACCTTCCTCGGCCGCTGGAAACGATTACGGACGACCGCCACGCGCGGGGAGCCTCTGATCGTCCACTTCGCCGGTCACGGCACCGAGGCCGGAGGGACCCTGTTCCTGGCGGCCTCCGGAGCCACCACCGGCCAGCTGGCCGACAGCTGCATCAGCTTCGGCGAACTCCTGCTCACGGCCGAACTCAGCGACCGACCGGTGCTGTTCCTCCTGGACGTATGCCAGGCCGGGCAGGCTGTCGTGCAGCAGCAGCTCGCCGACCTGGCCGCCCGCCACCGGCAGGACGCTCCCCGCAACGTGTGGATCATCGCCGCGAGCGCCGCCGATGCCGAGGCCTACGGTGCCGCGTTCACCACCGCCACCGCCCAGGTCCTTCAGCAGATCGCCGACGGCGGACTCGACCTCGACCCGGCCCTGCCCCACGTACCGCTGGACACCCTCGCCACCGCCGTCGACCGTCACCTCGCCCGCACCGACCGCGCCGCCGGATGGACCGGCCGCCGCACCCTGGTCCATACCACCCACCCCAGCGTCACACCCCAGGAACAGCCCTTCGTCCCCAACCCCGCCCACACCCACACCACCGGCCCCGGCACCGGTCCACTGCCCGGACTGGACCCACGGCTCCGCGAGTTCGCCCTCACCTGCTCACCCGGCCTGGACCCCCTCCACTTCGCCACCCGGGCCGCCGGGAACCAGGACCCCTCTCTCCCCCTGTTCACCGGACGCCGCTCCCAGCTCCGCCGTATCCAGGACTGGATCAACGCCCCCGGCGACCACCCCGGCACCCTGCTCACGGTCACCGGCAGCCCAGGCAGCGGCAAATCCGCGCTCCTCGGCGTCACCGCCTGCCTGCTCCACCCTGTCCTCGAACCCCGCTTCGGCCGGCACATCGCCCTCTCCGCCGGCCACTTCACCCCCGCCCCACCCGGCACGGTGCTCGCCGTCCACGCACGCCAGCTCACCCTCGGGCAGATCACCGACACCCTCCGCCACCAGCTCACCCAGCAGCGCCCCGACCTGCACTCCACGCCCAGCCTTCACACGGAAGTCCAGGACACGGAACGAGACCGGCCCGAAGAATCCCGCAACGACTCAAGCTTGAGACGTCTGCTGGAGGCCCTGTCCACCGCCGGGGACGTACTGATCATCCTGGATGCCCTGGACGAATGCGCCGACCCCGCCACCGTCACCACCCACCTCCTCACCTCGCCCCACCACACAGCCGCCGACCCCCCATGCTCCATCACCGCCGTCTTCGACCTCCACCTGCGCACACTCACCCAGGACGACCCCTGGATCCACCCCGTCCTCACTGTCCTGGGCCAGGCCCGCGGCCAGGGAATGCCCCTCAACCTCATCCACACCGCGGCCCTCGCCCACCAGCCTCCGGCGGCGAACCACCCCACCCCCACCCTCACCGACACACACCGCGCCCTGCGCAAGGCCGCCTTCTACCTCCGCACCACCCCCGACACCGACCACCGCCTCCTCTACCGCTACTTCCACCAGGCCCTCACCGACCACACCACCCCTCACACCCACCCCACCACCCTCCACCACGCTCTCATCAGCTCCATCCCCACCACTCCGCAAGGCAGCCCCGACTGGGCCACAGCCGACCCCTACCTCCTGCGCCACGCCGCCGACCACGCCCACCACGCCGGCACCAGCGCCCTGGACCAGCTCCTCACCGACCCCCGGTACCTCCTCCACGCCGAACCCGACACCCTGACCCCCTACCTGCCCCACGCCAGTGACGAGAAGGCCATCCAGAACGCCGACATCTACCGCTCCAGCACCGCCCACGACCCCCGCCGACACCAACTCCACGCCCGCCGTGATCTGCTCGCCCTCCAAGCCCTGGCAAACGCGCGACCCGACCTCGCCCACACCATCACCGACGCCGCTTCAGACAACCCCGGCGCTCTGTGCGTGCCTCGTTGGGTGGCCCTCAACAGCCGTCCCGGCCAAGGGCACAACCTCATCGATCCCACCCACCCGCTGTCCGCCGTTGCGGTGACAGAAGACCGGAACGGCACACCCCTCGCCGTCACCAGCGGCCCTGACCAGACCGTCAGGGTCTGGGAGGTGGAGACCGGTGCGCTCCGCCGCACCCTCACAGACCACGCCGGCGCAGTGACGGTCGTGGCGGTGGCTGCGGACCGGGATGGCATCCTCCTCGCCGTCACCGGCAGCCACGACCGCACGGTGAAAGTCTGGGAGGTGGAAACCGGCACCCTTCGGCATACCCTCACCGGCCACGCGGGCCCGCTGTCCGCCGTTGCGGTGGCCGCAGACCGGGACGGTACCCTCCTCGCCGTCACCGGCAGCCACGACAGCACGCTGAGGCTCTGGGACGTACAGACTGGCACCCTCCGGCATACCCTCACCGGCCACGCGAGCCCGCTGTCCGCCATGACGGTGGCCGCAGATGAGGACGGTACCCACCTCGTCGCCACCGGCACTCATGATGGCAGGGTGCAGGTCTGGGATCTTGAAAGCGGTGCTCTCCGGCACACTCTCACCGGCCACACCGACACGGTAAGGGCCATTGCGGTGGCTGCCGACCGGGACGGCACTCTTCTCACGATCACCGCCAGTCATGACGGCACGGTGAGGGTCTGGGAGGTGGAGACCGGGGCTCTCCGGCGCACCCTCGCCGGTCACGCGGGCCCGCTGTCCGCCATGACGGTGGCGACTGGACGGGACGGCGCCCCGCTTGCTGTCACCAGCGGCCTCGACCAGGCCGTCAGAATCTGGGAGGTGGAGACCGGTACTCTGCGGCACACCCTCACCGGCCACACCGACTGGGTGGTGATGGTGGCGGTAACGGAGGACCGGGACGGTTCCCTCCTTGCTGTCACCAGCGGCCATGACAGCACGGTGAAGGTCTGGGATCTCGAAACCGGTGCTCTCCGTCGCACCCTCACGGGCCACACCGACGGGGTGACGGTCATGGAAGTGACGGCGGACCGGGACGGTACCCTCCTCGCCGTCACCGGCAGCAGCGACACGACCGTCAGAGTCTGGGAGGTGGACACGGGGGTCCGTCGGCACACCCTCACCGGACACAGCGGCTCACTGTCCGCCATGACGGTGACGACTGGACGGGACGGCACCCCACTTGCGATCACCAGCGGCCGCGACAGCACGGTGAGGGCCTGGGACCTCGAAACCGGACGCGAGACCCTCCGACAGCACCTTCCGTACGGCGCGCACCAAATCGCCCTCGCTGGAGCGGGATTCGTCGTCGGTTACAGAGGGGAGGTGGCGCACTTTTCACCACAGTCGTCTCACTGAAGCACCTGGGTTGCCCAATCGTGCGCCGCTCAGAGCGGCAGCCAACTCCGCGTCCAGGGGCCGCGGCTCGGCAAATGTGAGCACAGAGCCACGTCGAAACCGTCGACGCCTCACCGCCAACCATGCACGAGCTCGTAGGGAATGGAGAGTCCTCGGAAGGTGAACCCGTATCGCTCACCCGTCGATCATGGGTTCGAAGGACGGGAGCCTTCACGTAACCCCCCCCCGCCCAGCTCTGCAGAGGCGCTAGCATCCCACCACCCATTTGCTCTACGTTTCAGGACCTCCACCCACAGCGACAGTCGAGTTATCCGCATACCCGGACCCGTACACACCCGCCATGGTGGAACGCCTGGTGGAGGCCGCGCTGGCCACCCCCGGCGTCAAAGCCCCACGGGAGGCTCTGTCGGCCGCGTTCGCCTACGCCGCCGAGCCGGTCGAAGACCTGACCTTCACCGTGGACGGGCGCGAACAGCTCCACCCCGACCGCCTGACCCCCGTGCGCGGCGTCAAGGCGCTGACGCTGTCCATCCGGCTGCTCGGCTGCGCGGGCAGCACCTGGGAGCGCAACGAGCGCAACGCCACCCGCTGGGTATCCCCAGCCGACCCGACCGCCTCCAAATCCAGGTGGACGCTCCCACCGGTCCGCAACTGGACCGGTCCGGACGGGGAGCCGACGGCCGCGCTCAGCATCATGATGGAGAGCGCCGACCGCGTCACCGACGTCATCCGCCGCGCCGCGCGCCTCCTCACCGAAGGTGACGGCCGCCGGGGACAGGACCTCACCGCCGACCTCCTGCAGAACGGGCAGGAGGAACCCTGCCTGATGGTCGCACAGGTCTACCGGACCCCCGGAGCCGACTTCTGGGCCTGGCCCACCGTCAAGGGCAACAACCGGACCAACAGCCGACATCAGATCCTCAACACCGACCAGGCGGCACTGCTCACAGCATCCGATATCACCGCCGTCCTCCACGAGTGGACGGACAAACGCAACGCCGAGCTGTCGAACGCCGGAGCCGACGGCCACCTGGCCCGGCAGGCACTCCAGGTCGCCGCCGTGGACGCCCAACTCGTCCTCGGATGCGACGAACCCGCACTGCTCTACTCAGCAGTGCAGTCCGGAAACCGACGCGACCACATCCACGCCCTCCTGGCGTTCGAGACCGCCGAACAGAACCGCGCCGTCGGACGCCGCGTCCTGGAGAGCTACCACGCCGCTGGAATCATCAACACCGCCACGCTCGACGTGCTCGCCGGAGAGCTGCCGGTCACCCAACTGCCCCAATGCCCGCCCGGCGCGGGAATCTGCGAACAGCGCGAGCTGCGCCGCACCCTGCTGCTCGCCGAGTTCTTCCCCACACCAAAGGACCGCCGCAGCCGCCTCATCCGCCAGCGGATGGCCGAGCCCCCTGATGGGAAGCTGGAAGAACAGCACGTCACACAGCGGCTGCGCGTCTACTCCGCGCTCTGCTCGGCGAGCTGGCCACAGGCGTGGAATCCGCGCGTGGATGACGCAACCGTCGGGCTTCCACAGGCTCGCGCCGGTATCATTGTCAGGGGTGGCACCATTACTCACCTGCTGGCCGCCGCGGACGCGGACGACGAGGCATTCGCCGAGCTGGTCCACTACACGGCCCCGCAGTGGCTCGCCGCGTTCAGGCTCGCCGACGCCGATCGCGGCTCCATGGGCGCCCAGGCAAGCCGCGGCACGGACGCCGGAACCGGGAACCGGATCCGCCGCACCATGCCGGATGTGCTCAACGCCCTGAGCGCCCGGCGGAAGCAGGCGGTGGCACTGTTGCGCGAGATGGCCGACGCGATGGAAAGTGAGCGCCTTCCCCCCGGTGCGCACCATCAACGCCGCCCCCAACCCAAAGTACTTCGGGTTCAAACGCGGCATCACCTGGCAGAACGCCGTCAACGACCAGGTCGCGGGCATCGGGCAGATGGTTGTGCCCGGCACCCCGCGCGACTCCCTGCACATCCTGGACGCCCTGCTGAACCTCGACGGCGGGGTGAAGCCGGAGATGGTCGCCACCGACAACGCCTCCTACTCCGACATGGTGTTCGGCCTGTTCAAGATCCTGGGCTACAACTTCTCCCCGCGCTTTCGCGACCTGGACGACCAGCGGTTCTGGAGAGCCGAGATGGACGGCGTCGAGACCGGCCCGTACGGAGCTCTGGAGGACCTGGCGAAGAACAAGGTGAACCTGAACAAGGTGATCCAGCACTGGGAGGACATGCTCCGGGTCGCGGGCTCGCTGGTCACCAATCAGGTCCGCGCCTATGACCTGCTGCGGATGTTCGGCAGCGCGAGCAAGCCGGCCCCGCTGGGGCAGGCGTTCGCCGAGTACGGCCGGATCGCCAAGACCCTGCACCTGCTCCAGGTCGTCGACCCGGTCGATGACACCTACCGGCGCCAGATGGGCAAGCAGCTGTCCGTCCAGGAGTCCCGCCACACCCTCGCCCGGGACATCTGTCACGGCAAGAAGGGCCACATCAACCAGGCGTACCGCGACGGCATGGAAGACCAGCTGGGGGCGCTCGGCCTGGTGCTGAACGCCGTTGTCCTGTGGACCACCAAGTACATCGACGCCGCCGTCGCCCAGCTGCGCGCCGAGGGACACGAGATCGCGGATGAGGACATCGCCCGGCTGTCCCCGCTCAAGCCACAAGAACCTGAACGTCCTGGGGCGCTACAGCTTCACCTCCTCCACCCCGGCCGGCGGCGCCCTGCGCCCGCTGCGCGATCCGAACGCCCCGATCCCCGAGGACGAGGAGGACGACGGGGTGTAGACGGCAGTCGGCCCCGGTGCCGCCCCACGGGGGCTGACCGTCACGGCAACCCGACGCACCGGGTGCTACTCTTCTTGGCTAGTTGCATCATCGTCAGTTCATCTGCTCAGTACGGCCGTTGCCATCCCGGTGGCCCGGTCGAGCCAAGGCTCCATCCGTCATTGACCGGCGGGTGTCCTGAAAGAGCGGTGAGTTGGGTGGTGTGCGCCACAACCCTGGACGGCCACCCGGCCGGGAGGGCAGGTGGGGGCACGGTGCCGAGTCAGGTCCAAGCCCTCGCCCTCTGCTTACCAAATCGGTGAGCAGGTCGAGAGACTGAGGAAGACTCCCGTGTCCCATGTACCCACTTCGGCCGTCGAGCCGCAGCTTTCCTTCAGCATCGAGTCGGACGTCGTTGATCACCGACGGATCGGTGAGCGACTGCGTCCGCCCGCCTCTCAGGCGGTGATCGACAAGAGCGTCGCCGCCGGGATCGCGACCGGGTTGAGCCAGGAGCTGGCCGAGACGCTGGCCGCCGCTGCTGCCGACCAGCAGCAGCTTCGCCGGGCCCTGCGCTCGCCGAAGGTGCAGCGTTTCGGCTCCGAGGAGTTCGAGTACATCGAGTTCGATGTCGTGACCTGGCGCGTCCTGCCGTCGCCCGACAACATCCGGTTCGAGGACGAGCACGCTCGCGGCACAATCGGCATGCCTCGGTTCGGGGCCGTCGAGGGGGAGGCGCTGCTCACCTTCGAGATGAACTCGGCCGACAAGCTGATCGACGCCATGGCCCCGCGGATCGCCGACATGGTGGCGAACAATCCGCACGTCGGCTCCATCCTCGACCGCGGTATCGAAACGCCGGGATGGCTGAGTGCCGTCCGGGTGATCACTGACTTGGGCGCCGTGACGAGGCTCGAATCCACGGATGGCTTCGGCCGTACCGTGGCCAGCCACGAGGGACTCGGCATCACGTTCAAGGACGTCGCGTGGAACCTGCGTCCCGGCAGCCGTCGCGCGACCAACCTGCTCCGGGATCTTGTGGAGTGGGCTGGAAGCGACATGGTCACGGACGAGCAGGCCCGCAAGGTCCGCTGCTCGATCATGCCCAATGCCCGGGTGGTCATCGGCTTCTCGGCCCCGCGGGGGTTCGACCGAGCCCGTCGGCGGTTCGTGGCGCATCTCCACATGGCGCCGCCCATGAACTTCTCCACCGCGACGACGCTGAACGCCAAGGCGAACGCCGCGGTGGACAACCTCTATGAACGCGGTCTGCTGCCCGTCCCCAGCGGGATGACCGCCGAAGGGGTCCGCGACATCCTCGACGGTTCGGACCGCGAGCACGACCTTCGTCCCGACGAGGTCGCCGTCCTGGCCTGTGGCGCACTGAACCCTCACGCGAACAAGCGCCAAGCCCGCGCGGTGAACGAGGCGATCGTCGATCTCACCGGCGCGAAGCCCAAGCTGGAGGAGCGCACCCAGCTGGCCGCCGAGGTCGCTCTGCGGGGCTTCCCCGCGGACAAGCGGCTCACCGCCCTGCGCTCGTCGCTCGACCGGGCCTGGCGCTGGTCGGTGCTGCGCGGCGTCGAGCTGACCCGCAGCTCCCCGCTCGACCTGCTGCCCGAGGCGCTTCGCGAGCTCGTACAGGCTGGAGAAGGCGCCGGGCCGGCCATCGCCGAGCTCGCCGCGCTGGCCAGCTACCACCTGGTAGGGGGCCGCACCCAGCTGCTGACCCGTTCCGAATTCGGCGGCCGCGGCAGCAACACCGAGCCCCAGCAGATCATGCGGCAGCTGGCCAAGACCGACGTCGGCCTGCGGCAGCTGTGCCAGATCGTTCTGGACGGCCGGGCGGGACGGGACCCGCAGGAGCTGGCCAAGGGCACCATGCCGCAGGACAAGCGGATCGTGGACGCCGACATCCTCACCCCTGGGCGGCTGCGCGAACTCGCCGACCTGTTCGAGGGGGAAGGCATCACGCACGCCAGCCCCGAGGACCGATTCGCGATGGCGCTCAAGGAGTTCCAGGCACGCCTCGACGACCTGCTCGACGCGGCCCAGCGGGTCGGCGACGTGACCGGCCAGGACGGCGTGGCGCTAGTGGACACGCAGGGGTACGACAACTCCAACATGCGGAACACGCTCGTCGAGATCACTGACCTCGTCTCGGAATGGCGGGGCGCCCGCCGCCGGGCCGACCGGATGCGGGCCGACCTGGACGAGAGCGGTGACGCTCGATGAAGCGCTCCACGTGCACGCTCACTCCGGAGAACTACAACACCGCGTGCGATCTCGCTGGAACCGCGCTGCTGCGGCGCATCCCGGCCGCCTCGACGATCCTGCAGATCACAGAGGATGGAGCTTGGAACGAATTCTCGACGGGTGTCTACATCGCCGCCGACTTCGAGAACGTCATCCGCTACACCGGGAGCGCGATCCGCGAGGGTTCGGTCGGTGACCGCGTCCAAGAGCACGTACTGCGCGGACGCGCCGCGCGATGGACCCGCCTGATGGTCGTCCCGCTGGCAGCGGACACCGAGGAGGGCCTCGTGCGCAGGATCGAGGGTCGGATCGGAACGGTCTTGCGGCCGCTCGACACCAAGCGGCTCCCCACGCTCGGAGGGCCGCCCCGACGACCTGCCTCGCGCAGGGCTTCCCGGTAACGTACGAAGGCACAGAGATGGCCCCCCACCGCCGAGGCGAAGCGGTGGGGGCCATCTCTTGCTGGGCAGCCAGGCCTGTCGGCAAACGATGGCGACCTCAAATGATCAATGCGCCACCTTCTAGATGATCATGTGATCGTGGAGGTACAGGTGCGTGACTACGGGTTCTCGGCGATCCAGCAGGACGAGATATGGCGGCGGTGGCGGGAAGGTGAGTCGTTCAACTCCATGGGGCGAGTCCTGGGCGTCCCGATGCACCACGTCCGCAGTTTCCTCGCCCAGACGGGCGGTGTGCGCCAGGCGCCGCCGAGGCGCTCGGCCCGGCACCTGACCCCGGGTGACCGCGAGGAGATCTCGCGCGGTATAGCGGCGGGCGAGTCTGCCCGGCATATCGCTGCCCGCCTGGGGAGGCCACCGTCGACCGTCTCCCGGGAGATCGCGCGCAACGGCGGCCGGCAGCTGTACCGGGCCACCGCCGCGGACCAGGAGGCGTACCGACGTGCCCGCCGGTCGAAGGCGGCCAAGCTGGCCGATCTGCCCGTGCTGCGGGCCCTCGTGGAGGAGAAGCTCGCGCTGAGCTGGTCGCCGGAGCAGATCTCCGGCTGGCTACGACGATGTTTTCCCGACGTGCCCGCGATGCGGATCTCACACGAGGCGATCTACCTCTCGCTCTACGATCCGCGCCGCCGCCAGACCATCAACCGCAAGCTCACCCAGCGGCTGCGGACCGCGCGCCCGATGCGCCAGCCGAAGAAGGCCCGGCGACCCTCCGGCCGGGGGATCATCAGGGACATGGTGTCCATCAGCGAGCGCCCGGCCGAGGTGGAGGACCGCGCCGTTCCGGGACACTGGGAGGGGGATCTCGTGATGGGAACACGCCCGTCGGCGATTGCCACGCTCGTCGAGCGCACGAGCCGGTACACGGCCCTGGTCGCTCTGCCGGAGGGCATCAAGGCCGAGCAGGTCACCCCGTACCTGACCAGCAGCCTGCTCGGCATTCCTCCTCTGATGCGGCGCACTCTGACCTGGGACCGCGGGCGGGAGATGGCGGAGCACCGGGCGATCACGGCCGCGACCGGCATGCCGGTCTACCTCTGCAAGCCCCGCAGCCCGTGGCAGCGCGGCACCAACGAGAACACGAACCGGCTCCTTCGCCAGTACCTCCCCAAGGGCTCGGACCTCCGAAAACTCAGCCAGGCCGACCTGGACGTCATCGCCGAGGAGCTGAACAACCGCCCCCGCAAGACCCACAACTACCAGAGCCCGTCAGAGGTCTATGCTCAGCTCCTGACCAGCGGTGATGCGTTGACTGCTTGAGGCCGTCATCGTTTGACGACAGACGGACGGGACGTCCAATGAACACGTGCAATCCCGGGGTTCGAGGCGGCGTGAATCCAATCAGATCCGATGGTGATTGCTGACAGGGTTTGACGACAGATAGGGTCCGATCCTCCGTACGGAAGGGGCCCACGGTGGCGAACCTGGTCTACAAGCGGGTCTCGACCGACCAGCAGTCCACCGCCCGGCAGGACCTCGTCCTGGCCGAAGCCGGGATCGAGGACCCCGTCGTCTTCGAGGAGGACCCTGGCACCTCCAGCCGCCTCCACCCCCTCCAGCGTCCGAAGTTCGGCGAGCTGCTGACGTACGCGCGGCCGGGCGACACCGTGCACATCTCCGAGATGTTCCGCCTCGTGCGCGGCAACCAGCACATCCTCGACGTGCTCGACGTCCTCCACCGCGACCGTCTCGCCCTGCGCATCCACGACGGCGCGTTCTCCGCCATGGACCTCACCGCCCGCCACCCGCGCACTGGCGAGTTGCTGTCCACCGTGAAGTTCATGGTGCAGACCCTCGCCGCCGCCGGTGAACTCCAGCGCGACCTCCAGCGTGAGCTGACCTACGACGGACTGCGCGCCGCCGAGGCCAAGGGCAACAAGGGCGGGCGCCGCCCCGCCGTCGCGGTCGCGACGGCCGCCGGCGTGCGCACCGCGTACCTGGAGGGCCGCTCCATCGCCGCCCTCGCCCGCGACCACCGGGTCAGCCGCGGCGCGATCCGGACCGCCGTCGCCGACCTCCTGCCCGAGCACACCGCCAGCGGGGAGGACGCGCCCGCCCCGGAGCCGCCGGTCACGCTCGACATGCCGGGCAAGGTCGCCGACTACCTCCGCACCACCGAGCTGGAGCCCGCCGAGCGGGCCGCGCTCGACCAAGGGGTGGCCGTACGGCGCGGCCAGGGCTACACCCTGCGCGTCAGCGCCGTCCCCGCCGTGCACCGCCAGCTCCTCGCCCGCTGCCAGCCGCTCGACGGCTGCCAGGGCGTCCCCGCGGTCCCGGCCCAGCGCAAGGCCCGCCGCGAGTACGAGAACCGGGTCAGTGCGCTCACACCCTGACCATGATCAATCTCAGCGCCAACCGCTGTACCGATGCTCCCCGAGACCGGCATCCCGAAGAAACCCGCGCACCCCGCCCGATACCCGCGATCAGAGATACCGCCTCAGCCAGTCGGGCATGCTCGGCTCGCCAATTCCCCAGGACTCCTGGAACGATTCGTCCTCCTGCCAGGTGTTCTCATCGCCGTCGAAGAACTTCTGCCGGTGGCACTTGTACTTGACGACGGTGTCGCCTTCGAGCCTGTACTCGTTCCAGTAGTAGTTCTGCTTCCCGTGGCCTTTCCACTCCTGGGTCTTGTAGATCGTCGTCATGAAGTCGGAGTGTAGTTGGGGCGCTGAGGCGGCTTTGCGCCTTGGTTACGGTGTTGGCCGTCCACGGTGCACCCGTAGCAGTGGCCTGCGAAGACAACGCTCGTCGGGGCCGGGTCAGCTCCCTGCCTTCTCCAGCAGGTCGGCCGCCGTGCGCAGGGCGGCGGCGAGGCCCTGCTGGGCCCACGTGCCGTACCCGGAGATCCGCAGGACCTCGACACTGCCGAGGTCGGCGTGCTGGGCCTCGCCGTCACCCGGTTCGTCGCAGTCGGTGTAGGCGGCGCGTAAGCGGTAGCCGTGCTCCGCCGACTCCGGGTCGAGGTACAGGGTCACGTCGCACTGCTCGCTGAGGCGCTCGTGCGTCAGCGCGACGGCGACCGCGCCGATCGGGCCGGGCCGCAGGTCCACCAGGTCCGCGTGCTGCCATCCCTCGTCGGCTGATCCGGGGCGTCGAAGACATCCCCTGCCGGGTCAGCGGTCTGATCAGTAGTCATGACCGACTAACGACCGGCGCCGCAGGGCGTACCGGCACCCGGCGCAGCCAAGATCAAGTGCTTAGCGTTAATGGCTGTACCGCTACTACTCAACCCCGCTATCCTCCCGGTATGGGTCGATCCTCGATTCTCCCGCGTGCGCTGGCCAGGCAGAGAGAGCTGCGAGGCATGACGGTCAGGGACCTGGCTGACGCCGTGGGAGTGACCCCCCGTACCGTGCTTAACTGGCAGGCGGGCCGCAGTACGCCCGGCGACCGCTCCTTCGGACGCCTGCTGCGAGCGCTGCGGTGCGATGCACAGGATCTGTCCGGACGCCCGCGGGGCACCGAGACTCTGGCCGATCTCCGCCGTGACGCCGGACTCAGCGCGGATGATGCCGCAACCCTCGTCCGGGCCCGGGGCACCATGGGCGTCGACGCGGCGACGCTGCGCGCCCTGGAGCGGGGCGGCCCTCTTGCCGCCGGTGAGAAATTGTCACCGGAGCGTGCGGGTGAACTGGTGAGGAGGCTGGCTAAGGCCTACCGGATCCCGGAACGTGTCGTGATGGACGCCTGGCGCCGGAGCCGTCCTGGCGACCTCACTCCCGCGCTGCCGCCGAGGCAGCAGCCCCGTCCCAGCAAAATGGGCCTGGCGGCCTGGCAGGACCTGAACAGCCGCCAACGCCTCTACTTGGCCTGCATCTTTCTGCAGAAGCGGACGGACGCGAGCAGCCGGTCCGCTCCCGCATGCCGGGGTGCAGAGGCCGGGCGACGGCGCGGGGTCATGCTGGCCCTCGCCGCTCCCCCGGAGGTGGTGGGATACACCCCGCTGCAGGAGCGGCTGCGCCGTGAAGGAGTTCATGACCCGGGGGCTGGATCGACTGTTGAGGCGCTCATCCGCCGGGGGCTGCTGCTGGCCCACCGGGACCTGGTGATCGTCGCAGGTGCGGGTGAGGTCCGGCGAACCTGTGTGGAGCTGACCCCCCGGGGGCGGGCCGCAGTCCATGCCGGGCTCGGGGTACGCCCGGATCAGCGTCCGCCACAGCCGTTGCTGTCGCCGTGGCTGTGGCAGATTCTGGTGCGGGTCGCCCGGGCCGGAAGCAGGGGACTGGACGGTTCGCTGGCAGGCAGGGGCCCGCATGTGCTCGCGGTGGGACGCAGGCCGGGAAACAACGGTGTCAGCCGCGGGTTCATCGAACTGAGGCATCCCGAGGGGGTGTCCGCCGGTCCGTGCTACTGGTTTCTGACCAGCAGCGGCGGAGGACATCTACGGGATTATCTGGAAACGTACAGGGGGCTGTATCCCGAGGTGGACACCGCCGGCATCTGACGGCTCCGTCCGGGTGACCTTGCCCGCTTGGTCCACGGAGCAGGTGCCCGGGCGGCGTACGTTCCCGTCGTGAAGGGCGAAGCAGAGGTTGATGACGGAGAACTGTGCCGCACCGAGGTGCTGCTGGAAGCGGCGGTGGCTTTCGCGGTGTGCGGGAACGCTCTGACCCGCGAGGACCTGAGTGGACCAGAGCGGCTGGAATGCATCGTCGAGGCGCAGGGGGCCTTGATGACCGCGGCGGGGCCCGGGCACCGTATCCGTTTTGTGGATCTGCTGGCGCGCCTGGGGGGTGAGCAGGCCGGCGCACTGGACGGGCTGATGCCGGCCTGGGCGGACCCGGGCTCCTCGGACGGATTCCGATTCCTGGACCCGGACGGGGTGACAACGAGTACCGCATTCGACTTCCAGGTGGAGGCGGAGCGAGTCATCCGGGCGGCCAAGAAGGTGGGCCGGTTCGACAGCCGGGTCACCTACGGTGCAGTGGAGGGCGAATACAGCCAGGAGACCGTGTTCAGCGCGATCAAGGGCCCGTTCTACGAACGGCACCGCAGAAACCTGATCGAGCACCCCGTGGTCCTGCAAGCCGAGCTCCCTCACTGGTCGGGGAGCGTGCCGCTGCTCGCCGACCTCAACCTGCCGACACGGGCCCTGGACTTCTACCAGCCTGTTCCCCAGCATGCCCGCTACGGCGGCTGGTGGTTCCCCTGCCCCGCGTGCCGGTGGCCAATGAAGATCTCGGTCGGCTCCACCGGAGGCAAGGCCCAGGGAACGGCCCGGTGCCTGTACCCGTGGCACGAGGAGACGGGCGCCTCCTACGTGTTCCGTCCCGCGGTGAAGGAAGCACCGGTACTCAACCCGGTCATCGAGTGCCGCAGACCGGCTGGCCGGGAGGCCGATCTGTGGACGGGCTGTGTGCCAGAGGTACCCCTGGCCCGGCCGGTCGAGGGGTTCAAGGTCCTGGTCAGATCAGTGTGGCGGTGCACCTGTATCCCCGGCTGGCCGGAGCTTCGGCTCCAGAGCGTGATCGACGAGGAACTGGACGGTACGGGCTGGCACGCGGAGGTGTGGCCGGACGGGGACCGCATCGACCTCCACATCGCCCAAGGGGAAGGCCCCGGCCGCAGGACTCTCTTCCCGGCCGACGTCAAGGTCTACACCTTCGTCACACAGCTCATCAACAAACTCCATATGGACGGCGGGGACCGGGGCCATGCCCAGTGGCTCGTGGTACCCGATCACCACAGGCACCAGGTCCCGCAGCTCGACCTCGTGTGCCGCAGATACGGGATGCGGGCCCTTTCCTCGAGCGAGTACGTCGAGAGGGTCATCTCGCACATCCGGGAGGGGCGGGCATGAGCACGGACACCACGTCCCGGAGCGCAGCCCTCATGGGAGCGCTCGCGCTGGCCGCGCACTACTTCCGCCGCAAGGACGCCGACGGCAACGTGGTGGCCACCTTCCGTGACGCCGCGTTCTTCGCCCACCGGCGGCCCCAGGCGTGGGACCGCTGGCCCCTGCTGCCCCTCACCGAGCGCCGGCTGTACCGCCAGGTGACCCAGCTGATGCCCGACGAGTGGTCGGACCCCCGAAGATTCCGCAGTGCCGTCCTCGCCTTCCTCGGCCTGCTCGCACCGGACGCAGAGGGCGAGGACGGGTCGGGCGGAACCATCGTCATGGCGGGCGAAGACGTCCACCGGGCAGAAGCCGTGCTGCTCAAGGTCGGCGGCGACTTCCTCGGGTACGCCGAGCGGGCGACAGGCCCCTTCTTCACCTTCGGCAAGCGCCCGAGGGCAGCCCCCTTCGCCGGCCCCGGAACCTGGAAGACCCGCACCACCTACCTCGGCCCCCAGCACGGCATCACCAGCAGGGATATCACCTTCCGCGAAACCCCCTTGTTCCGGAAGGCCCCGGGCCATGAGGCACTTCCGCACCTGACCACGGCACCGGCAGCACCCCGTATGGCGCCACCGGTGGAGGAACTGAAGACCGTCGCCCAGTGGCTCAGCTCACGCCACACCACCGTCGCCTACCTGCGCGACGTGCTCGACACGTTCCTCAAACGGCTCAAATCCCGGTCCGGGACGCTGGAAGAACTCGAACTGGTCACCGGACTGCTGCGGATCCTGAACGCCCCGACCGGCAGCGGCAAGACCGTCCTGGTACGCGTCATGGCGTCCTGGGCAGCGCTCAACGGGAAACGGCTGGCCCTCGGCCTCACCGACGTGCGCGCCACCTTGAACATGGCCTGGGACATCAACAACGACCTCGCCTGGCTGTACGAGACAGGCAAGCTCGACCAACCCGCCTACTGCGCACCGCTGATGTCCGCCGCCGGCATGCACCGCAGGGCCATGGACTATGCCGCCCTGACACCCTCGACCCGCATCACCGAATGGGAACTGCGCGGACAGCGCGACATCTCCCACCTCGCCTACGGCTGTGCACAGCGCCGCCTGATGGACCCGCCCGGCCTGTACCCGCCGGGCAAGGAGAACTGCCTGACCCTCACCTCGCCGGAGGCAGACAGCACACACGCCTGCCCCTTCCTTCCCGTGTGCGACAAATTCCGCCCCGTCTACGAGGCCGCCAGCGCCGCCGTCATGGTCACCAACCACGCAAACCTCCTCGAAGGCACCCTGCGCACGGGAGCCGTCATCGACGGACAGGAATGGCGTGGCCAAATCCGTGGAACAGCGGGAGTGAGCGCACTGGAACTCGCTCTGCGCTCCTACGACGCCCTGGTCATCGACGAGATCGACGCCTTCCAGACCACCGCAATCGGCGCCTGCACCTCCGAGCTCGTCCTGGCCTCCCGTAAACGGACCAGTGTCCTGCGCGAGACCGACGAGGACGCGCGCCGGCTGCCGACAGCGAACCAGGAGCAAATCCTCGCCCCGGTCAGTCACGCCCGCCTGATGGTCGAGTTCCTCCTGCTGTGGCTGGGATCCAGAGCACTGAAGCTCAACCCCGGCAACGAGGCACAGACACCCGGCGGATCCTCACGGGACAACGACGGCTGGCGGCTCGCACACTCCCGTGACCGTGAAATCCTGCGCCTGCTCTTCCCCCAGCAGACACCCGAACCGGACAGCATTCCCCAGCACCTCCACCGCTTCCTCGAACACCTCATGCCCGAGCTGTGGAGCGCACCCGACGGTGACCAGCCCGATCCGCCGACGAACACCGTCGACTGGCCCGGTGTCCAACGCGCGCTGGCCGCACTCATCGCCTCCCGCGGGGAGAACTACCTCGACCTGGTCCAGCAGTCGCTCCACGAGCTCCTCAGGGAGAGCGTTCCCGACGGTAACCGCCGCGCCGCACTCATCAACCTGCTCGCCACGCGCACCGTCCTGCGTGAACTCGACGCAAGCCTGGACCACCTGCGCCGCCAGGCGACCACGCTGATCCACACAAACCTCGCCTCCGTGCGCAAGATCCTGGACGTCCTGAACAAGAGCACCGTCGCCACCCTGTACCCCCTGTCCGCCCTGGGGCGCTCCATCAGCGGCTACCAGATCCGCGGCCTCGAAGCCCGCGAATCCGAAGCCGAACTGCTGTCACGCAGCTTCGAGGGCGACCCGCACACCTTCGTCAGTGAACTGGGCGGCCTGACCGCCCTCATGGTGGCCGGAGTCCAGCGACCGGTCCTGGGCCTGTCAGCCACCGCCTTCTTCCCCCAGGCCGTCCAGGAACACGTACATGCCCCCGTCGCCTGGTGGCTTCCCGACACCCGCCCGCGGTCGATCGTCACCCGCGCGACGCCCGTGATCGACCCCAGCCTGGGCGACGGCGGAGAGCCCTTGCGCGTAGGGGGCATCTGGGCCGAGAAGAAGCCGGCGGTCCTGCGGGACCTCGGACGGCTGCTGTACGAGCAACAGCTCTCCCGCCGCCTGGCCCGGCTCGAGAAAAAGAAGGACGAAGACCGCGCCAGAGTGATCCTCACCGCGAACTCCTACGAGCAGTGCGCCTACATCGCCCATGGCCTGGCCCAGGCAGAAGGACTCCGCCACCGCATCTGCCTGCTGGTCAAGGACCACCGCAGGCGCGACTACGAGGAACACCTTCCCCAGCACGTGCGCCGCATGGTCCGCGAGGAACTGGAACAGTTCCCCGAGCACGGGCAGATCCTGGTCGCCCCGCTGGCGGTGATCGCCCGCGGCCTCAACATCGTCGTGGGCACCCGCTCGGCCGTCAGCGAGATCTTCCTCTGTGTCCGCCCGGTTCTCAGTATCGAGGACACCGAGTGGATCCACGGATCAGTGAACGCCGCCGGTATCAACGCCCTGCATGCCTGCTGCGGAGACGACCCGATGCTGGGTATCGAAGCGGCACACCTGGCCGCGTGGAAACAGCTCCGTCGCATTCTTCAATCGCCCTCCCGGTTCTCCCAGATGGCGCACGAACTCCAGGAGGAACTGATCGCCGGACTGCTCGTCCAGCTCGTTCAGCTCGCAGGCCGCGCACGCCGCGGGGAAACCGACATGATCCTCCACATCGTCGACCACTCCCTCCATGACACCAAGTTCAGTGCTGACCTCGCCACCATCATCCGACGGATCCACGACAACTGGACCTCCGAACAGCGATCCACCATGAACGAGCTCTACGGACAGGCCCTGAACGCCTTCCTCTCCTACGCCGGCGTTCCCGACACCGGCCAGTGAACCCGCCCCGCCGTCCCGGCAACACCCGAGAGACAAGGAACACCACCCCCGTGGGCACACGCACCCCCCAACGCAAACTGACCGCTCACACCACCGCACTCCACTGCACTCCCGAACTGCTCGGCGCCATGGAAGCCACCGTGTGGGAGTTCAGCTGCGAAACCCAGGACGCCTGGCGCGATCTGGGGAAAACCGCAACGGCGAAGAGGAAGGAGACCCGCGGCGAAGGAAACGAAGACGTCTTCCTCCTGCCCTACTCCATCGCCGCGACCGTACTCCAGCAGTACTCCGACGGGTACGTCCATCTCGATCGCTCCATGAGATTCATGGTAAGTCTCAACAATATTCCGGCAGACACCCTGAAGAAAGTGTTCACCTACCTGGAAGGAATCATTCGCAGAGTTCCCATCGACGAAATCCCCTTCACCACGACCTCGCGCACCGCCGACCTCATCGCCGCCACCACAGCACAGCGGATCACCCTCGCCAAGGCGATTTTTGACACAGAAGACGGGAAACCGACGAATCCGCCGGGCTGGGCCTACGAGGCAGTGAAATGGCATCTCGCCCGGAAACTCTCCGGGACCCCGTTCGTCGATGTTCCGGTGGCCAGAATCACCGAGACGTACACGGACGCAAAGGGTCAGGCCAAGGAACGGACCATCGCCTGGCAGCCCGACGACAACCCGGAGCATCACGCGCAGATCACCTACCGCCCCGCCAGTGACGGCAGCCTCATCGCCTGGGACCACCCCATCGGCCCTCCCTTCGCCGGCCGCGGCCACCCCATCACCGCACAGGACATCACCCGCGACTGGCCACAGGACCCCGCCGCAGGCCAGGTCCAGTACGCCCTGTCGCGCATCACGGTCAAGATGGCCACCTACACCGCACTCGACCATCCCGTTCTCAACACCGACGCCCACATCCGCCGGATCAACAACACCCTCATCCACTCCCGCACAGCCCTCGTCGACCAAGGCCCGGACCGGCCCCTGCTGAACGTCACCCTCGACGGACGCGGACTCCGAAAGGCCAACACCCACGCACTGGAGATCCTGGCCAAGCTCTCCGCCGACCCAACCGCCCTCAATGCGGTGGAAGACCGGGCACACCACGAGCGCACCCTGTGGAACACCCGTGATGAGAACGATGAGAGACCCGCCATCCTCACACCGCCACCCGGCCCCGTCCGCCCTGCCATCCCCCGCATGCCGAAATGGTTCGCGGTCGGCACCAGCCCCGGAATCTACCACCTCGAACTACTCCATAAACAGCTCCAGACCGCTTTCGGCGAAGACGCGAAGATGCTCGAACTCCACTCCACCGGAACCGCGTTCAGCCCACGCCCCTTCGAAATCCTGTCAGCCGCAGAAAAGAAGGAAAGGAAGGAGAGCAACACATACATCGACCTCGTGGGACTCCCCTCACCGGACAGTATCCAGAAATCCATTGAAAACGCCGGATACAAGTCACTCCGTATCGTATGCCTGTGGTACCGGGACCAGACCCGGATGCGCATGCTCCACGGCCTCGCCCACTCCTTCGGACACGACCCGAACCGTCTGAACCCGAAACACCCCAACGACACCGTTCCCCTCGCCCCCGGCATCGACGCCGTCTTCCAACACGCCCCCGGCCTCCTGGCCCACGGCCCCGATACGACCAGGGCAGCGGACACCCAGACGGCCATCAGCCCCTACACGGACCACGGGGTATTCGTAGCCGTCTGGTGCGAAACCGAGCGCCCGGTACGGAGCGACGAACACAAGGACATGAAACCCGCAGAGGCGAAACGCACACTCGCGGAGAACGACGCAAAACACCAGACCCGGCGCACCCTCTCCCAAAGGGGCACTCCCGCCCAGTACCTCGTCGGCCGGGAACACGACCCGAAGAAGGGGCCACGGATCCGCACCGTCCCCAGGAAGCCCTACGAGGACCACCGCGTCTACATGGGGCTCCTCGACCTCTACCGGTCCTGCGGCATCATCGACGATCGCTTCGAAGCGGCGCTCTACCCGCCGGGCGACGCCTGTCCACTGCCCCGTATGGCCTGGTGCGGCATCCACATCCGCAAGCAGGCGACCGACCGCCGGTACAAGGGCCAGCCGCGGAGAGTCATCACCGCCAGCGCGATCATCCCCTCCCCCCAGCCCGGCGGAGCCTGGACCCTGCTCGGCTGGAGCAGCCTCTCCCCCCAATGGGACCACTACCCCCGCGCGCAGGCCCGCTTCCACGCACTCAACTACCCCCTGCACAAGGCCGACGGCGACAACGAACTCCAGCGATGGACACAGGCGGCACA
This sequence comes from Streptomyces yaizuensis, assembly GCF_034961445.1. NCBI lineage: Bacteria > Bacillati > Actinomycetota > Actinomycetes > Kitasatosporales > Streptomycetaceae > Streptomyces > Streptomyces yaizuensis. Next base: position 559,737 of record NZ_BSBI01000004.1, read on the forward strand.
CGAAGTCACCACCGCCCTCAACGACCTCGCGGACGAACTGGACGACCTCCCCTACACCCTGCTCATCGACGGTCACGCCTGCCGCAGAGTCTGGCCCGGCCTCCACAACAACAAGCAAGGCACCCAGCCGGACGAAGACGACCCCCGGCCCTGGCTGCCCAGCACCGGCCTCCCCGCTCACGCACGACCCGCCAGCATCATCCGCATCAACTGCGCCCAGGACGAACTGCCCCGACTCGCCTATGTAACGGAACAGCAGAAAAACGGCACAGAACGCCGCATCAAGACATCCAGCGAGCTCTACCAGCCCGCAGACCCCGCGGACGGACACCCCTGGTTTCTCTTCACCGAGCCACGCAACTACGGCAAGAAGAGACACGGCCAGCACATGACACGCTGGCGGGCCAACCCCGGCGTCGCCTCAGCCTCCGCCGACGAGCGGAGGGAGAACGAACTCAACGCCCCGTGGTATGCCATGACCACACGGGAGATCACTCCGCTCCACACACAGAACCAGTACAGCAGGGAAGCACTCGCCACGGCCACAGCTCGCCTCAGCCACCAAGCCCTGTCGTGGACCGACCGTACCCGCTACCCCGCACCCCTCCACGCCGCACTCCAGATGGACCTCGACCACCCCCAGTACCGCCGCTCCGCACCCGACGACATCGAAACGTCCAAGATCCTTGAAAACGCCACGGACGACAGCGCGAGCAGCGAGGGTTAGGCCGCATCCACTGGGCCCAGGCCACCAAGGCAGGGGCCCCGCACCCGTCGGCCGGACCGGGTGAGAGCCAGGGCAGGAACTGGTCGAGCCGCGGGCCGGGGCCTGGGAGCCGAAACTGATGGGCAAGCCCGGCACCGCCATGAGCTCCCGTCCACCACGGCACGGGAGCGGCAACGGGCGGGTGTGCGCCCTTGTGGTGCTTCCGCACCACCCCGGGCCCGGCCATCCGCGCGTCAAGCGGGTTCCTGGCATGGCTTCCGGCGGGAATCCCCGGATCCCGCCGCCCCTGCGGGCACGGTCTCGACCCCTGAGGCCCGGCGGGGCGCCGGTGGCCCTGCTCGGGATGCTGTCCAGGGTCTCCCCGCGGTGCCGCTCGGGCCGTGGTCTGGGACGCCGGTCACAAGCCCGCGTCCCGGCGCGGACCGTCGTAATGGGGGGGCGGGGTGGCGGGTCCGCTCGACGGGGGGGTGCCCCTATGGGTTTGGTCAAGCTGATCGGGCGGGTTGGGTTTCGTAGAAGGTGCCGTCGCGGAGCATGGCGAAGAGGACGTCGGCCCGGCGTCGGGCGAGGCAGAGGAGGGCTTGGGTGTGATGCTTGCCCTGGGCGATCTTCTTGTCGTGGTAGGCCCGGGATGCCGGATCGCCCAGGGCTGCGAAGGCCGAGAGAAAGAAGGCCCGTTTGAGTTGTTTGTTCCCTCGGCGGGAGGGCTGTTCGCCGCGAATCGAGGAGCCCGAGTTGCGGGTCGCCGGGGCGAGTCCGGCATAGGCGGCGAGGTGGGCGGCGGAGGGGAAGCTGCTGCCGTCGCCGACCTCGATGAGGATCCTGGCTCCGGTCCTGATACCGACTCCCGGCATCGAGATCAGGACCTGGGAAAGAGGGTGGGCCTCCAGCAGTTCCTCGATCCGCCCGGCCAGGAGTTTGCGCTGGTCGAGCACGGTCTGGAGCGAGGTGGCCAGGCTCGGGACGATCAGCGTGGCCGCCTCGGTGCCGGGGACCACCACGGTCTGTTCGTCCAGCGCGGTGAAGATGTCCTCGACCAGGCGCTCGGCCATGCGTGGTGCCTTCGGCCGCAGCAGCGTGACCAGGCGGCGCCGGCCGGCTTTGCGTATCCGGGCCGGGGACCCGAACCGTTCCAGCAGGGCCAGGACGGCCGGGTGCTGGAGCCGCGGGCCCAGGACCCGTTCCAGGGAGGGGTGGATCTGGGCCAGCAGGCCGTGGAGCCGGTTCGCGACCCGGGTGGCCTCGCCGGTCAGGTCGTCGTCGAAGCCGACGATCATCTCCAGCTCGGCGATCGTCTCGTCTTGGAAGTCGACCGAGCGCAGGGTGTGAGGCATCGCGCGGGCCGCATCCGCGATGATGAACGCGTCCCTCGCGTCGGTCTTGGCCTCGCCGGGATAGAGGTCGGCGATCCGCCGCATCGTCAGACCGGGCAGATAGGCGACCGGGCAGCCCGTGTCCCGGGCGACCGCCAGCGGCAGGGCTCCGATCGAGGCCGGCTGGTCGACCACGACCAGCACCGTTCCGTGCTTGGCCTGCAACTTCGCGAACAACTCCTGGAGCTTCGGCTCGGTGTTGGGCAGGCGTTTGTCGAACGCTTTCTTTCCGGCCGGGGTGACGGCGGTGGCGTGGTGTTCGCCCTTGCCGACGTCCAGGCCGAGGAAGACGTCAATGTCGCCGGTCTCGATCACGTGCGTCCTTCGGTCGTGCTCCACCCGGCCGTCCTCCGGCACCGATCGCCACATCCACATTACGAAGAGCCTCCCGACCTGCGAGGAGTCGGTGGTCATGCCCCTAATCAGCGGTCTGTCAGTGCCTCCGGGCCCGGTGACACCACCCCCCGGATCATGGTTAACAAGGGGGGGAAGTCATGCCGGGCCCGAAGGCCGGGAGCCCCATTGCGGGACCACCAAAAAGGTAATGGGGGGGGTGCGTTTCCGCTCCGGTGCGGGCCGGGACGCCGCTAGGCTCGATGGGCGCGGGCTCATGAGGCCCGTGCCCCGCAGGAGTACATGGGGAGGCTAGCTCGTGGGAACGGCTCCGCCGGACACGACGGTTTCCGACGGCGGTCCGGCCGCGACGACCGGGCCGCCGGTGGCCGAGCTGGCCGGGTGCGCCGTGGTGTTCCTGCCGTCGGACCCTCCGCGGGAGGGGCGCGTGGTGTTCTGGCGCCGGGACGGAACAGCGTTCCCCGGGGCTGATGAGCGTGTGATCGTGGTGCGCCCGCACGGTGCTTCGGTACGCCGCAGGGAGGTGCCGGCCACGGTGGTGCCGGTGAGGAAGGCGCTGGCGGTGCTCACGGGAGCACGCCGGATGCCGGGCGCGGATGAGGCGGCTGTGTTCTGGGGCGCGGCCACTGTCCTCGCCCTGCACCTGCTCGCCCGGGGCCGGCTGCTGCCCGGGGTGAGCCCAGGGGGGTTCGACGCGTGGCGGATCGGCCCGTTCGACCGTGATGACGCGGTTAGGGTGCGGGAGCTGGCGGCCGCGATGCCGCCCGAGGCCCGTGCGGCTCCGGCCGCGGGCGGGAAGGGGGTGGAGCTGCCGCGGGCGGAACCGCTGCTGAGGGCTTTCCTGGACGCGGTGGCCGATGTGCTGGCCCGCACCCCGGCGGGCGCTCTGGCCGCCGGCGGCCAGGCATGGACCGCGGCCATCCCGCAGCCGGTGGCGCGGCAGCGGGGGTGGGCGGCCGGTGTCGCCGACGGTCTGGACGCGGGGATCGGGGTCTCCCTGCGGATCGAACTCCCCGACCCGGCCGATACGGACGCCGTGTGGGACGGTGAGGCGGGCGGCCTGGGCGGCCTGGGCGGGGAGGGCCGGGTGCGGGCCGTCGTCCAGCTGCACCACCTCGCCGACGCCGTGGTCGCCGACGCCCGCGACGTCTGGACGGGGAGGGCATCGGCGGTGTTCGGCTCCTGTGCCCGGTCCGAGGCGCTGGTGGCCCTGGGGCGGGCCGCCCGTGTCTGGCCGCCGCTGGCGCGCCTGCTGGCGGCACGGGTCCCGGCCGAACTCGTCCTGTCCGATGAGGAAGCGTCCGCTCTCCTCGGCGAGGGCGCGGCCCGGCTGGCGGCGGCTCGTGTTCAGGTCCACTGGCCGAAGGAACTGGCCCGCCGGATCCTGGCCCGCGCCGTCGTGGAGCCGGCCGGGAAGACCGCCTCCGACCTGCCGTCCCTGCTGTCCGCCGGGGCTCTGCTCGACTTCCGCTGGCAGTTCGCCCTCGGCGACCGCGAACTGGATGCGGCTGAAGTCGACCGGCTGGCCGAATCGCAGCGGCCCCTGGTGCGGCTGCGCGATCAGTGGGTGCTCATCGACCCGAGGGTTCTGGCCCGGGCCCGGGACCGCACGGCCCGCCGGTTCACCCCGGTGGAGGCGCTGGGCACGGTCCTGGCCGGTAGCGCGGACCTCGACGGCGAGCGGGTGGAGGTCACCGCGCGCGGCTGGCTGGCCGACGTGAAGGAACGCCTCGCCGATCCGGAATCAGCCGCCCGACGTGCGCCGGTGGCCCAGCCGGCCGCGCTGAACGCCACCTTGCGGGACTACCAGGTGCGCGGCCTGGCCTGGCTGCACCAGATGACGTCGCTGGGCCTGGGCTGCTGCCTCGCCGACGACATGGGCCTCGGCAAGACGATCACCCTCATCGCCCTGCACCTGCACCGGCAGACCGGCCCGGCGACCGCCGGGCCCACCCTGGTCGTGTGCCCGACCTCCCTGCTCGGCAACTGGACCCGCGAGATCGAGAAGTTCGCGCCCGGCACCCCCGTCCACCGCTACCACGGCGCCCGGCGCACCCTCACCGGCACCGGCACCGGTTTCGTCGTGACCACCTACGCCACCATGCGGCTGCGCGCGGTCGAACTCGCCGAACCCGTGTGGGGCATGGTCGTCGCGGACGAGGCCCAGCACGTCAAGAATCCGTTCTCCGCGACCGCGAAGGCCCTGCGCACCCTGAACGCCCGGGCCAGGGTCGCGCTCACCGGCACCCCCGTGGAGAACAACCTCTCCGACCTGTGGGCCGTGCTCGACTGGACCACCCCCGGACTCCTGGGCACCCTGACATCGTTCCGGGACCGGTACGCCCGGGGCGCGGAGAGCGGCAAGGACCCCCAGGCCGCCGCCCGCCTGGCCGCACAGATCGCCCCCTTCCTGCTGCGCCGCAGGAAGACCGACCCGGGCATCGCCCCCGAGCTGCCGCCCAAGACGGAGACCGACCACCCCGTTGCCCTGTCGAAAGAGCAGACCGCCCTGTACGAGGCGGTGGTCCGGGAGGCGATGGCCAAGATCCGCGAGAGCGACGGCATCGCCCGCCGCGGCCTGATCCTGACGCTCCTCGCCTCCCTGAAACAGATCACCAACCATCCCGCGCAGTTCCGCAAGGAAGAAGCCACCGGGGCGAGGACCGCCGGCCGGTCCGGGAAACTGGAACTCCTCGACGAACTCCTGGACACCATCCTCTTGGAGGGCGCGAGCGTCCTGGTCTTCAGCCAGTACGTAGGCATGGGCCACCTCCTCCACCAGCACCTCACCACCCGGGGGATCCCGGCCCAGTTCCTCCACGGCGCCACCCCCGTCCCCCGGCGCGAAGAGATGGTCCAGCGCTTCCAGGACGGCGACATGCCCGTCTTCCTGCTCTCCCTCAAGGTCGCGGGCACCGGCCTCAACCTCACCCGCGCCGGGCACGTCGTCCACTACGACCGCTGGTGGAACCCGGCCGTCGAGGAACAGGCCACCGACCGCGCCTACCGCATCGGCCAGACCCAGCCCGTCCAGGTCCACCGGCTCATCGCCGAAGGCACGGTCGAGGACCGCATCGCCGGCCTGCTCGCCACCAAACGGGCCCTGGCCGACTCCGTCCTGAGCGGCGGCGAGAACGCGTTCACCGAACTCTCCGACGCCGAACTCGCCGACTTCGTCCAGCTGAGAAGGGCCCGCCGATGACACCCGCCCCCACCAGCGGCCGGCACCACCGGCAACGGGTCTTCCCACCCCTGCCCGCCACCCGCAGCCGCTCCTTCGCCGACACCTGGTGGGGCAACGCCTGGGTCCAAGCAGTCGAAGACCCCACCCGCTCCGCGACCGGACGCCTCGCCCGCGGCCGCACCTACGCCCGCGCCGGCAACGTCGGCCAGATCACCATCACCCCCGGCCACGCCACCGCCCAAGTCAAAGGCAGCCAACCCACCCCCTACCGCACCTCCATGAACATCCCCCCACCCACCTCCCCCAAGCCTGGAACACCCTCCTCGACACGGCCGCCGGCCAGGCCGGGCACCTCGCCGCCCTCCTCAACCGGGACATGCCCACCACACTCGCCGACACCGCCGCCCAGGCCGGTGCCCACCTGCTGCCCCGACCCCGTGAACTCACCCCAGCTGCTCCTGCCCCGACTGGGGCAACCCCTGCAACCACGTCGCCGCCCTCTACTACCAGATGGCCCGCATCCTGGACGAGGACCCCTTCGTCCTGCTCCTCCTGCGCGGCCGCGGCGAACGCGAGCTGATGGACGAACTCCACCGGCGCAACACCACCCTGCCCACGACACCCGCCCCCACGGCGCCGCCGGGCATTCCCGCCCGGGACGTGTTCGCCGCAGCCCGCGCCGGGCTCCCGCCCCTGCTCGCACCACCACCGCCCGTCGACCACCCCGGCCCCGTCCCCGAACTGGCCTCCACCACTGCCCCGGCACCCGGACTCGACCCGGCGGCCCTGCACTTCCTGGCCACCGACACCGCCCAGCGCGCCTGCCGCACTACTCCACCAAGCCCTCCAGCCCCACGACGCACACGCACAGCACCCCGCTGCCCTCAGCGCCGAGGACGACCTTGTACGCCTCGCCGCAGCCGACCCGCCCCACGAGATCTTCACCCGGCTCTGCTGGAGCGGCCACCACACCCCCGCCGCCCTCACCCGCGCAGCCCGGGCCTGGACCGACGGAGGCCCCGACGCCCTGAAGATCCTCGACACCCCATGGGAACCCGGCCCCACCCGCCTGCACGCGGCCCGCCAGGACATCAGGAACTGGCCAGGCGAAAAGGCCCCCACACTGCACATCGGGACGACGAACTGGACCACCGTGGCCGGACACGACGCCCAGCTGCGCCTGAGCACCGGCGGACACCTCTGGTACCCCTACCGCAGGAAGCACGGCATCTGGTGGCCGGCCGGATTCCCGCACCACGACATCACCACCGTCCTGAACGACCTGCTCGAAACGGACAACACGTAGCTCCCGCACAGCCGACCGGGCGGTACCGGGGCCGGAGCTCTGGTGTCCACCGCCGTGCGCTGCCCCGGGAACGTCGTGCATGGCCCCGCCGACCGCATCCGGCCCTCCGCACCGGCCGCCGATTCCGTACGGAAGATGGGCGACGGCCCCCGTTCCGGACCGGAGAGGTCAGGGGCGTCACCGAAGGTGCCGCTACGGCGCACACCACCACCACAAAGATGAGGGTAAAATGCCCTATTCATCCACCACTGCCCGGGAGCTGTCCTGACGAGCGAGACCGACCGCCACGCCGAGGAATATGCCGCCGATATGCGCAACGCACGGATCATCGACGCCAACCTCGCGCGCCTGTGCACCCATGACCCGGACGCACGGCACGCGTTCGGCGATGTGACCTTCACCGCGGCACTCATCGACCGACGGCTGAACCAGAGGCTCGGCACCGCACTGGAGAACTACGCCAAGGCCAAGTACGCCGAAGGCCGGATGGACCAGTACGGAGACCTCTTCCGCGGGACCGACGACTTCGACCCGGCGGAATGGGACACCAGCGCTGAGGTATGACACGACGCGGACCCCGGGTCCCGGACACCTTGTTCTAGCTGGCTGCCCGCCTCGGGGAAGCCGTTGGCCCGGGGTGAGGCGGGACCGCTTGTGACGCGGCGGGCACGTCCGGCGTCACGAGCACGCGGCGCCGAACGCCACCACGACGTCGCCCTGGCCGACGACACCGGCACCCAGCTGGCCAAGCGGCGCATCACCGACGACGCGGCCGGCTACCGGGTGCTGCTGGAGCTGCTCGCCGAACACGGCGACACCGCCGAGAACTCGATACCAGTCGCGATCGAGACTAGCCACGGCCTGCTGGTCGCCGCTCTGCGCACCGGCACGCGCCGGATCTACGCGGTTAACCCGCTCTCCGCCGCCCGCTACCGCGACCGGCACAGCGGCAGCCGTAAGAAATCCGGCCCCGGCGACGCCATCGTCCTGGCGAACATCATGCGAACCGACATGGCTGCCCACCAGCCTCACCCACCCTGCCTGGGAACTGTCCGAATCGGTCTGCCACGAGACTGCCGCCGAAGTGCCCACCCACCTGCTGGCCGCTCGCGGTGGCACCTCAGGCATCGTTAACACTGCCCGCGACCACCTCGCCGACCGCTCATACCGCCCGGACCGGCAGGCCATCACGATCACCGCCGAGACCGAAGCCGACGGCACCCTGCGCGTCACCGCCCAGGTGGAATGCAGCGACCCGGACTGGTGTTTCTCCGCCGGAGTCCGCAGCCAGCGCCAGGTACTGACCGCCTTGCTGGAGAGCACCAGCGAGTTCGTGAAGGAGAAGGCCACCGAGGCGCTCAACCTCAGGAAGGCATCCGACCACCGCCCGGCCGCACGGGCCGACCATCAGGAGTCGATCGGCCGAGCGCTCCGGGACCTGATCGACGCGCTGGAGCCCTACGCCGCCGAGCGCACCGCCTGCTCCGGCGGACGACCTGCCGCCGGAGCAGGCGGTGCACATCCCAGCCGAAAAGCACTGAACGACCGGCCGGTGTCCGGCAGGGGCGGCCGTGACCGGCCGGCGGAGCTGTTCCGTCCTGACCGGCATCGGCCCCCATCCCGGCTGGCCGGCCATCAGGTGATTCAGATCGGCCACCCCGCGGGCGTACGACCGCTGAAGCCCCGAGGCGGTGATCGGGAGCCCCGGCGCGCCCGGATGCGTCGCCCACAACGCCGTCCACGCCCCCTCCAGCGGTAGTACCTCCACAATCGACTCCCGGACCCCCAGCGGACTCATGACTCACCGGTCTCGGGCGCGGCGGGAACGCAGCCGCACTCCTGCGGCCCGCACGCGGACTCATGGTCCCGGCCCCAGACCACCCCTCGGGGAGACGGCCTCCTGCGGTTCGCCGCGATGCCGGCGGCGAGGACAGGGTTCCCGGGAAGCGTGCGTGCTGGAAGACCGCCGCCGTGACGGACACGCCGGGGGATTGGTCGAATCCTGTGGGCGGGCGGAGTCACGGTGAGGGGTTTGCACCCTGGATGATCTGCCAGCCATGAGCTTTGTTTCCTGGGGCGAGGAGAGACGTTCCTGCTCTGCGGAGGGTCACGAGGCCGGTGTGGGAGGGGTCGAGTTCGTCGACCGGACGCCCGTAGAAGAGGATCTCCGCCAGCTCCAGGTCGATCGGGACTGAGGTGGGTCGGATGCGGTGGAAGCGCGCCCCGAGGCGGACCGGCCCTCGGATGCAACGCACGACAACGGCTGCCCTGTCCTCGCAGGTGCCCCGGATCTCGTCGATCTGGAGTTCTGCGTCGATCCGCGAGTGGCCGGGAGTTGTCGTCACGCCATCATGATCCCAGAACGTTCACGGAAACTCCGGGGCCGGGACGGGACCGGCGGCGACATGCTCGGGCCGGAGGTCGGCGCCGTCGACACCACCGCCACGCGGACGACGGCCGGGTCCCTGCCCGGCGGTTGGACCCTGGAACCGGCCGCCGGAGGGGGAGCGGACATCGAGGTCGCCGTCGGGGAACCGGACGTCACCCCGGCCTCGGTTCAGGAGGGCTTTGATCCCGGTGAAGTCCGCGCCCACCGGGACGAAGGACACCGCACCATGAGGGCGCGCGGAGCGGCCCGGAGATCCTCGTCGCCCTCCCCGGAAGCTCAGGCGTTCGTCCGTCGCCGACTCCCGTACCTGTACGAGCGTGGTGCCCGTGGCGCCGCAACTGCCCTGGGCGGCCCTACGGCGCTCCCAGGAGGCCGCTCGGCCGGCGTACCGGTTCTACGTCCCACCGCCAGTCCGGATGATCGCCGTCCACGGTGATCCGGCTGCCGAACAGCCTGCCGTCGTGCGCGATGAGCGTCTCGTCGCTGGCAGGATCGCGGCATCGCCCTGGCCGTGCCTTCTCCCGGCGCACCGGTACCTCCGCCCGGTGAGACTGCCCCAAGGGGCAGCGCGGATGTCTGCACGCGGCACCATTGGACGCTGCGGGGACCGCGGGGGCCCGGGGGAAGCTTGTTATCAGGAAGGCCGTATCCGCCCATCCCTGCCGTTATGTCCGCGTCGGGCCTTGTGACGATCTGTGAGCACAGTGTCCCCTGCCGCCATGCGTCCACAGCCCTGACGGCGCGCATGAGCCGCAGGCCGCTTTGCATTCGAACGAGCGCGAGTGTGCCTCCCCCTGCATGCCGATCCGACCTGCTCCGGTGCCGCTCCTCAGCCGTCGTCCGGTGGCCGCGCCGAGGGAAAGGCCGTACGTCGCCGTCCCCCGGCCGCTGCCCGCTGTCGCCGGGGAGTTGGCGGAGATCACTCTCTACAGCTTGCCTGTTCGGGAACCGCAGAATGCCAGCCAGCCGGCGGCGCGACCGGCGGACGGCCGATGGAGACGAGGTGCCATGCCCGAGTGGTCCCTGCCCCAGCCGCAGGCGGGCTCCCGCGATGGGCCGGTGGCGAGGTCGGCTGTTCGGCGGGAGTCCGGCGCCGGGGAATCCATCGATGAAAGGGAGTCCGTGAAGACCATGGTCGTGCATGTGCAGTGCCCCGACATCTTCGTCCGCGCGGGGGCGGTGGCAGTCCTCAGCCGGTTTCCTCAGATCCGGGCGTCGGCCGGTACCGATGCGGAGACGGTCCCCGATGTGCATCTGGTGGTCGCCGAGCGCTTCGACCGTCTGGTCGAGATGCTGCTGGAGGATCTCGCGCGACGGGGCCCGATCCCGGTCGCGCTGGCGCTGAGCCATATCGAGGGTGTGAGTGTCACCCTCGCGCTGCGGCTGGGTGTCCGGGCCATGCTGATGCGCCCCGATCTCGCCCCCGAGCGGCTTGTCGCGGCACTCACCGCGGCGAGCCGCGGGGACGGGTCGCTACCGGTCGAACTGCTCACCCGCCTCAGAAGCGAACTTGCCACGGACGGCGGCGGGCGCGGCGAGGAACTGGGCATCCTCCCCGGGCGCGAGCGCGAGGTGCTCATGCTGGCGGCGGAGGGCTACTCCACCGTGGTCATCGCCCGGAAGCTCGGATACTCCGAGCGGACGATCAAGGCTGAATTCCGGTCGATCGTCCAGCGGTTGAAGCTGCGCAACCGCACCCACTCGGTGGCTTACGCCATACGCAACGGATACATCTGACAGCGGTGGTACGCCTGACGCGTTGGGTACGCCTGACGCCGTGGGTGCCGTGGGTGCCGTGGGTGCCGTGGGTGCCGTGGGCGCGGTGGATGCGGTGGCGGATGCGTGGGGACCGGTTTCCGCCGGGATCCGTGGGGAGCGCGGAGTCCTGAGCCGCCTCATACGACGGTGACCTGGCAGGAGGTCAGCAGTACCAGGGCGCGCTCCCGCACCGTGATCCGCGAAGAGACGACGTCGGAACCGGTGGACGTGCCCGTGGCCGGGTCGGTCGGCTCACCGGTGATCCCGACGACCTCGGCGACCTCGGGCACATCGGAGACGACCCGGAAGAGATCGGACAGCACCACCGGCGTCCCGGCGGGCCGGCCTGTTCCCTCCGGCCCGCCGGTCAGCGGGTGCAGAGAGCCGGCCACGGCCGCCTCCACCGCCGCCCGGACCGTGTCCGGGTCCGCCGTGGGCTGGGCACGGACCGTGGTGGTGATCGCCACCCCCTGGTAGGGCGGGGGGCCCGGATGGATCACGACGCCCGGCGGGGCCAGTGCCTCGATCCGTTCGGCCAGGGCCGAGAGCAGCTCGTCCGAGAGACTGAGCGCGGCATAGGTGAGCGGTGCGTCCGCCGACAGCGCGGGCACGACATCGATGTACACCGTGTTCGCGACCGTGAGAGGGACCGGTTGCCGTACCGCGGGAGTGCCGTCCTCGCCGCCCGACGCGTCGCGGAGCTGTGCGGTGACAGCGGTGCTGGACGACATCGGGGCCGGGAGCGTGAGGGGCCTGTCCGAGAGGTTGCCGCCGGCGCCCAGCGTCGTGGTGTACGCGGTGAGCTTGACCGTGCTCCCGGCGGCCGGCAGCGCCCCGTGCCTGTCCGAGGTGCCTCCCGCTTCGGGGCTGAACGCGACCTGCTGCGCCGGCACATCGACGACCACGGCCCGCTGATCGGGGCCGCTGTCGGTGAAGGAGCCGACGGCGGGCCACGGTGTGAAGTCCGTCCCGGTCCCGACCAGCACGCTCGGCGGGGTGCCGACCACGGGGCTCTTGAAGGGGAAGATCTGGTCCGCCGCTGTCGTCGTGGTGCCCAGCGTCAGTGCGGAGTCGGCGGCGGGCCCGATCTGGGTGGCGCCCACGGTGACGGTCGTGGGCGAAACCAGTGCGGACGCCGGGCAGATCAGGGGCTTCCCGCCCGTGATGATCGCGTGGATCTCGGAGACGGGGGCCGAGGTCTTCTGGTCGGTGATGAACCGCAGCTGTCCCGCCGGCGCGCCGGCTGCCGGAGTCAGCGTAGTACCGCCGATGGGCCCCGTGCCCCACAAGGTTCCCTTGGGCATCTTCCAGGCATTCCCGTCGGTGCCGAGCAGTTCGATCACCAGACCGGAGAGCGGCGGGAGGCTCTGAGAACAGGTCAGAGTGAAGGAATCGCAGACGTCCCCGGGGGCAGCGGGCCCCGGAGCCGACCATGGCCCCACTCCCTTGGTTCCCGCGACAGTGGCGGGACGGGCGAACACGGGTGCCTCGTCCAGCCGGAACGGCACTCCTGAGTCCTTTGTGGTCATGAGAGACCCGGCCGGCAGATCCGGGAGGTCGGCGAAGCGCGTCGTGGCCGCCAGGGTCAGTTCGATCTGTGCGGTCGCGGACTGCGCGGGCACCGGCGGGGACTGATAGCGCGCGGGCCGCAGATAGGGGGAGATCGGCTTGTCGTGCACGGTCACCGTCACCTCGGCCCGGGCGATGCCCTCGTCCCGTACCGCCTCCCGCTCGACATCGGCCCGGGTGATCACCCGATCGGGGAACTCCAGTGCCAGCGGAGCGTGCGACGCGGTCGGCAGGGCGGTGACCGGGGCGTCGAGGTTCCGCACCGTACCGGGAAACGGGAGCCCCGTGGGCAGTTGGCGGATGGTGCCCGGACCGGGCACCGGGGTGGAGGGACCGCCGCCGGTCCGGTACTCCACGATGGACAGTGCCGCCCCGGAGGGAGGGATCGCGCCGTACTGCCGGGGCGTGCCGTCGACCGTGACGCTCGGCCCGAACACCACGGCGCCGCCCGCCGCGTCGATGGCGAAATGCCGGTCGGCCGCGGTGGAGTCGGCGAACGAGGTCACCTGCGTCCAGGCGAGAGCCGGTGCCCCGGGGCCCTGGCTGAGCACCATATGCGCTCCGGCGTCGGGACCGCCGGTGATCGGCCGGGCGGTCGGAAAGCGCTGGCCCGGTGTGCCGGTGCCGGTGCCGAGGGCCTCGTCGTACACCCGGACGCCCTGGTCGGCGCGGACCACGGCACCGATCCCGCTGACGTGGGCGCTCGCCAGCCAGGACCCGGCCCCCGGGGCTGCCTGGCGCATCCCCAGGCAGGTGTCGGCATGGGTGACACCTGCCTGTGTCCTCATCTCCCTGGCGACGCCCGCCGACGGCAGCGCCAGGGTGAAGACCTGGCGCCCGGGTCCGGGAGCCGTGACGCCGACGATCCGGCAGGCACACCACGCGTCGCCCGTCCAGAGCTCCCAGTCGAGCGACGGCGCCGCGACCTCCCACGTCAGCTCGACGCGCAGGAGCTGCCGGCCGGTGAGCGGTGGCAGTCCGAGGACGATACGGGGTCCGCCGGCATCCCACCCCGTTTCCAGGACGGAGCCGAGGAAGATGTGCGACGCCGACGTCGCGTAGAAGGTGAAGGGCGTCTCGGTGCTGCCGGGTCCCAGGAGCTGCACCAGCGACGCGGGTTGCGGGGCCGCGTCCTCGGCGGTCGTGAAGATCACCCGGTTCGCCACGCCCGCCGCCTGGGTGGAGACCTGGGTGCCGGCCGGCACCATCAGGGCCGTGGTCACCGGGTCGGTGGTCTCGAACGCCAGATCCACGGTCGGTGCCGGGTCGGGTGCCGTGTACGGGGTGAGCTGTCCGGCGCAGTAGACGCGCAGCAGATCGGGGAGTTCGTTGATCTGTCCGGCCAATCGCGCGGCCATCTCCGCGCAGACGGTCAGCAGTGCGGCGCCCGGGTCGCCATCCAGGTCGGTCCATCCCGGCAGCTCGGTGCGGAGAACGTGGCTACCCAGGGCACGCAGCGCGACGGGGTCGACACTCACGAGCTGCGGTTGCGGCTGTTCGGTCATGACTTCGACGACTCCACGATGACGGTGTACGGGACGTACACGGGAACGGCGGCCTCGGCCAGCTGCTGGAGGATGCCCAGTTGTACGGAATCGGTACCGGAGGGCGCTGTCACGACAACCCGGAAGGAGTCCCCCAGCGGTGGCAGGTCCGCGTCCGCGGCATTCGCGCTGATGACGTCTCCCGGGTCGCTGACCGTGACGGTCGTTCCGGTGACGGCCTTGAGCCAGGAGGCCAGGCCGGTGGCCGTCCCCCGGCCGAGGTAGGCGGTGGGGCCCGCCGCCAGCGCCTTGCGGCGCAGGTCCTCCGACCACGCGGGGTCGACGGAGACCGCGGTGACCCACTCCAGCCAGCGGAGGACCCCGGAGGGGGCGGAGCCGGGGGCGAAGCACTGCCCGACCGTGTCCAGTCCGTCGATCAGCGGACGGAGGATCGCGTCGAGCGCGGGTACGAACGCGTCCGACACCGGGGTGCCCCGGTAGAGGACGGGGATCTGCCCGGCGACGGAGGGAGTGGTGGCCGGTCCGGTCATGCGCCGCCGCCTCCGTCCTCGTGCTGCGGTGTGGGGTCCTTGGACGGGCCCGGTGACGTGTCGGCCGCCGGCTCAAGGGTCAGCGCCGCGATCTCCTGCGGTTGGAGGGGCACCCGTACCCCGAACCCCGTGGGTGCCGTCCGGCTCACCAGGACGTCGGTGACGGAGGCCGCCCAGGGCTTGTCGTGGAACGTCCCCAGCAGCTCGTCCCCGTGGACCGCGCGGCCCAGCGGCCAGTTGGCTCCGCCGAGTTCGGCCAGACGGGCGGACGCGCCTGCCCGTACGGTCTCTTGTTGGGCGGTGTCCGTGATGGTGAGCCGTACCGTCACGGACACCGGCTCGGCGGGCGCGAGAACCACCCGGTAGCCGAGCGGTTTCAGCTCCCGCACGCGGTCGGCGGCCGTTGTCCAGAAGTCCTTCGGCGCGTTCTCCGCGGGCACGAGGGTGATCCGCATGCCCAGCTCATCGGATACCTGACGGCACAGCACCTGCTGCACGCCTTCCAGCGCGCGCAGCCGCTGGGTGAAGTCGGCGAGGGTCACCGCACAGCGCGGCAGACCGGCGGTGAGGAACAGACCGGCCCGCAGCCGCCCGGCGATCCCGTCCACGGAACCGGAACCTGAATCGAGACCTGAATCGGAATCTGAATCGGAATCTGAATCGGAATCGGAATCTGAATCGGAGCCGGAACCGGCGCCGGGCGCGGGGATTCCCAGCAGCGCCGGCACCTCCGCGATACCCTCCGCGCCGACCACACCACAGCGGTAGGAGAGCTGGTCCACCAGCGAGGCGAACGCCTCGACCAGGGTGATACCGGGATCGGACACATTGTGGTCGGTCCAGGTCGGCGCCAGCTCGGGCAGCCGCTGTTTGGCGGCGTCCACCAGGTCCTGGAAGAAGAGACCGTCGGGGTTCGGGGACGACGACTGGGTCATGATCCGCTCCCGGTGCCGCCGCCGGGCGAGCCCGGCTGGGGGATGGTGTAGAAGGGGACCACCAGGTTCCGGGGATCGCTGGTGTCCAGGATCAGATAGCCGACGTTCAGCGACACCAGCCCGGGGGATGCCGGGTCGGCCGTGACCGAGACATCGCCGACGGACACCCGTGGCTCCCAGCGTCCGAGAGCCTGCCGCACACTCTCGGCCACCTGGCCCGCCACATTGGCGTCGACCGGTGCGAAGACCAGCGAGCGCAGGTCACAGCCGAAGTCGGGACGCATCGAGCGCTCCCCGGGGCTGGTCGACAGAATGATCATTATGGCTTGTTCGATCTCCTCGGCCCCGGAGACCAGGCAGACGCCCCCCGCGTCCGCCCGGACCGGATGGCTCCAGCCCGCTCCGATGATGTCGGTCATCTGCACACCGTCCCTGTGGATGGCGGACGCGGATCGACCGCGCCCGGTCGCCGCGGGCTCCCGGCCCGCCGCTCACGCCTGGTTGATGTCGACACTCGCTCCGGCCAGTGTGATCCCGGCCGCGCCGACGACGATTTTCGTGGCACCGTTCGTGAGGGAGACTCCGGACGAGTCGAGGACGAGTTCCGCGACACCGCTCTTGAGGGAGACCTTGCTGTCCGAGACCGCGATCTCCGATGCCCCGACCTTGCAGGACACACCCGACTGGGGGTCCACCGCGGCGTTGTACTCCCCGGCCTTCACGGTGACCGCGCCGTCCTTGGCCACCTCGACCGTGGTGCTCCCCGCGGTGAGCCGGACCAGCGCGTCGTGCCGGTCGACGGCGACGGCGAGGGTGCCCTCCTTGTCGCTGATGACCACCCCGGCGGCCTCCTCCCCGTCCAGGAGGTCGATACCGTCGCCCGCCCGGTTCTCCCAGGTCGCCAGGACACCCGCCCGTCCCTCGGAGTCGAGGAACGGCTTCTGGGCCCGTACCGGCGGCTGCTTGGGGTTGTACAGCCGCCCCACGACGAAAGGCCGGTCCAGCCGCCCGCTCTCGAAGCCCACGAGGACCTCGTCGCCGACGGCGGGCAGCACGACCCCGCCGTGTGCCGCCACCCGCACCCAGTCGGTGGTGTAGTCGTCGGAGAGCCACGGCAGCGTGAGTCTGACCCAGCCCACCGCTTCGGCGGCCGGTTCCCGGACCGTGGCGATCACCGCGACGGCCAGCCCGGGAACCACCGGGGCGACGCCCTGGCCGAGAGGCCGGCTCCACGCCCCCACGGGCCGACTGTTGAGCAGCACCCGGGAGGTGAAGCCGCCCTCGGGCGCGTAGACATGGGTCACGTCCGTGGCGGTGTACTTGCCCTCCAGCGGGGCGCCCACCCCGGACAGGGTGACCGGCGCACCCGCCACCAGGTTCGGGGCACCCGTCACTTCCGCCTCCAGCTCTGCGAAGGCGGTTGCGATGTCCGTGGCGGTGGCCCGGGCGTGGGCGTCGACACCGGCCTGTGTCGGATGCCAGGTGGCGGGCACGGTGATCCGGCCCGCGCCGAACAGCTCCGCCGCCTCCGCCGGGGTCACACCGGTCTGGACGGAGGCGGCTTCGGTGACCAGTACGGGGGCGACCAGCGGCTCCTGCGCCGTGGGGTCCCAGCCGCGCACATCCACGCCCGCCGCCAGCCCCGTGGACTCGGCCGCCACCCGCAGGGAACGGAGATTGCGCCCGTACGCCAGCACTCCGGGCGGGAGGTCGGCACGGGGACCGGGTGCCACGGGGGCCTCGGAGGCCGGTTTCAAGCCGCTGAACGCGAGCGCGCCGTCGTGGACGGTGACCACCGTGCCCCGCTCCGATGCCAGGATCTGGAGGAACTCCCAGTCACTGACATCGGGTTGGCACAGATGGGTGAACTCCTCGTCGCCGCCGGAGATCGCCCCCGCCGTGAGGCCGGCCCGCTCCGCGAGCAGGCTGACGACAGCGCCCAGGGTGGTGTCCTCATGCGCCGCGATCCGCCGCCCGCGCATCATCCGATGGCCCCGGTCCATCGCCTGGACCACGGTGAACGAGCCCGTACGATCGCTCTGATGCTCAAAACCGGTCACCTCGCCGCTGAACACCCTGACCGGCCGGGCGGCCCCGCTGCTCACCACGGCGACCGTGACCGGCACCCCGATGGCGACGGCCAGCTCGACGAGCAGCCGGCGGCGCGGATCCCGGAACCGCAGCCCGGCCCGGGCGGGCAGACCCAGCGTGGTCGTGATCTCCACCCGGCCCAGCGCCTGCTGCCATGCGCCGGGCAACGGGCCCTGGAGGTCGACGAGCATCGAGGCGCTGTTCGTACGGTCAGGCATCGCCCACCCCCGGGGCGGGCGGCGCCTCGGCGTCGAGACGGGGAATGATCAGCTGGGTGCCCGGCGCGAGACGCGTCGGATCGAGCACCTCGTTCGCCGCCGCGATGGTCCGCCACAGGGTGGGATCGCCGTACGACAGCCAGGCGAGGTACTGCAGATCCTCGCCGTCCACCAGCGTATGGCTGAGCAGCGCGTCCGGTGTTCCCGAGGTCGGATTCTGCTGCGGAGGGCTGCCGCCGATCTCCTCCATCGCCAGCGAGCAGACTGCGCGCAGCGGAGCGCCGTCCGGGGAGAAGAGCGTGTACTCGATGTCCACCGAGGTGATGAACGCCAGAAAGGCGAAGGTACGGGAGTGCCCCCATTCGAGCCGTACGCACGGCGGGCTCGGCTTGCTCGCGGCGGCGCTCGCGTCCGTGGGACGGCAACACGCCAGCAACTGCGCGACCTCCGTCTCCACATGCCCGTCGAGGCTGTCGGTGGCGTCGAGGAAGACCTCCAGGCTCACCTCGGCGGGACGCGGCCCCAGGAACTCGGGGGTCGCCACGGACGCCGCGTACTTCTCCTCGGTGCGCGCCCACGCGGCGCTCTTGCGCAGCCGTACGCGATCGGGGTTGAACTGCAGAGGGATACGCCCCAGAGGGGTTCCGCAGCTCATCCGTGGTGTGCTCGGCGGCTCGAACAGCGCCAGCGAGGCATGGACCAGGCCGCCGCCCAGCAGCTCGGCGATCATGGTGCCGTCACCTCCAGAAAGCCCTCGTGGCTGAGTTCCAGGGTCTCCACCGCGGGCTGGGAGTGGCCGACGTCGAACGCCGGCCCGTTCCAGCGGCACGGCAGGACCCCGGTCAGCCCCCACACCAGGATCGGGGTGCGGTCCGGGGCCAGCGCCGTGATGGCGGCGCTGCTGCGCACGACGCGTACGGTCTGGCTCTCCAGCCACACCCAGATCAGCGCGCTGGCACGGGACAACGGCCGCGTCAGCACGATGTTCGGATAGCCGATCCGGCTCGGGAACCGCCGTGCGTGCCCGTTGACCCCGCCCTCGTGCCGGGTCTCCGTCTCGATCTCGCAGCCCAGGCCGGAGCAGCCGCTGAAGTCGCCGAGGCTCAGCCCGCCGATACTGACGTGGAACATGCTGGTGGTCGCGAAGGGGTCGAGTGCCACGGTCACCTCCAGACGGGCTGCTGAGGAACCCGGTTGGCTGTCTGGGTGTCGAAGGGGAAGAGCAGACCGGAGTCGTCGGGGCGGACGGGCTCGCGCACGGTCGCCCGGCGCAGCGCCGGGAGCAGTGCGTCGACCAGCGTGGCCAGATGACGGTCGATCAGCTCACGGGCCAGCTCCTCGTTCCGCCGCCGGGTCTCGTGCCGGGTCTCGTGCCGCGACTCGTGCCGCGACTCGTTCCGGGTCTCGGGCCGGGCCGGGGAGCGGAGGGGGCCGTGGTCCGGTGCCCGGGGATCGGCGGCGGTCCGTGCCGCCGTCAGCGGCTTCGGGAGCTGCGGCGGGGCCGGGCGGCTGTGGTCCGGCTGCTCTGTGGGCGGGGTGGGTCGGGTGTGGCGCACCACGGGGAGCGCCGGGTCGGGGAGCGCGCGTCCTCGCGGGGCGGGTGTGCCGGGTGCCGCCAGGTTCGGTGGGAACGGGGGAGGGGGGCCGGGCGTCTCGGGTGGCCGCCGGCCATGGGGTGGTGCGGGTGCCGTCGGCGGATACGCCACCGGGGTCCGGTTCCGCCCGGGCGGCGGCGCGATCGGGGCGACCGGGTACTCGCCGTCGCGGGTGCGTGGTCGTGGCGGCGCGGGCGCCGGGCCGGAGGGAGGTGCGCCGAAGGGGCGCGGGCTCATGGGCCGCTGGTCGACGGGGGCCGGGACGGACGCCCTCGCGGGGAGCGGGCGGCCCACCACCGGCATCGACGGCCGGCCGGCCGGACTTCCGCGCTCGTCGGCCGCCGTCCGGGCTGGTTGGGGGGTGGGTGGTGCGGTACGGGCTGGTTGGGGGGTGGGTGGTGCGGTACGGGCTGGTTGGGGGGTGGGTGGTGCGGTACGGGCTGGTTGGGGGACGGGTGGTGCCGTGCGGGCTGGCTGAGGGGCGGGCGGTACCGTACGGGCCACCCGGGTGCCCGGTGGCGCCGGCTGATGCCCCCGTTCCCCGAGCGGTCCCGGGTGGGGCTCGGACCCCGCTCCCTCGGGGCCGCCCCGCCGTTCCTGCGGCCTCTGCGGCCTCTGCGACCCCTGCCACCGGAGGGGCCCGCTCCGCCCCACCGGGGTGTCGGCCGAGGGCCACCCCGGAGCCGGTTGGCGCGGGGGACGGGTTGCCTCCGGTCCCCGAGGAGAGGCCGGCCCCGGGGTACCGTCCCCGTTCCGTCCCCATCCGGGGCCGTGGACCAGCGTCAGCGGGCCCGGAGAGCCGGGCAGCCGGCTCTCCCGTGCCGCGTGGGTGCGGGCGGACAGTCTGGTGGGCAGCACCCGGACGCGGACGTGCCGCGCGGCCGCGGCCGTCGACAGCGGCCGCCAGGCCGTGAGCCGCCGGTGGAACAGCCCGGAGCGGACGAGCAACGGAGGCACCCCCATCCGGCACCCGGCCCCCGCCGCCGGCTCCACCGCCTCGGGGGGCTCACCATCCCCGGTCATCGTGTCCCTTCTCCCCGCTCTCGCCGTTGATCCGTTCGTTCAACCGGGCTATCTCCCGCACGAAGCGCGCTCGCTGCGCGTGCTCCAGGTCCAGGACATCCGCCAGCCGCCAGTGGAAGTGGTAGCTGATGTACGCGATCTCCTCATAGACCCGGTCGGGCGGGCAGGTCAGGATTCCCCCAGGCGCTCACCGCCGACGGCCACCTCGAACGGCATGCCGCAACCGGGACAGGCGACCTGACGCGGCTGGGAGCGCACCCCGTTCACCTCGTGGTAGAAGTCCTGCAGATACGCGAGATCCTCGGCGAACAGCCCCTCGATGTGGTCGGGCCGCACCTCGGACAGCGTTCCCAGCCGGGTGATCACCAGACTGAGCAGGACGATCCCCAGATACGCGGGGTTCTCCCGCACCCGCTGGTCGATCAGCGGCGCCAGTTCGTCCCGGGCGGTGGCGAGGCGCATCGTCCCGGAGGTGTGCACACCGCCGTCCCGGGCGTGGTACCCCACCGGCAGGGTGAAGTCGAATTCGGTACGGATGGCCTGAGCGCGCCCCGTGGGGGCGCCCTCCGTTCCAGCGAGCATGATTCAGCCACTCCTCAAGGTCGGGGCCGGGGCGGCGGGACGCGGACGCCGAGGCCCGTGCCGGCCGGACAGGGGTGTGCCGGGAGGGGGCTCACTCCACATTGATGTCGTCGAAGGCGAGCGTGACGCGCTCGGTGGCCACCGCACTCGACCCGGCCTGGAGAGCGGGCCCCTCCCAGCGGCTGGCCCAGGCATTGCTCAGATGCAGCGAGCGGACCGGGTTCCGGTGGACGTCGCGGATCACGATCGACACATTCTGGCGCGCTCCGTCGTAGTCCGCCTGCACCAGGGACCTGTTGATCCAGTCGCTGAAGGCGCTGCTCGTGTCGAGACCACGGGTGATGGTGACCTCTCCGGTCCGGCGGATACCGGGCTGCTTCTTCACCACCAGCTGACCCGTCGCCGTGACATGGCGGGCCTCCACGACCTCCTGCTCGACGACGAGCCCGGAGATCTCCTGCACGGTCTCGACCTGGAACGCCCCCAGCGACACACTGAAGCTGTGCGCGGTGATGATCTCGCCGTAGTTCATCGGGCTACTCCTACCTCGCCGGGCAGCCGGCCCGGCCTGCGGATGGACTGGTCAGGGGGTATGGGCGCCGGTACGGCCGTACCGGGAGGCCGCGCCACGGGGGCGGCAGCGGGCGCACCGCACGATATGGGGATCAGCCGGCGGTGGCCGGCGTCGCCGGATTCTGCTGGGTGACGGTGAAGGTGACGTATTCGGCGGGGCGGACGGGGGCGACGGCGATGTCGCAGACGACTTGTCCGGCGTTGATGATGGCGGGGGTGTTGTTGGTGCTGTCGCAGGTGATGGCGAAGGCCTGGGTGGGTGTCTGTCCCATGAGTGCGCCTTGTCGCCACTGTTCGGTGAGGAAGGTGCCGACGGTTCCGCGGAGGCTGGCCCAGAGGCGGTCGTCGTTGGGTTCGAAGACGGCCCAGGTGGTGGCGCGGCGGATGGACTCTTCGAGGAAGCAGAGGAGTCGGCGTACGTTGAGGTAGACGTTGTCCGAGTCGGAGGAGGCGGCGGCGGTCCGTGCGCCCCAGACCAGGGGACCGGTGCCGGGGAACACCCGCAGACAGTTGACACCGACACCGTAGAAACTCGCCAGGGTCGTGTCCGAGAGGGTCTGGGTCAGTGCCGTGACCCCGTTGAGCACCTCGTTCGCCGGGGCCTTGAAGACTCCGCGCTGCGCGTCCACCCGTGCCCAGACACCGGCGATGTATCCGCAGGGCGAGATGGTCTGTGATGTGCCCGTACTGCCGGGGCCCTTCAGGTAGGGGTAGTAGACCGCAGCGTAGTTCTTGCCGGCGCCCAGCACCGGAGCGACGGGTTCACTCGGAGTGTAGGTGTCGTCCGGCAGTGTGACGATCATGACGCGATTGCGCATGGTCGCGCAGTGGGTGACGAGCGTCTGGTACGCGACGGCGGTGGTGAGATCGGGCGCGGCGACGATGGAGACATCCAGCAGAGCGAGCCGGTCGGGCGCCTTGCCTCCGGTGTCGGTGCCGTCGGGTACCACCCAGCATTCGGTGCCGCCATTGGCGAAGAAGCCGTAGACGGCCTCCTGTACCGCGGCCGAGACTTTGGTAGTGGCCTTGGGATCGAGGTACACCGCGCCGAAGGAGTTCCAGCTCTGCAACTGCTGGGGGTCGCCGTCCACGCCTGTCGCGACGAACGCCGCGGTGGAGGTGCCGACGCCCGTGATCAGATGGGTTCCGCTGGACTTTTCGATGACGCTGACGCCGGGGGCGAGTGGGGTGGTCATGCTCTCTCCTCTTCCTGTCGCGGTCGCTCGGGGTGAGGGGGATGGTGAGGGCCGGGGAGCGGTGGCCGGTGGGCTATGCCGTCGCTGTTCCGCCCGCCTGCTGGGTGACGGTGAAGGTGACGTATTCGGCGGGGCGGACGGGGGCGACGGCGATGTCGCAGACGACTTGTCCGGCGTTGATGACGGCGGGGGTGTTGTTGGTGCTGTCGCAGGTGATGGCGAAGGCCTGGGTGGGTGTCTGTCCCATGAGTGCGCCTTGTCGCCACTGTTCGGTGAGGAAGGTGCCGACGGTTCCGCGGAGGCTCGCCCAGAGGCGGTCGTCGTTGGGTTCGAAGACGGCCCAGGTGGTGGCGCGGCGGATGGACTCTTCGAGGAAGCAGAGGAGTCGGCGTACGTTGAGGTAGACGTTGTCCGAGTCGGAGGGGTCGGCAGCGGTCCGTGCGCCCCAGACCAGGGGACCGGTGCCGGGGAACACCCGCAGACAGTTGACGCCCTGGGACTGGAACGCCACCTGTGTGGTGTCCGAGACGATCTGGGCCAGTGCGATGGCCCCGTTCACCGGCTCGTTCGCCGGGGCCTTGAAGACTCCGCGCTGGGCGTCCACCCGCGCCCATATCCCGGCCATGTGCCCACCCGGGGCGATCGGAAACGGAGTGCTGGCCTGGGACCTTCCGGGCCCGACGATCCAGGGATGGTAGATCGCCACGTAGTCTCTGCCCGAGCCCAGATCGACCGGCTTGCTCGCGGTCGCCTTCTGGTCGAGTGTCACGATCAGGACCCGGTTACCCATGGCCGCGCAGTGGGCCGCGTAGGGCTGGTTCGGCTCTCCGCCGGTGAGATCCGGGGTCACCACGATGGAGACGTCGGACAGCTTTTCGAGCTGGGCGACAGCGGCGGCCGCAGGGTCCACCGGAGGGGATTTGTCCTCGGTGCCTTTGGTACCCGTGGGCTTCGTAGTCTTCGCGGGCTTGGTGGGCTCCTTGGCTTCGCTGCTCTCCGTGCTCCCTTCGGTCTCGCCCGACCCGCCGTCGGAGACCGGCTGTTCGGCTGGGGATTCCGCCGGTGCCGCCGGGGGAGAGGAACTTTTCTCCGCCGAGGTCTTGGTGCCGTCCGGAACGATCCAGCACTGCGAACCGCCGTTGAGGAAGAATCCGTACACCGCCTCCGCCACGGCCGCGGAGACATAGGTGTCCTTCCTCGCCATCTTGACCACACCCGCCTCGGGGTAGTACGTGGTGAAATCGCTCCAGCTCTGCAGATACCTCGCCACCCCGGGCGTCCGTGCCGCGACGAACGCCGCGACGGAGGTCGTGGCGCCCGCGATGAGACGGGTGCCACTGGGCACCTCGGTGACGGTGACACCGGGGGGAGCCGAGCTGCTCATATGTCCTCCTTGGGTCGGTGGCGCGGAGACCTGGTTCGGGGCGGGCGTTCAGACACTGGTGACGGACGAGGGCGGGCCCTGCGCCTTGTAGGTCCCGGCGTTGGTCAGGCCTGTCAGGGTGAGGAGCAGCGCCGGTTGCCCGTTCACCCGCAGGGCCGTGGAGATCCCGGTCAGCGGTGCCGCCGCCGTCGCGCAGGGCACGGGCTGTTGTGGACAGCCTGTGACGGTGGCCCCCGTGTACATCGGGAGCACCGCCACGGGCACCCCGTTGACTTTCAGTACCGTCTGTTCCACCCCCGGGACGGGAACGACGGGGGCCTCGTGCGAGCAGGTGACCGGAGTGGTCGCGAGCAGGAGGCTAGGCATCGGAGCCGCCTCGGGAGACATCGGCCCGCGCCTCTGTGGTCAGTACGATCTCTCGCGGCAGCTTCTCCGTCGTCTCTGTACCGGCCCCGATCACGGGAGCCGTCACCGCGATGTCCAGGAACGGCCGGAGGTAACTCCCCAGCCCGGTCCAGAGATTCCCGAGCGAACCCACCTCAGCCGGTGGCCGGTTCAGTTCGAGTTGTACCCGGAGGGGTGGTTCGGATTTGTCGATCTTCAGATCCAGATAGTCGAGAGCCACAAATCCGAGCAGAAACTGATCGAGGACCGAATGAGCGTCCTCCGGCTTCTCGTTGTGGGCGGTGAGCATATATGAGTAGGTGAAGAATCGGTAAGGGGGACGGAACGTTCCGGCCTTCTTGTCCACCGACAGCTGGCCGGCCTCCCGGGATTGCACCGCCTCGCGGATCTCGTACAGATAGAGGTTCGCGCCGGTTATGCTCTGCTCATTGTCCTTGGTCGGTGCGAGCAGGGTTAACTTGACCGGCTCACTCTCGACTCGGACGGTTTTGAGGATCGCCTGAAGTGCGTTGGTGATCGTCTCGATCACTGTGGTCTCCCTTCCCCTCTTTCCGTTGCCAGGTGTACTCATGTGCCGGAGGAGGAAGCCGGCGCCTGCTCGGGGTGCCCGCGCGCCCGTCGCACCCCAGTGCTTTTCGGCGATGGGGGCGGGTGTTCATATGAGGGCTCAGGTGGTCACGGGGATCTGAGTTCTTTCCAACCTGCTCCTGGCCTGAAAGAGTCGCTCGGCGCCGGCCACGCGGTCGGACGTTTCGTCGGATTCAATCATCTCAAGCTGTTCCAGCGCCTGGGCGATTTCGCTGTTTGTGGACCGCATGAGCTCCTCGCCCAATCTCCGCTTGTCCTGCGTATCCTGGGAGGGGGATTTCAGGCCATAGCGCTCAAGCAGGCGCGGAGCGTATAGGTCCAGCCCTTCCTTGATCCTGATGGCACTTTTCTGATTTTTTGACAGCACTCCCTTCAACTTGTCCTTGGATTGCTGGATACCGTATTTGGCTATCCCAAGCACGGCTTCGCGCACGCCGGCTTCGCGTCCTAGTTGTTTGCCCCATCCTTGAAGCACACCCGTATCCCGACCGGGTGCCGCTGCGACCACCCCTTCCACATACTGGAGGAGCCTTTTCAGATCCCCCTCGTTCAGGCGCGCCATACGGGAGGAGGCTGTACGCGGCGAAATACCGGAGAAGAGGTAGAGAAGCAGGAACTTGAGAACCCCCGCCTCCTTATACAAAATCTCCTTTTCGTTCGTGATCTGCTCGCGGGTCCGGGTGTGCTCGGAGATGGTGGCAGCGCGGACAGCCTTGGGCATTCCCCGGCCGGCCAGTTTGGCGATGAACCGGCTGGGTACCGATGCGGAGTCCTCAGTGAGCCGGTCTATCTCCTCGGTGTGCCTCTGGATAGCGGCAGTGCGCCGCTTTTTATTGTGCTGGAGGAAAGCCCCCCAGGAGAAGGTTCCCTGGCTCGCTTCGCGGAGGGCGGCCTCGTCACTGGCGGACAGCGCCTCGTCCTGGACTACGGTGAATTCCTTGGCCAAGGCCAGCTTCGCACTCAGGACATCGTCCTGTGGCGACACGGCGGCGAGATCCTTGATGAGGCGCTGCACCTTCTCCGGCGAGAGTGTCAGCAACTCCGCCTCGAAGGTGGCTCGCCAATTCTCCTCACGAAGTTCGGCCTGCTCTTCGTGTCTGGGTCCTTCTTCGAGCCGGGCCCTCTCCGGAAGGCCGCGGAAAGACTCCAACCTGGCCTGCACGGACCGGCCGAGTCTCGTGTCGGCGAGCGCGCCGAAAACCTTGCGGATGAGGGCCACCACGACCCTCGGACCGAAGAGCAGCGTCGTGCTGAGGCCGGCGCGCAGCTGCCAGGGTTCCCACCCCAGCAGTCCGGCGACCCTGCGCTCGGGGCCGAGCGCCAGGTTGACCGTCGTCGATCGGTCCGAGGCTCTGAGTTGTCGTGCCCGTTCGAGGGCTGGCGGGCTCGCGCCCACCCTCCGGTAGATGTTGTACCAAGTCAGGGTGGACCAGGCGTCGCGGGCATCGCCGGTCCGAGCGGAGGCCCAGGGCTGGGGGTCCTCCTGTACCACATTGCCGATCGGCTCCCGTGCGTCCCCGACCCGCTCGGGGACGGCCTCCGCGACCGCGGACACGCTCTGCCGGATCTCTTCGGCCCTCTGTTCGGCGGCGTCGCGCCCTCTGCTCCCTGGCATCGTCCATCCTCTCCCTGAGTGTGGTGGCAACGTGGATGCGCCCTGTCCGTTCTTCCGTCCCGCGCGCCGGGCATCACCCCGTGCGAACGGTCCCGAGTACCGCGTCCGCGGTCTCCGCCGGGGTGCTCGGGACACCGCCACCGAGTCCGTCCGGGGCCGCCGGGGCCGCAGTGTCCACCGCGTCGGCGGCGGCCCGGCACGGCGCGAACGCGGTGTCCCGGGCGAGCCGGCCGAGCTTGCGGTACTCCTCGGCCGCCGCGTCCACGAGGTCGGACATGGTGACGGCCCGCTGTTCGGCCGCCGCCCGGTAGCAGGCGGTCACCACACACCGGCGGATCTCACCGCCCGGCAGATCGAGATGGCGGCCGAGGACCTCGGTGTCGATGCCCGGGGCGAGCGGGATCTTCCCCCGCAGGCACACCCGCCAGATCAGGGCGCGCTCCTCGGGGCCGGGGTCGGGGAAAGCCACCACCGCGTCGAGTCTGCGCAGAAACGCCTGGTCCACGGCGTTGGGCAGATTGGTGGTCAGAATGGCGAGGCCGTCGAAGGACTCCATGCGCTGGAGCAGATAGGCGACCTTCAGATTCGCGTGGCGATCGTGGTGGTCCTTGGCCTCGGTACGCGTCCCGAACAGCGCGTCGGCCTCGTCGAAGAGCAGCACCGCGTTGAGCCCCGCCGCCTGGTCGAACACCCGGGCGAGATTCTTCTCCGTCTCGCCCACATACTTGTCCACGACCATGGCCAGGTCCACCACGAAGAGGTCCACGCCCAGCACACCGGCGAGCACTTCCGCCGCGAGCGTCTTACCGGTACCGGGTGCCCCGCTGAACAGACCCGCCACGCCCCGCCCGACGCCCGCACGCTCCCGGATCCGCCAGTCGCCCATGACCAGGTCCCGGTTGCGGGCCCGCACAGCGAGGTTCCGCAGCTGCTCCCGCTGCCGCGCCGGGAGCACCAGGTCCTCCCAGCGGGCCGAGGGGGTGATCCGGCGTGCCAGCCGCTCCAGTTCGGGGGCGGTACAGAGCCGCACACTGTTGTGCACATGGCGTGCCTGGAGGGGTTCGGCCCGCGCCTGTGCCTGCGCCGCCGCCGCGCGTACCGCCGAAGGAATCCGGGACAGCGGGATACGGATCGCGTCCAGTTCCGTGGCGCAGAGGTCCGGGCCCAGTGCCGCGGCCCATGCGGCCCGCCGCTGCGCGTGGCCGGGTGCCGCGCACGGCAGGACCACCGGAACCGGTTCACCGGCCGCCGCGTGCCAGTCGGCCGCGCCGAACACCACGGCCGGCACACCCCTTCCCCGCGCACCGCCGGTCAGGGCCCGGACGACGGCCCGGCGTTCCTCCTCGTCGGCCGGCTCGCCCAGCGGCCCGATCACCAGCGTGCGGGAGCGCAGCCAGCACTCGGTCAGCGCGCCATGGAGCACGGCGGTGAGGTCGGTGTCCGGGCGGGTCCGGCGGAGATCGAGATGGACCGTCCCGCCCAGGCCCCCGCCGATCGCCGGAAGACAGTCCGCCCCGGCGGCCTGGCGCACATAGACGAAGGGCGCCGTGCCCGTCGCGGTGCCGAGGGCGGCGGCCAGCTCCCTGTCGTAGGGGAGTCGGGGCCCGGGAGGGTCGGTGAGGGCCGTGTACGGCTCCAGCAGGGGGGCCGGCGCGTCGTCGCCCAGCAGATGGAGCAGTACGCGCCGGGGCACCCGCGCCGTGTGCTGTGCGGCGGGCTCCCGGCCGGCGACGATGTCGATGAGGCCCGAGTCCCGCAGCAGCGCCTGGGGTGAGAGGAGTTCACGAAGGGAGACACCGGGCAGCAGATCGGCGATGACGCCGACCGAAGCATGGCCGGACCGGCCGCCGGAGAGCCGGTCGAAGCAGAGGGCGAACCGGTCGTCGATCTCCGGCGCGAGAATCAGGACCAGCGCCTGTGTCTGCCCGGCGCTGAGTCCGTACCGCTGCTCCAGCGTCCGCAGCCGCAGCCGCTTCCCGGACTCCTCGGCGGCGTCTCCCCGGGCCTCGACGGCCGCCCGCACCGCGGACTCGTCCGGTACGGAACGGGGTGCGGTGTACCGGGGGCCTTCCATGACCTGCGCGAGGGCCGAACCGATCGCGGACAGACCGCTCTTCGTCCCCCCTGCCCTGGACCGTCCGGCCCGGGCGGTGGTGTACGACAGCAGCCGCTCCCACACCGCGGCGACCCGCCCGCAGAGATAGACGACGTCGTGATCCTCGCCGCTGTCGCCGGGCGGCCGGCCGCCCGGGCCGCCGTCAGCCGGTGCGCTCATACGGCCCCCTCCTCCCGCTCGCCCCTCAGCCTCCGCCCGCCGCCCGGCTGCGCCCAGTGGCCCTTGGTGCCCCGGCGGTTCACGTCCGGCTGCCCCTTCGGGCGACCGGAGCGCGCACGGAATACCCGACGGATACGGTGCTGACCAACGCGATCGGCCAACGCGATCGGCCAACGCGGCGCCACTCGACGCCGGCACGGTGGGAGCACTCGGGGAGCTGTCCTGAGGCGGGTAGCCGGAGACAGCGTGATCACGTGACAGGGTCGCGAGGGGGCAGCCCCGCCTGCGGGGGTAGTCCGCCGTCCGGGTCGGCAAGACCGTGCAGCGGATCGTTCGCCCCGTTCACGCGGGGACAGTCCGTTCACCGTCCACTTCGGTGAACCGGGCCGTGTCATCGCCGGGTTCGGTGTCGGCGGCGCCGTCGATGCGGGGGCTGCGGCGCAGCCCGTCGAAGCCCCGGGGCCGACGGGCAGTGGGCTCGTGTCACAGGGGTCCCGGACCGTCCGCCACCACCGCTCTTGACCTGGAGCGCGCTCCAGGTCCGAGGATGGGCCGCATGTACACAACCGACCCCCAGGTCGTCCTCGGAACAATGGACTTCGGCACCCGTGTCGCCCCCGACCAGGCCTTCGCGATCCTCGACTCCTTTGTCGCCGGCGGCGGTGTCTGGCTCGACACCGCGAACTGCTACTCCTTCTGGGCCGACCCCAGTGGCGTCGGCGGCGCCAGCGAGCGCGTCATCGGCGCATGGCTCCGGGCCCGTCCGGGCGCCCGCGACGCGGTGCGGATCGCGACAAAGGTCCGGCAGAACCCGCTCGTCGCGCACTCCTGGCCACAGAGCGCCGAAGGGCTCTCCGCCCGTGCCGTCCACGCGGGTGCGGAGGAAAGCCTGCGGCGTCTTGGAGTCGATCACGTCGATCTGCTCTGGGCCCACGCCGAGGACCGCACGGTGCCGCTGGAGGAGACGGTCGGCGCCTTCGGCGAGCTGGTCGCGAGCGGAGCGGCCCTGCGGGTCGGGGCGGCGAACCACGCCGCCTGGCGCGTCGAGCGTGCCCGGTCGCTCGCGCGCGAGCTGGGCGTGGAGCCGTGGACGTGTCTGCAACTGCGCCACTCGCTCGTCCAGCCGCGCCCGCTCGCCTCCGTCGCGGAGGCCGGTCACCGCATGCTCCAGCCCGAGGACCTGGACCTCGCGCGGTCGGAGGGGCTCGCCGTGTGGTCGTACACCTCGCTGATGTGGGGTGCCTATGCGCGCGATGACAAGCCGTTTCCGCCAATCTATGATCATTCCGGAACCACCCGGGTGCTCGCGGTCCTGGACGATGTCGCCTCTGAGCTCTCCGCCACGAGGAACCAGATCGTCCTCGCATGGCTGATGCGGCAGGGGATCGATCCCATCGTCGGCGTGAGCCGGGTGGAGCAGATCGAGGAGGCACTCGGCGCACGCGGTGTGCGGCTCGACGACGAGCACCTGGCCCGCTTCGCCGAAGCACGGTAGCGGCAGCGGCAGTCATCGAAGGAGCTTCATGACCACCCTCACCCCGGCGGCGGCCGCCGACCGCACCGGCGTCTCCCTCGACACGCTGCGGTACTACGAGCGTGAAGGGCTCATCGGCCCGATCCGGCGCACGGCCGGCGGGCGCAGGGAGTACACCGAGAACGACGTCTTCTGGATCGGCCTGGTCACGTGTTTCCGCGAGGCCGGTCTCGGTATCGGGGATCTGCGGGAGTTCGTCGCCATCCTGCGCGCCGAGCACTCTCCACAGGAGCGAGTCGCCTTCCTCCGCGAGCGCCGTGGCGCCCTGGAGCAGCGGGTGGCGGCGCTGTGCCGGGCCATGGAAATCCTCGATGGGAAGATCAGCTACTACAGCTGAGGGCCGCCCCGCTCCCTCTCAGGCGGGCGGTGCCGGAGGGGGCGTCAGCCGGGTGCCGCCGGCGAGGCCGCTGCCCGGCCCCTCCCCACCGCCGATCGTCCGCGCTGGGGTCGGGCGCGATCCGAACGCACCCGTCACCCGGGCCCGTATCCCGAAGGCGGCCCCGCGGAGTCCCCGGGGCGGGCCTGTCCACCGGGCCGGAGGGTGGACGGGGCCGTCAGGTCGTCAGCCGGCCGGTGTCCGGCCGCCGCTCCCCAGCCCGACGCGGTCGACGACGGCTGCGAGGCGGAGGTTGCGGGTGAAGGCCTCGTCCCAGATCCGGTCCTTGTCGTCGATGCGGCGCCGGACGATGCCGCGCGGACTCGAACGAGGGTCGCCGGCGTCGGACTTCGCGTAGTAGGTGATGTCGCCCTCGGCGTCCAGGGCGTCGAGGGTCGCCTCATCCAGGGTCGTGAACGGCGCGGCCGCGGCGTTGCTTTTCACGGTGCCGAGGCGGATGCTCGCGCCGGTCAGGTCGAGGTACTCCTGGAGGAACCAGCCCCCGCCCCGTCCGACCAGGAGCAGCAGGGGCTCGTACGGGTCGGGGAGTCCGATGGGCACGGGGGTGGCGGTGTCGCGGAGGAGCGCCCAGCGGGCAGCGGCGCGGCAGGTCAGCCGGAGGGATTGGGGCGCCAGGCCCGCCGTGGCGCTGTAGGCCCCCGCGATGTCCCCGGCGCAGACCCCTTCGTCCTCCGGGCCCTCCACCAGGACGCTGTCCACCGCGCAGCCGACCTCCTGCTCCGCCTCCTCGCCGTCGGGCTCGAACCCCGACGAACTGCCCCGGGACGCCGGCACCGGGCACGACCACCAGTGACACCCCTACGACCACGACGGCGAAACACCCGCCGGACCACCATGCGCCACCCCCGCCGAGGCACTGCGATACCTCCTCACCCGCACACGCCACCCACCCGGGAGCTGACCCGGCGCGCGCTCGGCGCACCACGCGCGCGCCTGTTCCAGGAGACTGTCCGCTGGTGGGCGATGGCATCGGGAACCGGGCATCCCCGATGGTGCGCGGTACGGAGTCGGTGCCGCGCGGGACGCGACAAAGCCCCCGGAGGAAGCGTGGGTTCTTCACAGGTGTCCCACACCCCTCCGGGGGCTGTACCGATCGCTCCCGGCTACCGGGTCCTGAAACGGCGGTGGAGGTTCCGGGCCACGTACACCCCTGGGCCGCCGAACCCGACGATGTCGACGCGGCCCTCGCCGGTGATGTCGGCGAGGAAGCGCGGGTGGCGGTCGACGCGCCAGGCGCCTGCGTCGTCGTGGTATCCGAAGCCGCGGCAGACCAGCTGGGCCCGGTCGAAGCGGCCGTCGCCCCTGCCGTGCGCGACCCAGACGCCCTCGTCGCCGAAGCCGACGAGGTCCGGGGTGCCGTCGCCGGTGACATCGGCGAGGAGGCGGAGGTGCTTGTCACCCGTCCACCCCTGGGCGCTACCGAAGTCGTTGAGGACGAGTGTCGCGGGCCCGAACGTGCCGTCGCCGAGGCCGTGTGCCACGACGACGCCCAGCGGGCCGAAGCCGACGAGGTCCGGGGAGCCGCCGGCGGTGGTCGCGGCCAGGAAGCGGGGATGGTCCGCAATGGAGGTCCAGCCCTGGTCGGTCCCGAAGTCGTCGAGGATGTAGAGGGGTTCGGCGAAGCCGCCCTCCTCGTCCTGGAGGGAGACCCAGACGCCGTCGTCATGGCAGCCGATCACATCGGCCCGGCCGTCACCGGTGGTGTCCGCGAGGAAGCGGGGGTGCTTGCCGACGAGCCAGCCGCCCGCCTTCTCGTCGTGCCCGAAGGCCGGCAGGGCCGGTTCGTCGGTGAGCGGCGCGAACTTCCCCTCCTCGTCCTGGAGGGAGATCCAGAGACCGTCGTCATGGCAGCCGACGACATCCAGCCTGCCGTTTCCCGTGGTGTCCACGAGGAAGCGGAGGTGCTTGTCCGTGAGCCAGCCGCCCGCCTTCTTGGTGTGGCCGAAGGCTTTGAGGACCAGTTCGCCGGAGGCGCCGGCGAAGGTCCCGGCCTCGTCCCGGGGGGAGACCCGGACACCGTCGCCCGCGAGGACGACCACATCGGTCCGGCCGCCGCCCGTCGTGTCCACGAGGGTCCACAGGTCCCCGGGGGCCGGCGAGGGCAGCGGCCGGTGCAGCACGCTCTCGCCGTCCTCGAAGGTCCCGTCGCCCCGGGAGGCCGCTGTCACGGCCCCCTTGGCGGCGTCGATCCCTACGATGTCCGCGCGCCCCTTCCCCGTGGTGTCGGCGAGGAACCGCGTGCCGGGCCCGGACCAGAAGGGCTGTCCGCCGGGGGCCCGGACGGCGCCCTCGCTCTTCCACGCGCTCCCGAACCGTTCGAGGACCAGCAGCAGGTCGCTGAAGGAGGGCTCGGCGCCGGGCGCCGGGCGCAGCGCGGGCGAGCGGTCCAGGCGCCAGGACCGGCGGCCGTTCCAGTGGCTCAGGGGTGCCCAGCGCAGCACGGGATCGCTGGTGCGCTCGGGCTCGGCCGGGACCAGCCGCCACCGCTGGCTCCCGGCTTCCTCGTCGTACCCGGCCAGGACGACCTGGGTCTCGTCGGTGCCGGGCCCGGCGCCGGGTTCGGCGAGGTCGAGCACGGTGTCGTCGGTGGCGGTCTCGATACGGTAGAGGCCCGCCCCGCCCTCGACGGGGACGACCCGCCACCGCTGGCCCTTCCTGCCGGGCGCGGCGGCGGCCCGGCGGATACCCCGGTCGGCGGCGGCCGGGTTGTCGAGCACCTTGTCACCGGCGGCGTCGCGGATCACATACAGACCGTCCTCGCCCGGTACGGGGGTGAGCTGCCACCGCTCCGGGCCCGGCCCGCCGTCGGGGAGGTCCCGGACGACGAGGGCCCCGTCCGGGACCGGGGCGGCCCTGGCGCCGAGGGTCCTCCCCGTGGCGGCGTTGACGATCTCCAGTTTCAGTTCTTCCGTGGGAACGGGCATCGCGCTGCCTCTTCCAGCTCATCCAGGCGGTACGGGCGTGGGGTCGGAACGGGCTCGGTAGGGCGGTGGCCGGTGCTCACGTGAAGACGTGGTGGTAGGGGACGTTCCACTCGCTGGGCAGCCGGGGGTAGAAGGTGTTGATGACCGTCCCGGTGAAGTCCCCGCCCCAGTTGTAGGTGAGGCGCGCCTCGCTGTCGGCCGTCACCGTGTGGTCCTTGAGCCCGAGGATGGCGTCGGGGTGGGTGATCGGCACAAAGGTGATCCCGCCCCAGGGCGTCACCGTGACCACCCAGAGCTGGGTGTCCTCGGTGGCGCCGTTCTTCCCGCGCCACTTGTCGCCCACCTTGTCGGGGAGGCCGACCTGGAGGAGGTCGGCCGTGCTCCTCGGCGCTTCCTGGTGGGCGGTGATCCGCCGCCGCAGCGGCTTGGGCACCCCGTCGTCGCCCCGCCCGCCGTCGCCCGGGGCGGGCTTGGGCGTCACCTGGCCGGCGGCGCTCTCGATGAAGTACAGCGGGCGCTGTCCGAAGAAGCCGCCGGGGGTGATGTACCAGAGATGGCCCTGCGCGTCCTTGGTGGCCGGGTCGAGCGCGGTGGCCAGCTTGACGCCCTTGTCGTGGCTCTCCTCCTTCAGTTCGGCGGGCCGCAGATAGCCGCCGTTGAAGGCGTGGACGAGCATGACCGGCCGGTTCTCGACCAGCGCCGCCACAATGGCGTTGTCATGGCTGTTCACCGCCACGGGGCCGCCGACCACCAAATTCGCCATCGCCGTGCGTTCTTGGGTGTACATCGCGGAAACCTCACCTGTTCTGGGATGCGGAAATATGAGACACCGGGAAATGGGACATCGAGAACATTAAGAACATCGAGAACAATGCGCCGGGAGATCGGCGGCGGTTCAAGTTACCTTTGCGGCTTGCTGGTTGAGGCCCGTGGCAAGAGATTGTCACCCGATTGAGCGTGATGTGTGAAGTGGTCTTCCCGGGCAGTGGTCCTCATGCTAGCTTCGCCTTTCGGAACCGAATGAGGCGAGGACAGGGAATGCCTTCCAACGCATACAATCTGGAACGCTCCAAGCGCCAGCCGCTGACAAAGAAGAATCTGCGGGAACTCAATATCGAGCAGGCCTGGCGGTCCATCCTGGACCACCCCAACCTGGTCTACGTCGACGACTACGGCGTGCGGCACAAACCCATCGGGTTCTCCGTGAATAAATCGAGCTTCGGCGATTTCCCCGGTTCCGCTTTTCAGCTGGGCTGGCTCGCCTATATGAATCTCGGGGAGCCGCTGATCGAGGAACGGCGCAACATCAGCCAGCCCCCACCCGATTCCTTCTCCTCCCGCGCCTATGTAAATCGCAGTCAGACCGCCATCATGAACTTCACCGACTCCATCGATTTCACGGTGTCGAACGGAGTCACCTGGTCGCTCCAGGGAAATGCTCAGCTCACCTTCGGCGGCAATGTCAGCGCCTCGCTCCAGCTCCAGCTCCAGAACCAGTTGCGGATGGATCTCCAGACCCAGCTCCAGACGCAGCTCAGAAACGACATGTCCAACAAGAACGCCACCACCGTGACCAACAAGAACAGCAAGGACAATATCGGGGTCGACAACGCCAACACCACCGATATGACGACGACGAACGGGGCCACCAACGGGGCCACCAACGGAGTCACCTTTTCCAACGCGTTCACCACCCAGGGCAGCGCCACCGGCAGCGCGACACTCAACGCCCAGCTGGCGCTGGGCATCACGGCCTCCGCCGGCGGTTCCCTGACCACCACCTGGGCCTCCCGGTCGCAGATCTCCGGCCAGGTGCCACCGGGCTCCCGGGTCGAGACCATCGCCACCCAGCGGCGTACCCGCAAGCAGTACACGTATGAGATCCCCGTGACCTTCTCCGGGCTGCTCGCGGTGCGGTACGCCGTACCGGTGGCGGTGCTGTCTCCCCCGCAGTCAGGGGAACTTCCCGAAGTCGACCAGCTGGTCGCCCGGGATATCGGCGATATCGATCTCGCGGGCGGGGGCTTCCGTATGACGGGGCTGGCCGAGGTCGTCTCCGCGCTGGAGGTCCACCACACGATGTTCGACGGCGAGGCACTCGCGACGAGCGAGCGGGGACCGCACAAGCAGCCATGACCGGGCGGGTGGCACCGCCACGACGACGACCACGACGACCACGACCAGGGGTGACGACCATGGTGTTCGACAACATCTTCGGCTTCGCGGGCCAGGGCGCGGGGCTCTTCTCGGTGACCACGGACGGCACCAAACCCCAGCCGGGGGCGGGCGTCGACTTCGAGGACGCCGACGACGACACCTACGACGACACCTGCCCGAGTCTGTTCAACAACGCGATCCACGGGGCCTCCTCACGGGCGAAGGTCGTACGGGAGGACTCTCCCGAGGCACGGGCCGTCCTCGGCTTCCTCGGCTCCTTCATCCGGACCACCCAGGAGTCGGCCGGCGCGCAGGCCCGGTACGCCCAGAACCCCGGCTCGGTCTCCGGGGCGGCCTCCGCCGGTATGAGGGAGTCGAGTGCGACGGTGACGGAGCACAGCGGCCTCCAGCAGGACGAGGATCTGGCGGACCGGCCGAAGAAGGGCGACTTCTCCAAGCCGCCGAAGGCACCGGAGGCCCCCAAGGCGGCCAAGCCGACCGCCGAGAAGCCCGAGAAGCCCTCCGGCTCCGCGTAGCGCCCGGCGGCGAAGGGGGCGAGGCCGCCCCCGCCCCCTTCGCGTGTCACACAGGGAGCAGTTGCCACTGCCGACCGCGGTGGTCGCCGTCCGCCCCGTACTGCTTGATCACCGTGCGGGCGTTGGTGTCGACCCGCAGCAGCAGACCGCTGTTGCGGTTGGCGATCTCGTACACCCTCGGGGAGCCGTTCGCGGGGCCCACCGGGATCAGCCGCCACTGCTGATGGTGTGCCCCACCACCTTCGTAGGCGCGTTGTGCGACCGGCACACCGTCCGCCTTCTGCGCCCCGGCGACCTCCAGGACCTTGCCGCTGCGCACGTTCTCGATCGTGTAGAGGACATGGCCGTCCTCCTGGCCCGCCACGATCAGCCGCCACCGCTGGTGGTCGCGGGCGGCGGCGAGCGACTGGTGGATCTCGGCCCCGTCCTTCACGGACTCGCGTACCACTGCCATCCGCAGCCTGCTGCGGACATTGGCCCAGGAGACCACCGTGCCCGACTCGGGCAGCCCGGCCATCCTCGGGGACGCGATCCGCCGGACCCGGTTGTTGACATGGTCGGCGATGTAGAGGGTGTCGACGGAGTCCACCGCGAGGCCGTACGGGCTGTGCAGCTGGCCCGATACGGCCGGGCCGCCGTCGCCGCCGAAGCCCGCCGTGCCCGAACCGGCGACCGTGGAGATCGTCCCGTCGGCCGTGACCTTCCGGATGCGCTGGTTGCGGTGGTCGGTGATGGAGAGCGCGCCGGTGCTGTCCACCACCACGGCCAGCGGGAAGCTCAGTTGGGCCGATACGGCCGAGCCGCCGTCGCCGCCGAAGCCCGCCGTGCCCGAACCGGCGACCGTGGAGATCGTCCCGTCGGCGGCGACCTTGCGAACCCGGTGGTTCTCGGCGTCTGCGATGTAGAGGACGCCCCCGCCGTCGACCGCGACCCCGAACGGGCGGTTCACCTGGGCGGCGGTGGCGGGGCCGCCGTCCCCCCGGAAACCCCCGACACCGGTCCCCGCGACGGTGGTGATCGTTCCGTCGGGGGTGACCTTGCGGACCCGGTGGTTGTGGTACTCGGCGATGTAGAGGGAGCCGGCGGCGTCCACCGCCACCCCCAGCGGGAGGTTCAGCCGGGCGGCGGTGGCGGGGCCGCCGTCGCCCAGGAAGCCGGCGACACCCGAGCCCGCGACGGTGGTGATCGTCCCGTCGGCGGCGACCTTGCGGACCCGGTGGTTGTTGGCGTCGACGATGTACACGGACCCCGCGCTGTCCACCGCCACCTCGCGCGGGCAGTTCAGCTGGGCGGCGAGCGCCGGGCCGCCGTCGCCCCGGAATCCCGCCACACCGGTCCCGGCGACCGTGCCGATCCGCCCGTCCGTGGTGACCTTCCGGACCCGGTGGTTGTTGTAGTCGGCAATGTAGAGGGTGCCGACGCTGTCCATCGCGACCCCGTAGGGACGGTTCAACTGAGCCGATACGGCCGCTTCGTTGTCCCCGGCGGATCCGGCCACCCCGGTTCCCGCGACCGTGCCGATCGGAGGGGCGGAGGATTCGCCACCCGTGGGTGCAGAGGGGGAAGTGCTCATGGTCATCCCTTCACCGTTCACCGTCACCGTTCACGACCGCTCATGACGGGCGGTCGCCGATCAACCCCAGCAAGTCATAGGAGGAGTTGCGTCGGCAAGATCACTTATGGGTGAACCTCTGTACTGATGTTCCATGGACACGTGTCGGGGCGTCCGGTGCCAGCAGCAGGCCGCCGAGTACGGTACGCCGGTGCAGGACCGCCCGGCCGGTACGGACCGCGGTGATCAGACCCGCGCCGCCCAGGGCCGTCGTGTGCGCGGAGACCGTCGCGGCGCTGACCCGGAGGTGCCGGGCGAGCGCGGTCGTGGTGCGCGGCCCGTCCAGGAGGTGCGGCAGTTCGGTACGGGTGGGCCCGATCACCCGGGCCAGGCGGAGGGTTCCGGTCGAGCCGTCCGGCTGGAGCGGGAGGCCGGGGCCCGCCGGATAGGTGACCGCGACCGGGCGGCCCGGGAGATCGGCGAGGAGCGGACCGCCGGCCCGGTCGAAGGCCGGGACGAGCAGCAGTCCGCACCCGCCGGGACGGACCTCCCGGGGCGGACCCGGCAGCTCCCACACCCCGCCGTCCAGCCGGGCCCCGGGCAGCAGCCCG
The DNA here is from genome assembly GCF_034961445.1 of Streptomyces yaizuensis. Classification (NCBI taxonomy): domain Bacteria; kingdom Bacillati; phylum Actinomycetota; class Actinomycetes; order Kitasatosporales; family Streptomycetaceae; genus Streptomyces; species Streptomyces yaizuensis. The sequence continues at coordinate 598,623 of NZ_BSBI01000004.1, forward strand.
GCCAGCACCGCGCCGATCCCTTCCTCGGCGACCCATGGCGACCCGTACCGCCCGGTGCACGAACTCGGCGTGGTGGAGATTCCGCACCTGGTCCCAGACCGGGGCGAGCAGCCGTAGGAGAGCCGGTGGACGCTGGTGCGGTCGGCGATGGTGATCATCGGGTGCCCTGCGTGGCGACGCGGCCTCACGCGTAATGCCTTATGAGTTAGGCCTAATCTATAAGGCATGTCAAGTCGGATAGGCCTACCTCGTGAGGCATAATCGGAGTCATGGACATCCGCGCTTCAGCCGCAAGGATCCGCCGGGACTACGACCACGCACTCGCCACAGCCGACCACGACCGCGCCCGCAGACTCGCCCAGCTCTCTCTCGAAGCCGGCCGCGGCACCCAGAGGGACATCATCGACGGCACCGGATACTCGCGGGAGACCGTCCGGCGCCTGATTCGACAAGGCCTGGAACTCCTGCCCGGACCCGCAGACGAGACCGGCCAAGGCGGCAGCACGCCCCACGCGCACCAGCTGGACTGACCGTCACGTGGCTTTGTCCACGAGAACGGACAGCAGATGTTCACCACCTTCGGAAGGCTGGAGCCCGTCGAGGATTCGAACGGTGATGCTCGGCGTCGTGGCTGTGCTTCGGCCTCACAGTGAAGGGAAAACGTCGGCCGGTCTGCCACGGAGCTGCGACGATAGCCCTGTTTCCCGAGCGGAGGATGTTTGTTCGTTTTCGTGTGTGTGCGGTGCGGCTTCGAGCTGACCGCCCCGTTGTCCCGGGTCGCCCTGCCGGCCCACGCTCGCCAGAAGTACGGAAACGGGCTACAGCTCCCGGTGCTCATGGAATCGGGGACGTTCGCCGTGGAACTGGAGCCCTGGGGGCCGCCGTGGCGAAGGTGGGGGGAGATCGATCCGGACGAAGCGGCTGCCCGCGGCATCTACGCGCCAGTCCACGCCCTGTCCGACGGCGTGTCCGGCGCGGTTGTCATCGCACCGGGAGACATCCGTGGCGCCGTGCTGATCCCGGAGAAGCGAGGCGGCGCCTGCTGCGGCTTCGACGGGGGCGACGGCCCCAACATGGCCTGCGCGGCGTGCGGTCTTCCCATGGCGAGCAGGATCGACGACTGCTCGCTCTGGCAGGCCGTGTGGCTCGCCCCGGACGCCGTGCGCCGCCTTCCCGTCGAAGGCGCCGACGCCGGACCGTTGTCTTGGGCGGACCTGCTCACGGAGGGGGATGGCGTGCCCCCGTCCGAGCCGATCGCCCCGTGGGGAGAGCCGTTTCGGGCGGGCGACCGATGGCACTGGAGCCCGCAGTGGGCGGCGGCAGCCGGGCAGGCGCTCGCCCACCTCCTGGTGGCCTCCAACGGCCGGGCGGTGGCTGTACCGGACGGCCTGACCGCCAGGATGTTCCGACACTCCCTCGACACCCTGCTGCCGACCGGCGGGCCGAGGAGGCGCGCCGCCGTGGCCGGACCGGGACAACCGGCCCACGAAGGCGCCGACATCCTCCTCGTGCCGTCCCACCCGCAGACCGGGAAGACATGGACCCCGGCCGCCCCAGCCGCCTCTGTGTCCCTGGTGCCGTTGCCGTTCGGGGTGTGGCTCCGGCTCGTCTTCCCCGAGCCGCAACTGCCCGCCCCCGCATCGGGGCCAATACCCGACGGCGTCCTTCGCGACGACCCGCCCACTCCGAACGTCCATGACGTGTTCCGGGTCGACTGGGGAGTCTTCCAACACACCCTCGCGCGACTGCCGACCGTCCGCACCCCGTGGCTACGCAAGATCCACGACAGCCTCACGCAGCACAAGCAACTCGGCCTCCTCTAGGCCCTCTCTTCTGGATCTTGCTGGGCTCGCGTGCCCTGGCACCGCACTCCCCCCTGGGCCTGGCGGCCCGGGTGGGGGTGCCACCGGCGGAGCCAGGGGGAGTACCCCCACCGCATGGACTCATTCCTCTGCCTTGCGATGCGTCCCCACGGCCCTGGCGGGCCTGGGGAGACCCCATCCCCCGTCCGCCGGCGGGCCTGGGGAGACCCCATGCACCAGACCCCGCTCCCTGATCCGGCTCCCCGGTCCGGAGGGCGCCCAGCGGTTCCCGGCCTGGGGCAGGCGGTGCGCCGACCGGCCCGGCGGCGGCATCGCCCCGATGACCCTGCTGCCGGGGCGCAGTGCGGTACCCCGAGGGTGACCCGCCGGCGGGGACGGGCTGACAGTGCCGGGTTCCTGTGGACGGTCCCGGCCGGGGCTTTTGTCGGTTCCTCAGCCGACGTCGACGAAGTCGTCCGCTGTGGTAGCGGCGGGTGTGGCCGTGGTGCCGGTGAAGCCGTGGCGGCAGTAGCCGTCGGCGGTGGCCTTGACGGTGGTCTTCAGCTTGCCCGAGCCGCCGGCGCTTCCTCGGCGTGGGGCAGACCACCACGCAGGAGGGCGGCCTCATGCGGCTCGTCGCCACGCTGCCGGCGAGGACAGGGTTCCCGGGAAGCGTGCGTGCTGGAAGACCGCCGCCGTGACGGACACGCCGGAGGATCGGTCGAATCCGAATCCCGTGGGCGGGCGGAGTCACGGTGAGGGGTTTGCACCCTGGATGATCTGCCAGCCATGAGCTTTGTTTCCTGGGGCGAGGAGAGACGTTCCTGCTCCGCGGAGGGTCACGAGGCCGGTGTGGGAGGGGTCGAGTTCGTCGACCGGACGCCCGTAGAAGAGGATCTCCGCCAGCTCCAGGTCGATCGGGACTGAGGTGTGGCGGATGCGGTGGAAGCGCGCCCCGAGGCGGACCGGCCCTCGGATGCAACGCACGACAACGGCTGCCCTGTCCTCGCAGGTGCCCCGGATCTCGTCGATCTGGAGTTCTGCGTCGATCCGAGAGTGCCCGGGAGTTGTCGTCACACCATCATGATCCCAGAACGTTCACGGAAACTCCGGGGCCGGGACGGGACCGGCGGCGGTCCGGAGGATACCCAGGCCGAGACCGTTCGTATGCTTCTGCTGCTGCTCCGAAACTCACTGCGGGATGAGACAGGCCGGCAAGCCTGGGATCGGCTCCCCGGCCAGCCGATGATCCGGCCACCATCTGACCGGAATCAGCCGCGATGAGGCAAACCGACCATGACGCTGTGTCCTGGTCTCTACCCTGCTTCTCATGACGACCGTCGAGGCGAACAGGCCGCCCCGGGGACCCGTGACGCCGAAGCCCGCCGGGCGTCCACCGGGGCCCGTGACCCCGGACAAGAACCCTCCCTTCCCTCCAAACCCGCCCGTACCGCCGGCAGCTGAGAACTGAGGATGACGTCGGGGCGCATCGGCTGGGCGCGGCTTCCCGGGGCGGTGGTGGCCGCGGTCAGCGAGCGCCTCGGTATGCCGTTCACCGCCCGTGACACCGAGCATTCGGCGGCGGCCGGGATCGCTTCCCTGCTGGAGGTGGAATCGGGGGCGCTCGTCTTCGTCAAGGGGCAGCGCGAGCGGGCCCCTGCGCCTGCGGACGGTGCCGGTTTTGAGGAGGACGACTCGTGGTGGGGGCCCGGCTGGTCGCCCGTGGACGAGCTGGACCTCGAAGAGGCGGTGAACCCTCACCTGCCGCCGAGCGCGCCACGGGTCCTGTGGCGTCTGGACGGCCACGGCTGGCATCTCCTCGCCTTCGAGGGCGTGCGAGGCCGGGACGCGGACTTCGTGCCCGGCTCGCCGGACCTCGCGCCGGTCGCCGCAGCGTTGGCCGAGCTGGCGCCCTGGCCCGCGCCCCCCGGAGTGCGGCTGCCTACCGCCTGGGACCGCTGGGGCTACTACTGCGCCGACGCCGACTGTGAACTCCTCGCCGGATCAGCGCTGCTGCACACCGACCCGGCGTCGACCAACGTCCTCGTCGAGGACGGCCGGGCCCGGCTGGTCGACTGGTCATGGGCCACGGCCGGCCCGGCGTGGATCGACACGGCGCTGTGGGGGATGCGGCTGGTCTCCACCGGCGGGCACTCCCCCGAGCAGGCGTGGCGGTGGGCGGCCCGGGTACCGGGCTGGACGACGGCCGACCCGAAGGCCATAGCTGTGCTCGCGCAAGCCGAGGCACGGCGCTGGCACGATCTCGCCGCCGACCAGTGGGCCACGGCCGGCTCGATCGCCCGATCCGCCGACGAGTGGGCCGCTTTCCTCGCCACCCGCCACAGAACCTGACCTGCACCGCCGGCCTGCACCCAGCCCCCAACCGCCCCAGAAGCCCGGGTGCGACGGGATGTCCGAGCGCTGCCCCTGCCCAGGCTCACCCCGCCACAGCCCGAGGGTCCGGCGCAGCGCTGTCTCCTCGCGGAACGGCATATCCACGCCGTGTCCGCCGAGCTGGCCGCCCGTGTATTCGATCTCGCCGTCCTGGTTCCGGTAGCAGAGGACGCCGTCGCCGCGCTGCACTGCGGCGATGTCCTCCGTGAGCTGCTCCAGTTCGTCGGCGCCACCTGGGGCCAGTCGTACTCGGTCCAGTGGATGCCGCTGAACCGCAGCCGAACGTTCCCGGGAGAGACGGCGGCGATGAGGTCGCTCCCGGCGCCGCCGGTGGAGAGGAGTGCGAGGAAGCCGGCGGATTCGAGCAGCGGCGCGGAACACGGCCCAGGCGGCCTCGGTGCCATCGTCATCCACAGAGGTTCCGCTTCGGTTGGCCCGTACCCCACCGCTCGCGGGAGTTCCCGTCAGGGAGGGGTCACCATCCGTACCACCGTGACCTTCACGACGGCCTCCGCCACGTAGGAGCGGAGGAAAACTCCGGCGATGGTGGCTTCTCGACGGTCACGCTCACCGCAGACAGCTCTGGACTTGTGTCCGTACGGGTCGCGGCCCAGAGTCCTCGCCATCTCCGTGCGGAAGCCGCTCTCCCCGGCGTACTGCTTGAGCGTCGCCTCGGCGACCGGGGCGTACGCGATCTCGTAACGGCTCACGCGGCACCCCGGTTCTCGGCCTCCAGCCGGGCGAACTCGTCCTCGTCCTCCGGTCCGGACGCAAGATTGAGGACCCAGTGCCGCACCACATCGGCGACGGTCTCCGCCGTCGCCCGCCCCAGCTCCATCTCGAAGCGCTGACGCTCATCCTCGGGCAGCGCGGCCCGGATCCCCTCCACCGTGGCCGGCACCTCGACCCGCTGCTCATGGCGGACGGTCCATCTCGTCGCGTTCTGCTCAGACATCCAGGAAGGCCCTTCCCATGTCGCGGGCACGGCACCCGCCGTGCCCATGGCTTCGATCAGCGTAGAACGGGTCGATTCCTCCAGAGGCGGGGTGAGAGGGGCGCGCGGAGCAGTGCCGGGGAGCGGGAGATCCACGGTCTCTCTTTTCCGGTGGTTCAGAGCCCTTCGTCGCAGGGCCCGAAGGCGTCGGCGACGATGGCGTGCTTCAGGCCCTGTGGTGTCCGGTCGTTCCCGATGACGACGGACCAGTCTCCGTGGTCCATCGCCATCGCCATCGTGCCGTCGTCGTCGGCCGTGATCCCCATGCCGCTCTCGTCCTTCCAGCCGTGGTCCTCCAGCAGGCCGGCGATCCGCCGCAGCTCCGCTCTCCCCGGGCGCACCGTGAGCGGAAGGACCGCGCTCACCTCGCAGTCGGCCTCCTGCTTCTTGAAGGTGGGCTCCGTGCCGAGGGCCTTGAGCGCCGCCCGGAGATCCCGTACGACCTGCTCGCGGGATGTCCCGCCCCGCTTCTCCCCTCCCGTGCCGCCGGGGGAGCGCTTCGGCTTCGCATCGCAGTCACCGACCGCTTCGAACGCCAGCCCGGCGTTCGCGGAAATCTCTTCCCGGACATCCCCGGGGTAGTCGGCGCCTGACAACTGGACCTTCCAGGGGCCCGCCTGAAGATCGGCCAGAGTCACCCCGTCCTTCACCCTGACCCCGCTTTGGCCCGCCGGGACCCAGCCGAGCTCCCGCAGCCCCGCCACGACCTGCTCCACCTGGCCCTGCCCCGCAGCCATCTGGTCCGAGACGATCCCGCCCACCTGGCAGTGCTCCCGCCCAGGGGGAACCTCGAAGGGGGTGTAGCCGGTGCCGACCCCCGTCGAGGCGGTGCGGAAGTCCTCCGTGACCTCCTCGCTCGTCTTCACCTCAATCAGCCCCGGCTTCCCCGGCTTTGCCTTCCCCGTCATGCCGTCGGTCCCGGACGGCGCGGACGACACCGCCTCCGCCTTCTTCCCTGCCGGCTCCTTCCCCGATCCCCCACCGCACCCCGTAAGCACCAGCGCCCCCGCCAACACCGCCGTCACCACGCCCGACCGCCGTCCCATTCCCCACCCCTGTGTCTCTCTGTACATGCCACGGATCAGAGCCGGGATTCTGCCACGCGCCCTCGGCGACATCGCCCTCACCCACGACCGCCTCGGCTGCCGCACCGACTGCCTGAACGCAGCGGCGTGGACTGACCGGAGGCCGGCAGTACACTCCTGAAGTGCGGCTGCCACGGCGAAGTCGGACCCGCTCCCGGGGTCACTCAACCGTGGGATACCGGCTCCGGGCTCCCCTGGGTGGCCATGCCCGGCCCCTACGGTGGGCGGATGGCCGACAGCGTACGAGAGGCCGCCGGGGCTCTCACCGACGACCTGACTGCTGCCGCCCGCGAAGGCCGCACCGGGGAGCGCGACGACGCCACAGCCGTGGCACTACTCAGCCTGCCCACTTCGTCGGGCCGACACGGAGGGACCCCGTGAGCGGCGTGGGTTCGCCGTGGTGACGTGGCTTGCGGGAAATCCGCCCGATGACGGGAGCGCCTCCGGCCCGCGGGGCCGCTCGGTGGGCCGGTGCCCCTTCGCGCCGGGCCACCCGGGGGCGGTCCTCGCCCTCATGGTGGGCTGACCCTTCCGATCGTGGCGGCCGTCCGCCGGCTGCCCCTCGGCCCGGAGGACCGCACCAGATACGAGCGGGACTTCTTCCGCCGCTGGAACACAGGGATGGGATCTGTCCGACGGCAGTCCCACGAGGGCGGAGGCGCTGATCGCCGGGGCCGTCGACGCTCGCCGGGCCTGCACAGTGTCAGCGTCCGGCCCGGCTCGTGCACGGCGGTGACCTCGTGGTACACCTCCCGCGGCACACGGTTGATTCCGTCGGCCCGGTGCTCCACGCCCCGCTCCGGCCGGGTCACGCCGCGGTCGAGGGTGTAACGGTCCCGTCCCGCCGGGCCGCACGGCCCCGCCTGTTCTCCCAGACCGTTGTGATCGGCCGTTCCCACATGACCGAATCCGTGTCTCGACCCGGCGGTTCCCTCGTGGTTGCATGCTGTGTTCTCCGGTCGTGGACCGGAGATGTGACCTGACTGGGGGGAACAATGAGCGCAAACGCGAAGCGGAGTACCACCAGACAGAGACGTATCCGGGTCGTTCTGAGCGCCGTGGTCGCGGTGTGCGCGATCACGGCGGCGCTGCCCGGCGCGGCCTCGGCCGCCCAGGCGGCCGGGACGGACGGCGCGGCCGAGCGCGTGGCCGGTGTCGAGAGGATCAGTGTCACCTCCGAGGGCCTCCAGGCCGACAACCACTCCGGCGACGCCTCTCTCACACCCGACGGCCGACGCGTCGTCTTCACGTCGTCGACCCGGTACCTCGGGACGAACGCGGCGACGACGGGTGACACGGTGTACGTCCGCGACCGGCAGACCGGCCGGACCACGCAGATCGGGGACGAGACCCCGGTCCAGGCCCCGACGATCGGCGCGGACGGGGACCACGTCGCCTTTCCGGTCCTCAGGATGCGGAACGAGCACATGCGTATCCATGACCTGCGCACCGGATGGCCGGCGAGCCCCCTCTGCCCGGCCGCCTACTGCCGGATGTCGCTCGGCGCGAGCGGCCAGCATCTGGCGTACGACGTCCAGTTCCGGCGTCCGGAGCCCAATCAGCGCATTGAGGTCATCAACTACGACACGGCCGTCAAGTACGTGATCGACGTCATCCACAACACCGAACCGACCCTGCCCTCCCTCAGCGACGACGGCCGCTTCCTCGCCTACCAGGACGGCGGGGCACAGGACATCTTCCTGTGGGACCGGAACGACGGCACCCCCCAGGGCCCGATCGAGGGCCCGGCGAAGGCCGCCGAACTCGTCCAGATCAGCAACAACGGCGGCAAGGTCGTCTACCGCTCGGGCGCCGACACCTACGTCCACGACACCGCCACGGGCACCGCGCAGCTGGTGGCCAACGTGCGGGGCGTGGCCATCGACCCCACCGGCAACCACCTCCTGTACGCCCCGCACGACCCCACAACCGGACCCTCGCTCGTCCTGCGCGACCTGCGCACCGGCACCGACGAGACGGTCTCGGACCAGCCCGCGACAGCCGGGATCGACGCCGTCAGCGCCGACGGGCGCCATGTCGTCTTCCAGTCCGCCGCCGCCGACCTCGTGCCCGGCGACACCAACGGCAAGGCGGACGTCTTCCTCCGCACCCTGCGCTGATCACCCGGGGGGCCGGCTCCCGCGACGTGGTGGCGGGAGCCGGACCCCGGGTGCACACGCCGCGAACGATCGGGCGGTCGGCGGAGTTTCGGCCGGTTCTCTGGCCGGATTCAGTTCTACGGTGTCACCCCCGGGGACGAGCTGTACTACTGCATGCAGACGACACCGGGAGGTCCGACCATGAACGCGGTGAACGCGCCGCTGCTGGGCGGCGCGGTTTTCGCCGGCTCGGCGGGCGTGGTGATGCCGTTCTCCCTGCCGCGTGCCGGCCGGTGTCACCCGGGCCAGGTGGCGGGCAGCTCGGCCACCCCCAGAAGGTTCTCGTCCGGGATGAACGGGACCTCTGCAAGGCCGGTGGCCAGCCGGAGTCCGGGTATCCGGCGGAACAGCGTGGTGAACGTCACGTCCAGTTCCAGGTGTGCCAGGGCGTGACCCACGCAGTGGCCCCGGCCCAGCCCCAGCGAGAGATGGCGGGGGGCCTCGGCGCGGCCCAGGTCGAGGCGGTCGGGGTGAGGGAACCGCCGCTCGTCGCGGTTGGCGGAGTCCGTCTGGATCAGTACGCCCTCTCCGGCACGGATGAGTTGTCCCCCCAGTTCGAGGCTCTCCGTGGCCACGCGCTGCCGGGCGTTGTGCGAGACGGTCACGTACCGCAGCAGCTCGTGGATGGCCACCGCGTGGGCCCTCTCGTCGTCCGTGCCGGTCAGGACGCCGATCTGCCGCGGGTGCCGCAGCAGTGCGACGGCCCCTGCCGCGATCATGTACGCGGTCGGGCCGTGGCCCGCGAAGAAGAGGATCATGAGGTCGGCCGCAGCATCGTGTTCGTCCAGCTCGCCCGTTCGCACATGGTCGCGGACGATCCGGCCGATCAGCCCGTCGCGCCCGTCGCGCCTGTCGGCGACCAGGGCGTGGAAGTGGGCCTCCAGCGCGGTCAGCGCACGCGCCACTTCCTGGGCGGGCGCCGTGCGGGAGGCGACGGTCCGGCTCAGCCGGTGCAGAGCGTCCCGGTCGGCCGATGACATGCCGAGGAGTTCACAGACCGTCTGTGTCGCGAGGGGCAGGGCGAGGTCCCGTAGGAGATCGGCCGGGCGCTTTCCGGCCAGCATGGCGTCGATCCGTTCATCCGTCACGCGCTGGACGAACGGCCTCAGCTCCGCCACCCGGCCGGGGTGGAACTCCTTGAGGTACAGCGCCCGCCGTGCCGCGTACTGCTCGGGCGGCGTGAACGGGAAAGGGACGACTCCCTCGCCCCGGACCCGCGACGAGGCCGAGATATGAGGGTAGCCGGGCGCCTTGACGTCGGCGACGAGACGCCGGTCCAGATGAGCCCGGCGCGCGTCCTCGTAACGGGTGATCAGCCAGGGGCTGCTGCCGTCCCAGGCCCGCACCCGGGTGATCGGGTCCGACGCGCGGAGCGCCCGGTAGGCGGGCGGCGGGTCGAGCGGCCGGGCCGGGTCCTTCGGCAGGGGGTAGGACGGGGCGGAGGGCCCGGCGTCAGCGGGGTGCGCCGCGTCGTCGTCGGTCATGGTGCGTTCTGCCTCCCTGTGTCGGATGCATCGGATATAGGAAATGTGGGAGATGTGGGAGGTGTGTGGGATTCAAGGGAGTGGGCCGGATGGTCTGAACGCCAAGGCGCGCAGCTCGGACAGGCGCGAATCCGGCCGCGCCACCACGGCCGCCAGCAGTACCTCGTACTCCCTCAGCAGCCCCGCGACCGCGTCTCCGTCATGACGCCCGCTGTCGTACTCGGCCCACAGCCGGCAGCCCCCGTCGGGGGTGTCCTCCACCCGGATGGTCAGCCCGAACCTGGCCCCGTCCAGAACGGGCAGCTCCACGGTCTCGCAGCCGTCGAGGACCAGACCCCCGACGGTGCCCGCCGCGTGATGGGCGAAGACGACCTCCGGCAGGAGCGGACGTCCCGGCCCGCCCGGGCCCCAGGCGGCGGCGGTCAGCCGCTCCAGCGGCAGATCGCGATGCTCGTACACGGCGGCGGTCGTCCCGGCCACGCGGCCCAGCAGGAAACGGAGTTCGGGATCGCCCCGGAGATCCACCGGCAGCACCGACAGGGTGACGAAGAAGCCGAGGAGGCGATCCAGCTGGGGATGGTCCCGGTTGGCCACGGCCAGCCCCAGCGGTACCCGCTCCTGGCCGCTCCGGCCGGCGAGGGCGAGGGCGCAGACCGCGGCGAGCACGGTGAACGCGGTATGGCCGTGGCCGGCCGCCAGTGCCCGGACAGCGCCGGTCACGGTTGCGTCCAGGACCCTGAACAGCCGTCGGCCCGGAGCCGGCCCGGCGGCGCGGTCGGGAGCGCTGTCGGGAGCGGCCGGCCGGGGGCAGCCGGCGAGGGCCCGGCGCCACCACTCGGTCAGCTCCGCCGTCCGCTGTTCGCGTCGGCGCGCGGTCAGCCGCCGCGCCTCCCAGGCCACCCAGTCGACGTACTGCACGGAAAGCTCCGGCAGTCCGGCGGCCCGGCCGCGCACCCCGGCCCGGTAGAGCGCGGCCAGATCGGAGAAGAACACCCTCATCGACCAGCCGTCGGCGGCCAGGAGATGCAGGGAGAACGTGATCTCATGGCGCCCGGGGTCCAGCGGGCGGAGGTCCACCCGCAGGAGGGGGCCCCGGGCGATGTCGAACGGGCCCGGCGGTGAGGGCTCCCGCACCAGCCGGAAGCCGGCGGGCAGATCGTCCCGGATCTGCTGTACCGGCCCGTCCAGGTACACCGTCCGCAACGGCTCATGCCGCTGTACGAGGGCGTCCAGGGCTGAACGCAGGGCCGCAGGATCCAGCGGCCCGGTCACCTCGAACACGCGCCGGCTGCTCTGCCGGTGTCCACTGGCGTCCCGGGTGTGCAGGGACCAGACCGTGTGCTGTGCGGCGGAGAGCGGGAAGGAGGCGGTCACCGCTCCGCCCTGGGGATCGCCCCGTCGGCGGGCGGCGCCGACTCCAGCGCGGCGGCGAGCCCGGCCACCGTCGGATGGGTGAGGACCAGGACCAGCCCCGCCGCGAGACCCGTCGAGGCGGTGATACGCGCGGTCAGCCGCATGACCTGGAGCGAATGCATCCCGATGTCGAAGAGGTTGTCGTGAACGCCCGGCCGGACTCCGGCCACATCGCCGACCAGCTCGATGATCAGCTGCTCCAGAGGGGCAGGCGCGCGGTCCGCCGCCGCGGACGGCGGTGTTCGCGCCAGCCGCGCGATATCGACCTTTCCGGACCCGTTGGCCGGTAATCGCGTATAGGTGGCGACGGCACTCGGCACCAGATAGGAGGGCAGCACCTCGGCGAGCGCGTGCCGGACCGCGTCCCCGGTCCAGGTGGTCAGCGCGTGCGCCACCAGGCGGTCCGCCTCCCGGTCCGCGACGACCACGGCGTCACGGACACACTCCAGCCCGAGCAGGGCGGCACGCACCTCGGCGGGCTCGACACGGTGTCCGCGGATCTTCACCTGATCGTCCGCGCGGCCGGCGAAGTCCAGCAGTCCACCGTCGAGCCAGCGGCCCCGGTCGCCGGTGCGGTAGAGCGTCCCCGGGCCGAAGGGGTCGGGGACGAACGCCTCCGACGGCCGCATGTAGCCGCGCGCGACGACCCGGCCGCCGACACAGATCTCTCCCACCGCACCGGGCGGGACCGGCCGCAGCCGTTCGTCCAGCACATACAGCGAGGTGTTCGGCAGCGGCCGCCCGATCGGCACCCGGCCGGCCGGCTGCCACTCGTCCAGGGGCACACCGCTGACGAGGACGCTGGTCTCGGTGGGGCCGTACCCGTTGGAGATCCGACGGATCCCCCGGGCACGCAGCGCCAGGACCGCCTCGGGGGAGAGGACATCCCCGGCCACGACCACCCGCCGAAGCCCCCGGAGCGCCTCCGGATCCTGGGCGACCAGCTCGTGGAAGACGGCGGCCGACAGCGCGGCGTGGGTCACTCCGCGCTGTCTCAGCCCCCGCGCCAGGAGTGTCGTGTCCCAGTACGGCGGCAGAAAGCGGACGGTCGCGCCATGGACGAGCGGACCCCACACCTCCAGCACCGACACATCGAACGCGGGCGAGGCGACGGCCAGGAGGACCGCACCGGGAGCCAGCCCCGTGACACCGTCGTCGTACAGCCGCCCCGTGATCGACCGGTGCTCGACCACGACCCCCTTGGGCGCGCCGCTGCTCCCCGAGGTATGGATCACGTAGCAGGCGTCCGAGCCCGCGCCGGGGTCCCCGGGCGGTTCGCCTCCGCACGCGGGCATCCGCTCCAGCGTCAGGGCGGTCGCCCCCCGGGGGGTGGCGGCGGCGAATTCCTCGCTGGTCAGCACGGTCTTCGCCCCGCAGTCCGCCATCAGCGCGGCCAGCCGGGGCCCGGGATGCGCGGGATCGCACGGCAGATAGGCCGCGCCCGACTTCATCACCGCGAGCTGGGCGACGACGAGTTCCGGCCCGCGGGGCAGGAGCACCGCGACGACATCCCCCCGTCCGAGGCCCCGCGCGCGCAGCCGGCGGGCCACCCGGTCCGACCACGCGCCCAGCTCGGCATAGGTCAGCGCGGGGGCACCCCCGACGGCGAGGGCGTGCGGAGTCTCCCCTACCCAGCGGGCCACCAGATCCGGCAGCCAGTCCGAGGGCGGTTCGACGGTGGGTCCCCGCCCCCACTCCAGCACCTCTTCACGGGTCCGGCCGTCCATCGGGACCAGCCGTGACAGCGGGGTGTCGGGCGCGTCCGCGACCGACCGGAGGAGCGTCGTGAACGCCTCCGTCATCCGGGTGCGGAAGAACCCGTCAAAGAGATCGGTGTCGAACTCCCAGGCGAGGGTGATGCCCTCCAGTACGGTCCGGTCGCTCCCCGGCACCGGGTCCGCCGACCGCGGAACGGAGATCAGATCACCGGGGAGCTGGGAGATACGGCCGGGCTGGGCATAGCGCGGCACCGCGACGACCGACACATCCAACTTGGACGACCCGTTCGCGACCCCTTCGATCACCGTCACCTCCAGCGGGGTCGGCCGCAACGGGCCCAGGGGCGCGTCATGGAAGCTGAACATCGTCTGCACCAGCGGACGGGCGCTCTCCCCGGACCGGGCCGCCGACTCCGCGAAGGCCAGATCGTAGGGAAGCTCCTGATGGTCCAGGACCGCGATCGACCGCTCGTGGATCAGCCGCATCAGGCTCGTGAACGCGGGGTCGCCGTCCAGTCTGCCCCGGAAGATCACGGTATTGACGAACATGCCCAGCAGCTCCTCGGTCTGCCGCCAACGGCGGTTCGCCACGGCCGAACCGATCAGGATGTCACGGGACCCGGTGTAGTGGTGCAGAAGGACGAAGTAGGCGCAGAGCAGCACGGTGAAGAGCGAGACCCGGCCGCGCTCGGCCAGATCCGCGAGACGGCGCGCCAGCTCCCCGTCGATCTCGACCCTCGGGGCGGCGCCCCGGAACTCCGTGGCGGAGCCGGCCCCGCGATGCGGCAGCCGCAGCACCGTCTCCGCTCCGTCGAGTTCCGCGCGCCAGAAGGCGCGCTGCCGGTGCGCCTCGTCGGAACCCAGCCATTCCCGCTGCCAGCGCGCGTAGTCGTAGTAGCCCACCCGGGGCGGCTCACGGTCGACGCGTCCGTGGGCGAGATACTCGGAGTAGCCGTCGAGGAGTTCACGGAGGAAGAGCCGGAAGGACCAGCCGTCGTGCACGAGATGGTGCTCGGCATGGACGAGGAGATGCTCCTCGGCGCCGATCCGCAGCAGCGCCCACCGGAACGGCGGTTCATGGGCGAGATCGAAGGGCGCCCGGAGCAGTTCTCCCACCACCGTCCCCACGGCCGCGTCCTGGTCACCGGACCGGCTGAGGTCACGCACCTCCAGGCCGACCGGCCACGGCTCGTCGACCACGCAGGTCAGCTCGCCGTCCACGGTGGGAAAACGGCTGCGCAACACCTCGTGTGCCGCCACGATCCGGGTGAGGCTCGCCTCCAGAGCCGGCAGTGACAGGTTTCCCGCCAGCCGGATCACCGACTGGGAGTGGTACGCACGTGCCCCCGGGTTCAGCCCGTGCATCAGCCACACCCGCCGCTGTGCGTGCGACGGTTCGGGCGACTCCCGCCCCGGCCGCGGGCCGGGGCCGGCCGGCGGGTTCCGGCCGATCCGCTCGGCGATCACCGCCGGGGTACGACCGTCCAGGACCGTACCGAGAGGGACCTCGACCCCCAGCCCGGCCCGGAGCCGGGCGGACAGCTGCGCGGCGAAGAGGGACGTGCCCCCGCACGCGAACAGGTCGTCCTGCACACCGACCTCGTCCAGACCGAGCAGCTCGGCGGCGGCCTCCGCCACCGCGGCCTCGGTCGCGTTCGCGGGGGCCGCCGCCGGGCCCCCGGCGGCACGCCCCGGCCGGGGCAGGGCGGCCCGGTCCACCTTGCCGCTGACGGTGAGCGGCCAGCGCTCGACGGTGATCACCCGCTCGGGCACCAGATACTCCGGCAGGGTCCGGGCGAGGGCCGCCCGCAGCTCCTCGGAGCCGGGCAGCGAGCCGTCTGCGGTCACATAGCCGAGCAGCCGGGGCTCGCCCCGGCGGTCGAGCAGCGCCACCGCGTCGTGTACGCCGGGCAGCGCCGCGAGGGCGGCCTCGATCTGCCCCGGCTCGATCCGCGCGCCGCGCAGCTTCACCTGGTCGTCGGCGCGTCCGAGGTACTCGACGGCACCATCGGCTCGTATCCGCCCGAGGTCGCCGCTGCGGTAGAGCCTGGCACCGCCTGGGCCTCTGATGAATCGTTCCTTCGTCAGTTCCGGCAGGCCCAGATAGCCGCGGCCCACTCCGGCGCCGCCGATGCATATCTCGCCCACGGCTCCCTTCCCGACGGGCTCGCCCCGGCCGTCGAGGAGGACGACATGCCAGCCGGGAACGGGGCGCCCTATCGGCACCCGGGTGGCCTCGGTGCCGTCCGCGCGGTGCAGGGTCGCGCAGATGGTGGTCTCCGTCGGCCCGTACCCGTTGAAGAAACGATGGTGCGCCGCCCATCGGCGGGCGGTCTCCGGCAGACACACCTCGCCGATGCTCATGACCACGTCCAGCTCGGGGAGACGGCCCGGCCGCAGGGTCCGGAGCACCGCCGCGGGAAGCACGGCGTGGGTGACGCGCCGGCGGGCGAGGACCTCGGCGAGCGCGTCACCCGCGACGTGGGGGTCGGCCAGTACCTCCAGGCGGGCGCCGTTCGCCAGCGCCAGAAGGATGTCGAACAGGGCCGCGTCGAAGGCGGGATGGGCGTACTGGAGGACCCTTGAGTGCGGCGGAACGGGACCGAGGACATCGCGTTGGGCTCCGATCAGCCGCGCGGGGCCCCGGTGCTCGATCATGACCAGTTTGGGGGTGCCGGTGGAGCCGGAGGTGGCGATCACATAGGCCAGGTCACCGGGGGTGTTGGTGTCCTCGACCGCCGCCGCCGCCACCGCCGTCCGTTTCCGGTCCGCCGCCATGGGCTCTCCCGCCGGGGGGCCGGTGGCGAGATGGCGGAAGCCCGGTATCGGCCTGCCCAGCACCAGTGCCACCTCCGCCTGGGCGGCGACGCCTGTCAGATAGGGCTCCGGATAGGAGGCGGACAGCGGCAGATAGGCGGCACCGGCACGCCACACGGCGAGCAGCGCGATCACGAACTCCAGGCCCCGGTCGATCACCAGGGCCACGATGTCGCCTCGGCCGACGCCGGCGCCGGCGAGGGCCGCGGCGAGCGTGTCGGTCCGCGCGGCGAGTTCTCCGTAGCTGATCTCCTCGGCACCGTCGGAGAGCGCGGTCCGGTCGGGATGGGCGGAACACCGCTCCAGGATGGTCCGGCCGCAGGAGACCCAGCCGTCACCGGTGTCCGCATCCGCATCCGCATCCGCATCCGCATCCGTGTCTGTGTCGGGGCGGACGGCTGTTCCAGGGCCTTTGGCCGGGGGCGCGGAGGGGGTGACGGCCCAGGGGGCCAGCCCGCGCAGGCTGCCGAGCAACCCGCCGTACTCCGTGCCCGTGCCCGTGCCCGTGTGCGTGTCCGACGGCTCGTTTCCTGGTAACACGCTGGATACACCTCGATTCCCAGATTCCCAAGGGACTCACGTGCCGGCATCCGTGCTTGGTCGGGTCATGACACACGTTGACCGCGGCGGGGTCCGCCGGGCGCTCCGTTCTCCCCGGGCACCGTGATCCCACCGCGCGGACCCCTCGGACCGGAGGCACCGGAATCCCGGCGGGCCCGGTCGGCCGTCCGTGCGCAACCGGGACGGCCGATCGGCAGATTACTCCTCCGGGCCGGTGTCTCCCAGGGGCCGGATCGGCCAGGGGTGGCGGGGGAGCCGCGGCCGTGCCCGGCCGTCCCCGACCGGGGTGAGCCGCTCAGCGAGCTGTTCGGCGGGTACCCGGGGAGCGAACTCCCGCAGGCCGTCGAGGAGGTGCCGGTCCCGAACCCGACGGCACCGCCGACGTCGGCCTGTGCCTCAAGGCCGACCGGATCACGGGGTGGTGACCTTGTGGACGGTGGTGTCGTCGGGGTCCAGCGGCCGCCCGTCCGCCGATCGGACCTCCAGCATCCGGAGGGGTTGTTCCTTCCTGCTGTCGACCAGCCGCGAGTGTGGCTCGCCGGGGGCGTAGAAGTGCTGTTCACCCCACTGCCGCAGCGCCACGATGACGGGGAAGAGGGCCTTGCCCTTCGGGGTCAGCACATACTCGCGGTAGGCGCTGCCGTCCGAGGCGGGAACGGATTCGAGGACACCGCCGGCGACCAGGGCACGCAGACGCGCGCTGAGGATGTTCTTCGCCACGCCGAGGCTGCGCTGGAACTCCCCGAAGCGACGGCTCCCGTCGAAGGCGTCCCGCACGATCAGGAGAGACCACCAGTCGCCGATCGCGTCCACCGACCGCGCGACGGGACAGTCGCTGTCGTCGAAGCGCTTTCTGGTCACCATGCCGTCCTCCATGTCCGCCGCCTGCCTGCTAGTTGCAAGATGCTACCAAAAAAGCTACGGTCCCCACCGGTAGCAAAATGAAACCATCCTGGGGAGGGGTGCCGCATGACCGGCGACTGTGAGACCGCGACGAAACGGGCCACTGCCCGAAACGGCCCGGGTTCCGCCTTCCTCCTGTCCCGCGGCGTCCTGGCACTGCTCGCCGTCGCCTGTGGAACCGCGGTGGCCAACGTCTACTTCGCCCAGCCGCTCCTGGTGACCATGGGTCACGACCTCGCCATGAGCCCGGCACTCGTCGGCGGCGTCGTCACCCTCACGCACGCCGGATACGGACTCGGACTCTTCTTCCTCGTACCACTGGGCGACATGGCCGACCGCAGACGGCTCATCGTGGCCCAACTGCTCCTCCTGGCGGTCGCACTGGCAGCGGTCGCCACCACCCGCACCGCCGCACTCCTGCTCGCGGGCATGGCCGCGATGGGAATCCTCGCGGTGGTCACACAGACACTGGTGGCCTTCGCGGCGTCGCTGGCCCCTCCGGCCCGGCGCGGAGGCGTCGTCGGCCTGATGACCGGCGGCGTGGTCGTCGGGATCCTGCTCGCCCGCACAGCATCCGGCCTCATGGCCGACCTCGCGGGCTGGCGCTCCGTCTATCTCGCCTCAGCGGCGCTCACCGCGCTGCTCGCCCTGCTCCTCCACCGGGCGCTGCCCTCCCAGGGCGACGTTCCGCCGGTATCCCTGCGGTACGGACAACTCCTGCGCTCCACGGTCACCCTGTTCGCGGCGGAACGGCTGCTGCGGCTCCGGGCCCTGCTCGGCCTGTTGATCTTCGCTGCCTTCAGCACCCTGTGGAGCAGCATCGCCCTACCGCTGAGCGAGCCCCCGTACTCCTTTTCCCACACCGCCATCGGCGCATGGGGGCTGGTCGGGGCCGTGGGCGCGCTGGCCGCCACCACAGCAGGCCGTCTGAACGACCGCGGACTCGCCCGGCGGACCACCGGCATCGCCCTGGCGCTGCTCGCTGTCTCGTGGCTGTCCCTGGCCTTCACCCGCAGCTCACTCTGGGCCCTGGTCCTCGGCGTGATCCTCCTCGATCTCGCCGTACAGGCGGTCCATGTCACCAACCAGACGCTGATCCACGCGCTGCACCCGGCCGCGGGCAGCAGGCTGATCGGCGGATACATGATCTTTTACGCGATCGGCAGCGCCGCCGGTGCCATCGCCGCTACCTCCCTCTACTCGGTGGCCGGCTGGGGCGCCGTCTGCGCACTGGGTGCCGCGATCAGCTGCCTCGCGTTCGTGCTCTGGGCCCTCACACGGCACAGCGTCCCGGACCCGACGACCGGGTCCGCCGGCGTTCGTTGACGCGGCGCGGTGAGTGGGTGGGGTTCTGACCTTCCGGAGCGGTGGGGACGTTCCTGCGCTCCGGCGATGAGGAGGGCATGTTGACGCAGAACGTTCCTTGGGCTCTGCGGTTCGTGCGTCGAGCTGGATCCGCTGACGCGACTCGGCCGTAGGCGGCTACGCCGCGTGGCTGAGTGGAGGAGGGCCGAGGACGAGGCGGCGGCTACGGTTCACGCATCGGCGTCGAGACGCGGTGAGGCATCGAGACGCGGTGAGGCGCCGACGAGTGTGCGGAAGGCACACGCACCACGGTGGCCTCAGCGCTGACGCCACAGACATTCATCTCCCGAAAGGTATGGAGGACGACGCATGCGGTCGGTCATTCCCGACTATCTGGCCGAGGCCCTCGGAGACGTCGAGTCGGACACCTCCGGACAGCTGGCGGACTACATCCCCGAGCTTGCGGAAGCGGACCCCGATCGCCTCGGCGCGGTCTTCGCCACCGTCGACGGCGAGGTCTACGGTGCCGGCGACATCGACACCGAGTTCACGATCCAATCGATCTCCAAGCCGTTCACGTACGCGCTGGCACTCGCCGACCGCGGCTTCGCCCCTGTGCTCGCCAAAGTCGGTGTCGAGCCATCGGGAGAGGCGTTCAACCAGATCTCCCTCGAAAGTGATACCGGGCGCCCTTTCAATCCCATGATCAACGCCGGTGCGATCACCGCCCACTCGCTGGCCGGCCCGGAGGGGATGAATCCGGCGGAGCGCGTGGAGCGTGTGGTCCGCGGCCTCTCGGCGTTCGCCGGTCGCAGGCTGAGGATGGATGAGGCGGTGTGTGTGTCGGAGATGGAGCACGCGCACCGCAATCTCGCCATCGCGTACATGCTCCGCGGCTACGGCATCCTCACCGAGGACCCCAGGGCCGTCGTCGAGGGCTACATCCGCCAGTGCTCCGTGCTCGTCACCGCGCGGGATCTGGCCATGATGGCCGCGACGTTGGCCAATCGCGGCGTCAACCCTCTGACGGGTGAGCGAGTGATCCGCGAACCGGTGGTGCGTCAGGTGCTGAGTGTCATGTCCACCTGCGGAATGTACGACGCGGCCGGTGACTGGGCGACCCAGGTCGGCATCCCGGCGAAGAGCGGCGTGGCCGGGGGCCTGATCGGTGCGCTCCCCGGCCAGATCGGCATCGCCACGTTCTCACCACGGCTGGACGCCCACGGGAACAGCGTTCGCGGAGTGTCACTGTTCGGAAGGTTCTCCTCCGACATGGGGCTGCATGTGATGGAGGTCCCGGCCGCCGCGCGGGCCATCGTGCGGTCGAACCACGTCGTCGGCGGCGGCGGACCGAACGCGGTCCGGGTCCTCCAACTGCAAGGCGGGATCGGTTTCGCCGGAGCCGAGAGAGTCGTCCGGGAAGCCGTGAACACCGCTCCCGAAGAAGTCAGGGTGGTCCTGGACCTCACCATGGTCTACGCGATCGATGACGTGGCGCGGCGCATGCTGCTGGAGGTCGTGCGTCGGCTCACGCTGGATGGCCACGAGATGTACCTCGTCGACCCGGAATCGATCATGCCCGATCCCGATCCCGGAGACGGCGGCCGAGTCACCGTCGTCACCGACATGGAACAAGCCGTGTTTTCACCGCACACGGTGGCCCAGAGCGGCAGCCGTCCCACGAAGAGGGAGACCTGACGCTTGAACAGCGAGCCGGCCACCGGCGTCCGTGCACTGGAGAGCGTCACCGCCGTCGGACCGGGCGGGTACCGGGCTGCCGATGGCGTGGCCACGCCGTCCTGCTCACGAGAAGGGCGTCGACGTGGTACGGATCGGTGATCACCTCGGCCGGGAATCCCCGCCGTGATCACCCCAGCCACGCCGGTGGAGGACCGTGACGGTGCTTGCTCTCGGCTCGCTCTTGGCCGGTTTCCGTCCGTCCCGCGCGCCGCGTCAGCCCCACCACACCCGCCGGGCTCGCACGGATGGGGTGGGTGCCTGGTCGGCCCTGGTGTAATCGGCCGACACACGCTGAGGCTGGGGAGTTTCGTGACGTATACAGCCGGATACCAGAGCAAGGTCTTAGCCGCGGGCGGCAGCCCGTTCCCGTTCACGGTGCGGGGCCTGGAGGAGGCGGCGCGGGAGGCGCTGCCGCGCCGGGCCTTCGAGTACATCGCCGGCGGCGCCGGCCGGGAACGCACACTGGCGGCGAACGAGGAGGCGTTCGCCCGCTGGGGGCTCACCTACAAGATCCTCCGTGACGGCCGGCCCGCCGACCCCTCGTGCACGGTCCTGGGCACGGCGATGTCCTTCCCGGTCATGCTGGCCCCGGCCGGGGTCGCCGGACTGGCGCACCCCGAGGCCGAGAACGCCGCGGCGAGGGCGGCGGCCCGGGTCGGCGCGGTCCAGGTCCTGTCCTCGGCGACCTCCACCCCCCTCGAAGAGGTCGCCGAGGCGGCCCCCGAGGGCCGGCGATGGT
Source organism: Streptomyces yaizuensis (assembly GCF_034961445.1). Lineage (NCBI taxonomy): Bacteria > Bacillati > Actinomycetota > Actinomycetes > Kitasatosporales > Streptomycetaceae > Streptomyces > Streptomyces yaizuensis. Next base: position 619,737 of record NZ_BSBI01000004.1, read on the forward strand.
TCCAGTTCGCCTGGCCCGACGACGAGAAGCTCGCCCGGTCCCTCCTGGACCGGGCCCACAAGGCCGGGTACACGGCCGTCGTCCTCCAGGGCGACTGCCACGTCGCCGGATGGCGGACCCGCGAACTCGACAACGGCTTCTTCCCCTTCGGACGCGGCCACGGCCTCGGCAACTACCTCTCCGACCCCCGCTTCCGGGAACTGGCCGGCCTCCCCGGCCACCCGCTCGGAGCCCTCCGCCCCGACGCCGCCGGAACACGGGCCGCCGCCGATGCCTGGAACCGCTACTACACCCGCCCCGCCCTCGCCCCCGAAGACCTCGAACGCCTGCGCTCCTGGACCGACCTGCCCATCGCCGTCAAGGGCGTCTGCCGGGCTGACGAGGCCGCGCGTCTGCGCGATGGCGGAGCCGACGCCCTGATCGTCTCCAACCACGGGGGCCGCCAACTCGACGCCGGTACGGCCGCCTTGGACTGTCTCCCGGACGTGGCCGAAGCCGCGGCGGGCCTGCCCGTCCTGTTCGACTCGGGCGTCCGCACCGGCACGGACGTCCTCATCGCCCTGGCCCTGGGCGCGAGAGCCGTCATGATCGGCCGCAGCTGGCTCTACGGACTCGCCATCGGCGGCGAGGCCGGCGTCGAGCACGTCCTGCGCTGCCTCCAGGGCGAGTTCACCGGCGCCCTCGCCCTCACCGGCCACCACCGTCCCGGCGACCTCTCGCCGGCCGACCTGACCGCCGTCCCCGCGATCCCGACCTCACGGAGCCCCCGATGAACGCCGCCGCCGCCGCCACCGCCTCTGCTGCTGCCGCCTCCGCCGCCTCCGCCGCCTCCGCCGCCTCCGGAACGGCGGAGCGGGCCGAACGCTATGGCGACCGGATCTTCAATCACGGGCACGCCGAGGAACACGCCCGCCTCCTCGCCCTCGCCGACGTCCTCGACCCCCACTCCCTCCACACCCTCCGCACCCCGAAGACCCCGCCCGCCCGACCCGTCCACCAGGTCCTCGAACTCGCCGCCGGCGCCGCCACCGTCACCCGCCGCCTCCTCGACGACCTGCCCACCGCCCACGTCACCGCCACCGACCTCGACGGCCGGTTCCTCACCGGCCTCCATCACGAACGCCTCACCGTCCTGCGCCACGACGTCACCCGTGACGACCTTCCCGAAGGCCACTACGACCTCATCCACGCCCGGTACCTGCTGCACCACCTCCCCGACCGCGAGCACGTCTTCGCCCGCATCGTGAGCTGGCTGGCCCCGGGAGGGCGCCTCGTCATCGAGGACCCCGCCCGCTTCTCCGTCGAAGCCGCCCACGACCCCCGCTACCGGCGCGTCTCCCTCGGAGCCATGCGGGTCCTGGCCGACCGCCTCGGCACGGACTGCGCCCACTGGGGCCCGAACCTGCCCCGCACCGCCGCCGCCCACGGTCTCACCGACGTCACCCTCCACACGGCGGTGCCCACCGTCACCCACGACTCGCCCATGGGCCGCTTCTGGCACCTGAGCCTGAGGCACCTCGCCGACGACATCACCGCCCTCCCCGGCATCGAGCCCGAGGACACCCGGTCCGTGATCGACGCCCTGACCCGACCCGGGCTGATCGAGCCGGGCATGGCCACCGTCACCGTCACGGCCACCAAGCCCGTGGAACAGTCCCGAGGCGGCCGGCGACCCTGAACCCGACGTCTTTGGTCCGCCGTCGAACGGGTCCGGACGTGGTCGGTCCAGGTCCGCCCTGTCGGACCGGCACCCGGCTGCCCGGAGCCCGGCGACGTGTCCGGTCAGCCGGTGTCCATGGGGGCCACGACCGGGGCCGGGACGATCCCCCGGCCGCGGGTATGTGCCGGTGACCTGCTTGTCAGGGTCGTGCGCGTGCCCGAGCCGCCCGTGTTCCCGTACCATCCCGACCCTGTCGCCACCGGCGCGGTCGTCCCCTCCGACGGGGTCTGCGCCTGCTGCGGCCAGGCCCGCGGACACCTCTACCGGGGCCCGGTCTACGCGGAGGCCGACCTTGGGGGACGGGTGTGCCCGTGGTGTATCGCGGACGGCGGCGTCGCCGACCGGTTCGATGCCCACTTCACCGCCGGGGAATGCCTGGGGGAGGACGTCCCCCAGGCCGTGTTCGAGAGGGTCGACCGCCGCACGCCGGGGTTCACCGGCTGGCAGGAGCCCCGGTGGTTCTTCCACTGCGGCGACGCAGCCGCCTACCTGGGCCCGGCCGGCAGCGCCGAACTCGCCGGCCACCCGGACGCGCTTCAGGTGCTGCGGACCGAGATCGGCACCTGGGGATGGCCGGACCACCAGGCCGAGGAGTACCTCCGCTCGCTGGACCCGTCCGGCGAACCGACGGCCCACCTCTTCCGCTGCCTCCACTGCCGAACCCACCTCGCCTACAGCGACACCCCGTAGGAGGGCGGGCCCGGCATCCGCGACGGCGTTCCGGCCCTTCTCCGATCCCTCCTGCTCGCAGAGGTGTCAGCCGGAGCTGCTGGGGCTGATGGTGGCGGTGAGGTGGTCGTCCTCAAGCCAGTTGTTGTAGTTGAAGGTCCACCAGTGGCCGGTCGCATTGTCGGTGATCTTGACGTTTCCGAGGTACCAGCCGGAGGCGCTGCCCGATCCGTCGGATTCCACATAGATTTTGCTGAGGGCGCCCAGCTCGGCGAGTTTCAGGGTGAACGTGCTGGTGGTGTCCTGCTCGAAGTCGTTGTCGGAGCTGTCGAGGAGGTGGCGTCCGCTGTCGCCCAGGGCGGCGTAGACGGTCAGGTAGACGTCCGAGTTGGTGCCGGCGTTGTGGACGTCGCCGGTGTAGACGGCCACCGCGTAGGAGGCGGCACGGCCGGGGGCGGGCATGAGCGCGGTGACGTTGTTGTTGATCCAGTCGCTGTAGTCGAAGTCGTACTGCTTGCCGGTCGTGTTGTCGGTCACATGGACCTTGGTGACATACATCTCCGAGGCCGACGCGCCGCCCTGATGCCACATCTGGAGGTAGTTCAGGTCTCCGACCGAGGAGACGCCGGACAGGTTGAACTCGTAGGTTCCGCCCTCCTCGAAGTCATTGCCCAGGTTGTCGAGCTTCTGCTGGTCCGTGCTCGTGCCATTGACCCCGGCGAGCTTGATGTACACGTCCGCGTCGGTCCCCGCCCCGTTCACGGTTCCGATCGTGACCTTCACGTTGTAGCCCGGCAACTCGGCCTCCCTCACTCATCGCCGCATACGGTGTGCGGCCATCGGTGATGTCATCAGCTGCTCGGGACGGCGGCAAGAACACCCCGGCACGGCACCGCGACGGGTGTGACCACGGAGGCAGCCACACAGTAGAGGGGCGGGTCGATTGTCCCGATTCAGGCTTTACAGTGCTCCGCGGACCGGGTCGATCCAGGACACCCGGTCGTGGACGTCGCCCGGTTCGAACTCGGTGACCGTCTTGAGGGTGGTCAGGGCCCGTTCCGGCCTGAGGACGTCCCGTCGTACCGTGTCCACGAGTTGATCGAATGTGGTGCGACACGGGGGTGTTGGCGGGTGGCGGGTCGTCGTGAGGTGCCGGTGGATCCGCAGGACGGCCCGGTGGCGGAGTTCGCGTACGGGCTGCGGAAGCTGAGAACGGAAGCCGGCGGACCCACGTACCGGGAACTCGCCCGTACCGCCGGCTACTCCGTGAGCACGCTGGCGCAGGCCGCGGCCGGCCGGGACCTGCCCAGCCTGAAGGTCGCGCTCGCCTACGCCCGGGCCTGCGGGGGCGACGCCGGCGAGTGGGAGGCCCGCTGGCGCTCGGCCGCGGCGGCCGTCCGGGAGTGTGCGGCCGACGCGGTGGAGGAGGCGGCGCCGTACCGGGGCCTGGCCCGTTACGAGACCTCGGACAGCGGTGCGTTCTTCGGCCGGGACCGCGTCACCGGCGATGTCCTCGGCCTGCTCGCCCGGCGGCGGCTGGCCATGGTCTTCGGCCCGTCGGGGAGCGGGAAGACCTCGCTGCTGCGGGCCGCCGTGATCCCCGCCCTCAGGGGGGAGAGCACCCGGCCCCGGCCGGAAGCCGGAGCACTCAGGGAAGCCGAGGCAGTCAGGCAACCCAGGGAACCCAAGGCACCCAAAACACTCAAGGCACCCAGGGCGCTCAAGGGCATCAGAATCCTCACACCGGGTGACCGCCCGGCCCGTACCCACGGCCACCTCCTCCTCCCCGTCGGTGACGAACTCACCGGCGACGAACTCACCGGCGCCGGACGAGCCCGGGCCGGATCAGCCGGCGCCGGACGAGCCGGGGCCGGACCCGCCGGGGACACCCTGGTGATCGTGGACCAGTTCGAGGAGATCTTCACCCTCTGCCAGGACCCCGAAGAACGCGACGCCTTCATCCGGCTCCTGCTCACCGCCCGTGAACCCGCCTCGCGGCTGCGCGTGCTGTGCGCGGTCCGCGCCGACTTCTACCGGCACTGCGCCGAGCACCCCGACCTCGCCGAAGCCCTGCGCGACGCCCATCTCCCCCTCCCGCCCATGACCCCGGCGGAACTCCGCGAGACCATCGTCCGACCGGCCGCCACCGCCGGTCTCCTGGTCGAACGCGAGCTGACCGCCCGCCTGGTCGACACCGTCACCGGACGCCCCGGCGCCCTCCCACTCCTCTCCCACGCGCTGCTGGAGACCTGGCACCGCCGCCGGGGCCGGGTGCTGACCGTCGCCGGATACGAGGAGGCCGGCGGTCTCGACGGCGCGGTGGCCCGTACGGCGGAGGACCTCCACAGCGCCCTCGCGCCCGCCCGGCAGGAGGCCCTGCGGCATCTGCTGCTGCGGCTGGTCGCCCCGGGCGCGGACGGCGTCCCCGACACCCGCCGCCCCCTCACCGGCGGTGAACTCGACGCCCTCACCGCGTCCGCCGACGACCGGAACAGCGTCGAACTCCTGGTCCGGGCCCGGCTGGCGACCCTGGACGACGGATGTCTGGAACTGGCCCACGAGGCCCTGCTCACCGCCTGGCCCCGGCTGCGGGGCTGGATCGACGAGGCGCGCGACCGGCTGCGGGTGCACCGGGCGCTGACCGACGCCGCCCACGCGTGGGCCGCTCTGGACCGGGACCCGGGTGCCCTGTACCGGGGCACCCGGCTGGCCTCGGCCGAGGAACACCTCGCTCCCGGCCGCCTCACCCACCTCGAACGCGCTTTCCTCGCGGCCGGTGTCCGCGCCCGCGCCGACGAACAGCGTGCCGCCGCCCGTACGGCACGGAGGGTGACACGCGCCCGGGGGGTCCTCGCGGTGGGCGCGGTCCTCGCGCTGCTGGCCGGTGCGCTCGTCTGGGAGCAGGACCGGGCCCGGGACCGTGAGCGGGTACGGGACGAGGCCCGCCGCGTGGCCTCCCTCGCCGACAGCCTCCGCGCCAGCGACCCCACCACCAGCATGCGGCTCGCCCTCGCCTCGCACACGGTCGCGGATCTGCCCGAGACCCGCGCGGCCCTGATGACGGCCGCCACCCAGAAGGAAGAAGGGTTCTTCACCGACCCCGACCCGGGTGCCGACCCCGAGGCGCGCTACCTGCTGACCCGTGACGGCGAGACCCTGGTCAGGATCGGTGCCCGGCAGATCGTGACCTGGGACGTCGACAGCCACCGCCGTACCGGCATCTATCCCGGGGTGGGCGGGCTGGCCCGCCGCTCGCCGGGCATCGACGACGGCCGGCTGGTGGTTCTGGCGGGCGCCCCCGAGCTGACGTTGTGGGATGTCAGGGCCGGGCGGATCCGGGGAGAGGTCGAAGGGAGCTACGGGGGACAGCTGGGGGCCGGCGGCCGGACCGTCCTGGCCCAGGTCACGGACGGAGGGCGCGAGCTGTTCCGGCTCCGCGCCGTGGACTCCCCGAGGACGCTCTGGCAGACGGCACCCGCCGGAGGGTTCGACAGTGCGGCCGTGGCGGTCAGCCCCGACGACCGGCTGGTGGCGGTCTGTGAGGACGGACGGGGGATCCGGCTCTGGGACGTTCGCGCCGGGCGCCCGCTGCCCGCGCCCTGGGCCCCCCGCTCGGCGCGGTACACCTGCGGGCCGAAGAGCCTGAGCTTCACCGCCGACGGCGGCAGGCTGATCCACCGGCACCCCGACGCCATGCGGATCTGGGACCTCGCCACCGGACGGATGATCGCGAAGAACGGACAGCCGGGGACGAGAAGGCTCCAGGTGAGCGAGGACGGCCGCTACGTCGTGGGCACGGGCGAGAGCGAGATCCTGGTGTGGCGGAGCGCGGACCAGGACGAACCGGATATGCGCTATCCGCTGCGCGGCGAGAGCCCGGAGGAGCTGAGGATCGACCCGGACAAGCGTCAGGTGCGCTACCTCACGGGCCGGAGCGTACGCACCCTCAGCCTCGACGGCGTCGTCGCCCCCGGGCCGGACCGGCCGTACGAACAGAGACTCCTCAGCCCGGACGGCCGTACGCTCGCCTCCGCCCGGCTCACCCGGGCACCGGGCCGGCTGCGGTTCCGTCTCTCCGCAACCCCCGCGACCGCCGGAACCCCCGCGACCGTCGAAACCCCCGCGACCGTCGGAAGCGGGGGCGGCGGAGCCCGCGCCGACCGGACGGAACCCTGCCCGCCGGTCGGCCCGGCACCCGCGAACTGCCCGATCGCGATGGCCTTCAACGCGGACGGACGTTTCTTCGCCTACGGGACGCAGAGCCTTCGCTCGGGCCGTACGACGGAGACGTTCGTGGTCGTCGACGTCCGCACCCGCCGCACCACCGCGACGATCCGCAGAACGGTCGAGGGCCTCGCGCCGGCGCTCAGCGTGCGCGGCCTCGCCTTCGTACCGGGCAGGTCCTCCCTGCTGGTGTCCCGGGAGCGGGCCGAGCGAGCGCCGGCCGAGGAGTGGGACCTGACCACCCGCAGACCGATCAGGTCCCACCCCGGTTTGGCAGGCGACCTGTATCCGAGCCGCGACGGGCGGTTCGTCATGAGTGTCACCGGCAGTCGGCTCGACCTCGGCTCCGGCATGGTGACGCACACCCCCCTCACCCATGAGAACACCACGACCCTCGCCCACAGCCCCGACGGACGGTATCTCGCGTCGGGGGACGGGGCGGGCCGGGTGACCCTCTGGGACGCGTCGACCCACCGGCGCCGGGCCGTCCTCCCCACCCGCGCCGGTGAATCCTCCGGGGCCGTCCGGGAACTCGCCTTCTCCCCGGACGGCCGCACCCTGGCCGCCGCCCAGTCGGCCGACACCGTACTCCTCTGGGACCTGGACTCCTTCCGACAGCTCGGGGTCCCGCTCTCCAGCGGACACGACATCGCCTCGCTGGCCTTCGGGCCCGGATCGGACACCCTCCGTATCGCTCACGGCGGAGGGTCCGTCAGGACGTATCCGCTCGCGCCCCGGCGGCTGACCGTCCGGGTGTGCGCCCGGGTCGGGACCGGACTGACCGGGGAGGAGTGGCGGACGCACCTTCCCGACATCCCCTACCGGCCCGGCTGTCCGACACCTGACGACTGAGCCGCATGGGCGTTCCGGCCCAGGGCGTCACGGCGTGCGCGGCACGGCCTCCCGTACGTCGTGGAGATGGATCAGAACGTCGAAGGAGCGGCCGAGCGCCAGATCCTGGAGCGGGTAGTCGTCGCCGAACATCGTGCCGATGCTACGGGTGGGGCGAGCCGTGTCCAGCCAGCTGCGGGCGGCGGGGGCGGCGGCGCGCAGATCGACGTAGAAGTCGCGGTGGCGGACCCGGTCGAGAGTGTGCTCGTTGGTGCCGGGGGCGGCGTTGCCGACGGTGAACTTCCTCCACTCGCCGCCGATGGCGGTGTCCTTGGAAAGGAAGGAGCCCCGGTCGAAGGTCATACCGATGGGCAGGTACTTCCGGCCCAGCGCGTCACGGAGGAAGGACCCCTGGGTCTTCGGGTACATCGCGGCGGTCCCGGCGATGAGACCGAGGTGGTCGTTGTGCGCGGAGACCAGCATCTTGTGGCCGGTGCGCTTCTGCCACCACAGGATGTTCCGGGCCATGACCCGGTCACGGAAACGCTGGAAGTCGGGCAGGGTGGCGGAGTCATTGACGTTCACGGTCAGGAACCTGGTGGTCTCCGCGACGGAACGGGCGTTCTGCACGGCCCAGTCGTGCGCCTCCCGGTTCCGATCCCTATCCCGATCCCGATCCCTATCCCGGTCCTGGTCCCGGCCACCCGCCGCGCCGATCAGGTCGAGTGCGCGCTGTGCCTGGTCGGCGAGGCGCTGGCGCTCGGCGAGCGGCCTGTTGAGATAGTCGAAGACGTCGTCGAGGGGGCGCAGCCCGGCGTACAGCGCGTCGATACGGGGGGCCAGCGCGGGATGGTGCCGGTGGACGTAGTCGGTGATCCGTCCGAAGAACTCGTCGGTGATGGCGGGGCCGCCGAGGTCGTTGCCGACGAAGTGGACGGTGTCCGTGGGGTTGCGGCGGTTGTGCTCACGCATCCACTCGATGAGGTGGACGAACTCCTCACGGTCCCAGGGGGAGTTGGCGAGGGTCTCCTTGGCGATCTGTCGCGCGTCACCGTCGCCTGTCTGGAGATAGTCATTGATCTTCAGTCCGGCGGGCCAGCTGAACTCCAGCGAGAAGGCGCGGAACCCCTTCTCCCGGACGAGATGGCGGAAGAGCCGCTCCTTCATGGTGAAGAACTCGTGGGAGCCGTGGGTGGCCTCGCCCAGCCCGACGACCTCGGCACCGCCGATCATCGCGCCGAGCGCCCGCAGATCGGCGCTCTTCCCGCCGGGTTCGGTGGAGCGCAGCGGGTGGGCGATCCGGTCCAGCGCGCGGACCACGGGGTCCTGGGTCCGGGTGGGGCTCTGCGCCGTCCCGTCCGCGACCGGGGTCTGCCGGGCGGCCGGGGCCGCCTGCGCCGCCACGGGGGCGAGGACCGCGCCCATCGCGATCGCCGTCGTGGCGAGCAGTGCCCTGCGGCCGATGCGCCGATGGTGATGCCTGGTCATGCTGGTGAACTCCTTCGGTTTGTCTCTCCGACGACCTGAGAAGATCCTCACCTGCGACGAGTCGGTGACGCAGTGGGCGCAGCCTCCGTCCTTCCAGGGGGCTGCCCCCCGGTACTCCAGTACTGCCGGAGGACCCATCCGCTGCCCTCGTCGGCCGAGCGCGTCGTCGTCGGTGGCCGCTTCGGCTGGTGTCCGGTGCCGCCCGCGCCGGCGGACACGGGTTGTGCGGTGATCATCTGCTCCGGGGGGCTCGCACGGCCGGCGTTCTCGGACGGGTGCGCCCGTCCCGGCCGCCGGAGCGGCCACCGGAGCGGGGCGGGTCGCCCCGGGTGATCCATCCGGTCACGGTCATGGGTACGGGTGGGGACTGACCGGTCCGGGCCGACCGGCGCCGGTGCCCGTCGGTCCGGGCCGACCGGCGCCGCGCGCCCGCGGGGAGGGGACTCCGCGCCCACCCACCCTGTCGCCTCGGAAGGCCATCGGCCATCGCCCACCAGCTGTTGGCCGGTGACAGAAGCGGCTCGGGCACAATCGGGGATTGTGCCCACCTCTCCTGACCCCGCTGCCCTGTACCCCGAGATCGCGGCCTTCGGCAGTCTCGCCGCCGCGCTCCGAGCCGCGGCGGAGGGCTGCCTCGGCGCCGTCCCCGTCACCTCCCCGGACTCCGGCCCCCTGATCGCCGCGACCGTCGCCAGTACGGTGCCGCACCGCGAGCCGCTGCGGATCAGCGCGTACCGGTACGAGCGGCGCTGGTCCATCCGGGGCACGGAACCGTTCCAGCGGATGGCCCTCGTCGACGGCGACACCGACGATCTCGCGGAGGTCGCCAGGGCGGCGCGGGCGTGGCACGACGGCACGGCCCTCGACGACATCCGCCGGGCAGCGCCCTTCACCCACCTGACGGGCCGGTACGAGATTCCCGACCACGATCCCGTACGCCTGGTCGCATCCGAGTGGCGACATCTGCGCCAGGAGGCGGGCGAACTCGACTACTCCTGGCAGCCGGCGTACCGGGCCCTCATCGAGGCCGCGTACACGGAGCCGGCGCTACGCGCCCTCTACCCGTTCACGAGCCACTGGTCGCTGCGCTTCTCCACCGCCACCCGCCCGTCCCTGGCCATCGTCGGGCCGTGCCTGACCGCGTACGGCGAGGGCACCTACGGGGTCGCGTCCCTCATGGCGGGGGAACCCGACCGGTTCGCCACCGCCCGCGAGGCGGTGGCGGCGGCCGTGCGCCGGCTGCCGCCCGGTCTCGGCCCGGTCACACTCGGCGGCTGACCCCACGGCGCGCACGGCGTGGCAGCGGATCCGTGCCGGCCCCCCCCCGTCCGCCGGGGCCGCTTCCTCCGTTCTCGGTGGACACGGCGCGGCTCCGGGCGAGCGGTCCACCTACGTCCGGGCCGGAGCAGCGGCGGACATCGCTCACGCCCGGCTTCTTGTCGACAACGCGGAGGGCGCCGCCGAGGCCCTCGCTCCCGTGGGGGGACGGGGGGACGTGCCCGCCGACCAGCGCAACACCGGCATGGTCATGCGCACCGCGCCCGCATCGCCCGCTTCGAGTGGCTCAGCAGTGCTCGGGCTCCACGGCCAGCCACAGTTCGGCGTCGACCTCCGTCTTCTGCGGCGACAGGCGGGTGCGCAGGATCTCAGGGCCGGTGCGGGTGCGGTACGGGTTCGACGGGAACCACTCGGTGAACACGTCCCGCCACAGCTCCTGGATGGTCTGCGGCGCCGGCCCGGAGGTGGTGAAGACCGCCCATGCGCCGGCCGGGACCGCCAACGCGGTCGTGCCCTCAAGGGCGACCGCGGAGGTGATCACGCCGTGGTGGTAGTCGAGGACAGTGCCCTCGGCCCGGCTGGGGTCCATGCCGTCGCAGACCGCTACGATGCCGTGCGGCTCCTGGTCCGACAGCTTCTCCAGGCGCTCCAGCGTCTGCGGATCGATCCCACGGACAAAGTCCATGATCGCCTGGTTTGGCCCCGCATGCACCAGCGGTACCCGGGTCTTGAGCCCGACGACGGTGAAGTCCGCCTTGTCCACAACGCGGTATCGCATACTGCTGCTCCCCTCGACGGTGAGGCGGAAGGCCATCCGGGACTGGGAGGTGAGTGCGGCGCCGGTACGCCGGGCCTCGCCGGGTCCGATGCCGTGCAGGGCACGGAACGCTCGCGCGAACGCCTCGCCGGAGCCGTAGCCGTAGCGCACAGCGATCTCCAGCAACGTCCACGTCCCGCGAGTACCTCGGCGCCCGCGAGGGTGAGCCGGCGGCGCCGGACGTACTCCAGCAGGGGCATTCCCGCGAGCGCGGAGAACATCCGGCGCAGGTGGTGCTCCGATGTGGCGGCAATGCGTGCCAGTTCCTTCACGTCAAGGTCCTGGTCGAGATGCCCCTCGATGTGCTCCATGGCCTGGTTCAGCCTCTCCAGCATGCCCGGCCTCCTTTCCCTTTGCCTTTTCCCTTCTCATGGGCGCTGCGGTCGGTGTTGTCTCCGTCCGGACCGGGAGTGTCCTGTCCCAGACCCCGGCGGATCGCCATCTCCACGGGAGAGTACGCGCCGTCGGCCCGCTCCAGTTCGTACGGCGCTGCCGGCATCAGCGGCGGCTGCGCCATGAAGCGCGGCCGCACCCCATGGTGCGGTTGCGCCGCGTGCACCAGGAACGGATGGCACAGGAAGACGTCGCCCGGGGACCCGGTCGCAAGGGCGAGCGGCCGGTGGTCGGACGCCGCCACCAGATCGGGTGCGAGGGTCGGCCCGCTCGCCCCGTCCTCCCCGTACTTCTCCAACACCTTCGGCACGTCAAGGTGCGAGCCGACCCGGATCCGGGTCGGGGCGTCCTCCTCACCGACCTCGCTGAACAGGAACAGCATCAGCAGCGCCCGGCCCTGGGAGCGCACATTGGTGAAGTACCAGCTCTCGCCCTCCGGCAAAAAGCTCCCCTCGATGTGCCAGCCCGCGTCGTCCGGCTCCTCCTGGTGCGGAAAGCGCAGCGGGAACGTACCCAGCGAGTAGCGCGGCTCCCAGCGTCCCGCGCCGACGAGCAGGTCGTACGCGTGGTGCAGCGACGGGGAGTTGGGAGCGGCGGCAAACGGCCCCTGCGCCATGCCGCCCACCCAGTGCACGGGCTGTGTCCACGTCGACGGGTCGTCCGGGTCGCAGCCCGTCTCCCGCCACAGCAGCCGTGCACAGTCTGCGGCCACGCGCGGCGCGACGGCGCCCTCCAGCTTCACGAAACCGTCGCGGAGGAAACGGGCAACCAAGGTCGTGTCATCCATGTCCCCATCGTGCGGCGATACCTGCCCCGGTCACCCGACATTCTCCGCACCGCCTTTGTCGGGTGAACACCGGAGCGCGGTCAGGCGGCGCGCGCCGCCCAGCCGACCATGACGCTCTGGGGCGTCCGGGTCGCGCAGCGGGCGCAGGGTACCGGCGGCCGCAGTCGAGGCGGCGAAGCTGGAGCGGCCGAGCAGGTTCAGGTCGCGGTGCTGGAGTGGGGAGAGCCGAGCGCGATTCGGCCGCCACCACGGGTGGTCCACCGGTGTCTTGGAGCGGCCCTCGTCGTACGAGGCGAACGGGTTGTCGATGCCGACGCGCGGGACGGCACGCGGCGGCTGGTTCGACGGTGCGGATCTGCTGCGTTTGCCCGTGCTCACGATGGTCTCCGGCCGCGATCGCTGTCGGCCGGCGGCAGCGAGGTCCTTGGCCAGGGCCCGTACGTCGTCGGCCGTGGCGGTCTCGTACGGGAGGGCCGCAGACTCAGGCGAGGGCGGCGACCAGCAGGGTGAAGGCGGCGATGATGATGGCGACGCGGACGTAGTGGAAGCGTTCCCAGCGGTTCATCTGCTCCTTCCAGTCGGCGGGCAGGCCGTCGGCGGTCCATGTCTTGACCCGGTTGTTGGTCGGGACAAGCAGCAGGAGCGACATGACCACGCTGAGCATCAGAAGCGCGGCGGCGGCGACGACGAGTCCGGCGCCGTCCGAGCGCCATCCGGCGACGGCCCACACCGCGCTGAGCGCGAGCGAGCCGATGTACCAGAACGGCATCACGGCACCGAGCATCCGGGCCCCGTGCGTGCGACCGCGCAGACCGTTGTCGCCGGGCAGGCCGTCGAGGATCGGGTTGATGATGAAGGCGACGGAGAACTCCACCCCCACCATCAGGCCAACGACCACGGTGGTGAGGACCTCAAGTGCGTTGAGCATGGCGATCCCTCCTGGATTCTAGCGCCGCTAGAGAACAGGGCAACGCTAGTGCTGTCGCCGCTTGACTGTCTAGCAATGCTAGGGTCACATCATGTCGGTACAGGAACGCAAGGAGCGCGAACGCGCGGACCGCGAACGCCTCATCGTGGCGACGGCCCGTGAACTCGCCGAGCAGCAGGGCTGGGACGCGGTCACCACCCGCCGGCTCGCCGAGCGCATCGAGTACAGCCAGCCCGTCCTCTACAGCCACTTCCGCGGCAAGCGCGAGATTGTCGGCGCCGTCGCCCTCCTGGGTGCCGCCGAGATGGCCACGACGCTGCGGACCGCGTCCTCGGCCGCGGACGGCCCGCGCGCCCGTGTCACCGCCCTCGCCCGCTCCTACCTCGGCTTCGCCGAGCGCAATCCGGCGGTCTACGACGCGATGTTCCGGCTCGACGGCGGCCTGGTGTTCGCAGCCGAGGACACCCCGGAGCCCCTGAAGGACGCCTTCGCCGCCATGCTGGAGAGCCTCGGCGAGGCCGCCGGGAACAGCGTCCACCCGGCGCTGTTCACCGAGGTGTTCTGGGCGGCCCTGCACGGGCTGGCGACCCTGACCCGGGCGGGACGACTGCCACCGGGGGATGCCGAGAAGAGGGTGGAGCTGCTGGTGAGCCGGCTTGCCATGATGTGATGCCGGGCGACGTGCGGCACCTGCTCCAGGTCTTCCGCGACCAGGGTGCCCACCACCTCGGGCTCCTCAGGCTGTGATTGCTTCTTCGCCAACAACCCCTGACATTGGCCGGATTGTGCCCTGCCGACCGTCCTCACCCGCAGATCCCGGGTGAGTTCACCGGTGATGTACGCGAGGGCGTCGCCGCGTGGCGGGAAGGCCCGCAACAGGAGGGGCACCGCGGGCACACACGACCCGGGAGCCGGCGCACCAGCGCCCCGCTACGGGCGGGCGTCGCGCACTACCGGACGTCGAGTCCAGGCCGGCCGGTCATGTCAGCGTTCCCATGCTGCGGCGCTGCGCAGGAGGTGGTGGTCCGACATGCCGGGGGTGCAGGCGGCCGCGTCGCCCCGCACGGTCTGGAACCAGGCGTGGTCGAGGAAGATGTAGTCGATTTTCCCGGGTTCGGTGACCCGGGGCGAGCACACGGGTTCGGCGGTGGCCTCGCCGCTGCGGCAGCGGTCGCCGGACTGCGGGCAGTCGGTCCCGGTGAAGTGGGACTTGTCGTTCTCGTCGGCTTCCTGGAAGATCCCGGTGCCGCCGCTGTGGTGGTAGAGGGGGTCCAGGCGGCGGTCCTTCGGCGGCATGTTGAAGTCCCCCGCCAGTACCACGGCGTCACCCTGGTTCGCGAAGCCGCGGGTGACGGCCGCCACCTGCGCGGCCTGGGCGCGGGGGTTGTCCCCCCGGTAGTCCAGGTGGGTGTTGCAGGCGCGCACGTCCCGCCCGGTCACCCGGGTTCGCGCGCACAGCAGGATCCGCTGCTCGCCGGCCGAGGGTCTGTCGAGGAAGGTGACGGTCCGGCTGCCGTTGTCGATGGTGCCCGGGCCGCCCCTCGCGAAGACGGCCAGTCCGTACCGGGTGTCCGGTCCCCACTTCGCGCACCCCGGCGTCGAGCCCAGTGAAGCGCCCCAGACCGAGTCGTACGAGGGTCCGCCGGAGGAGCGGTTCCCGAGCGCGTCCCGCAGCAGTGTCCACTGTCCGTGGCACAGCTCCTGAAGCATGAGCAGATCGGTGTCCCAGGCGTCCGTCGCGCCGATCACCTTGTCGCGCCAGGCGGGCTTCGAACCCTGGTGGATACTGCACGACGCGCCGCAGACGTTGTAGGACAGGAACCTCGGCCTGGGCCAGTTCACCGGATCAGGGACATCGGCCCGTACCGGACCCGCCGCGAAGAGCAGGCCGACGGGGAGGAGTACCGCAAGGAGCATCCTGCCGAGAGAACGCATCATGAACGAGCCCCTGCCCTTCCTGGTCGTGGAGAACGGGCTGCGGGCCGGCAACCGGACCTGCGCTTCGGAGACCGTAGGCCCGGTGCGCCGCCCGCGCAATACGGGCCCGGCCAACCCGCGGTCATGGTCACCCCGGAACCGGGCATGCGCGCACATCGGCGTCGCAGCGCCCGGCTGCGGCCACGCAGGCCAGGCCGGTGCGGGCAGACCGGCGGTGGTCGTACGACGCCCTTGGCACTCCTCGCCCGGTCCGGACACGCGAGCACCGGGCGGCGGTCCCTCGGGCGGAGGTCCGCCACCCGATACCGGGAGCCGGTCTGTTCGGCGGTGGGCCCCGCGCTGTGCGTGCAACGTGCGATCGGGGCCGCCCAACGGATCGGCGGCGGGTGACCCGGGACTGCGCCCGGATCACCTTGTTTCCCCTGCCGCGCCTCGGTCCGCAGGTGCTGCCCGGACCCGCGCTCCACCGTTCTGTGTTCTGGCGTTCTGGTGTTCGCGGCCGAGTCTTCGGCTCCCGGGTTTGATACGCCCCCCCGGGCTCTGCGGGTCCTTCGCCGCGCAGCCCACGGTGAGCAGCGCGACGCGGGCCAGGGTCGAGGGGGCGACGGGCGGCCGCCGGCACTGCGGCGGCGTCGAGCAGGCGTTGGCCGGGGTGAAGACACGACTCGCCGGGCCCGGGGCGCCCCTGGGCAGGCGGCCAGGTACCTGCCGGAACGTCCTCGGCCGCCGTGCTACGAGGGCTTTCGCGTACGGGCCGTTCCGCGCCGGCAGGTCCATCCGGTACGCAAGCCCGGTCGGGTCGCGGCGGCCGGGGACGCTGAGGGGGCGGGTAGCGCAGCGGGCGGCGGTGTCCCGGGCGCCGGGTCCGGCGCCTCGAATCCGGCTGGCCGGGCATTGTGGGGAAGGTCTGGTCCGTGCTTTCCCCACAATGCCCGGCGGCGGTTCGATGGAGTCTCCGCGGTTCGATGGAGTCGACGGGAACAGGCGCCCGGGGTTGACGTACGGGCATGGCTCGGGGATGGGGTGGGGTGTGATGGCGGGTCGCCGGGAGCGTCCGCTGGATCCGGAGGCGGGTCCGGTGGAACGGTTCGCCCACGAATTGCGGCAGTTACGCACAGCAGCGGGGGGTCCGACGTACCGGGCGATGGCCGTCCGCGCGGGCTACTCGGCAAGCACCCTAGCCGCCGCCGCGCGGGGCGACGAACTGCCCTCGCTCCCCCTGGTCCTCGCCTATGTGACGGTCTGCGGAGGGGATCCGGCCGCGTGGGAGGCCCGCTGGCACGAGACCGCCCGTGTGATCGAGGAGAGGACGGTCCGGGTCGTCGACGACGCCGCGGCCCGTCAGGCCCCGTACCGGGGGCTGGCCCGCTTCGAGCCCGCCGACCGCGACCTCTTCTTCGGCCGTGAGGAACTCCTCGACCGCCTCGTCGAACTCGTCACCGCCCACCGGGTGGTGATCCTCGCAGGGGCCTCCGGCAGCGGCAAATCCTCCCTCCTCCGAGCGGGACTGATCCCGGCACTCCAGGACCCCGGGAACACCCCGGTGCCCTGCACGGCGATCAGGATCGTCACACCTGGCCCCCGCCCGGCCGCCACACACGCCCAGGCCCTCACCCCCGCCGACCTCCGGGAGACCGAGCCGGGGAGCGCCGCCGGAACCGAAGCAGCCCCCGGTGGTGCCGGCGGCCCCGGGAGGCGGATCCCGGCCCGGGACACGGTCGTGGTGGTCGACCAGTTCGAGGAGGTCTTCACCCTCTGCCAGGACCCGGAAGAACGCGCCCGTTTCCTCGACCAGCTGCTCGCGGCCCGCGAACCGGACAGCGGACTGCGCGTGGTGATCGCCGTGCGCGCCGACTTCTACGGCCACTGCACCGAGCACCCCGCCCTGGTCGGCATCCTGCGCACCGCACACCTCGCCCTTGGCCCGATGAATTCGGCTGAGCTGCGCCAGGCGGTGGTCGGCCCGGCACGTGCGGCCGGTCTGATCGTGGAACGGGAGCTGACCGCGCGGATCGTGGCAGAGACGACCGCGGAGCCCGGCGGACTGCCGCTGATGTCGCACGCGCTGCTGGAGGTCTGGCGACGGCGCCGCGGCCGTACCCTCACCCTCGCCGCCTACGACGCCGTCGGCGGCATCCACGGCGCCGTCGCCGACACCGCCGAACACACCTACACGCGGCTCACCCCGGAGCAGGCCGTCCACGCCCGCCGCATCCTTCTGAGACTGATCACCCCCGGCCAGGGCGCCCAGGACACCCGCCGCCCCGCACCCCGCACCGAACTCGAAGCCGGTACCCGGCGAGGCCCCGGCTGTCCTCGAACATCTTGCCCGTGCCCGGCTGATCACTCTCGACGACAGCACCGCCGACCTCGCCCACGAAGCCCTCATCACCGCCTGGCCCCGCCTGCGCACCTGGATCGACGAGGAACGCGCCCGCCTCCTCGTCCACCGCCGCCTCACCGCGGACGCCGCCACCTGGACCGAACTCGACCGGGACCCCGGCGCCCTCTACCGCGGCACCCGCCTCGCCACCGCCCGGGAAGCCTTCCCCACACCCCACCACGACCTCACCCCCACCGAACGCACCTTCCTCACCACCGCCACCACCGCCCAGGACGAGGAAGAGAAGGCCCGGGCCCGCACCACCCGCCGACTGCGCCGCTCCGCCACCGCCCTCGCCGTCCTTCTCGTCCTCGCGCTACTGGCGGGAGCGACCGCCTGGCAGCAGAACCGCACCAGCACCCGCCAACGCGACAAAGCGGTCACAGCCCAGCGCCTCGCGCTCTCCCGACAGCTCGCGGCCGAGTCGGTATCCCTGCTGCAAAGTCACCCTGACGCCGCATCCCTGCTGGCCATCCACGCCTACCGAACGGCCCCCACCGACGAGGCGGTCAGCAGCCTGTACCGCGCCGCCGAGCTTCCCCTCAGGTCGCAGCATCGACCGGAACTGACGATCACGACGATCGAGCGGCCGGGATCCACCGACCAACGGGAGCACGCTGAAATGCTCTCAGCAGGGCGTGCCGTCGCGTTCAGCCCCGATGCCCGGACAGCGGCATTCGCGACCGACAGCCGGACCACCTTTCTCACCGGCATGGTCAGCGGTGAGACAACGGTGGAGCACCCCGGGGGGCGGGAGAGCGAACTGGCGCTGGCCCTGGACTTCAGCCCCGACGGCCGGACCCTCGCGAGCAGCTTCGGCACCGCGGTGCGGCTGCGGGAAGCCCACTCGGGCCGGCTCCGTACCACCCTGACGGGCCACCGGGGCAGGGTGATCGCTCTGGCACACAGCGCGGACGGCCGACTCCTCGCAGCCGGGGACACCCACGGCGAAATCCGTCTGTGGGACATCCGCACCGGCCGAGCCCACAGGACCCTGCGAGGACATTCGGACGAGATCGGCACACTGGCCTTCAACTCCACCGGCACCCTCGCGAGCAGCGGCGAGGACGGCACCGTACGCCTGTGGAACACCACGACCGGCGCTCACCGGATCCTCACCCGCACCGCCGCACGCATCGACCGGTCGGCCCGTGCGGAAGACGATCTCGAACCGCTGGTGCACGCGTCCCCGGTGGGCTTCAGCCCCGACGGGAGGACCGCCGCCGTCAGCCACGAGAACGGGACGGTGGGCCTGTGGGACACCCGCACCCGTCAACTGCGCCGCACTCTGGGCGCGCAGAGCGGGCGGGCGCACTGGGCGGTGTTCAGTCCGGACGGGAAGACGCTGGCGACCACCAGCGACCAGGCCACCGTCATACATCTGTGGGACGTGGCCGGCGGCACGGTCCGCGCCACCCTCACCGGCCATCCCTCCCGCATCACGGAGCTGGCGTTCAGCCAGGACAGCGGCGTGCTCTTCACCGCCGACGGGGGCGGTATCCGCCAGTGGGACGTGAGGGACCCCCTCCGCCACTCCATCCCCATCCGTCCTCGGGGCGACGCCACCTCCATGATCTTCACCCGCGACGGGAAGACCCTCCTCACGAGCGACAGCACCGGAGCGGACCCCGGGAAGGGACTCACCCCTCTCACCAACCCCGAGGGGACCGTACGTCTGTGGGATCTGTCCGCCCGCCGCCTGCGCCTCACCATCACCGGCACCACCGGCGCCTTCGCCCTCAGCCCGGACCACAGGACGATCGCCCTGATCGAACGGGACGGCACCATCACATTCAGGGACATGAGCACGGGACACATCCGCCTCACCCTTCCCTCCGGCCGGCCCCACTCACGTCCCCGCACCCTCGCCTTCAGCCCCGACGGCACCACCTTCGCCACCCGCAGCAACGACGGCATGATGCAGTTCTGGGACACCGATCTTCTCGGCACAGCAGCGGCCATCGACCGCCTCTGCCGCGCCGTCGGCAACGCCCCGGTGGAGGGATTCCGTTCCACGCTGCTCAGCCCATGCCCCACAGACGACTGACGCCCACACCCCGCACAGGCCGGCCCGGCCACAGCGAACACGGGAGGGGCCGGGCCGGCCTCCTCGCGAACGCTCTTCTCCCGGGGCCCGCGACGCCTAGACTGGACCAACCCGTCCACGTCCAGGAGGAGGTATCCGGTGGTACTCCCGATCGGCCCGTCCGCGACGAGGCCCCGCCCGCCGGACTGGCCACCCAGGACACCGCCGCCGCCGAAGAACCCACCGCCGCCACCCGGCCCGCCGCCCCTCCCGCCAGCAGCTGCCCACGGTGCACGGGGGCGCCGCCTCATGGCCAACCGCCCCGGAGCGGCCTGGACACTGGAGTCCCGCCCCTGGAGCGCCCGGAAGGCGGCCGGCCTGGTCGACCGGCGACTCGCCCAGTGGGGCATGCAAGGCCCCGGCACGACAGCCGAGCTGGTGACACTGCTCGTCGCCACCGCAGTGGCCGACGGGGGTCGGCGGATCAGCCTGCACCTCGCGGAACAGAACGGTACGGCCCTCGTCCTCGCCCTCAGCCACCAGCCGGACCCGCCACCCCTGGACGACACCACCCTCACCCGGCTGCGCGCCCTCGGAGCGCTGAGCTGCGGGACCGAGACGACGACGGACGGAAGGACCGTCTGGGCGGTCGTCGCCCTCACGCCCGAGAACCGTCCGCCGGACACGGACCGCGGGTTCCCCAAGCCACCGACGGCCAACCACCAGAACGGGGCCCCGCGCCGCGGGACCCGGGCCGACGGCTGATCGACCTCGAACGTCTCGGGGATCCGGGTCCAAGCCACCCTCGACGCCGTGACCACGCCCAGGGGGACCACCTGACCGTCAAGGAAAAAGAACTGCGTCAGGGCTGCCCGTGAACATGTGACCCGCTCGCCCGGCACAGGCGGGGGAGCGCCGGAGTTCAGCTTCGGACTGCGGCGGCCGCAGCAGCCAGGATGCGGTGCAGGACGGGGATCGGGATCGCCGGGTTGGCGACCGCCGTGCGTGCCGTGGCGCGGTCGTGCAGCAGCCCGGCAAGGACGCGGGCCGGCAGCCGCGGATGACGTATCGCGGTCCCGCGAACATGGTCCACCGGGTCGTTCAGCAGCCGCACCGCGTCGGCCGGTGACAGCCGGGGGTCCTCGGCCGCGCGGTGGC
Organism: Streptomyces yaizuensis; assembly: GCF_034961445.1. Taxonomy (NCBI): domain Bacteria; kingdom Bacillati; phylum Actinomycetota; class Actinomycetes; order Kitasatosporales; family Streptomycetaceae; genus Streptomyces; species Streptomyces yaizuensis. Next base: position 640,377 of record NZ_BSBI01000004.1, read on the forward strand.
GCACCTCTGCTTCGGGGTCGCGGGCGAGACGCGCGACGTCCGCAGGCGTGGACTCGGGATCGTCCAGGGCCAGACGGCGCATCCGCCCGGCGGGATCTCCGACGTAGCGCAGCAGGCCCGTGCGGGGGAAATGGGGGTGGCTGCGGGGGCGGCCGGGGTGACTGAGGCTGCCGTCCCACCAGCGCCAGACCTCCAGCAGCATCTCGGCCGGCGCGTCGTCGCACGACTCGGCGAGGAACAGGCGTACCGTCCGGTCCTCGTCCCCGGCCAGACGCTCCACGACGTCCGGTGGAAGACGCCGGGCACGGGCCACGCTGCGGCGGATGAGCGGATGGGACGATACGGCCAGGCGGCGCATGGCGTCGGCGTCGCCGTGCAGGCCCTCGACCCAGGGCACGGTACGCGACATCGCCGCCGGGTCGAAGGCGTAGCGCACCGCGGCGCGCTGCTCCTCGGTGAGGTCGGGGCGCAGCGCCACCACCGAGCGGATGTCGTCGTCGGGGTCCTGTGCCAGGACGGCGACACTGGGCGCGCCGAGCCGCGGGTTGGCGGCCAGCGCCCGGCGCACCTCCGCATCCCCGCTCCTGACCAGCTCCGCCTCCAACCCTGGGGCGAGACGGCACTGTTCGAGCGCGCGCCGGGGATCGCGCAACGCGGTGAAGACCTCGCGAGACATGGGGACGCCGGCGTGATGGGCGAGCAGCGCCGCCGTTCGCACCGCGTCGTCGGTGTCGGCCAGCAGCCGCTCCCGCAGCGGCGTGGCGAGATCGTCCCACCGGGCGCAGCCGGCCGCCCGCACCAGGGGATCGGCGTCGTTCACGAGGCCGGGGAGACGGTGGGCGGGGAGCCCGGGCAGTGCGGCGGCCTGGGCGCGGGCCGGGCCGGCGAGGAGGTCGTCGTACAGGTCCGCGGGGAGTTCGACACCCTGGGCGCAGGCGCACTCGGCCCAGAGCACGCGCCGGCTCGGCGACGGTTCGGCGCGGGTCAGGCGTATCCACTGGGCGGACGTGAGCTTGGGCCGGAAGGTGTCGGCGGGACTCGACCGTACCTGCGGATCGGGGTGCGCCACGGCGGCGTCGAGGACGGCGGGCCGGTCGCAGCTGTCCAGGAAGCCCTCCGCCACGTCCAGCAGCCGGATCAGCAGCTCGTCCGGTGCGGCGGGATTGGACCCGATCCCCTCAGCCCAGTGCCTGGGCCATGCCGGCCGGCCGGGTACCGCCGCCCACACCTCGGCGCGTTCGGCCGCTGTCTCGCGGCCCGCGGCTGCCGCGGCCTCCTCCAGCCGTTCCGGCAGTCGGTCGAGGGCCGTCACCCGGGGCCCGTCGGCGCCGGGCACCTCCGCCAGCAGGACCTGCCCGTCGAGGGAGAGCGCCACGAACCCGGGGTTGCCGGTCAGCCGCGGCACACCGCCGCCGCTGGAGCGGACCCGGGTCCACCAGGAGTCGTTGCCGCCGATCCGGTGCCCGAGGACGGCCACCAGAAACTCTCCGTCGGCATCCGCGAGACGGCGCCACCACTCGGCGTCGAGCGCTTCCCTCGCCGCGCCGCCTGCCGCGCCGTCCGGCGCGGCGATCCCCCGGGCGATACGCCAGCCGGCCTCCGGCGGGAACAGGCTGCCCGGGCGCAGGTCCCGGACGACGGTCAGTCCGGCGCGCACCAGCAGGGTGTGGAGTTCCTCTCGGCGTTGCACGCGTTCATGATTCCCATCGGTTCGTGAGAGGACAAGGCCCTCGGCCCAGGCACGGCCGACCTGTTGCCGGGGCAGGAAGCAGCAGCCGGGCGAAGGGAACGAGCCCGGCGTCGGTCAGAGGTTCGGTGAGACGGTCCGCCGGGGTCAGCGTCTGACGATCCGGTCGAGGACCGTGGCAATGCCGGACTTGATCGCGTCGCGGTGGGGGAGGGGTTCCGCGGGCAGTTCACTGGTGGGGCGTACGCCCCGGTCGGCGAGGATGTAGAGCAGGCGCAGGGTGCGCAGGCAGTTGCTGATGTGGGCGGGCACAGGGGTGCTGATGCGGTCGGCTCCGAAGCGGTCGGCGATGGGATCGAGCCAGCCGACGGCGTCGCGTTCGCTCAGGTCGGTGCGGGTGAGGACGCGCGCGATCGCCCGGGCCAGGCGGTCGTCCTCCAATTGGTCGTAGACGTGGTCGGTGGGCGCCGTCAGCCGCGCGGCGGCAAGGTCCAGCATCCGCACCGGCGCCACGTCAGGGTGGCGGCCGAAGCCGGCGAGCAGGTCCGCGCCGTGTGCCACCGCGTGCAGCCAGCCGAGGGTCTCGTCGTGACCGCGCAGATCCCGCTCGGCCGGGTACCAGCGCTCGAACGCGTCGACCCAGCCGGCTCTGAAGTCCCCCGCGTCCACCAGCATGCCCAGCACGAGGGGCGCGAAGGTGCGGGCCTCGACCCGCGGGTCGGTGAACCGGGCGGCCATCCGGTCCCCCAGTTCCAGCCGCTGTGGCGTCTCGATCGTGCCGCGGGCGATCCAGGTCGCGAGGACGGTGTAGGGCGCGCCGTCCCGGACCAGCGGATCGGGATCCGCCAGCGCACGGGACAGCTCCCGGACGAGGTCGTCCATGGGCCGGTCGGAGGGCACGGCGCAGTCGGCGGCCTCGACGCTCTTCCAGTCGATCATGACGGGCAGGATAGGTCCTCGCTGTCGCCGTACGCCCGCGCATGGTGTCCGGGCATCCGCTTCAACCCATCAACTGCGGTTCAAAATCGGGTAGTTCCGGCAATGGGGCATTGCTCTGCCCGCCCAAGCCGAGCAGGGTCAGGAGCAGGCGGACCACGCGGCGGTGGACCGGTGGGCTCGCCTGTTCAGCTTCCCCAGGACCTGCCGACGGAACGCGAACGGCCCCGTCGGCGGTCGTGGCACACCGAGGTCGTCGATCCGTTCGGCTCACCGCCCGAAGGTGCGGCCCAGCTCGCTGCCCGGCGCGGCGACGGCGCCGAGCGTGCCGTTGCCGAAGGTGACCGAACCGCTCGCGGTGATCCCCGTCCGCGTCGCCCGGAACACCCAGAGCGCCCCCGCGCGTTCGTTCTCGCCGGTCGCCGCGGTGATCAGCTCCGCGCGGCGGTCGCCGTCCAGGTCCAGCAGCCGGGTGTTCGCGCCGAAGCGGTCGAACCGCTCGGAGGCGCCCGGCACACCCGGCGTGCTCTGGCTGAACAGCCGGGCCCCGGCGCCGGTCAGCCCCTTCGCCGAGCCCCGGAGGGTGACCACGGCCCCGGCACCGTCCAGGCCGTCCACGTCCTTGCCGACGATCCCGGCGGAGACGTCCTCGTACCCGTCGCCGTCGATGTCCGCGACCGAGATGCCGGAGCCGAAGTAGTCGCCGTGGACCGCGGCTCCGGGAATGCCCGGGCTGTCCTGGTTGAGCTGCGTCGCCTTCGTGCCCTGCGCGCCCTGCGCGGAGCCGGGCACCACGGTGACCATGCCGCCCTTCGCCCTCGGGAGGTCGAGGTCGCTGTCGTAGCCGTCCCGGCGGCCCATGACGATGTCCGCGAACCGGTCCCCGTTCACATCGCCCATGTCGAGGTTGTCCCCGCCCGGCACGTTCAGGCCGTTCGTGCCTGTGATCACCCGGTGGCCGGGGCCGGCGCCCCGCGGGCCGCCCTTCCACACCACCAGATGGCGGGAGTCGGGCTCGTCGGTGTGATGGCGCAGGCCGACCAGGTCGGCACGGCCGTCACGGTCGATGTCCCCGGTGGCGAGACCGGTGATGAAGTAGGTGCCGTTCTCCAGGTGGGCGCGACCGGACCGGCTCCCGTCGCGCCCGAAGGGACCGGACAGCGCCACCACGGCGCCCCCGCCCTCGGCGGTGGCGAGATCGTGGTCGCCGTCCCCGTCGAAGTCGCCGACCGCCAGGTGCTTCCCGGCGCCGAGATGCGGCCCCGGGCCCACCATCAGCGTCGCGGAGCCCGCGAGACCCTTGCGCCCACCCCAGATCACGACGACCGTGCCGGCCTCGGGGCCGATCGAGCCGATGTCCTCGCCCGGGGTGCCGACGATCAGATCCGTGTAGCCGTCCCGGTCGAGATCGCCGGTGGCGAGGGCCTCGCCGAAGCCGTCCCCGGTCTCGGCCCCGCCCGGGACACCCGGCAGGTCCTGGTGGAAGAGCTGCCGCCGCTGGTACGGGGCCCCGGACTTTGACCCGTACAGAACGGAGACATGGCCCGCCCGCACGACACCGTTCACCGTGCCGGAGGGCGCGGCGACGGCGATGTCGCGATAGCCGTCGCCGTCGAAGTCGTCCGGCTTCGTCTGTGGCTTCGGCTTCGGCTTCGGGTTCGCCTGCGCCGTGGGCGCCGCGCCCGGCGGGACGGCGGCCGGGCGGTCGGCACCCCCGGCGGCGAGGGCCGGGGGCGCGGCGAGGGACAGGACGGCCGTGACAGCGGCGGCGAGCACCGGGCCACGGGTCGGGCGGAAGGAGGTCATAGCTGTCCTTCGGGAGCACGGCTCTGGACGAGCGGACGGACGGTGGGTCGATACGGCGGCACGTCGGTGGCGCCCGCGGGGCGGTGAAGCGGAGCGGACGTGCGGCGGGGCACGCCGGTGTATGCAGGACCGGCGGAGCCGGGGAAGGGTTGTACGGGCCGAGCCGGGGGTCGGCAGTCACCACGTGATAACGGCGGAGCACCCCGATGGGACGTCAACATCCCTTTCTCGAAAGGCCCGTTCGCGATCCCGTCCGCACGGCTCCACCTCCCGCTCCGCCGCCCGCTGGGCCTGCTCTCCGAGCTGGTGACGGATCGGCTCAGCCATCTGCCCCCGGCGCATTGCCGCCTCCGACATGGAGGCCCTGCTGGTCACGGATGAGCGTCTTGGAGGCAATCACGAAGATGTCCTACGACTTCTCGCCTGCCCGGATGCGCTGTATGGAGCGCATGACGGAACTCGTCGCCCAAGACGCCTGCGCAGACGGCTGATCACCTGTACGCGGACCCGACCGGGCCGGCATCCCATCGCGTCCACCGGTACGTAACCGGCCACGTCAGGAACCGGCCATGTCAGGAACCGGCCCCCGCCCGGCACCGGTAGCGGCGGGAGCCGAGCCGGTCCCGCAGGGTGCCGTGGAAATCCGCGGCCACCCCGTCCATCCACCCCGTCCATCCACACGGCGGTGTCTCCGCGACCGTCCGCCCGGAGTGTCCGGTCAGGTCGGCGGCCACGTCACCTTCCAGACGGATTGAGTACCCCAGAACGTCCGGTTCGCCCACTTCGGCGAAAATTCGCTGTCGGACAGGCCCACGTCGACTGCTGTCGTGTAGACACCTCGCTCCTGCGGGGTGAACTGCCGTGAGCACTCCTCAACCGAGGAGCCGTCATCACGGAAGCTGATCGGGCAGCGGTGCGCGGTGGACTCGTCGCGCGTCATGGCCGGCCGGTCCTGGGCGACGAGGTCGGGGTCCGCTTTCATCAGCCAGACCCAGACGGTCGCCCCGACAGGCGCGCTCGCCGGGTCGGCGGCCCTGACCCTGGCCGAGACCACGACTCCGCTTGTCCGGCGCTCGATGCACGGTTTGACCTCGACGCCGGCCCCTCCGAAGGCCTGCCAGTCCCCACGGCACCGCGCGCCGCTGCCGACTCCTTCCGGAAGGGCGCCGGCCCGGGAATCCACGGAACCGGACGGAGCCGGCGCCGGAGCGCGCTCCTTCGGGCTGCCGGTCGCTTCGCCGACCTGCTCGTCGGCCATGCTGCCCTGTCCGTTGTCACCGCTGCCGGCGCACTGCGCCCCTGCCCCGCTGCAGTCGTTGTTGATCTCTGTTCCACCGCATCCCGACAGGGCAAGAACGGCGCCCGCCGTCAGCACGGCACCGCGCATGCCCCGTCTCACCGTTCGTCGCTCTCGGTGCGGTTGTTGTCGCCGTTGCCGGTGCACTGGGCCGCTGCTCCTGGACAGTCGTTGTTGATCTCTGTTCCGCCGCCGGAACCTGCCGCGAGAGTGGCTCCGGCAGTGATCAGCGCGGCGACCAGCACTGCCACCACAGACCACACGCCAATCCATTGATTTCTGGTTAAACCAGACATCACTCGCCCCCTTCGCCTGAGTGGAAACACAGAGGCACGCACTGCTGCGAGCGCCCCCGTCGTGCAGATAATTGCACAACCTTCTTTCCAATAAGGTCAGTTCCGACCGAGCGGCCGGTCCCGAAGCCGGAGCGTCGCCTCCTGCACGGCCCGCTGCCCCAGGGCCCGTGCCTCGGCGTCACCTTCTGATCCCGTGCCTCGGCGTCACCCTCTGATCCCGGGCCCCTGCGTCACCCCCGGATCCTGTGTCCCGGAGTCACCCCCGGGGCCGCCCCGCCAAGTACTCCTCGAACGTCCCCTCCCCCACCGCCCCCGCCGGTGTCAGATGCCCCCCGGCCCGGAGCCCCCGGTACACCCGCCCGAAGAGCGGTACCCGTATCACCCGCCGCCGCTTACCCGCCGCCGCCGCGTAGGCGAGCGCCAGTGACTCCAACGACCGGACCTCGGGTCCGCCGAGGTCGGGGACCCGCCCGGCGGGGGCGCCGAGGGCCAGTCCGGCCAGCCGGTCCGCGACCTCCCCCACCTCCACCGGCTGGTCGTCCACCCCCGCGGGCACCAGCATCACCGGCGAAGCGGCCAGTACGGCGCAGAGCCGCGCCACCAGGTCGTGGAACTGCGTGGCCCGCAGCACGCTCCAGCCCAGCCCGGACCCTTCCACCAGCCGTTCCACGGCCAGCTTGGACCGGTAATAGGCGAGCGGCACCGCGTCCACACCGACGATGGAGATGTAGACGAGGTGTCCGACCTCGGCCTCGCGCGCGGCGGCGATCAACCGCCCCGCCGCCTTCTCGTCACCCCCGCGCGGCGTGCTGGCGCAGTGCACGACCGTGTCCACCCCGGCGACGGCCGCGTCCAGCCCGGCGCCGCCCTCCCGCAGATCAACGGCGTACGGCTGCGCGTGCCGGCTGAGGACCCGTACCTCGTGCCCGGCCGTCCGCAAACGCTCGGTGACGAGCCGGCCGAGGGTTCCGGTACCGCCGGTCACCAGGATCGTGCTCATGCTGCTCAGCCCCTTCAGGACAGCGCGCGTCCCCGGCCGGGACGCCCTGTGCCAAGTCAGACTGGACAGCCGGGTCAGATGTGACATCACCAGGGTGAAGGCGCACGCCTCGGCGAGGTCGGGAAAGTCGTTCTCGCAGGCACCCGGGGGCAGCGAGAATGGGGCCGTGACAGAGAAGCGTGCATGGACCTACGACGGTACGGAGCTGGCCTGGCTCAAGGGCCGGCTGGGCCGACTGGGCCGCCGGGAACCCGGACCCGGGCATGTGGTGTCCGAGCTTGTCCCGGACGGGTACGAGGCGTACGTCCGGATCTTCCACCGCTTCGAGGCCACGGACGGCTCGGGCCGTAGCCGCAGCTGGCAGGCGCGGGCCGCGGACTCGGCAGTCCCGTTCCACCCCGAACTGTCCCACTGGTGGCTGCGGGACGAAGCCCCCGACAGCTCCGGACGTTCCCTGTGGCAGGCCCCGGACGGGGCGCTCGACGACAGCAGCCGTTCGGCACTGACCCGCGTGCTCGCCGGGACCTGCGGCGACCGGCCCGTCTGCTTCGCCTACGACCTCGCGGCCCTGCTCTGGGGGCAGGACGGGCCCCTCGTTCGCTGTGCTCCTCTCACCGGACTGGAGAGCGTGAGAGAAGAACTCAAGGAAGCCGTGGGGGAGAGCGGCCCGGAGTTCTGGTGGCCGCAGGACCACAGCTGGGTGGTCACCAGCGACCATGACCTCCTGTCCACCTACGTCGGCTGCTCGGCGGAGACCGCTGGGCTGCTTCTGCGGGACGACGCCCTCGAAACCCTCCTGGTCACCCCTCACACACGCGTCGACCGGGAAACCGTCCGGCCACAGGACCAGTGAGGTTGTTGTCTGATCGGACACCCCGGCGGGGTGTCCGGTGGCGGGATCACCGGCAAGTGATCGACGCGGTCGCGCCGGCCGGTCCCGCGGCGGACTGACCACCGGGATCCGCCTCGCCGCCATCCACATCTGGTCAGCCAGATGACCGCTCAGAAACACCCTGGCGGTCGCCCCTGGCATCGAGACCGCTCACCATCAGGTCGGTCAACGCGGTGACCGCCTCCCCGTCGGTTGCCCGTTCCCGGTTCAGCTCGGCGGCGATCGCCTCGGCCGCACCCAGCACGCCGACGCATCGCAGCCGGAGGGTTTGGGGCGCGAGGCCGGAGTACGGCAGCAGCGCGCCGGCCATCAGGTCCGCGTAGCTGTCGGTCAACTCGTGCTGGATCGCCTCCATTTCCGGGTTTCCCTTCAGCGCGGCGGAAACGGCGCTGAGTTCCGGCATGTCGGTGGCGCAGGCGAAGTAAGCGGCGCTGATGACGCGAGCGACCTCGCGGGCGCTGGGCGCGGCGTCCCGCAGCGCCCGCGTGATCGCGGCCCGGTGGTGTTCGTCGAGTCGTCGGTGGAGCGCGAGCAGCAGGCCGGGGCGGGTGGCGAAGTGGTCGTATGCGATCGGTCTGCTCACCCCGGCTTCCTCCGCGAGAGTCACCAGCGTCAGGCCGTCGGTGCCCCGGGTGCGCACGATCGCCCGGGCGGTGTCGAGCAGCTGCTCCCGCCTGGCCTGCTTGGACAGGCGGGTCGATGTGGTGGTGGCCATGGCCCTCCCTTGCGTTCCCGCTCCAATCTAAGCTACAAAACGTAGGCTACAAAATGTAGCTTCATGGATGTCAATGGATGTCAATGGATGTGAGGGGAACCCGTGGTGGGACAGCCGGAATCGGTACTGATCCTGGGTGGTACGGGCCAGGCGGGCGCGAGGGCCGCCGCTCTCCTGCGCCAATGGCACCCGGCACTGCCGCTGACCATCGCGGGTCGTGACATCGACCGCGCACAGCGCGTGGCCGGCGAACTCGGCGCCGCAACGGCCGTGACCATCGATCTGCGGCGCAGCGATCTCGGCCTCCCGGCCGACCGCACCTACTCGGCGGTAATCGCCGCGCTCTGGGACGACCACCTGCACGGACTGCGCTACGCCCAGCACCGCGGGCTGCCGTACCTCAGCATCTCCAGCGGCCTGGTGGACATCGCGCCGGAGGTCGTCGCGGGCGCCCAGCGGGCAAACGCCGCGCCGATCCTGCTGGCCGGCCACTACTGCGCCGGGACCGTCGTCCTCGCGGCACTGCACGCGGCCCGGCGGTTCGACCGGATCGACACCATCCGGATCAGTGCGGTACTGGATGAACTGGACACCGGCGGGCCTGCGGGAAGAGCGGATCTGCGGCGGTGGTCCACGGCGACCACGGCGGGACTTGTCCGCCGGGACGGCGTCTTCACCTGGGTCGCCGGCCCCGACGCGCAGGCCGACGTGCGCAGTACCGACGGCACCGATCTGCCCGGCCGGAGCATCGCCATCCCCGACGTACCCAGCCTCGCCCTCGCGACGGACGCACCCGACGTCCGCTTCGACTTCGCCGTCGGCGAATCCGTGGGCCGGCGCCGCGGCGAACCCGTCTCCTTCGAGGTCCGGATCGACCTCGAAGGGACAGGCCGAGGGGGTGCCCCGATCAGCAGGAGCCGCTACCTGGTCCACCCGGCAGGGCAGCGCCCCTTGACCGCAACCGGCATCGCCCTCGGCGTTGAGCGCTTGCTCGGGCTGCGCGGCGAAGCCGCCACACCAGGCATCCACACCCCTGAGGCACTGATCGACCCGGCCTATGCGGTCGAGCGGATGGCAGAGACCGGCGCCGCCTTCATCGGCGCGCCCGGCGACAGCTGAGCTTCATCTCAAGGGAGCAACGGGAGAAGGCGACCTCTGAGTGCAACGAGGAAGCGGCCTGACATCCCGGGCCTCTCCAGGACGTCAGGCTACTCGTCCTCCGCTCGCTACCGGTCCCTGCGGCCTGGGGCGGGCGGGGTGCGCGGCCGCAGGCGCTCTCCCTGCGGCCCGAACATGATCAGGTACTCGACCGGGCCGCCGGGGCCGGCGTTCGCGACCCCGTGGGGACTGCGGGTGTCGAACTCGGCGACGTCCCCGGCACCCAGGACGAGGTCCTGGTCACCGAGTGCGAGCCACAGCCGCCCGTACAGGACGCACAGCCATTCCCAGCCGTCGTGGGAGACCTGCCGGGGCCGCGCGGGCGGCTCCTGGACGGCGGGCAGGACGTGTTTGTGGGCGTGCAGGCCCCCGACGTACCGGGTCAGCGGCAGCACCGCCTTGTCATCCCCGAAACGCCGGAGCGCGGAGGTGCGCTGCCCGGCGGCGGGGGCGGTGCCGGCCAGCTCGTCCAGGGAGACGCCGTACTCCTTCGCCAACCGCACCACCACTTCCAGGGTGGGCTTGCGCCGGCCGGTCTCGATCCGCGACAGCGTGCTCGGGGAGATGCCGGTCGCGCGGCTGACGCCGGTGAGCGTGGAGCCGCGGTGTTCACGCGCGGCCCGCAGCCGGGGGCCCATCGCCGCCGGCGTGTCGGCCACCTCGTCGCCTGTCACCCACTCCGCTCCCTTCAGGATGCGTCGCCCCGCTGTCCTGCGAGTTTGCCAGACTGGCAAGGATCATCGCGTCGGACGGCCGCCGCGCCGCATGATCGATGGGTACCCGCGTCCACCCGCGAACCGAGGAGAAGCCCTCATGCAGCCCGAGCCGTCCGCCGCACTCCGCCACCGCACCGTCGAGGCCCCGGCCGGGCGCCTGCACCTGGTCGAGCAGGGCACCGGCCCGCTGGTCCTGCTCGTGCACGGCTTCCCCGAGTCCTGGTACTCCTGGCGCCGCCAGCTCCCGGCACTGGCCGCGGCCGGCTACCGGGCGGTGGCGATCGACGTGCGCGGCTACGGCCGTTCCTCCAGGCCTGCGGCGACCGACGCCTACCGGATGCTGAACCTGGTGGAGGACAACGCCGCCCTCGTGCACGCCCTCGGCGAGGAGAGCGCGGTGGTCGTCGGCCACGACTGGGGCTCCAGCATCGCCGCCACCTCCGCCCTGCTCCACCCCGGGGTCTTCCGGGCCGTCGCCCTGCTGAGCGTCCCGTACGCACCACCCGGCGGCCCCCGCCCCACCGACAGCCTCGGCCGGCTCGGCGGCCCCGAGCAGGAGTTCTACGTCTCCTACTTCCAGGAGCCCGGCCGCACCGAGACGGAGATCGAGCCCGACGTACGGGGCTGGCTCGCGGGCTTCTACGCCGCCCTGTCCGCCGACACCATGCCCGCCCCCGGCGAGCCCGACCCCCATTTCGTCACCCACGGCGGCCGACTGCGTGACCGTTTCCCCACCGGCGTCCTCCCGGCCTGGCTGTCCGAGGACGACCTCGACGTCTACGCCGGAGAGTTCGAGCGCACGGGCCTGACCGGCGCCCTCAACCGCTACCGCAACATGGACCGGGACTGGACGGACCTCGCCCCCCACCGAGGCGCCCCGATCAAGCAGCCATCCCTTTTCATCGGCGGCGCCCTGGACGCCTCCACCACCTGGATGTCCGACGCCGTCGACGCCTTCCCCACCACCCTCCCCGGCCTGACCGCCTCCCACCTCATCGAGGGCTGCGGCCACTGGATCCAGCAGGAACGCCCCGAGGAGACCAATCGCCTGCTGACCGGCTGGCTCAACACCCTCACGCGCTGAACCGCCACGCGCGGCCGGGGCTTGTGCACACGGAAGGGTCCGGCCCGCGTACCCGAGCGCAGCGGCCACGGCCTGGCGCTGCGTAATTCCCACCATGAGAGGCGGTCCGGCGGTTCAGCGCTGGGTCTCCGGGTGTCAGCCGATGGTGGCGCAGTTGGTGACGGTGCCCTGGTCGGCGGGGTTGAAGGTGCACAGGCAGCCGTCACCGTCGCCGTAGTCTGCCGGCGGCCGCCGGTGGGGGTGATCACGTCGATGAGGTTCCCGCCGTTCACCGTGGCCCCGCCGGGCTGTCGATCGTCGTCGCCGCCGTCGATGAGGCGGATGGTGTCGACGAGGGGGCCGCCGTGATGGTGTCCACGCCGCCGTCAGCAACCGGGGTCTCCCGTACCCACTGTCGCCGACGGCTGGGCGGCCGTCGAGCCCCTCCTCATCCACCCGACGACGCCAAGGGCGACGGAGCACGATCCGGAAGGCCATCGCCGCCGACCGGATGGCGGCCGTCATCGCCCGCTCTTGGCCCCGCGCGGCCGGACGCCCTGTCCGCGGCCATCGCCGCCTGCGTCACCAACCGGGAACGCGCGCCGCTCGCCTCCCGGGCCGGGCCGGGCCGGGGGACGGTGACGGGAACCGTCGTGGCCGTCCACGGCCGGGTCGCCGCCGGGCACGACCGCCAGGACCGGCCCGTGTGGGGTCCTGCCACCGTCGGTGGTTTGTCCAGTTCCTTGTACGCCTACCACAGCCCTTGTGCCTGAAGCTCGTCCACACACTCCTCGGGCACCGCCGTCGACCGAGCGACCATCAGGCCGGGCCGGGGATTCGCACCGCCAGAACCGGCGTCCGCCTGCCGGATCTCTTCGGCGATCCGCTCGCAGTCCACCGCCGGTACCGCGGTGATGATCGACTCACGCCGCCCGGGCTCCTCGGGGCCGGAAGACTTCCCGGTTCCGGAAGGAGTGAGAGCGGCGGTGGCGGCGAGCCCGCCGAGGCAGGCCACGGCCCACAGGACGGCGATCCGGGCACGGGCGTTCACCGCCCGGCCGAACCGCTCGCGGCGCCGACGGCCGCCGAGCCCGCCCCGCTCGTCCACCTGGTGCTGCCGTCCGTCCCCACGGTGCCCCCTGCCCGGTCGGCCCGGGGCCTTCCCGGACCAGGCAACCATAGACCGGCATCGAACCGTCGCCACCGCATCCAGCGGGACGTGATGCCTCGAACCCCCCTCAGTTTGGCGCCACGTGACCCTGCTGTGCCGTATCGAGTCGGCTACGACAGAGTCCATGAGGCTCAGCAGGCTGCCGCAGATGTCGGATCACGCGATGGCCGGCCGAGCACGCGCCCCGCTCGTAGGCGCTGAGCACGTCGCGCTGGAGCGGCCGGTGGTCCGGGTCGGTCGGATTCCGCCAGGGTTCGGTGTGATCGGCCGGGTGGAGCCAGTTCATCTGCCGGTCCACGGTCCCCGGAGAGGTACGTGGGGACCGTGGACCGGCGTGTCGTCACGAAGACCGCAGGCGCCGGGGCCTGTCACAGTTCGTCCGCCCACAGGGCCGTGGTGCCGTCCGCCTGGACGTAGGCCAGCTCGCCCCTGACCGTGACCGGCTCCCGCCCGAGGTCGGAGAGCCAGACGGCGAAGTCGAGCGTGGTGGCGTCGGCCCGGTTGCACTGGCTCCTGGCGATCCCTCCGATATGCCGGACGCGAGCGCACCGGCTGTTCTGCCCGGTGGTCGCGGTGCGAGCGGCCGAGAACGGGTCCGTCGCCGGCCGGGCCGCGAGACGGCTGACGTGAGTCCGGCGCTGGTAAAGTCGGGGTCACGCTCGCAGACAGCTGGGGCCCGTGCCGGACAAGGCACGGGCCCCAGCCGTTCGGGCACTGAAATGAGGAAGGACCCCATGACAACGAAGCAGCCGTCCTCCGGCCGCTCCGGACCAGGCAGGTCTGAGCAGGGGAGGGCCCCGCAGGGCGAGCTCTCAGTGCCGGGGACGTCGGCACCCGGCCTTCCGCCGGCCGCGTCCTTCGCAGATCTGGAACTGCCGGCCGAGCTGATGAGGGTGCTGGCGCAGCTCGGGGTACGGGATCCATTCCCGATCCAGGCGGCCATCCTGCCGAGCGCGCTGGCCGGCCGGGACGTCCTGGGCCGCGCGCGGACCGGATCGGGGAAGACTCTTGCCTTCGGGCTGGCGCTCCTCGCACGTACGGCGGGCCATCGCGCCGAACCGAAGCGCCCTCTCGCACTGGTCCTGGTGCCGACGAGGGAACTCGCGCAGCAGGTGAGCGAGGTGCTGGCTCCCTACGCGGAGGCGCTCGGACTACGGTCGGTGACCGTGGTCGGCGGGCTGGCGATCAACCGGCAGGCGGCGGCGCTCCGGGCGGGTGCCGAGGTCGTGGTGGCGACGCCGGGGCGGCTGGCCGATCTCGTCACCCGGCGGGACTGCCACCTGGACCGGGTGCGGATCGCGGTGCTGGACGAGGCGGACCAGATGTGCGACATGGGCTTCCTGCCGCAGGTCTCGCAGACCCTGGACCAGGTTCCCGCCGGCGGGCAGCGGATGCTGTTCTCCGCGACGCTCGACCGCAACGTCGATCAACTGGTCAGGCACTATCTGAGTGAGCCGGTGCTCGCCACGGTCGACCGGGCGGAGGGCTCGGTCGCGACGATGGAGCACCACATTCTGAACGTGCATCCCACCGACAAGTACGCGACAGCCACCGAGATCGCGGCCCGGGACGGGCGGGTGCTGATGTTCCTGGACACCAAGCACGCTGTGGACCAGTTCACCCGCCATCTGCGGAGCAGCGGCATCAAGGCGGGTGCTCTGCACAGCGGGAAGTCGCAGCCGCAGCGCACGCACACGCTGGCCCAGTTCAAGGACGGCGCGATCACGGTGCTGGTGGCCACCAACGTCGCTGCCCGTGGCATCCACGTCGAGCACCTGGACCTCGTCGTCAACGTCGATCCGCCTTCTGAATCCAAGGATTATCTTCATCGTGGTGGGCGTACCGCGCGTGCCGGCGCGTCGGGCCGTGTGGTCACGCTGGTCACGCCCGGGCAGCGCCGGGACGTGAACCGGATGATGG